>NZ_CP076457.1:5251353-5862412 GCF_018866325.1 Streptomyces sp. YPW6
GGCCCACCGCCCACCGCACCGGTGAGCGTCCGCCGCGCGGTGAGGACAGCCCTCTGGTGCGCCCGTACTTCGTGGCGCACGAGAAGCGTGTGGCCGAGCAGTACGCCGAGGCGAGGCGGCGGCGTATCCGGGGCGGGGCGCTGCTGATCGCCGTCCAGGGTGTGCGCCTCAACCGGGTGAACGGGGGCGCGGCGTGAAGCTGGGCGGCGACCGGACCGACGCTTCCGCGATGCGGCTGCTCCCGTGGACCGGCACGGGCGGAAAGCCCTGTTACGTCGTCGGGGACGGCACCGGCTACGTCTCACGGATGGCCGACGAGGTCGAGAGCATCCAACTGGACATGGCGGACGAACTGCTCGGCCACGCAGCGGACCTGCTGGCCGACGAAGCGTCCACCGGGCAGCAGGTCCGCTTCCTCGCCGGCCGGCTGACCGAGTCGCTGCACCAGGTCGTGCGGGTCGCGGAGAGCAGGGGTTCGCGGCTCGACGGGCTCCGGCCGGACCGGCCCGAACCGCGCACCGAGGAGCGTGTACCTGACGGAGATCTTCCGTGAGCCGGTAGTCGGCTCGCCGAAGCCGAAGCCGAAGCCCAGGCCGAGGCCCCCGTACCGTCCTCGCGCCCGTCGACCCGCTTCGGCGCGGCGGGAGAGTGGCCATCCGACCGCACGGGGGCCCCGGATGCGCATGCACCGGGCCCGCCGGGCGGACGTGTTGCCCCTGCGGGCCACCGCGCCGTGTCCCGTACAGCCCTTACCCGGAACCGTCGCACCGGGTAGGCAGGAGGAGCACAGTCCTGTCGCACAGCCCTACGAGCGGAAGTCCATGCGCGCGCACGAGTCGAGAGAGAACGAGCAGGAGCCGCACCGCACCGCCAGGGGTGCGGCCGAGCAGCAGTCGGGGGAGGCGGCCCCGGGCGGCCGGGTGCCCGACGCGCTTCTCGCTCTCCAGCGCACCACCGGCAACGCCGCCGTCCTCCGCATGCTCCAGCGCGACCGGCACCGGCACGGCCCCGACTGCGGTCACCAACAGTCCACGGGCGAACCGGTGCAGCGCTCCGCCGTGCACGACGTGCTGCGCGCGCCGGGCAGGCCGCTGGACGCGCCGCTGCGCGAGGAGATGGAGTCCCGGCTCGGCTCCGACTTCTCCGACGTCCGCCTGCACACCGACTCCGCCGCCCGTGCCTCCGCCGCCGAGGTCGGCGCCCGCGCCTACACCTCCGGCAACCACGTCGTCATCGGCGACGGCGGCGGCGACAAGCACACGCTCGCGCACGAACTGACGCACGTCATCCAGCAGCGCCGGGGCCCGGTCGCCGGTACGGACAACGGGTCCGGGCTGAGCGTCTCCGACCCCGGCGACCGCTTCGAGCGCGAGGCCGAGGCCAACGCGGTCCGGGTGATGCGGAGGACACCCGAGCGGAGCGCGGAGGGCGACCGGGGCGATCAGGGCTCCCGGGACACCCCCGTACAGCGGGAAGCGGACGGGGCGGTCCGGGACGCGGCGCGCGGTGCCGGCGCGACGGCCGTCCAGCGCTTCTCCGAGGTCACCACCGACGAGTTGGGGAACGTGCGGCTCTCGGAGAACGGCCTCTACCTCATGCCGCTCACGCCGGGTGCGGACACCACCGTCATCTGGGTCGCGGAGGGTGCCCCCGCCCCCCGGTACTGCACACCGACCGGGCAGAGCGGCGCCATCGGAGGGCGTACGTACGCGGAGTACGAGCCGTCGACGGCGTTCCTCGCGGACTGTGCCCACACGGCCGAGGAGATCATGCATCAGCAGCGGCTGGCCCTCGGGCAGGATGCCAGTGAATTCGCTTTGGGCGGTGCACAGTTCGGCCTGGGTGACCGGGAGAACGCGGAGGGTGCCCAGGCCTACGCGGCGGCCCGGCCGCACGGCCCGCACGTGAACGGTGAGGAGCGGCCGGGACCCGGCCAGGCGTACGCCATCGTGGAGACCGCGTGGGAGGGGGACTACGAGCGTCCCGCCAACACCAGCGGCTGGCCCTACCACGTCGCGGCCGTGGTCGCGGTGGACGGCGACGACCGCATCACCGTGGAACAGGCGGCGGACGGCAACGACGCGAAGGCCCGTCAGGGGTACGAGGGCATCGTCGACATGTATACGTCGGGCACGGACCCGACCAACGGGCAGGCGTTGCCGAACAGTTTCCACGGGCGGAACACCGGCGGCCCGGTGCGGCACTTCTCCGCCGGGGCGATCACGGTCATCCTCCAGCCGATCAACGTGGGCGGCCTCCGAGGGGAGACCGGCCGCCGGACCTTCAGGTGACGACCGCCCGGCTCCCACGAGGGCCGTCCACCGGCGTGTGAACGGGGTTCACCCCCCGGGCAGCCGTCCCCGGCGTATCCCCGGGGTGCACCCCCACGCCTCACTCCCGGGCCGCCAGCACCGCCGCGAGTCCCTCCCGCAGGTCGTCGACGAAGAAGCCGGGCATCTCCAGTGACGGGAAATGGCCCCCGGCGTCGGGCGAGCGCCACCGGACGATGTTCCGGTACCGCTCCCGCGCCCAGGGGCGTGGCGTCTTCTCGACGTCGCGGGGATACATGGTGACCGCCGACGGGACGTCCACCCGGAGTCCGGGATCGAGCGAGTCGTGGCTCTCGTAGTAGATGCGGGCCGCCGACGCGCCCGTCCGCGTCAGCCAGTACAGGGTGACGTTGTCGAGGACGCGGTCCCGGGAGATCGTCTCGAACGGGCTGTCCTCGGTGTCCGACCACTCGGCGAACTTGTCCAGGATCCAGGCGAGCAGCCCGACCGGTGAGTCGACGAGCGCGTAGCCGATGGTCTGCGGCCGGGTCGCCTGCTGCTTCGCGTACGCCGCGCGGCGGCTCCAGAAGTCGCGGGTCTCCTCGGTCCACCCGCGCTCGGTCTCCGTCAGCCCGTCCGTGGTCAGGCCGGGCGGGGCCTGCGCGAACGTGGAGTGGACGCCGAGCACGCGGTCCGGGAACCTGCCGCCCAGCACCGTGGTGATGGTGCCGCCCCAGTCGCCGCCGTGGGCCAGGAACCGGCGGTGTCCGAGCCGCCCCATCAGCTCCGCCCACGCCGCCGCGATCTTCTCCGTACCCCACCCGGTGGTGGCCGGCTTCTCGCTATAACCGAAGCCCGGCAGCGACGGGGCCACGACATGGAACGCCGGCGCCCCCTCATCCTTCGGATCGGCCAACTCGTCCATGACGTGCAGGAATTCGACGACACTGCCCGGCCAGCCGTGCGTCAGGAGCAGCGGGACGGCGTCCGCGCGCCGGGAGGGGCGGTGCAGGAAGTGGATGCCCAGCCCGTCGATGGTCGTACGGAACTGCCCCATGCGGTTCAGGCGCTCCTCGCACGCCCGCCAGTCGTATCCGGTACGCCAGTACTGAACGACATCCGCCAGGTCGGCCAGCGGGACGCCCTGGTCCCATCGGCGGGGGCCGGGCGGGGCGCCCCGGACGGTCTCGGCCTCCGGCAGCCGGGCCGTGGACAGCCGGGCCCGCAGATCGTCGAGGTCGGCGTCGGTCGTACGGCTCTCGAAGGCGTGAACGCGCGGGCCGCTGATCCTGGGTGCGTCTGTGGCCGGGCGGGGCATGGGACCTCCTGGCGATCGGGGCGTCGAAGCCGACTCGTCATCGTGAACCGTCTTAGACGGTTCTAGCAGCCCTCCGGAACCACCCGCAACCGGCTATGGTGGTTCCATGGGTGCCGGCTTTCCTGATTTCCGCCTGGGCAACGTGCTGGCGACGAGCTTCACGGGGACGCTGTCGGAGCGTCACGGCCACGCCGTGGAGCGCATCCCCGTTCCGCACCGGCTCATCGACTGGCTGGCGGTGTACGGCCTCGCCGTGGACTCCTGCACCCCCGAGCAGCTCGAACTCGCCCGGGAGCTACGGGAGTCGATCCACGCGGCCGCGACGGCCGCCGCACTCCGGGAGGCGCTGCCTGCCGCCGCGGTCCAGATCATCGACGACCGCAGCGTCGAAGGGCGGGCCGCGGCGATCCTGACGCCGGAGGGGGAGCGGCGCTGGCGGCTCGGCTCCGCCTCCGTGGAGGACGCCCTCGGCGTGATCGCCGCCGACGCGGTCGACGTCATCTCGGGCGAACGGGACGGAAAACTCGCCCTGTGCGCCTCACCGACCTGCCGGGCCGCCTTCTTCGACACGAGCCGGAGCCGTACGCGGAGGTGGTGCGACATGAACACCTGTGGCAACCGCCAGAAGAAGGCGCGCTTCAACGCCGGCCGGGGCGGGGGCGAGGGCCCACGCCGACCCCGGTCCGCGTCCCGCACCCGCCTCAGCGCTCCCGGCGCCGGCGGCGGTAGTACGCAGCCGTGACCACCGCGAGCAGCGGGCCCCAGGCCAGCAGCGGGAGATAGCAGGCGGTCATCACCCAGTAGTGCACGCCTTCGGGGGATCCGGGGGCGCCCATGTTGTCCGCGTCGTTCCAGTTGAACGCGCCGGAGACCGTGATGAGGGTGACGAGCGCCGCGCCGGTCGAGGCGGGGATCACCGCCGCCGGGACGGGGATCCTCCGGCCGCCCAGGAACGGTACCCAGTAAGGGAGTTGCTCGCCCCATCGGTGGATCAGGCCCAGGGTGAGCAGGCCGACCGCCTCGGCCAGCAGGCTGAGGCCGATGAGGTAGAAGGACTCGGCGCCGGGAAAGTTCTCCGGGCGAAGGTGCTCGTCGGTGAACCCGGAGTCCCAGCCCAGGGCGATGGCGATCCGCCACAGCCCGGACGGCACCAGGGTCAGTGCGGCGGCGTGCGCCGCGAGGCGGATGGAGCGAGGGACCCGGGGTGCGGACGGGACGGGCGCCCCGGCGGCGGGGACGCCGGGGCGCCCGTCCCGCCGCCTCGGACTGCTCACGGTGCCGGACATGGTGGACTCCCTTGTTCTGGCGGGGAATTACGTTGACCCTTTGGTCGGTCGAACGGCTCAAGCCTCGTTCTCCGCCGCCCCCCGATCCCATCCGCCGATCGGCACGGAGCCGGCACCGCGAACGCGCCGCCGGCCTGCCGTTCTCTGCCGAACGGCAGAGAGTCCGGCCTCACCCCACCCTCGTACGCTGATCGTCATGGGGGAATCAACCGGCCCGGCCGCCATGGCGCTTGGCGCCTTGCCGTCGCTCGCGGCGGCGGGCTCGCTGCTGTGGGCCGTCGCGTGCCGCCGCACCGAGGTGCGGCGGCGGCTCGGTCGCCTCGCCCGTCCGACCGCGGTGTGCGCGGTCCTCTCCCTGATCACCAGCTTCGCCCCGCTGCGGGCCGGTTCCGGCTGGAAGCTGGCGGAGGTCGCCCTCCTGTCGCTCCTCGTGGCCGTGGTCACCCGCTGGTCACGGGGGGACCAGCTCGCGTGGGCCCTCCCGCCGGCCACCCTCGCGGTGACTCTCTGGCCGCTGCCGCTGGTCACCGGTGACTCCTTCCCGGAATCCATCGGGATCGGCGCCTTCTGGCTTCTCCCCGTGGCCGCCGCGGCGGCGGCTGGCGCCTACCCCCGACGCCAGGAACTGCGGCGTCGGCGTGCGGTGGCCGCGGCCCGAAGCGCCCAGCGTCTTCAACTCTCCCGCGACCTGCACGATTTCGTCGCGCATGACATCAGCGGCATCGTCGTCCAGGCCCAGGCCGCCCGCTTCGTCGCCGCCACCGACCCCTCCCACGCGGTGCTCGCCCTGGAACGCATCGAGAAGGCGGGCCTGAGCGCCCTCGCCGCGATGGACCGGACGGTGCGCATGCTGCACGGCCCGGAGCCGGCAGCCACCGAGCCACTCCCCGACGTGTCCCAACTCCATGTCCTGGTGGAGAACTTCACTGCCGCGGGAGCCACCGAAGCCCATCTCGACCTGCCTCACCCGGTCACGGAGCGGCTCTCGCGCGAGGCCGGCTCCGCCGCGTACCGCATCGTCGTCGAGGGCCTGACCAACATCCGCCGGCACGCCCCCGACGCCTCCCGCGCCACCGTCGCCTTCACCCCCACGGCCACCACGGTGGAGCTACGCATCACCAACGACCGTGGCGCGGGCCCCTCCGCCCGCCGCGCCCCCCGGCGCGGCGGCCTCGGCCTCCCCGCACTCACCGAGCATGCCCAGGCCCTCGGCGGAACCCTCACCGCCGGGCCCCACGGCGACGGCGGCTGGCAGCTCACCGCCGTCCTGCCCGCCGCGCCCCCGAAGGAGAAGACGCCATGACGACGCCGGAGAAGACGCCATGACGACGCGGGAGAAGACGCCATGACAACGCCCCCCGGTGGCCCGACCCGCATCCTGATCGCCGACGACCAGGAGGACGTCCGCAGCGGGTTCCGCCTCATCCTCGGCTCGCAGCCCGACATGACGGTGGTCGGCGAGGCGGCGGACGGCCTCGCCGCCGTCGACCTCGCCCGCACCCTGCGTCCCGACCTGGTCCTCGCCGACATCCGGATGCCGGGCGTGGACGGCCTCGAAGTGACCCGACGCCTCGCGGGCCCTGGCGTACCGGACCCGATGCGCGTCCTCGTCGTCACCACCTTTGACCACGACGACTACGTACGTACGGCCCTGCGCGACGGCGCCTGCGGATTCCTGCTCAAGCGCTCGGGCCCCGGGCTGCTGGTCGAGGGGGTCAGGGCGGCGATGGCGGGGGACATGCTCATCAGCCCCCAGATCACGGTCCGGCTGCTCCGGAACCTTGCCCCCGCCTTCGCCCCCGCCCAGGTGGCGTCCGCGTCTCCGTCGCCTCTCACCACCCGGGAGAGGGAGATCGCCCGTCTGGTCGCCGAGGGACTCACCAACGCCGAGATCGGCGAGAAGCTCTTCATCACGGCGGGCACCGCCAAGACCCACATCGCCAACATCCAGGCGAAGTTGAAGGTCCGCAACCGGGTGGGCATAGCCGCCTGGTCCTGGGAGAACGGACTGGCCGGCCCGGTCCCACGGGAGTAGCGCGGATCCCGGTCACTCCGGTCACTCCGACGCCGGTCCCGTACCCGCACAACGCGACGGCGATGAGCCGCCACGCACCCCCGAACCGGCCTGTCAGTGGCACCCGGTAGCGTCGGGTCATGTCGAACATGGCCGTCCTCGAAGGGGTCCTGGAGCGGATCACCTACGCCAACGAGGAGAACGGGTACACGGTGGCGCGCGTCGACACCGGGCGCGGAGCCGGCGACCTCCTCACCGTGGTCGGTGCGCTGCTCGGCGCGCAGGTCGGCGAGTCGCTGCGGATGGAGGGCCGTTGGGGCTCGCACGCGCAGTACGGCAAGCAGTTCACCGTGGAGAACTACACCACCGTGCTGCCCGCCACCATCCAGGGCATCCGCCGCTATCTGGGCTCCGGGCTGATCAAGGGCATCGGGCCGGTGATGGCCGACCGGATCACCACCCACTTCGGCGTCGACACCCTCGACGTCATCGAGCAGGAACCGAAGCGGCTCGTCGAGGTCCCCGGCCTCGGCCCCAAGCGCACGAAGATGATCGCGGCGGCCTGGGAGGAACAGAAGGCGATCAAGGAGGTCATGGTCTTCCTCCAGGGTGTCGGCGTCTCCACCTCCATCGCCGTCCGCATCTACAAGAAGTACGAGGACGCCTCCATCTCCGTCGTGAGGAACCAGCCCTACCGGCTGGCCGCCGACGTCTGGGGCATCGGCTTCCTCACCGCGGACAAGATCGCCCAGGCCGTCGGCATCCCGCACGACAGCCCCGAGCGGGTCAAGGCCGGGCTGCAGTACGCGCTGTCCCAGTCCTCCGACCAGGGGCACTGCTACCTCCCCGAGGAACGGCTCATCGCGGACGGCGTCAAGCTGCTCCAGGTCGACACCGGGCTGGTCATCGAGTGCCTGGCCGAGCTCGCCGCCGACCCGGAGGGCGTCGTACGGGAGAAGGTGCCGTCCCCCGAGGGCGGCGAGCCGGTCACGGCGGTCTACCTCGTCCCGTTCCACCGGGCCGAGCTGTCCCTCGCCGGGCAGGTGCGGCGGCTGCTGAACACCGGCGAGGACCGGATGCCCGCCTTCCGGGACGTCGACTGGGGCAAGGCCCTGGCCTGGCTCGCCACGCGTACGGGGGCCGATCTCGCGCCCGAGCAGGAGCAGGCCGTGCGTCTCGCGCTCAGCCGCAAGGTGGCCGTCCTGACCGGCGGCCCCGGCTGCGGGAAGTCGTTCACCGTCCGGTCGATCGTCGAGCTGGCCCGGGCGAAGAAGGCCAAGGTGGTGCTCGCCGCCCCCACCGGGCGCGCCGCCAAACGTCTCTCCGAGCTGACCGGGGCCGAGGCGTCCACCGTGCACCGGCTGCTGGAGCTCAAGCCGGGCGGGGACGCGGCGTACGACCGGGACCGCCCCCTGGACGCCGATCTGGTCGTCGTCGACGAGGCGTCGATGCTCGATCTGCTGCTCGCCAACAAGCTCGTGAAGGCGGTGGCACCCGGTGCCCACCTCCTCCTCGTGGGCGACGTGGACCAGCTGCCCTCGGTCGGCGCGGGGGAGGTGCTGAGCGATCTGCTCGCGGAGGGCGGACCGGTCCCCGCCGTCCGGCTCACCCGGATCTTCCGCCAGGCCCAGCAGTCCGGAGTGGTCACCAACGCCCACCGCATCAACGCCGGACAGCCGCCCCTCACCGAGGGGCTGAGCGACTTCTTCCTCTTCGTCGAGGACGAGACGGAGGACGCGGGCAGGCTCGCCGTCGATGTCGCGGCCCGTCGTGTTCCGGCCAAATTCGGGTTCGACGCCCGCCGGGACGTGCAGGTCCTCGCCCCGATGCACCGGGGCCCGGCCGGCGCGGGCCATCTGAACGGGCTGCTCCAGCAGGCCATCACCCCCGGCCGCCCCGACCTCCCCGAGAAGCGGTTCGGCGGGCGGGTTTTCAGGGTCGGCGACAAGGTCACCCAGATCCGCAACAACTACGACAAGGGCGAGAACGGCGTTTTCAACGGCACCGTCGGCGTCGTCACCGCCCTCGACCCGGACGAACAGAAGCTCACCGTCCGCACCGACGAGGACGAGGAGATCGGCTACGACTTCGACGAGCTGGACGAGCTGGCCCACGCGTACGCCATGACGATCCACCGCTCCCAGGGCAGCGAGTATCCCGCCGTCGTCATCCCCGTCACCACCAGTGCCTGGATGATGCTCCAGCGCAACCTGCTCTACACCGCCGTGACGCGGGCCAGGAAGCTCGTCGTCCTCGTCGGGTCCCGTAAGGCGATCGGCCAGGCGGTCCGCACGGTTTCCGCAGGCCGGCGCTGTACGGCACTGGATTTCCGGCTCCGGGGCGGCTCCGGCGCAGACTTCTCGTGACCCGTGCACAAAAATGATCGATCAAATCGGTGGGAAACATCACGGAGGCCTTCCGGAACCGCAGTCAAGGGGGCAGGATGAGTAAGTTGGCGGCACTCAGTGCCGTCAGTAGGTCCAATGGACGACCCCGAGTGCACTCTCCTGAGCCGAATGGGGGAGGGTGGAAGACAGTCAGGGCACCTCGAAGAAGAGGCACTACGTCGGTGAGGGATGACGTGAGCGAGCACACCAACAACGCTGTAGTACTGCGGTACGGCGATGACGAGTACACCTACCCGGTGATCGACAGCACCGTCGGCGACAAGGGCTTCGACATCGGGAAGCTCCGGGCCAATACCGGCCTGGTGACGCTGGACAGCGGATACGGCAACACCGCCGCCTATAAATCCGCCATCACGTACCTCGACGGCGAGCAGGGCATCCTGCGCTACCGCGGATACCCGATCGAGCAGCTCGCCGAGCGCTCATCGTTCCTCGAGGTCGCGTACACGCTGATCAACGGTGACCTGCCCAAGGTCGACGAGCTGGCGGCGTTCAAGAACGAGATCACCCAGCACACGCTGCTGCACGAGGACGTCAAGCGGTTCTTCGACGGCTTCCCGCGCGACGCCCACCCGATGGCCATGCTGTCCTCGGTCGTCAGCGCGCTGTCCACGTTCTACCAGGACAGCCACAACCCGTTCGACGAGCAGCAGCGCCACCTGTCGACGATCCGCCTGCTGGCGAAGCTCCCGACGATCGCGGCGTACGCCTACAAGAAGTCGATCGGCCACCCCTTCGTCTACCCGCGCAACGACCTCGGGTACGTCGAGAACTTCCTGCGCATGACCTTCTCGGTCCCCGCCCAGGAGTACGAGCTGGACCCGGTCGTCGTCTCGGCCCTGGACAAGCTGCTCATCCTGCACGCGGACCACGAGCAGAACTGTTCGACCTCCACCGTGCGTCTGGTCGGCTCCTCGCAGGCGAACATGTTCGCCTCGATCTCCGCTGGCATCTCGGCGCTGTGGGGCCCGCTGCACGGCGGCGCCAACCAGTCGGTGCTGGAGATGCTGGAAGGCATCCAGGCCAACGGCGGCGACGTCGACTCCTTCATCCGCAAGGTGAAGAACAAGGAGGACGGCGTCCGCCTGATGGGCTTCGGCCACCGGGTGTACAAGTCCTTCGACCCGCGCGCCAAGATCATCAAGGCTGCCGCGCACGACGTGCTGTCCGCGCTCGGCAAGTCCGACGAGCTGCTCGACATCGCGCTCAAGCTGGAGGAGCACGCGCTCTCCGACGACTACTTCGTCTCGCGCAACCTCTACCCCAACGTGGACTTCTACACCGGTCTGATCTACCGGGCCATGGGCTTCCCGACCGAGATGTTCACCGTGCTCTTCGCGCTCGGCCGGCTGCCCGGCTGGATCGCCCAGTGGCACGAGATGATCAAGGAGCCGGGTTCCCGCATCGGCCGCCCGCGCCAGATCTACACCGGCGAGGTCCTGCGCGACTTCGTCCCGGTCGAGGGCCGCTGACCCGGACCTCGTGACCGCCCCGTAGTGCCCCGGCCTCTTCGGCCGACTGCCTTCGCCCCGCGTACCGCGCTTCGCACAGAGCGCGGTGTCCGGGGCGATTCGGCGTTACGGGGGTCCGGCGGGACCGCCACGGCTCTGCGGCGGTCCGGGGCGGGTCCCCCTGGCGGCCCGACCGGCCCCGGTCGGGCCCGGACGGCTCGCGATGGGAGTGGGCCCCGGTCGGGTCTGGAGGCTTGCGGGCGGGCTCCCTCGGGCCTGGCGGCCTGCGGTGGTCTCCGGTCGGTCCGGTGGGGCCCGGCGGCTTGTGGCGGGCCTCCCAAGGGAGAAGCGCCCCGCCGTCGATCCCCCCACGGGTCGACGGACGGGGCGCTTCCCATATCCCGGAGCGGATTCCCCCCACGGGATCCGGCCGGGCGTCTGCAGGAGCCGAAGCTCCCGTTGTTCTGTTGTGCCGCGATCTGCCGGGGTACGTACGGGAGGGCCGCTCAAAGCTCCCCGGTGCACGTGCCCCGGCCAACGCATGCCATCAGGAGCGTCCCCCAAGACACTCCGTCGGACGTCCCCCAAGACATCCTTGGCAGTCGCACTCTAAGACTCGCGAACCCACCGGATGGTTACCCTGGAATCGGTGTGATCTAAATCTCTTTGTGGAAGTTACGTGAAGGCACGCAACCGAAGGCTGTTCGTGACGACGAACACGGACGAAAACGCCATGGCGGCTCCCGCGATCATAGGGTTGAGCAGGCCACTTGCAGCCAGGGGCAAGGCCGCAACGTTGTACCCGAAGGGCCAGAAGAGGTTGCCCCTGATGGTGGCCAGCGTACGCCTGGAAAGGCGGATTGCGTCAGCTGTCACCTTGAGATCTCCACGAACCAGTGTGATGTCGCTCGCCTCGATCGCCGCATCCGTCCCAGTGCCCATCGCCAGCCCCAGGGATGCCGTGGCCAGGGCGGCGGCGTCGTTGACCCCGTCGCCGACCATGGCGACGACCCGGCCCTCGGCCTGAAGGCGCTTCACGACGTTCACCTTGTCCTCGGGGAGCACCTCCGCGAGGACCGTGCCGATGCCCACCTCGCGCGCCACGGCCTCCGCCACGGCCCGGTTGTCGCCGGTCAGCAGGATCGGCTCCAGACCCAGGCCGCGCAGCTCGGCCACGGCTGCCGCGCTGCTGTCCTTGACCGTGTCCGCCACCCCGAACACGCCCCGGGCCACTGAGTCCCAGGCGACGACGACCGCCGTACGCCCGTGCGCCTCGTTCTCCTCCAGGGCCCGCGCCAGCGCTGGCGGGAGGGGGATCCCGGCATCGGCGACGAGGCGGGGCCGCCCGACGAGGACGGCGTGTCCCTCGACGGTGCCCTGGACGCCGAGGCCGGGGATGTTGGTGAAGTCCTCGGGGGTGGGGAGGGGGCCGGTGGTGTCGGTGGCTGCGGTGGCGACGGCTTGGGCGATGGGGTGTTCGGAGGCGTTCTCCAGGGCTCCTGCCAGTCGTAGGACTTCGGTCTTGTCGGTTTCGTGGGTGGTGTGGGTGGTGTGGAGGGTCATGCGGCCGGTGGTGACGGTGCCGGTCTTGTCGAGGACGATGGTGTCGGCGTGGCGGGTGGTTTCCAGGACTTCGGGGCCTTTGATGAGGATGCCGAGTTGGGCGCCGCGGCCGGTGCCGACCATGAGGGCGGTGGGGGTGGCGAGGCCGAGGGCGCAGGGGCAGGCGATGATGAGGACGGCGACGGCTGCGGTGAAGGCGGTGGTGAGTCCGGCGCCGTTGCCGAGCCAGAAGCCGAGGGTGGCCAGGGCGAGGGTGATGACGACGGGGACGAAGACGGCGGAGATGCGGTCGGCGAGGCGTTGTGCGGAGGCTTTGCCGTTCTGGGCGTCTTCGACGAGTCGGGCCATGCGGGCGAGTTGGGTGTCGTTGCCGATGCGGGTGGCTTCGACGAGGAGGCGTCCTCCGGCGTTGAGGGTGGCGCCGGTGACGGTGTCGCCGGTGGTGACCTCGACGGGTACGGACTCGCCGGTGAGCATCGAGGCGTCCACGGCGGAGGAGCCCTCGACCACGGTCCCGTCCGTCGCGATCTTCTCCCCGGGACGCACGACGAAGCGGTCGCCGACGGCCAGCGTGTCCGCCGGGACACGTACCTCCCTGCCTCCCCTCAGCACGGCGACGTCCTTCGCCCCCAGCTCCATCAGCGCCCGCAGCGCCGCGCCGGACTTCCGCTTCGCGCGGGCTTCCAGGTAGCGGCCCAGGAGGATGAACGCGATGACTCCGGCCGCCACCTCCAGGTAGATCGTCGAGGCGGCGTCGGCGCGCGAGACGGTCGGATCGAAGCCGTGGCGCATACCGGGCATGCCCGCGTCGCCGAGGAACAGGGCCCACAGGGACCAGCCGAACGCGGCGAGCGTGCCGAGCGAGACCAGCGTGTCCATCGTCGCCGCGCCGTGCTTGGCGTTGGTCCAGGCGGCCCGGTGGAAGGGCAGGCCGCCCCAGACGACGACGGGCGCGGTGAGGGTGAGGCTCAGCCACTGCCAGAAGTCGAACTGGAGCGCCGGAACCATGGCGAGCACGACGACCGGGGCGGCCAGCGCGGCGGAGACGACGAGGCGCTGCCGGAGCGCGGTGAGGGAGGCGTCCTGCTCCGCGTCGGCGTCCCGGGCGACGACGCCGGGGGCGGGCTCCGGCACGGGCTCCGCCGTGCGTTCCGGCACGGGCTCCAGCGTGGACTGCGGACCGGGCTCCAGCGTGGACTGCGGCATGGGCCGCGACGGGAGCTGCGACGCGGATTCCGGCGGACATTCCTGTCCGGGGCCCGGGACGGAGTCCTGGGCGGCTTCAGGGGCGGGCGCCGGGACGGTGACGGGGCGGGCCGTGTAGCCGGTCTTCTCGACCGTGGCGACGAGATCCCCCAGCTTCAGCCCCTCCCCGAAGGTGACGCGGGCCTTCTCGGTCGCGTAGTTCACCGTGGCGGTGACGCCCTCCATCCGGTTGAGCTTCTTCTCGACCCGGGCGGCGCACGAGGCGCAGGTCATCCCGCCGATCATGAGCTCGGCGCGGGAGACGCCGGTGGCCGGGAAGTCGGCTGCTGTGCTGGCCATGTCCGGAACTCCTGGAAAACGCAGATCGGGCCGTACCCCACCAGTATCGACCGGTGCGGCCCGGCCCGACGGCGGGCGGGTGGTGCGGTGGAGGCCGGCGCTCAGGCGGCCGGGCCGAGAAGCTCGTATCCGGCCTCGTCGACGGCGGCGCGGACGGCGTCCTCGGCCAGCGGGGCCTTGGACGCGACGGTGACCAGGCCGGTGGAGGCGACGGCGGCGACCGAGGTGACGCCCGCGATCCCGGAGATCTCCTCCGACACGGCCCCCTCGCAGTGGCCGCAGGTCATGCCCTTGACCTGGTACACGGCGGTGACCGAGTCGGCCTGCTCGATCTGCACGTCGGCCGCGCCGTCGTGGCAGGAGCCGGCGGGCGAGCAGCAGGAACCGGTGGACGGCGTGGTGTCGGTCTGGGCGGTCATGACGTTCTCCTCTTCGCGAACACGTTTCGGGCGGCACGGCGGGGCACGTGGGACCGCAGAGGCCCTCGTGGCGTCCCCGCCTCAGCCACACTATACCCCTAGGGGGTATCAATGCGCTCTGTCGGCGCCGGGCATGCCGCCTCGTCGCCGACCAGGGGGTCCAGGTAGCGGTACATCACCGTCTTCAGCTCCTGGATGTAGGCCGTGCGCTCCTCGCCGTCGGTGGCCATGATCAGGTCCAGTCCGGCCTTGAAGACCATGAAGGCCATCTCGGCGATGCGGTGGATGTCGGGGGCGGGCAGGTCCGGGAGGTAGTCGGCGAGCACTGACTCGACCCGCGTCAGCATCGTCGCGTGCAGCGTGTCGTGCGCCTCGGTGATCCGGCCGGGGATCTCCGAGCCGTGCATCAGGACGAAGAACGCCGGGTTCTCGCAGTTGAAGGCGATCAGCGGATCGAGGATCGCGTCCAGCATCCGGTCCAGCGGGAGCTCCGTGTGACTCTGTGCGAAGGCGGCCCCGTAGGTGTCCCGCCAGCGGTCCAGCAGCCGGTCCCCGAGCTCGACGGCGATGGCCTCCTTGTTCGGGAAGAACTGGTAGAGCGTGCCGGGGGAGACCCCGGCCTCGCGGGCGATGGCGTTGGTGCTGGACGCGGTGTAGCCGCTGGTGCAGAAGACGTCGGCGGCCGCCCGGAGCAGTTGCGCGATCCGGGCCTCGCCGCGGGCCTGGCGGCGGCGGGGGCGGGCGGGGCCCGCCGTCCTGTCCGCGGCTCCCTCGGCTCCCGCGGCTCCCTCGGTGGCGGCTTCGACGGCGGCCTCGGCGGCGGTCTTGTTGGCTTTGGCCTCCGGCACGGTCAATCCCCAGCTCTCATGACGCGATTGACAAACGCGAGCAGTCACTCGCATTCTAGAGAAACGCGAGCGACTACTCGTGTTTGCCAGGATGAATGGCAACGACCGACCCATGCTGCCCTGCGCTGCCCGGGTCTCGGTGAAGGGGACACCGCACCATGTCCGAAGTCAACCGTTCCGCGCCGCCCCCGGGCGGCGGCTGGACCCGGTTCGTCACCGCCCGACCGCGGCTCGCGCTGCTGGCCGCGCTGGTGATCACCACCCTCGCCGTGTTCGCCGGGAGCGGGGTGGCGGACCGGATGGGCAGCGGCGGCTGGCAGGCCCCCGACGCCGAGTCGACGTACGCGACGGAGGTGCTGGCCCGGGAGTTCCCCGCCTCGCAGCCCAATCTGCTCCTGCTGGTGGACAGCGGCTCCGCGGGTGTCGACGACCCGGCGGTGGCCGCCGAGGCCGCCCGCCTGGCGGAGCGGCTGAAGGCCGAGCCGGGGATATCGGGGGTCGGTTCCTACTGGGAGACCGCGTCGCCCGCTCTGCGTTCCGAGGACGGCCGGGAGGCCGTCATCGCCGCCCGGATCGGCGGCGACGAGAAGACCGCGGGTGAGACCCTCGACCGGCTGGCCCCGGACTTCGCGGGGGAGCGGGGGCCGGTGACGGTCTCCCTCGGCGGGCCCGTCGCCGTGCAGCACGAGATGCAGACGATCATCCAGGAGGATCTGCTGCGGGCCGAGCTGATCGCCCTGCCGGTGACACTCGTCCTGCTGGTCATGGTCTTCGGCAGCGCCGTGGCCGCGATGCTGCCCCTCGCTGTCGGCATCGTCGCCATCCTCGGCACCAACGCCGTGCTGCGGGGACTGACGGAGTTCACCGACGTCTCGGTCTTCGCGATGAACCTCACCACGGCCCTCGGCCTCGGACTCGCCATCGACTACGCCCTGTTCATCGTCCGCCGGTTCCGCGAGGAGCTGGCGGCCGGCGCGGACACCCGGACGGCGGTGGGCACGACGCTGCGGACCGCCGGGCGTACGGTGCTGTTCTCGGCGCTGACCGTGGCGGTGTCCCTGTCGGCCATGCTCGTCTTCCCGCAGTACTTCCTGCGGTCCTTCGCCTACGCCGGGATCGCCGTGGTCCTCCTGGCCGCCGCTGCCGCGCTGATCCTGCTACCCGCGGCGTTCGTGCTGCTCGGCCCCCGGATCAATTCGCTGGACCTGCGCCGGCTTTTCCGCCGCCGGAAGGCGGCCGCGACGGCCGGGGGCGACACGGCGGGTGCCGCGGGCACCGTGGCCGGAGGCCTCCGGGCCCATTCCGCCGGTGGCGCCGACGCGTCGCCCGGCCGGGGCTGGGCGTGGCTGGGTGCGCTGGTGATGCGCAGGGCTCCCGTCTTCGCCATCGTCACCACCGTCGGGCTCCTGCTCCTCGGACTGCCCTTCCTCGGGGTCAGGTTCGGCACGGCGGACGACCGTCAGCTGCCGGCCACCGCCGAGTCGCGGGTCGTCCAGGAGCACATCCGCGAGGGGTTCCCCGGAAGTCCCGGCGGAGGCCTGGAGGTGCTCGCCGAGGGGCAGGCCTCCTCCGCCGACCACGCGGCCCTGAGGGACCGGATCGAACAGCTCCCCGGCGTGCTGCGGGTCGACGGCCCGGTCGCCGACGGCCCCGTCGCCTACTACAGCGTGCTGCCCGAAGGCGAAGCCGTCGGTGAGGAGACCCAGCAGCTCGTACGGGACCTGAGAGCCATGCCGTCCCCCTCCTCACTCGACCTCTCGGTCACGGGTACGGCGGCGGTCCTCGTCGACTCCAAGGACGCCATAGCCGACCGGCTGCCCTGGGCCCTGGCGATCATCGTGGTCGTGACGCTGCTCCTGGTCTTCCTGCTCACCGGCAGCGTCCTCATTCCGCTCCAGGCGGTCGTGCTCAACGCCCTCAGCCTGACCGCGATGTTCGGAGCGGTGGTCTGGGTCTTCCAGGACGGGAATCTCTCCGGACTGCTCTCCTTCACCAGTACGGGCGACATCGAGACGACGCTGCCCGTCCTGATGTTCTGCGTGGCCTTCGGCCTCTCCATGGACTACGGGGTCTTCCTGATATCCCGGATCAAGGAGGAGTACGAACGCACCGGCGACCACGAGCACTCCGTCACCTTCGGTCTCCGGCATACCGGCGGACTGATCACCGCGGCCGCCGTGATCCTCGCGGTCGTCATGGTCGCCATCGGCACCTCACGGGTCACCAACACCAAGATGCTGGGGCTCGGCATCGCCCTCGCGGTCCTGATGGACGCCATGGTGGTGCGCAGTCTGCTGGTCCCCGCCGTGATGAAGCTGATGGGCCGCTCCACCTGGTGGGCCCCCGCCCCTCTGAGGGCCTTCCACCGCAGGTTCGGCCTGAGCGAAGGGGAAGCCGCCCCGGCCGTCGCATCCGCCGCTCCGCAGGCCCCGGGCGGTCCGGGTGGCAGCGGCGGACCGGAAGGAGCGGAACGGGCAGCGGAGACCGAGGAGATACCGGGCGCGAGCAGAGAGCTCGGCGAACCGGCGCGGCGCTGATACCTCCGAGAGGAAGTCGCCCGGAAAGAGCTCCCGGGGAAGCCGGGAGTGCCCTCTGGGCGCGACAGGACGGGCCCGCCCGCCGCCGAACGGGTGGCGGGCGGAGGGCCCGGCCCCGCCGCCCGCCAGGAAGGCTCCACAAGCCCGTCTACGGCATCGCCAAAGCGGCTCTGACCTGGGCTTTCGTGCTCGTCCGGCCTAGAATTCCCGCAACGGAAAAGGGGGCCCGAATGGACCGGAACGTCCGTACGACGGATGACGTATTGGCTTTGATGGACGGACTGTTCGCCCCGGAAGCGGACCGGTGGACGGTCGGCGGAGCGTCCTGGTGGGACGCGTTCTACGCGGACCGGTCACGGGAGGTGCCGTTCTTCGCGGACAAGCCCGACGAGAACCTCGACGCCCTGATCCGCCAAGGGCGGACGGCCCCGGGGCGCGCGCTCGAACTCGGCTGTGGCCCCGGCCGCAACGCGGTCCACCTGGCCTCGCTCGGCTTCGAGGTCGACGCGGTCGACCTCTCCCCGGCGGCGCTGGCGTGGGCCCGGGAGCGGGCCGAGAAGGCAGGGGCCGACTCCATCCGGTTCCACCACGGTGACGCGTTCGCCCTGACGGCGGCGGGCGCCGCCCTGACCGGTCCCTACGACCTGATCTACGACTCGGGTTGCTTCCACCATCTGCCGCCCCACCGGCGGATCAGCTATCTCGCCCTCCTGGAGCGCTGCCTCGCGCCCGGCGGCCACTTCGCGCTCACCTGCTTCGCCGCGGGGGAGGGCGGGATGGGCTCGGAGTTGCCGGACGCCGAGCTGTATCTGACGGGCGGTCTGCACGGCGGGCTCGCCTACACGGACGACGAGCTGCGCAGCGTCTTCTCCGGGCTGAGGGAGATCGAACTGCGCCGGATGAACGACGAGCCTCCCGAGTCCCCGCTCTTCGGGGAGCCGTTCCTCTGGACGGCACTCTTCCGCAGGGCCGCCGGTCCGGGGTAGCGGAAGGCTGGGGCGGCGGGGGCGCCGTGGCGTCCGGGCCGGGCGTCAGCGCCCCCGGTTGCGGGGGCGCGAGGCGACCCAGGCGCGGACGGTGTCTCCGTACCAGTACGGCTTGCCGTTCTTCACCTGGTCGGGCGGGGGCAGGAGCCCGTGCTTGCGATAGGAGCGGACGGTGTCCGGCTGGACCTGGATGTGCGCGGCAATGTCCTTGTAGGACCAGAGCGTTCTGTCCGTCATCGATGACACCTCTCTGCACGTCCCAAGCTGACGATCGCTCAGCCTGTGCCCGGTTGAACGACCCCGAGCAGCAGGCTGGGTGGGGCTGTCGCCCGGCTGTGACGGAAAACCCGCGTAACGGAGATATGTGTGCCGAAACGGTTACCGCAGTGACAGAAAGAATGAAGCGTTGCTGGTGGTGACAGAGGGGCGACGAGGAGAGCGGCCGCTGTCAGACCCCGGTGCCACGATGAAGAGCATGAGTACTGCCGAACGCCCGATGCCCCCGCTCGACGCCGACGAACGCACCACCTTGGAGAGCTGGCTCGACTTCTACCGCGCCACCCTCGCCCAGAAATGCGCCGACCTGCCGGAGGAGGGGCTGCGCGAGGCGTCGGCGGCGCCCTCCCCGATGACTCTGCTCGGACTGCTCCAGCATCTGGCCGAGGTCGAGCGGAACTGGTTCCGCCGGGTGCTCGCGCAGGAGGACGCCCCGCCGTTCTTCGTCCCGCCGGCCGGAGACGGCGACGGAAGCCAGGGCCGTGACGGGGGCTGGGAGCTCGCCGAGGACGCCACCCACGCGCAGGCGCTCGCGCGCTGGGAGGGAGAAGTGGCGGCGGCCCGGAAGAACTGCGCTGCGCGGGCGCTCGACGACACCAGCCCGTTCATGGGCGCGCGGGTCACGCTGCGCTGGATCTACACACACATGATCGGCGAGTACGCGCGGCACTGCGGCCACGCCGATCTGATCCGCGAACGCGTGGACGGGCGTACGGGGCTCTGATCCGCTGCTGGACCGTGTTTCCGGAGCCCGGCGCCTGCCGCGTTCAGGATCCGGGCCCCGGGGCTGTCTCAGAGGGGTGAGCCGGGCCGTCCGCAGGAGCGGAGGAACTCCCGGGTGCGGCGTGCGATGGGGAGCGGCTTGTCCGGCGGGCACGGGTACATGTCCTGCTCCACGATCGCGAACAGGTCGACGTCCAGGGCGCGCGCCGCGTCCAGTACCGGTTCCAGGGCGGGGACCCCGCCGGGCGGCTCGCACATCACGCCCCGGGCCACCGCCGGGCCGAACGGCACCTCGTCCGCCACCACCGCCGCCAGGACCCGGGGGTCGACCTGCTTGAGATGGAGGTAGCCGATGCGTTCCCCGTACGTCTCGATGAGCTTGACGCTGTCGCCGCCGCAGTAGGCGTAGTGCCCGGTGTCCAGGCAGAGCGAGACCAGGTCGGGGTCGGTGGCGTCGAGGAAGCGGTTGACGTTCTCCTCGGTGTCGATGTGGGTGTCGGCGTGCGGGTGGACGACGATCCGCAGCCCGAACCGCTCCCGGACCTCCCGGCCCAGCCGCTCCGTCTGCGCGGTCAGATCCCGCCACTGCGCCGGGGTGAGCGTGCGGTCCTCCAGCACCTCGCCCGTCTTGTCGTCACGCCAGAAGGAGGGGATGACGACCAGATGTTCGGCGCCCATGGCCCGGGTCAGCGCGGCGATGTCCGCGACATGCGCCCAGGTCCGGTCCCAGACGTCCGGTCCGTGATGCAATCCGGTGAAGACGGTTCCGGCGGAGACCGTGAGCCCCCGGCCGCGCGTCTCGTCGGCCAGCCGGGCCGGATCAGTGGGCAGGTAGCCGTACGGGCCGAGCTCGATCCACGCGTATCCGGCCTCGGCCACCTCGTCGAGGAAGCGCTGCCAGGGCACTTGCTGCGGATCGTCGGGGAACCACACACCCCAGGAGTCGGGAGCCGAGCCGATACGGATGCGGGCCGAGGACGGGGCGGAAGGGGTCATAACGCCCAGCCTCCTGGCCCGCGCGGAAGAGTGTCAAGAGTTCGTCCGAATGTCCGGACAAAATGTTGACAGGGTTCCGGGCGGAGGGCTAGACCTGGGGCCAGCCGGCCATCGGCCGGGCGAACCGGTGGTGCTGACCGGTGGTGCGAAGGGATGGGCATGCCTGAGCCGTACGACGTGATCACCATGGGGCGGATCGGCGTCGACCTCTACCCGTTGGAGGCCGGGGTACCGCTCGCCCGGGTCGAGACGTTCGGCAGGTTCCTCGGCGGTTCCCCGGCGAACGTCGCGGTGGCGGCGGCCCGGCAGGGGCGGCGCACGGCCCTCATCACCCGGACCGGGGAGGATCCCTTCGGCGCCTACCTCCGCCAGGAACTGGACCGGTTCGGCGTGGACCCCCGCTGGGCCACGGCCGTCGCGGAGTACCCGACCCCGGTGACCTTCTGCGAGATCTTCCCGCCGGACGACTTCCCGCTCTACTTCTACCGCCGGCCCAAGGCCCCCGATCTGGAGATCCACGCACCGGACCTCGACCTGGACGCCGTGCGCGACGCCAGGATCTTCTGGATGACGGGCACCGGGCTCAGCGCCGAGCCGAGCCGGTCCGCCACGCTGGCGGCCCTCCGCGCCCGGAGCGAGAGTGCCACGCGGGCCGACCGCCCGGCGGAAGACCCACGGCCCACGGCGACCGTCTTCGATCTCGACTGGCGGCCCATGTTCTGGGACGGGGGCGACGACAGTCCGGAGGCGCCCGCCCGGTACCGCGAAGCGCTGGCCCATGCCACGGTCGCCGTCGGCAACGTCGACGAGTGCGCCGTCGCGACCGGTGAACGCGAACCGTACGCCGCGGCTCGGGCGTTGCTCGCGGCCGGGGTGGAGCTCGCCGTCGTCAAGCGGGGGCCGGAGGGTGTGCTCGCGGTGCACCGTGACGGCACCACCGCCGACTGCCCGCCACTGCCGGTCGACGTGGTCAACGGCCTCGGCGCCGGGGACGCGTTCGGGGGCGCGCTCTGCCACGGGCTGCTCGCCGGGTGGCCGCTGGACCGCGTCGTGCGGTACGCGAACGCGGCCGGCGCCATCGTCGCCTCCCGGATTGCCTGCTCGTCCGCGATGCCGTTCCCGGACGAGGTCGAGGAGGCCCTCGCGTCCGGCGCCGTAACGCGGGACCTCGCGACGCGTGCCGCCCCGGACCTCGCCACGCGTGCCGCCCCGGGCTCCGCCACGCGTGCCGCCTCGGGCTCCGCCACGTGTCCCGCCCCGGGCGATCCGGTCCCCCCGGCCACTCGCGGCGGCCCCGACGCCCACCCCAGCCCCGACGCCCACCCCGTTCCCGACGGCCACCCCGACCCCGGGCCCGGGACCCGCCCCCACTTCGGTCCCGGTCCGGACGCCCTCCCCGGCCCTGACCCCGCTCCCGGCCCCGACGTCCCTGCGTCCCCCCGGACCGGAGCCGGCTCGTGACGCCGCTCGCGCCCTCCCTCTCCGCGCTCGTCCGGCTGCGCGCCGAGCGCCCCGAGGCCGTTGCCGAGGCCGCCGCACGACGGCGGAGGCGGCGGCTGATCCGGCACCCCGGCGACCAGTTGATGATCGTCGCGGCCGACCATCCCGCGCGCGGCGCGCTCGCCGTGGGGGACCGGTCCCTCGCCATGGCCAACCGCTTCGAGCTGCTGGAGCGGCTCTGCCTCGCCCTCTCCCGGCCCGGGGTCGACGGGGTGCTCGCATCGGCCGACGTCCTGGACGATCTCCTCCTGCTCGGCGCCCTGGAGGACAAGGTCGTCATGGGCTCGATGAACCGGGGCGGTCTCGCGGGCGCGGCCTTCGAGCTCGACGACCGGTTCACCGGCCACCGTCCCGACGACCTGGTCCGCCAGGGGTTCGACGCGGGGAAGCTGCTGCTGCGGATCGACCACGGCGACCCCGGTTCGCTGGACACCCTGCACACCGCCGCCCGGACGATCGACGCGATGGCCGCGCACCGGCTGCCCGTGTTCGTCGAACCGTTCCTCTGCCGCCGCGTCGACGGCCGCCTCCGCAACGACCTCGGGGCCGCCGCCGTGGCGACCTCCATCGCCATCGCGTCGGGCCTCGCCGGGACGTCCGCGTACACCTGGCTGAAGGTGCCCGTCACCGACGACCCCGACGCCATGGGGCGGGCGATGGAGGCGTCCACGCTCCCCGCCGTCCTGCTCGGCGGCGAGGTGGGCGACGACCAGGACGCCGCCTACGGCAAGTGGCACGACGCGCTGCGGCTGCCCACGGTCCGGGGGCTGGTCGTGGGCCGCTCGCTGCTCTACCCGGCCGACGGGGACGTGACGCTCGCCGTCGACACCGCCGTATCGCTGCTCGGTCCGGGTAGGGAAGGGCCATGACGACGGACCACCCCGACCAGGAACAGCACCGCGACCAGGAACAGCACCGGGACCAGGACCGGGAACAGCACCAGGGCCAGCAGCAGCACCAGCACCAGGGCCAGCACCGGGAACAGCCCCAGCACCGGCACCGGAATCACGTACGCGACCAGCACCAGGGGCAGGACCCGCACCAGCACCGGGAACAGCGCCGGTTCCACCTCCCGTCCGGCAGTGCCGCGCGCGGGGCGTACGCCGTCGACATCGATCCCGGACGAGCCGGCTGGGACCGTTCGGCGTTGCGGGTGCTGGAGCTGGGGCCGGGCGGTGTTCACACGCTCGTCACCGGAGAAAGCGAATGGATCGTCCTGCCGTTGGCCGGTGCCTGTACGGTGCGTATCGCAGGTGAGACCTTTGAACTGCGGGGCCGGGAGAGCGTGTTCAGCGGGGTCTCCGACTTCGCCTACCTACCGCGCGACGCCCACGCACAGATCGCCTCCGGCGCAGGAGGCCGCTTCGCCCTGGCAGGAGCGAAGTGCGAGCGACGACTCCCCGCTCGCTACGGCCCCGCGCCGGAGGTACCCGTCGAACTGCGCGGCTCCGGGACCTGCTCCCGCCAGGTGAACAACTTCGCCGCCGCCGACACCTTCGACTGCGACCGGCTGATCGCCGTCGAGGTCCTCACCCCCGGGGGCAACTGGTCCTCCTACCCGCCCCACAAACACGACGAGCACGTGCCGGGCGAGGAGTGCGAACTGGAGGAGATCTACTACTTCGAGGTGCGGGACGGCGGGCTCGGCTACCACCGGGTCTCCCCGTCGCGCGACGGCGGTACGGACGTCCTCGCCGAAGTCCGGGGCGGCGACGTGGTCCTCATCCCCGACGGCTGGCACGGCCCGTCCATCGCACCGCCCGGCCGGACGCTCTACTACCTGAACGTGATGGCCGGGCCGGGGGAGGAGCGCGCCTGGCTGATCCGCGACCATCCCGACCACCGGTGGATCCGCGACACCTGGCCGGACGAGCCGATCGACGCCAGACTTCCGCTCTACACGGCGCATCCGTCGCCCGGCCCGGAGGTAACGCCTTGAGCCCGAAGAGCCCCGCGAGCCCGAAGAGGCACCACCCCGCCCCCACCCGCCGTCTGACCACCGCTCAGGCCCTGGTCGCCTTCCTGGCCCGGCAGTACACCGAGCGCGACGGCCGCCGGCAGCGGCTGATCAGCGCCACCTGGGGCATCTTCGGGCACGGCAACGTCGCGGGCATCGGCCAGGCGCTCGTGGAGGCGGGCCACGGAGGGAACGGCACCGCGCACCGCATGCCGTACCTCCAGGGCCGCAACGAACAGGCCATGGTGCACGCGGCCGTCGGGTACGCCCGCCAGTCGGGGCGGCTCTCCGCGCACGCGGTGACCACGTCCATCGGGCCGGGGGCCACCAACCTCGTCACCGGGGCCGCCCTCGCCACGATCAACCGGCTGCCCGTCCTGCTGCTGCCCGGCGACACCTTCGCGACCCGGCCCGCCGACCCCGTACTGCAACAGCTCGAAGTGCCGTACGCCGGTGACGTGTCCGTCAACGACTGCCTGCGGCCGGTCTCGCGCCACTTCGACCGGATCACCCGGCCGGAGGCTCTGATTCCGGCCGCTCTCCAGGCGATGCGCGTCCTTGCCGACCCGGCCGAGACCGGGGCAGTCACGCTCGCGCTGCCGCAGGACGTCCAGGCGGAGGCGTACGACTGGCCGGAGGAGTTCTTCGCCGAACGCGACTGGCACGTCCGCAGGCCCGCGCCCGACACGCACGAGCTGGAGACGGCGGTACGGGCGATCCGCTCCGCCCGTCGCCCCCTGATCGTCGCGGGCGGCGGGGTGCGGCACAGCGCCGCCGAGGAGACGCTCGCCGCGTTCACCGCCGCGACGCGCATCCCGGTCGCCTCCACCCAGGCGGGCAAGGGCGCGCTCCGCCACGACCATCCGGCCGACGTCGGCGGCATCGGCCACACCGGCACCGCCACCGCCGACGAGCTCGCCCGCGCCGCCGACCTGGTCATCGGCATCGGCACCCGCTTCTCCGACTTCACCACCGCGTCCGGCACCCTCTTCTCGAACCCGGCCGTCCGCTTCCTCCACCTCAACATCACCGCCTTCGACGCCCACAAGCTCGCCGCGCTCCCGCTGGTCGCCGACGCCCGCGCGGGCCTTGAGGCGCTCACGACGGCCCTCGCCGGACGTGGCTACCGGGTCGATCCGGCGTACGAGACGGAGTACACCGGCGCGAAGGAGGCGTGGGAGGAACGGGTCGACGCATCCTTCGCCACCCCCGACCCCACCGCGCGCCCCACCCAGACCCAGGTCCTCGGCCTCCTGGACGACCTGGTCACCGAGGAGGACATCCTCATCAACGCCGCCGGCTCCCTCCCCGGCGACCTGCACAAACTCTGGCGGACCCGCTCCCGCGACCAGTACCACGTGGAGTACGGCTACTCCTGCATGGGCTACGAGATCCCGGCGGCGATCGGCGTCCTGCTCGCCGCCGGAAGCCGACGGCGGACCCGGCCCGTCTGGGCCCTGGTCGGTGACGGCACGTACCTGATGAACCCCACCGAGATCGTCACCGCCGTCCAGGAGAACCTGCCGCTGAAGCTGGTGATCCTCCAGAACCACGGGTACGCCTCCATCGGCGGCCTCTCCGAGGCGGTCGGCGCGGAACGCTTCGGCACCGCCTACCGCCACCGCGACGCCGACGGTGGTTTCACCGGCCCGCCGCTCCCCGTCGACCTGGCCGCCAACGCGGCCTCTCTCGGACTGCGGGTCCTGCGCGCCGCCACCGTCGACGACCTGCGCAAAGCCCTCTCCGAGGCCCGCGACGCGGAGGGCCCCACTTGTGTCTACGTCGAGACCGAAACGCCCGACACAGTGTCGGGCCCCCCTCCGGCGCAGGCGTGGTGGGATGTTCCGGTAGCCGAAACCGCGAGCCGGCCGGCGGCGGTGAAGGCCCGGGAGGAGTACGACCGCCGGGTCGCCGCCCGACGCCGCCATCTGTGAAGCCTTGCTGAACGCCTGAACGCCTGAACGCCTGAACGCCTGAACGCCTGAACGCCTGAACGCCTGAACCTGCGTCTGCGCCCGCGCCTGCCCGAAGTCTGAAGGAGTACGTCATGACGAAGACCGTCAACCACTGGATCGGCGGCAAGACAGTGGAGGGCACGTCGGGCCAGTACGGTCCCGTCACCGACCCGGCCACCGGCGCGGTCACCACGCAGGTGGCGCTGGCCTCGGCGGACGAGGTGGGCGCGGCGGTGGCGGCGGCGAAGGCCGCGTACGCGACCTGGGGCACCTCCTCGCTCGCCCAGCGCACCGCCGTCCTCTTCCGCTACCGCGCGCTGCTCGACGCCCACCGCGACGACATCGCCGCGCTGATCACCGCCGAGCACGGCAAGGTGCACTCGGACGCGCTGGGCGAGGTCGCCCGGGGTCTGGAGATCGTCGAGCTGGCGTGCGGGATCACCACCCAGCTCAAGGGCGAGCTGTCCACCCAGGTCTCCAACCGGGTCGACGTCTCCTCGATCCGCCAGTCGCTGGGCGTGGTCGCGGGCATCACCCCGTTCAACTTCCCCGCCATGGTGCCGATGTGGATGTTCCCGCTGGCCATCGCGTGCGGCAACACGTTCGTGCTGAAGCCGAGCGAGAAGGACCCGTCGGCCGCCAACCTGCTCGCCGAACTGGCGGCCGAGGCGGGCCTTCCGGACGGAGTGCTGAACGTCGTCCACGGGGACAAGGTCGCGGTGGACGCCCTCCTGAACCACCCCGACGTGGCGGCGGTCTCCTTCGTCGGCTCCACCCCCATCGCCCGCTACATCCACGCCACCGCCTCCGCCAACGGCAAGCGCGTCCAGGCGCTCGGCGGCGCGAAGAACCACATGCTGGTCCTCCCGGACGCGGACCTGGACGCGGCGGCCGACGCGGCGGTCTCGGCGGCGTACGGCTCCGCGGGTGAGCGCTGCATGGCGATCTCCGCGGTCGTCGCGGTCGGCGCGATCGGCGACGAGCTGGTGGCCAAGATCCGCGAGCGCGCCGAGAAGATCAAGATCGGCCCCGGCAACGACCCGACCTCCGAGATGGGCCCCCTGATCACCGCCGCCCACCGCGACAAGGTCGCCTCGTACGTCACGGGCGCCGCCGCCCAGGGCGCCGAGGTCGTCCTCGACGGCACGGGCCACACGGTCGAGGGCTTCGAGGGCGGGCACTGGATCGGCCTGTCCCTCCTGGACAAGGTCTCCACCGACTCCGACGCCTACCAGGACGAGATCTTCGGCCCGGTGCTGTGCGTGCTGCGCGTGGAGTCGTATGAGGACGGCGTCGCCCTCATGAACGCCTCGCCGTTCGGCAACGGCACCGCGATCTTCACCCGCGACGGCGGCGCGGCCCGCCGCTTCCAGCTGGAGATCCAGGCGGGCATGGTCGGCGTCAACGTGCCGATCCCGGTCCCGGTGGGCTACCACTCCTTCGGCGGCTGGAAGGACTCGCTCTTCGGCGACCACCACATCTACGGCAACGACGGCGTGCACTTCTACACCCGCGGCAAGGTCACCACCACCCGCTGGCCCGACCCGGCCGACGCCCCCGCCGGCGTCGACCTCGGCTTCCCGCGCAACCACTGACCCACCCCCGGCCGCGCCCGGGGCCTCCGGCGAAATCCGGATGCCCGGGCGCGGCCGTGTCCCGCATCCTGGGACCCATGAACACCCCGCCCGTCCCTCCCCGCCACCAGATCCGCGCGCTCCACACCGCCACGACGGTCACCGTCTACCAGGCGTACCGGCCGGCCATCGGCCTGCCCGCCGCCCGCGACGGACGGTTCCCCGCCGAGTGGAAGCGGGACCGGATGACCTGGATCAAGCCCAGCTTCCTGTGGATGATGTACCGCTGCGGCTGGGGCACCAAGGAGGGGCAGGAGGTCGTCCTCGCCGTCGAGATCTCCTGCAGCGGCCTGGAATGGGCCCTCGCGAACGCCGAACTCTCCCACTACGCAAGCGGTGTGCACGCGGACCAGGCCGCCTGGCGGCGCAGCCTGCGCACCGCCCCCGCCCGGGTCCAGTGGGACCCCGAACGCGACCTAGACCTGAACCCGCTCCCGTACCGCTCGCTCCAGCTCGGACTGAGCGGCGAGGCGTCCCGGCGCTACGCCGACGAGTGGACCGTCTCCGTACGCGACGTCACCCCCCTCGCCCGCGAGGTGCACGCGGCGGTCCGGGCGGGGGACCGGGAGCGGGCCGCCGCCCTGCTGCCGGTGGAGACGCCGTTGGACCTGGCGGCGCCCCGGCCGGTGCCCGACGGCTCCTCGGAGCCGGCCATGTGACGTTCCGCAGCGCCGGAAGACGCCCAGGCCTCCGGAACGGCGGACTCGGAGCCGGCCATGTGACGTTCCGCAGCGCCGGAAGACGCCCCCGCCTCCGGAACGGCGGACTCGGCGCCGGCCGTCCTCGTCACCGCCGGGCGGACGTTCCGAACAGCCGGGCGGACCGGTGGTGTTGATGTGCGCGCTGTGCCCACGCGGCGAACGTGCGGAGGGGCGACCGCCACCCGGTGCGGGGGCCCGCCGAACGGCGGGAGCCGCCCCTCGGACGTCAGGGCCGACTCCCCGGGTCTGGCCGGCCCTTCCTCGGCTTCGGGGGCTCCTCCTGCCCGGCCCCGCCCCCGAACTCCCACACCAGCATCGCGAACCGCCCGTCGTCACCCGCCCCCGCCGAGCGGTACGTGGCGAGCGCCGCCTCGTTGTCCGGCTCCACGCCGACCCACACGTCGTAGCACCCCCGCTCCCGGGCGAGGTCCACCAGCGCCCGCGTCAGGGCCCCGCCGATGCCCCGGCGGCGGAACGGATCGTCGACGGCGAGTTCGTACAGGCACATCTCCGTCCCCTTGTCCGGGTGCAGCATCTCGATGCCCGAGACGAAGCCCGCCGGGACGCCGTCCACGTACGCGATCAGCAGCACATGGCCGTCCGCCGCGAGGAAGCGGGCCGCCCACTCCTCGCGGGGCGGGGCGTCGAAGAGATGGCCGGCGGCCAGGAGTTCCGTAACGGTCGTAGCGGGGCGAATGTCCACCATGGCCTCCTCGGGCAGGAATTCCGTACCGCGTCCGGAGTACGGGCGAGGCGCACCGTACCTCTCAGGGAGGCCGCGCACGTCACCCTCACGGCACGCAACCGGCTTGCGCCCTCCGTTTAGGGTCGAGGGATGGAGACCCCTACTGTTCGATGGCGGCGCCTGCTGCCCCGTACACCTGGCCGGTGGGCCGCGGCCGGCGCCGCGCTCGCCGTGCTCGTGGGCGGCGGCACCTGGTCCGCCGTCGCCGCCGACGGCTCGCCCGCCGTGCAGCGCGAGGACCGGATCCTGCGCATGGACGGGGTGCCGATCGACACCTCGTACTTCCGCGCCGAGGGTTCCGGTAAGCGGCCCGCCGTGCTCATCGGGCACGGGTTCGGCGGCAGCAAGAACGACGTCCGGGCCCAGGCCGAGAAGCTGGCCGCCGACGGATACGCCGTGCTGACCTGGTCCGCGCGCGGCTTCGGGAAGTCCGGCGGGAAGATCTCGCTCAACGACCCGGACCACGAGGTCGAGGACGTCTCCCGGCTCATCGACTGGCTCGCGGAGCGGCCCGAGGTGGAGCTGGACGGAAAGGGCGACCCCCGGGTCGGCCTCACCGGGGCCTCCTACGGCGGCGCCGTCTCCCTGCTGGCCGCCGGGTACGACGAGCGGGTCGACGCCATCGCCCCCGTCATCACGTACTGGAACCTCGCCGACGCCCTCTTCCCGGACGGGGTCTTCAAGAAGCTCTGGGCCGGGATCTTCATCACCACCGGCGGCGGCTGCGAGCAGTTCGAGCAGCGACTCTGCGAGATGTACGAACGGGTCGCCGTCAGCGGCAAGCCCGACGCCGAGGCCGTAAAGCTGCTCACCGAGCGCTCGCCGTCCGCCGTCGCCGACCGCATCAAGGTCCCCTCGCTCCTCCTCCAGGGGCAGTCCGACTCCCTCTTCCCGCTCGGCCAGGCCGACGCCATGCAGCAGGCCATCAGCGCCAACGGCGCACCCGTCTCCGTCGACTGGATCTCCGGCGGCCACGACGGCGGCGACAACGAGACGAGCCGGGTCGAGGGGCGCGTCGGGGACTGGTTCGACCGGTATCTCCGGCAGGACACCGGCACCGACACCGGGCCCGCCTTCCGCGTCAGCCGTACCGGAGGCGTCGACTCCACCGACGGCGCCGCCCTTCTGCGCGGGGCGAGCAGCGACACCTACCCGGGGCTGCGCAGCGGCGGCCGGGACATCGCGCTGCGCGGCGGGACGCAGACCTTTCGCAACCCGGCCGGGTCGGTGCCGCCCGCCATCTCCGCCGTGCCCGGCGTCGGCGGCGGACTCGCCCAGCTCTCCTCCCTCGGCGTCGGGCTCTCGCTCGACTTCCCCGGACAGTCCGGACGCTTCGAGTCCGCCCCGCTGGACAGCTCCGTGCGCGTCACCGGCACGCCCACCGTCACGGTGAACGTGAAGGCCGACGGCGACCGGGACGCGGTGCTCTTCGGCAAGGTGTACGACGTGGCGCCGGACGGCAGGCAGCAGGTCCTGCCCCACCAGCTCGTCGCCCCCTACCGGATCACCCCCGACCAGCAGGGCAAGCCCATCGAGCTGGCGCTGCCCGCCGTGGACCACGCGTTCGACGCCGGGCACCGGATGCGCCTGGTGTTCTCCGCGACGGACCTCGGTTACGCGTCCCCGGCCGAGCCCGCCACGTACACCGTGACCCTCGACGGATCGCTGACCGTCCCCACCGCCCCCGCCGTGACGACCGCCGCCGCCGCCCTCCCGTGGTGGACCTGGGGCCTCCCGGCCGCCGCGCTCGTCATCGCGGCCGCGCTCCTGATCACCGCCCGGCGGCGCACCGCGACGCCCGCCCCGGACCCCGGGCTCGCCGACGTACCGCTCCGGATCACCGGGCTCTCCAAGAAGTACGCGAAGTCCGTCGACCGGTACGCCGTGCGCGAGCTCTCCTTCCAGGTCGAGAAGGGCCAGGTGCTCGGGCTCCTCGGTCCCAACGGCGCGGGCAAGACGACCACACTGCGCATGCTCATGGGGCTCATCACCCCCGACGAGGGCGAGATCCGCGTCTTCGGGCAGGCCATCCGGCCCGGCGCTCCGGTTCTGTCCCGGGTGGGGGCGTTCGTGGAGGGGGCCGGCTTCCTGCCCCACCTCTCCGGGCGCGCCAACCTCGACCTGTACTGGCAGGCCACCGGCCGCCCCGCCGAGGACGCGCACATCGACGAGGCCCTGGAGATCGCGGGCCTCGGGGACGCGCTCGCCCGTGCCGTACGGACGTACTCCCAGGGCATGCGGCAGCGGCTCGCCATCGCCCAGGCCATGCTCGGCATGCCGGACCTCTTGATCCTCGACGAGCCGACCAACGGCCTCGACCCGCCGCAGATCCGCGAGATGCGGGACGTGATGATCCGGTACGCGGCCGGGGGCCGGACCGTCATCGTCTCCAGCCACCTCCTCTCGGAGGTCGAGCAGTCCTGCACGCACCTGGTCGTCATGGACCGGGGCCGGCTCGTGCAGGCCGGTCCGGTCGCCGAGATCACCGGCTCCGGCGACATGATCCTGGTGACCACGGCCGACGAGGTGCCCGAGCCGCTGGCGGAGAAGGTCGCCGCCCTGCCCGGCATCGGCTCCGCCGTCCGCACCGAGGACGGGCGCGGGCTCCTGGTCCGCCTGGACGGGGCCGCCACCTCGCGGCTCGTCGCCGACCTGGTCCGGCTCGACGTCCCGGTCACCGGTGTCGGACCGCACCGCCGCCTGGAGGACGCCTTCCTCACCCTCATCTCCCAAGGAGCAGCATGAGCGCCCCCGTCCAGCCGCCCGGGGCCCGGGTGGAGACCGAGCACCCGGAGGCCGCGGGCTACCGCGCCGGGCGCACGCTGCCCCTCCGCGTCGAGGCCATGCGGCAGTTGCGCCGCCGTCGCACCCTGCTCATGGGCGGGGTGCTCGCCGCCCTCCCGTTCATCCTGATCATCGCCTTCGCCATCGGCGGCACGCCGGACGGCGAGGACGGCGGCGGGGGCCGGGGCGGCGGCAGGATCAACCTGATGGACGTGGCGACCGAGTCCGCCGCGAACTTCGCCGCCACCTCGCTCTTCGTCTCCGCCGGCTTCCTGCTGGTGATCCCGGTGGCCCTGTTCTGCGGGGACACCGTGGCCTCCGAGGCGAGCTGGTCCTCGCTGCGCTATCTGCTCGCCGCGCCGGTGCCGCGCGTCCGGCTGCTGTGGTCCAAGCTCGTCGTCGCGCTCGGCTTCAGCCTCGCCGCGATGGTGCTGCTGCCGGTCGTCGCGCTGGCGGCGGGCACGGCGGCCTACGGGTGGGGGCCGCTGAAGCTGCCGACCGGGGGAGCCCTGTCCGCCGGGGACACCGTGCCACGCCTGGCGATCGTCGTGGCGTTCATCTTCGTCTCCCAACTGGTCACGGCGGGCCTGGCGTTCTGGCTCTCCACCAAGACGGACGCGCCGCTCGGAGCGGTCGGCGGAGCGGTCTTCCTCACCATCGTCGGCAATGTCCTCGACGCGGTGACCGCACTCGGCTCCTGGCGCGACTTCCTCCCCGCGCACTGGCAGTTCGCCTGGGCCGACGCGCTCCAGCCCCAGCTGGAGTGGGGCGGCATGATCAAGGGCGCGGCGGTATCGGTGACCTATGCCCTGATCCTGTTCGCGCTGGCCTTCCGCGGGTTCAGTCGTAAGGACATCGTGTCCTGAACCTGATGTTCCGACGGTGTCCCGCCCGCTGTTGCCGCATCGAGATGGTTCCGCAACGCTTTCGTCGACTCCGGTCGGCCGCCCCGTACGTCACATTCACAGGTGTCGAGGACACCGTGACGACATGGGGGGTTACGCATGAACCAGGCCGGCCGACGACGGCAGACGCGGGCGGGAGGCACGCTGAGGAGCGGGGCCGGGGACCCGGTGAGGAGCCGGGCGGCGGGCCGGGCGGGGGCCGTGGCGCTCCTCCTGGCGGGTGCCGTGGTGCTCACCGCCTGCGGCGGCGGCAGCGGATCGGACGGTACCCGCGACCTCAGCTCCGGCTCGCGCAAGGGGCAGGGGCCGACCGGCGGCGGACAGCCCGCGCCCGATGCCCTGGCGCCCGGGACCGGCCGTTCGGCGCCACCGGGGGGAGACGCCGAGTCCGGCGCCTTCGCCGAGCCGGACGTCAAGGCGCCCGACTACCTCTCCACCTTCGCCCTGGACGTGGACACCGCCAGCTACGGCTACGCGCGCCGCACCCTCGGGGACGGCAGGCTGCCCGACGCCCAGGACGTACGGCCGGAGGAGTTCGTCAACAGCTTCCGCCAGGGGTACGAACGGCCCCAGGGCAACGGCTTCTCGGTCAACGTCGACGGGGCGCGCATCGGCTCCGGGACGGGCGGGGGCGGCGGAACCGGAGCCTCCGACTGGTCGCTGGTGCGGGTCGGCCTGGCCACGAGGACCGCACCGCCCGCCTCCGAACGGCCGCCCGCCGCGCTCACGTTCGTCGTCGACATCTCGGGTTCCATGGCCGAGACGGGCCGCCTCGACCTGGTCCGGAAGTCCCTGACCCTCCTCACCGAGGAACTGCGCGACGACGACTCCCTCTCCCTGGTCACCTTCAGCAACGAGGCCGAGACCCGGCTTCCGATGACCCGGGTCAAGGGCAACCGGAACCGGATCAAGCACGTGGTGGCGGAGATGGAGCCCGCCCGGTCCACCAACGTCGAGGCGGGCGTCACCCGCGGCTACGAGGAATCGGTCGAAGGCCACCGCGAAGGCGCCACCAACCGCGTGGTGCTCCTCTCCGACGCCCTCGCCAACACCGGCGACACCGAGGCCGAAGGCATCCTGGAGAGGATCGACTCCGCCCGTCGCGAGTACGGCATCACCCTCTTCGGCGTCGGTGTCGGCAGCGACTACGGCGACGCGTTCATGGAGCAGCTCACCAACAAGGGCGACGGCAACACCACGTACGTCGGTGACGAGACGCAGGCCCGCAAGGTGTTCGTCGACCAGCTCCCCGCCCACCTGGAGATCCGGGCCCGCGACGCCAAGGCCCAGGTGGCGTTCGAGCGGAAGACCGTGAAGCAGTTCCGGCTGATCGGCTACGAGAACCGCAAGGTCGCCGACGAGGACTTCCGCAACGACGGTGTCGACGGCGGCGAGGTCGGCCCCGGCCACACCGTGACCGCTCTGTACGCCGTACGGCTGCGCGAGGGCGCGTCCGGCACGGTGGCCCGCGCGACGGTGCGCTGGCTCGACCCCAAGACCCGCAAGGCCCGGGAGGAGAGCGGAACCGTCACGACCGGTGCGCTCGACGGCACCCTCTGGGGCGGCGGGAACGACCGGCTCCAGGTCGCGGCCGTGGCCGCCTACTTCGCCGACCACCTGCGCGGAGGCGACCTGCCGGGCGCGCCCAACCTCGGCGAACTCGCCTCCCGGGCCTCCGGCTTGGCGGAGGCGACCGAGGACAGCGCGGTGGAGAAGCTGGCCACGGCGATCGGACAGGCGGACCGGCTCCAGCGCGGAGCCGGTCCGGACGACGCACCGGAACCGAGCGAGGGCGAGATCGGCTGAGGCGGATCACCGGTACCGGGGGCGGCGGGGCTGCGGCCCCCGCACCCCTCCGGCTTTCAACCCCGGCCCCCGCCCCCCTCCGGCTTTCAACCCCGGCCTCCGCCCTGCCCCCGGCTTTCAGCCCGGTACCCGTCGTTCGGCATTCAGCCCCGGCCGCGTCCCCGGGTTTCATCCCCGGCTTCGTCCCCGGTTCTGCCCTTGGGCTTCACCCCCGGCCGCGCCCCCGGTCTCGTCCCCGCCCCCGCCGCCCCCGACTCCTACCCGACTCCTCCCCGGCCCCGGGCCCCGCCCCGGATGCCGGGGGCCGAGCAGCACCACCAGGGCGGCCCTGCCCGGCACGGGCGCGCCGACCCGCCGCCAGCCGGTCCGCTCGTACAGGCGCAGGGCCGCCTCGGCCCGCACCGAGGTCAGCAGCCAGCAACGGCCGCCCGGAGCGGCCCCCGTCACCGCGTCCAGCAGTGCCGCGCCCAGCCCGCAGCCGTGCGCCTCCGGCGTGACCGCCAGCTCGTTCACCTCCAGCGCCCCGCAGAGCCACGCCCGCGTGCGCGCCGGCCCGAGGGCTTCGGCGACCTGCCCGTAGCTCCGGTCGGCCGGAAAGACCTCCGGGGTGACCCAGGCCGTGGCGAAACCGGTGACCGTCCCCCCGGCCGTCGCCACCGCCGCCGTGAACCCGGGCCGGAGCGCGTCCCGGGCGAGCCGTTCCGCGTAGGCGTCGGCTCCCGCCGGGTCCTCGTTCCAGGGCGGGGCGGAGAAGGCGCTCGCGTACACGTCGCGGATGTCGTCGGCGTACCGGATCACCTCACCGGCCCTCGCTGTTCGAACCTCGGTCGTCATGCCACCGTCCCTCCCCACCCATCGGCGAACCACCGGCAGGTCACCGGCGCCGCGGGGAAACCCTAGGGGGCGGTGCGAGCGCGAACTGCCGTACCCGGCACAACCCTTCGTCGGATGAGCCCGTCTGAAGGGGTACGAGCGGCCACTCGACTCCCCCCGATTCCGTGTCAGCCAAGTACGCCGCGGTGACGGGCGGACGGCGCTTTCCCGCTGTCCGCCCGCCCGTCACCGTCGCAGTCAACGCTCCAACAGAAGGAGTCTCCGTGACAGCCCGAGCACTCGGTACCGGTGTGGTCCTGGCCCTCGCCCTCGCCACCGCGGTCATCGCACGGCCTGCGACCGCCCACGCCGCCCCGGCCCCTGCCCCCGGCCCGCAGGGCCCCCGCGCCGACTTCAACGGCGACGGTTATCCGGACCTGGCGTTCGCCGCGCCCGGGGCGACCGTGAAGGGGTTCAAGGGCGCCGGATACGTCGGTGTGGCGTACGGCTCCCGCAACGGGGTCAAGGACTCCGCGAAGAAGGTGTTCACGCAGGCCTCGGCCGGCGTCCCCGGCACTCCCGAGGCCGGCGACGCCTTCGGCAGCTCCATCACCTCAGCCGACCTCGACCGGGACGGTTACGCGGACCTGATCGTCGGATCGCCCGGCGAGAAGATCGGACCGGCCGAGTTCGCGGGCGGCGCCGCCACCGTCCTGTGGGGCGGGCCCGGCGGCCTGGCGGGCGGGGCGCCCCTGCTCTCCGGCGAGGAGTACGACGACCTCGGGCGCGGGCTGGCCGTCGGAGACTTCAACGGCGACGGCGCCCCCGACCTCGTGATCCGGGGCGGCGCCACCCTGCGCACGCTCACCGGACCCTTCACCCGGGACGGCGCGGCGGCGGCCGGGGGCGAGATCCCGAACCTCGACGACGAGCGCTACCTCGATGCGGCGGCGGGCGATGTCAACGGTGACGGGCGCGACGACCTCGCCGTCCTCGTCAACGACGGCGACGAGTTCGACGCCCGCCGCATCCACATCGGCCTCGGCACCCCGGCCGGGCTCGGCCAGGAGCTCACCCGCGTCAAGGGGAAGGACGGCTACCCGCTGGAGGGCGGCGAACACCTCGCCGTCGGCAACGTGAACAACGACCAGTACGCCGACCTCGCCGTCGGGCGCGCCGTCGACGGGTACGACAGCGATCTGGACCTGCCGCTCGCCGAGGGCGGGATGCTCACCTACGTACCGGGCGGCGCGACCGGACCGCAGGGAACCAGGGCCGTCGTCCTCAACCAGGACTCGCCCGGCGTCCCCGGAGCCGCCGAGCACGGCGACGGATTCGGCGCGTCCGTGGCCATCGGGGACACCAACGGCGACGGCTACGGCGAGATCGCGGTGGGCGTCCCCGGCGAGGACCAGGGCACGGTGGTGAACGCGGGCGGCACGGTCGTTCTCCCCGGCACAGCCACCGGCCCCGCGGGCAAGGGAAGTTACGGCTTCAACCAGGGCACCCCGGAGGTCGTGGGGGCCGTGGAGAAGGACGACCGGTTCGGCGGGGCGGTCTCCCTGCGCGACCTGAACGGCGACGGCCGGACCGAGCTTGCCGTGGGTGCGCCGGGTGAGAACGCGGGCGCGGGCGCCCTGTGGGTGTTCCCGGCCGCCGCCTCCGGCCCGGCGGCCAAGGGCTCGTTCAGCTTCGGGCACGGGACGCTCGGCACGGTCGCCACGAAGGCGGGCCTGGGTGCCGCCTTCAACCGCTGACGGCTGACCGCCGTTCCGCGTGCGGAAGCCCGGCTCGGCTCTCCGGAGGAGTGCGGGCCGGGCCGCCGCGAGACGGCCCCCGTCACACGTTGGGCACCTTGAGCCGGTCCCAACTGCTCCTGCCGGGGATGCCGTCCGCGTCGCCGCCCGTGTAGCCCAGCTTGCGCTGCCACGCGGCGTACGACTTCCGGTCGGCCTCGGACCAGGACGGGCCGGGGCCCACCGCGTACCGGCCGCAGCCCACGGCCACCAGACGCCTGCCCATCGCCGTGATGACGGCGCTGTTCCGGCCGGCCCTGAAGAACGCGGAGCCCGGAAACGGCTCGTACCGGGGCTTCGGCGGCTGGGAGGGGCCGTCCGGGGGGCCGCCCAGCCGCTTGCCGATCCGGGTACGCATCGAGTTCATCGTGAAGCCGCGCGGGTCGACCTTGCCCGGCTGCCACTCCAGGTGCCCGATCACGGAGCGCTGCGACCAGCCGTGCGCCCGGCAGACCGCTGCGGCGGCCCGCTCGATCGCCAGCAGCTGGGCCGCCGGCCAGGGGTCCTTCCCGTCCCCGAGGTTGATGCACTCGAAGCCGTAGAAGTGCCGGTTGCCATCGGTGTTGGCCTCGTTGTCCGGGGGCAGCGCCTTCTCCGCGATGACGGCGCGCAGGACGTCGTCGTCACCGAGCCCGGCGTGGTTCGCCCGCCCGTTCCCCACGAGGTGGACGGTCCCGTCCTTGGCGATGACGCCGTGGCAGAGCGGTCCCGGCAGGGCGGAGTGGCCGTCGTAGCAGAGCTCGACGGAGGATGCGGTGCCCGAGGTGACGGTGTGATGGATCATCACTCCGTGCGTGGGGCCCCAGGGGCCCTTGTGATTCCGGTTGTTGGTTCGCCAGCTCCGGTGTTCGAGGACGTGGAGTCCTTCGGCGCGGAGGGCCTTGAGCAGCTTGTCGGCGGAAAGCGGCGTCGCCATCGCTGCGCTCCTTTCCCTGATGGTGCGTGTTGTACGCAGGCGCTCGGGTGGGGTGACGGCGGGAGGGGGCGGACGGACGGCGGCAGGGAGCCGCGGAGGCCGGCCGGGGGTGAGGGGGCGGGGCGAAGCGGGGTCCGGTGCCGCGGAAGAGATTCCGCTTTCGGAGCCCACACGATCGATTTGCCCGTTTCCATGCCCTGATGAACGTCCCGCCGGGCCGAAGGTTTCATCGCACCCGAACTCCCGTCCGAGTGCGCCCGAACTCCCGCTCGAAGGGTGTGGATCCCGGGTGTATCGCCCTGCTCCCGTCGGCGTATGCGGCCGGGCGCCGTGCCTCCTACCGTGAGGGGGTGATGACCTTGGAGCGCTGGGCCGCCCGGATGCGGGCGCTGCCGCCGATCGTCGCGGACGTGCTGGTGGTGGCGGTGGTGGGCGCGTTGACCGCCGCCGACGCGGCCGCCGACGAGCCCGGCCACCGGCAGGCCGACACGCTGACCTGGGCCCTCCTCGTGGTCTCCCTGGCGGCGCTCGCCGGCCGCCGCCGATGGCCCGTTCCGGTGGTCTGCGTGACCGGGGCGGCCTGCGCCGGGTGGGCGCTGCACGGGCACATCGGCGAGCTGCTGAACCTCCCCGTGATCGTGGCGCTGTACACGGTCGCGGTGCTGGGGGACCGTCGGCGCACCCTGTGGACCGGGGCGATCGCCGCGGCGGTCTTTGGTCTCGTGGCGTTGAAGGTCGGCCGGGACGTGGTCAACCCCCAGGGGCTGCCCGTCCTGGAGATGGTCTGGCCGCTCGTCCCGCTGCTGCTGGGCGAGGTGGTACGGACCCGCCGGGAGCTGCTCGCGGAGTACGCGGCGCGTGCCGCACGGGCCGAGGAGGACCGCGAACGGGAGGCCGCCCGCCGGGTCCGCCAGGAGCGGGTGCGGGTCGCCCGGGAGATCCACGACATCCTCGCGCACACGGTGAGCGCGATGACCGTGCAGGCCGGTGTGGCCCTGGACGCGCTGGACGCCGCGCCGGAGGTGTCGCGGCGGGCGATGATCCAGGTGCGCGCCTCGGGCAAGGAAGCCGTACGGGAACTGCGCGCCACGCTGTCCGTGCTGCGCGCGGCGGAGTCCACGGCCCCCGCTCCGCGCCTCGATCAGCTGGACGGCCTGGTGGCGGGGGCCGAGGCGGGCGGCGTACGGGTCGACCTGCGGCGGGACACGCGAGGCGCCGCTCTCCCGGCGGTCGTCGAGGCCACGGCGTACCGGATCGTGCAGGAGGCGCTGACCAACGTGGTGAAGCACTCCGCGGCGCGGCACGCCGCCGTATCGGTGACCTGCGAGGGGGGCCGGCTGATCGTCGAGGTGGTGGACGAGGGCCCACCGGCGCGGCCGCCCGCGGCCCCGGACTCCGAGCGGGGCTTCGGGCTGCTCGGCATGCGGGAGCGGGCGGTCGCGGTGGGCGGAGGCGTCCGTTGCGGTCCGGTCCCGGGCGGCGGATTCCGCGTCCGCGCCGAACTGCCCACGGAGCCCGGACCAGCAACGGAAGCCGGATCACCGACGGAGGCCGAACGACCGGCGGAGGCCGGATCACCGACGGAAGCCGGACGGCCGACGGAGCCCGGACCAGCAATGAAAGCCGGATCACCGACGGAAAGGGCCGGACCACCGGCAGAGCCCGGACCACCGACGGAAGGAACGGCCCCGTGAGCGACGGAGGGAGCGACCTGATGACCGACGGAGGAGGCGGCTTGATGACCGACGGAGGAAGCAGCCGGATCACCGACGGAGGAAGCGGCCGGATCACCGACGGACGGAGCGGACCATGACCGTCCGTGTGGTCCTCGCCGACGACCAGACCGTCGTACGGGCCGGATTCCGCGCCCTCCTCGACCTCACCGACGACCTGGTCGTCGTCTCGGAGGCGGCCGACGGGGCCCGGGCCGTCGAGGCGGTCCGCACGACCCGCCCGGACGTCGTCCTGATGGACATCCGGATGCCCGGCGTCGACGGCCTGGAGGCCACCCGCCGGATCGCCGGGGACCGCTCCCTCGACCAGGTCCGCGTGGTCATGCTGACCACGTACGAGATCGACGCCTACGTCTTCGAAGCACTCCGCCACGGCGCTGCGGGCTTCCTGCTCAAGGACATCGAGCCGGACGACCTGCGCACCGCGATCCGCACGGTCGCGGCGGGCCGGAGCCTGCTCGCCCCCGCCGTCACCCGCCAGGTGATCGAGGAGTTCGCCCGGCTGAAGGCCCCCGAGGCGGCGGGCGCCGAACGGCTCGCCGTGCTGACCGGCCGGGAGCGCGAGGTGATGGCGCTCGTCGCAGCCGGACTGTCCAACGACGAGATCGGCCGGGCGCTGATCATGAGCCCGCTGACCGCGAAGACCCATGTCAGCCGCACCATGACGAAGCTGGGAGCCCGCGACCGGGCGCAGCTGGTGGTCCTGGCGTACGAAACCGGCCTGGTGAGACCGGGCGACCGCTGAGTGGCGGGCGGGGGTACTCCGGCGGGAGCAGCGCCCGACTCCCGCCGGAGGATTCGCCACCGGGGGCCCGCTCGTAGCGTCGGCCGCATGATCGAAGCAACGGAACTCACCAAACGCTACGGCGACCGGACCGCCGTCGACCGGCTGTCGTTCACCGTCCGCCCCGGCCGGGTGACCGGCTTCCTCGGCCCGAACGGCGCGGGCAAGTCGACCACCATGCGCCTGATCCTCGGCCTCGACTCCGCTACCGCGGGACGGGTCACCGTGGGCGGCAAGGACTATGCGGACCTGCCCGTACCCCTGCGGGCGGTCGGCTCGCTGCTGGACGCCGAGGGCGTCCACGGCGGCCGTTCCGCCTACCACCACCTGGCCGGACTCGCCGCGAGCAACGGCATCCCGCGCCGCCGCGTCGAGGAGGTCCTCGATCTGGTCGGGCTGCCCCCGGAGACGGCCCGTCGGCGCACCCGGGGCTTCTCGCTCGGCATGGCCCAGCGGCTCGGGATCGCGGCGGCGCTGATCGGGGACCCGGAGGTGCTGATCCTCGACGAACCGGTCAACGGCCTCGACACCGAGGGCATCCGCTGGATCCGGGGGCTGATGCGGTCGCTGGCGGCGGAGGGCCGCACGGTGTTCCTCTCCAGTCACCTCATGAGCGAGATGGAACTGACGGCCGACCACATCGTCGTGATCGGGCAGGGCCGGCTCCTCGCCGACACCGCCATGCGCGACTTCATCGCGGCCAACTCCCGCGCCCACACCCTCGTACGGTCTCCAGAGCCGGAGAAGCTCAGGGCCCTGCTGGAAGGGGCGGGGGCCCAGGTGCGGCTGGAGGCCACGGGCGGCTGGCGGGTCGAAGGGCCGGACGCCGCCGCCATCGGCGACCTGGCCCGCGACCACGGCGTCGCCGTCCACGAACTCACCCCCGCCCGCTCCTCCTTGGAGGAGGTCTACACGGCGCTCGCGCAGTCCTCGGCCGAGTACCGGAGCGCGGGCCGAACCGAGCGCCGAACCGGGGGCCGGAGCGAGGACCGCACCGGCCATGAGCCCGCAACGCCTCGCCGGAAGGAGACAGCCCGATGACGACCTCCGCTCTCGGATCCCGGGCCCTTGCCTACGAGTGGATCAAATTCCGCAGTGTGCGCTCCACGGTGTGGACGACGGTGGCGACCGCCGTACTCCCCGTGCTGGGCGCGGTGTTCGTCGCCACGACCGGGAGCCTCCAGCCCGACGACACGGTCCTGGGCGGCAGCCTCACGCTCTCCGTCGTCGCCCAGATGCTCGCGGCGGTGGTGGGCGTGCTGGTGGTGACGGGGGAGTACAGCAGCGGCACCATCCGGACGACGTTCGCGGCCCGCCCCCGCCGCTCCACGGTCCTCGCCGCCAAGGCCGCGCTGGTGGCGGGCGTGATGTACGTCCTCGCCCTGGCCTCCTGCACGCTCGCCTACCTCGTCGGGGACGCCCTGCTGCCCGAGGGCCGCTACGCGCAGGGCGAGCCGCTGCCCGCCCTGTTCGGGATCGCCGCGTCCTTCGCGGTGGCCGCCGTGCTGGGCCTGGCCGTCGGCACCCTCGTACGCCATTCCGCCGGAGCGGTCACCACGGTGATCGGCCTGCTGCTCCTGCCGTCTCTGTTCGGCCCGCTGCTCGGTGACGCGGAGCGCTGGATCGCCGGCCTCTCCCCGACAGCCGCTCTGGAGAAGCTCACCCAGACCTCGGACGCCGCCGCCGACGCGGTGGGCAGCCTGGGCCCCTGGCCCTCCCTGCTCCTGGTCGCCGCGTACACCGCGGCGCTCACGCTCGGGGCGCTCGTGCTGCTCCGGCGCCGGGATGTGCGGTGAGGCCGGGCTCATCGCTTACGCCGTCATGACGCCGGGCCCGCTACCGTCCCCCTGACCGACGAAAGGCCCTCCTGGGCGGAGGGCCTCACGGTCGTGCGCTCGGTGCGCCCCCGGCAGGACTCGAACCTGCGGCCAAGCGCTTAGAAGGCGCCTGCTCTATCCACTGAGCTACGGGGGCCGGGAGTCCTGATCGGTGGTTCCGTGGCCGTGCCGGGACAAGGATAGGGCTCCGATCCCCTGGACCCGGTTGCTTCACCTGCGTGGCACGATGTGGAGGTTCAGTGAAGCGAACCGATAATCGCAGGTAGGTGCGATTCCCGCAGCGCTTTTCGCGCGCTCTGCGCCGGGTGTTGTGCAGTCGTTATGCCCCTGCCCCACTCGTCCCCTCTGTCCTGACTCTGTCCAGAGGGTGGAACCGCCGCGCAGAGGGGTCTATACGCTTCAAAAAGGCTTCAAAATTGGGCATTCTTCGCATGTGGTGACCATGGACGTACGGCCTCAGCTCATCGACGCACTTTCCGCCCTGCGCGACCGTGTCGCCGCCGTGCGTCTCCCCCTGCCCCTGCCCGGGGCCGAACGCGCCCGGCAGACCAGGGTCGAACTCCTCGCCCAGCTCGACGACTACCTCCTGCCACGCCTCAAGGATCCCGAGGCGCCACTCCTCGCCGTCATCGGAGGATCCACCGGGGCCGGGAAGTCCACCCTGGTCAACTCGCTGGTGGGGTGCCGGGTCAGCGAGGCCGGGGTGCTGCGGCCCACCACCCGGACCCCGGTGCTGGTCTGCCACCCGGACGACCACCACTGGTTCGCCGGGGTGCGGGTACTGCCGCAGCTCACCCGGATCTGGCTGCCGCCGGGGCAGGCCCCCGACCCCGACGGTCTCGACGAGCTCGCCGCGAGCGGGGAGGACGGAGAGGCGGCCCTGCGGGTGGAGACCGCCGTCAGCCTGCCCCGCGGGCTCGCGCTCCTCGACGCGCCCGACATCGACTCACTCGTCGTCCGCAACCGGGTCCTCGCCGCCGAACTCATCTGCGCCGCCGACGTCTGGGTCATGGTCACCACCGCCTCGCGCTACGCCGACGCCGTGCCCTGGCACCTGCTGCGTACCGCGAAGGAGTACGACGCCGCCCTCGTCACCGTGCTCGACCGGGTGCCCCACCAGGTGATCGCCGAGGTCTCCCGGCAGTACGCGGCCCTGCTGACCCGGTCCGGACTCGGGGACGTACCCCGCTTCACCATCCCCGAGCTGCCCGAGTCCACCGGCGGTGGCAGCGGACTGCTCCCCACCAGCGCCGTCGCCCCGCTGCGTGCCTGGCTCGCCCACCGCGCCCAGGACCCCGCCGCGCGGCAGCAGGCGGTGGGACGTACCGCCTCCGGCGTCATCGAGTCGCTCAACGTGCGGATGCCCGCCCTGGCCTCCGCCGTCGCCGCCCAGTACGCCGCCTCCGTACGCCTCACCGCCGCGGTCGACGAGGCGTACGGCAAGGAAGCCGGCCGGGTCCGCCGCCGGCTGAAGAACGGGGCGGTGCTCTCCGGGGACGCGCGGACCCGGTGGCGCGGCTACCCCCTCTACAGCTCGCCCGAGGAACTCCTCGACGCCCTCGTCGACAGCCTGGTGGCCCTGCTCCAGTGCTCGGTCTCCGCCGCCGACGAGCAGATCCGCACCCACTGGCGCCGCGAACCGGCCGGGGCGCTCTTCCGGTTCCAGGACGCCGGACGGGACGCCGGGGGCTGGGGGCCCGCCGAGGACGTCGAAGGGCGGATCGCCGTCGCCGTACGCCGGTGGCGCCGGGTCCTCGAAGAGCTCGCCGAGGAGGAGGTGCGCCAGCTCGACCGCAGTGTGGCGCCCGCCCCCGAGAACGTCGCAGCGCTCCTCGCGGCCGCCCTGCTCGGCGGCCGGCGCGCCCGTGCGGCGGGGGAGCAGCTCGCCGAACGCATCGGAGCCCAGAGCGCCCTGCGCCTCCGTGACAAGGGCGGCGAGCTGCTGACGAGCTCCCTCGACCAGATCCTCGGCGCCGAGCGTGAACGCCGCCTCGCCCCGCTCGACGCGCTCGACGTCGCCCCCGAACCCCAGGCCGAACTGATCGCCGCGCTTTCCGTACTGCAGAAGGAGAGGTGGCAGCGATGACTGCCGTCACGGACGAGGACCACGGCAAGGGGAAGGCCGACAGCGCGGCGAAGCCGGACGGACGCGAGAACGGCCGCTGGGACGACGGGCTCATCGCCCGGCGCGCGGCGGCGGCCGAGGCACGCGAAGCGGCGGAAACCGCGCCGCACGCCCCCGCCGACGACACGGAGCCGCAGGTCGAGGCGTACGCCGCCGCCGAGGGACCGCTGCCCACCCGGCTCGACGCCCTGCGCGAACTCGTCGGACTCTCCCGCGCCCGGCTCGACCGGGACACGCTCGCCGAGGCGGGCCGCGTCCTGGACGAGGCGGCGGCCAGGCAGCGGCTCTCCTCCCGGCACACGGTCATCGCCGTCGCCGGAGCCACCGGCAGCGGGAAGTCGACCCTGTTCAACGCGCTCGCCGGGGCCCCGATCTCCGACACCGGGCTGCGTCGGCCCACCACCTCCCAGCCCATCGCGTGCAGCTGGACCGACGGGGCGGCGGGACTGCTGGACCGGCTCGCCGTCCCCGGGCGGCTGCGGCGCAGGCCCCACCCGGGGCCCGCCGCGTCCGACGAGGCGCTCCAGGGGCTCGTCCTGGTCGACCTGCCCGACCACGACTCGGCGGCCACCGAGCACCGCGACCAGGTGGACCGGGTCCTGGCCCTGGTCGACGCGGTGATCTGGGTCGTCGACCCGGAGAAGTACGCCGACGCCGCTCTCCACGAGCGCTACCTGCGCCCGCTGGCCGGACACGCGGAGGTCACCTTCGTCGTCCTCAACCAGACCGACCGGCTGCCCGGCGAGGCCGCCGACCTCGTCCTCGACGACCTCCGCCGCCTCCTCGACGAGGACGGCATCGCGCTCGGCGAGCACGGCGAGCCCGGCGCCACCGTCATGTCCCTGTCCGCGCTCACCGGCGACGGAGTCCCCGAACTCCGCGAGATGGTCGGCCGGTTCGTCTCGGACCGCACCGCCGCCACCCGCCGTCTCTCCGCCGACGTGGACGCGGCGGCGGCCCGGCTGCGCACGGTGTACGTGGCCGAGGGGCGGCCCGGTCTGGGGGAGCGGGCGCGGGAGGAGTTCACCGACCGGCTGGCCGAGGCCGTCGGCGCGGCCGCCGCCGGACAGGCCGCCGAGCGGGAGTGGCGCCGCAACGCGAGCCGGGCCTGCGGGACACCGTGGCTGCGGCTCTGGCGCTGGTACGAGAACCGGGGCCTGCCCGGCAGCCTGGACCGGATGAGCCAGGCGCTCACCCCGCCCGAGGAGGAGCTGACGGCCCGGCAGCGGGTCGAGCAGGCGGTCCGGATCGTCGCGGACGACGCCGCGGACGGGCTGCCCGGACCCTGGGCGCAGGCGGTGCGCGAAGCCGCGTCCACCGGTGCGCAGGGGCTGCCCGAGGCGCTGGACGAACTGGCGCTCCAGGCCGGGGCCCCCGGTGCGTCCAAACGGGGCGGCGGGACGGAGACGGGGAAGAGCGCGGTCCCCCAGCTCGGCGGGCGGCCGCCCAGGCCGCCCCGGCCGAAGTGGTGGCCGGCGGCGGTGCTGGCCCAGGCGTCGATGACGCTCCTGCAGGTCTTCGGCGGCCTGTGGCTGGTCGGCCAGATCGTCGGCGTCCTGGAGCCGGGGCTCGTCACCCCCGCGCTCATCATGCTGGCCGGGGTCGTCGGCGGCCCGCTCGTCGAGTGGGCCTGTGCCGCGGCCATCCGGGGACCGGCCAGACGGTACGGGCAGGACGCCGAGCGGCGGCTGCGCGAGGCCGCGGCCGGCTGCGGCCGGGCCAGGGTCCTGGACCCGGTCGCGGCCGAGCTGGTGCGCTACCGGGAAGTGCGTGAGCGGTACGTGACGGTGACGAAGTTTTCCACAACCGGCCGGTAGTCCACAGGCCCCGACGCGATTCCTTTCCGGCGCCCACCATGGAGTGCGTACGGCACCGCCGTACTTCCGTACGACGGGGTGTGGGCGGTGCGGTGCGGCACGAGATGCGGCACGGCGAGGAAGACAGGAAGACAAGGAAAGCGGGGCGGGAAATGAACGAGACCCTGGTGACCCTGGTGGGCAACGCGGCGACCGCGGTGGACTTCCGGGAGACGGCCACCGGAGGAATGGCGCGATTCCGTTTCGCGGTCACACCGCGCCGCTGGGACCGCGGGAAACAGCTCTGGGCCGACGGCCGCACCAGCTTCTACACCGTCTGGTCCTGGCGGACGCTCGCCGCGAATCTCGCGGCCTCCGTTTCGGTCGGAGAACCCCTGGTCGTGCACGGCAGGTTGAAAATCCGTGAGGAGGAACAGGCTGGTCAGCGCCGGACGTTCGTCGACGTCGAGGCGGTCGCCGTCGGCCACGACCTGGGCCGGGGCACGGCCGCGTTCCGCCGAATGCCCCGGATGGAACCGCAGCTGACGGAGCGTCCGGAGCGCGTCACGGAAGGCGACACGGGGGAGCCGCCCAATGAGCGGGAAGAGGTCGGCGCAATGGCCGCGGTGTCCTGAAGAGGCTGTTCGTGACGCGTCCGGACGGCAGCCCGCGATAACGATTCCGATTCGGAATGGTTGGCGAAGGGCGGTACGGGGGATCGCCCTCCGCCCGTTCCTTAGGATTCCCAGTGCTCACGGGTCACTTGAGTCTGCTGGCGAGGCATTCCCCACGCGCGCACCATGTGCAAGGGCCTCGCCCGGAGGGGAATTCTGTGTTTTCTGCGCCTTCAGCGTCCGCCGCGTCGTCCAGTACGGCAGGAGCGGACCCCGGCCGCGGGATCCTCCGCCCGGTCGCCGCGCTGCTGCTCTCCGGTCTCGTCGCGGCCGCCGCGCTCGTCGGCGCCGGACCGGCGGCTGCCGACGACTCCAGCCGGCACCACGGCGGAGCGGCCGCGGTGCTCGACGGACTGAAGACCTTCGACAGCGCCGTGCTCCGCATCGCGGGGGAGGGCGGCGCGCCCGACCGGACCCAGGAACTGCCCGCCGGACTGTTCGAGATGACCGTGGACGGCGGCGGCAAGCTCAAGACCTACTGCATCGACCTCCACAACCCCACCCAGGACCAGGCGAAGTACCTGGAGACCCCCTGGGCCGAGACCTCCCTCGGCACCAACCGGAACGCCGGGAAGATCCGCTGGATCCTCCAGAACTCCTACCCCCAGGTCGACGACCTGGCCGCGCTCGCCGAGGCGGCCGGCACCGGTCCGCTGACGGAGCGGACCGCCGCGGCGGGGACCCAGGTCGCCATCTGGCGCTACTCGGACGACGCCGACGTCACCGCGTCCGACAAGCAGGCGGAGAAGCTCGCCGACTGGCTGCAGCGCAGCGCACGCCGGGAGAAGGAGCCCCGCACCTCGCTGACCCTGGAGCCGGCCGCCGTCTCCGGCCGGGCCGGGGAACTGCTCGGTCCGGTGACCGTGCGCACCGCCGCGGACCAGGTCTCGGTGTCGCCCCCGGTGGACGCGGCCGCCAGCGGGATCCAGGTCACCGACAAGAAGGGCACCCCGGTCACCGAGGCGTCCGACGGGGACCGCCTCTTCTTCTCCGTGCCGAAGGACACCGCCGACGGCACCGCGTCCCTGGCGGCCCAGGCCACCACCTCCGTGCCGGTCGGCAGGGCCTTCGCCGGGACGGGCCGCACCCAGACCCAGATCCTGGCCGGTTCCAGCGAGTCGACCGTCTCCGCGCGGGCCACCTCCACCTGGGCCGAGTCCGGAGCCGCCCCGGCGGTGACCGCACGGAAGAACTGCGCGAAGGGCGGGGTGGACGTCACTGCCGTCAACCGGGGCGACGAGCCGTTCACCTTCGAGCTGGCCGGCGAGGAGCACACCGTCGCCGCGGGGGCGACCGGCACGGTCACCGTCCCCGTCGCCGAGGACCAGGCGTACGACGTCACCGTCACCGGCCCCGCCGGGTTCAGCCGCACTTTCACCGGCGTGCTGGACTGCGCCACCAGCGGCAGTGTCCTGGAGGAGGGAGAGGATGCGGGCGGCGCGGGCAACGACGTCGGCACGCGGAGCGCCGAGCGGTCCGTCCCGGCCACGACCGGCTCCGCCTCCTCGGGGCTGGAGGGCGACCTCGCCGCCACGGGGGGCTCCAGCGCCACCCCGATGCTCGCCGCCGTCGCCATCGGCCTGCTCGTCGTGGGAGGCGCCGCGGTCTTCGTCCTCCGCCGGAAGAAGCCGGGCGCCGACGGTGAGTGAGTGAGCCCGCGCGGAAGGTGATTCCGTTCGCCGTGTCAGGCGGCGGGGGTGGTCTCCGGGCCGTCGGGCGGGAGAGAGGGAAGCGGCGGAGGGCCGATCCGCTGCCCTCCGTCGTCATCGTTCCTCGCCCCGAGGTCGGCGCGCATCGCGGCACGCATCCTCTCCCATCGCTCCCACAGGTGATCGAAGTCCGACCGCAGGCCTTCGAAGGACCCGTCCGGGTCGGGAGTCCCCTCGTCGAGGGACATGACCCGGCGGTACACCTCCGACAGTGCCGCTGTCATCCCGTCCAGCTCGGCCAGAACCGCCGCGGAGGCGATCAGCTGAGCCTGTGCGAAGGTCGCGTGATGATCGCGTCGGGCCTCCTCGACCCGCTCCCGCACCTCTGGTGTCACCGTCCCCTTCTGGAGGGTCCACAGGAGGTCCATGAGGTGCGTTCGATAGCGCCGGAACGACGCGTTGACCTGCATGTACCCGTCGCGTCGGCGGCTCAGTTCAGCCACCTGCTGCTCGCGCCGCCACTGCGCCTGCGCCGACAGCTGCTGACGATCGAACTGCTCCGCCTGCACGCGGGCCAGGAGGCGGTGCGACAGGACGGAGGCGATGAGCGTGCCGGTGACGCCGACGACCGCGGCAGCCAAACCGATGAGAGCACTTCCCATGGAGCTCCCCCCGGGGCCGGCTGGGACAACCACGTCGTCGCCATTCTTCCCGCGACGCGGCGGCTACAACCGGTGACATTCGGCTGGGAGTCCGTACCGCGAGGTTGGCTGCTCAGGGGCCTCCGGCGAGGACGGGTTTCCTTCCGGAGGTGGACGTCAGGCAAGATGGGGTGTATCTGCCCACACCTCTACTGCTGCCGGACGGTTTCTCTTGGCTGAGTACATCTACACCATGCGCAAGACGCGCAAAGCGCACGGCGACAAGGTGATTCTCGATGACGTCAATCTGAACTTCCTGCCCGGTGCGAAGATCGGTGTCGTGGGCCCCAACGGCGCCGGCAAGTCCACGGTGCTGAAGATCATGGCGGGCCTGGAGCAGCCGTCCAACGGTGACGCCTTCCTGTCGCCCGGCTTCACCGTCGGCATCCTCATGCAGGAGCCGAAGCTCGACGAGTCGAAGACCGTCCTGGAGAACGTCCAGGACGGCGCCGCCGAGACCATGGGCAAGCTGAAGCGCTTCAACGAGGTCGCCGAGCTCATGGCGACCGACTACTCCGACGCGCTGATGGAGGAGATGGGCAAGCTCCAGGAGGACTTGGACCACGCGAACGCGTGGGACCTGGACGCCCAGCTGGAGCAGGCCATGGACGCCCTGGGCTGCCCGCCCGGCGACTGGCCGGTCACCAACCTCTCCGGTGGCGAGAAGCGCCGGGTGGCGCTCTGCAAGCTCCTCATCGAGGCCCCGGACCTGCTCCTCCTCGACGAGCCCACCAACCACCTGGACGCCGAGTCGGTGAACTGGCTGGAGCAGCACCTCTCGAAGTACGCGGGTGCCGTCGTCGCCGTCACCCACGACCGGTACTTCCTCAACAACGTCGCCGAGTGGATCCTCGAACTCGACCGCGGCCGCGCCATCCCCTACGAGGGCAACTACTCCACCTACCTCGACAAGAAGGCCGCCCGCCTCAAGGTCGAGGGGCGCAAGGACGAGAAGCGCCAGAAGCGCCTCAAGGAGGAGCTGGAGTGGGTGCGGTCGAACGCCAAGGGGCGCCAGACCAAGTCCAAGGCCCGTCTCGCCCGTTACGAGGAGATGGCGGCCGAGGCCGACAAGATGCGGAAGCTGGACTTCGAGGAGATCCAGATCCCGCCGGGGCCCCGGCTCGGTTCCATCGTCGTCGAGGTCGAGAACCTCTCGAAGGCCTTCGGCGACAAGGTCCTCATCGACGACCTGTCGTTCACGCTGCCCCGTAACGGCATCGTCGGCGTCATCGGCCCGAACGGCGCGGGCAAGACCACGCTGTTCAAGATGATCCAGGGCCTGGAGACCCCCGACAGCGGCACGGTCAAGATCGGTGACACGGTCAAGATCTCCTACGTCGACCAGTCCCGCGCCAACATCGACCCGAAGAAGACCCTCTGGGCCGTCGTCTCGGACGAGCTGGACTACATCAACGTCGGCCAGGTCGAGATGCCGTCCCGCGCCTACGTCTCCGCGTTCGGCTTCAAGGGCCCGGACCAGCAGAAGCCGGCCGGGGTCCTCTCCGGTGGTGAGCGCAACCGCCTCAACCTGGCGCTGACGCTCAAGGAGGGCGGCAACCTGCTGCTCCTCGACGAGCCCACCAACGACCTCGACGTGGAGACCCTGTCCTCGCTCGAGAACGCGCTGCTGGAGTTCCCCGGTGCCGCGGTGGTCATCTCCCACGACCGCTGGTTCCTGGACCGTGTCGCCACGCACATCCTCGCCTACGAGGGTGACTCCAAGTGGTACTGGTTCGAGGGTAACTTCGAGTCGTACGAGAAGAACAAGATCGACCGCCTCGGCCCGGACGCGGCCCGCCCGCACCGTGCCACGTACAAGAAGCTCACGCGAGGCTGATCGTCTTGGCCCGTCACCTCTACAGCTGCCCCCTGCGCTGGTCGGACATGGACGCCTTCGGCCACGTCAACAACGTGGTCTTCCTCCGCTACCTGGAGGAGGCGCGCATCGACTTCATGTTCCGGCTGGCGCCCGGGGACGGTTCCCCCTCGTTCTCGGGCGGGTCCGTCGTGGCCCGGCACGAGATCGACTACGTACGGCCGCTGGTCCACCGGCACGAGCCGGTGACCGTCGAGTCGTGGGTCACGAGGATAGGCGCCGCGTCCCTGACGATCGCCTACGAGATCAAGGACGCCGAGCAGGTGTACGTACGCGCCTCGACCGTCGTCGTGCCGTACGACCTGGCGGCGGAGCGGCCCCGGCGGATCTCCGCCGAGGAGAAGCTCTTCCTCCAGCAGTACCTGGCAGAGGAGCCCGCCGCGGCATGACCGTGCCTGTGCAGTCGCTGCTGTTCGCCGACCCGAGGGAGGCGGCGGATCTCGCCGCCTTCCTCGGTCGGCTGCTCCACTACGACCGGGCCGCCGCGGTCCGGTTGCAGGCGGGCGGCGGCGACGCGCTGGCTGTGTTCGGCCGCCCGCCCTCCTTCGAGGTCCTCGCCATCCGCACCGCCCGCCTGGCCCGCCCCGAGACGCTCGACGTCACGGTGTCGGCGGGGGAACTGCTGGAGTCCCTCCACGTTTCCGGTGATGCCGACGGTCCCGGCGAGGGCCCGGGGGAGCGGGGCGGTGTGCTGCCCGCGCCGGTCACCGGGCCCCCCTGGACCGGGGTCCTGCCGCCCCGGGGGCCCTGGCGGGAGCAGGAGGGGCTGCCCGGCCCCGACGCCCTGCGCGCCGCCCTCGACGAGGCCGTCGCGGAATTCCGTACGCGGGACGAGGCGCTGCCCGAGGAGTCCCGCACCCGCGCCGAGCGCGACCGGATCGGCCGCGAGATCTGGTCCCGGCCGGTCGGCACGACGGACCTGCCGCTGCGCGCCGTGCACGCCGCCCAGTCCCTCGGCTTCCTCCGCCCCGACCCCGGCTTCCCCGTGTCGCTGCTCGCGGCCGGCGGCTGGCTGCGGCTGCGGACCCCCTTCGGCTCCATCGCGCTGCGCCGCGACCCGGTCGGCGGTCTGGGCGGGCCCGGCGGGCTCAGCCTCTCCGTCGGACGCGGCTGAGCGGTCGAGCGGCGCGGCCCGGCCGATTCGTCGGGTGCCGCCCGGCCCATCGAGTGGTGCGGCCCGGCCGAACCGTCGGGCGGTGCCCCGGCCATCGAGCGGTACGGCGGCCCGGCCGAGCCGTCGGGCGCGTCGGAACCGCCCTGCCTCCACGCCCCGGCCGCGCCGTTCTCGGACGCGCCGGAACCGGTCGGCATCTCGGACGCGCCAGAACCGGTCGGCTCCCGGATGCGCCGGTTCCGTCCGGTCGGCCGTCGGCCGTGTCGTCCCGCTACTCCTTCTCCGTTGCGCCCGCCCGCCCGGCCGCCGACGCATCCGGCCGGCCGCCCTCCGACGCCTCGTGCGCGTCCGGCCAGACGCCGATGTGGTCCTGCTCCAGCTCCAGGAGCACCCGGTGCTCCATCCCCAGCGCCTGCGTGTAGTCCGCGGGCAACTGGAGCCGTCCCGCTCGGTCGAGCATCGCGTACTCCCGGGCCACCTGCGACTCCTGCCCCGTCGCCGCGTCGACCTCCGTGCGGCGCAGCACCTCGGAGGACGTACGGCCGTCGCGGATGGCGACCGTACGCCGGACCTCGTTCGCGACCGCCTGGTCATGGGTGACGATCACGATCGAGGTGCCCAGCTCCTCGTTGGCGCGCCGGAACGCGGCGAAGACCTGCTCCCCGGTGGCCGAGTCCAGCTCGCCGGTCGGCTCGTCGGCCAGCAGCACGGACGGGTCGTTGGCCAGCGCCACCGCGATGGCCACCCGCTGCTGCTGCCCGCCGGACAACTGCTGGGGCCGCCGGTCACGGCAGTCCGCGATGTCGAGCATGGCGAGCAACGACTCGGCCCGGGAGGCCCGTTCGCGCTTTCCGGCCCCGCCGCGCAACTGCATGGGCAGGGTGATGTTCTGGATCGCGGTGAGATACGGCAGCAGGTTGCGGGCGGTCTGCTGCCAGACGAACCCGACCACGTCGCGCCGGTAGCGCAGCCGCTCCTTCGGGCCCATCGACAGCAGATCGCACCCCGCGACCTTCGCCGAGCCCGCCGTCGGGACGTCCAGCCCGGCCAGGATGTTCATCAGCGTCGACTTGCCGCTGCCCGACGCACCCACCAGGGCCATCAACTCGCCTTCGGTGACGAGCAGATCGAGACCCTGAAGGGCCTGGACCTCCACCCCGTCCGTGGTGAAGATCCGCACCACCCGGTCGCAGGCGATCAGCGCGTCGTGCCCGTAGGAGGGGCGGTCGCGGCGGGCCGCGGCCCGCCGCTCCAGCTCCGCGAGTGTCGTCCCGGCCGCGCGGGCCGTGCCTGCCGTCTCGGTGGACGAGGTCATCGGGAGTCTCCTGCCCTGAGTTCGGTGATCGATCCGCGGCGGCTCGCCCACCACGCCTGAACGCCCGCGACCGCGGCGGTGAGTGCCACCACCCCGGCGGCCGGCAGTACCAGCGACCAGAGGTCGGCGCGGACCGCGACGGGGCTCGTGTCCGATCCGGCGACGCCCGCGAGCGCCAGCGGCACCAGGTCGACGCCGGGGGAGAGCAGGACGATGGCCGCCCAGCCGGTGAGCAGCCCGCCGCCCGCCGCCAGCAGCGCCTGCGGTGTCGCCTCGAAGGCCAGCAGCCGCCGCCCCTGCCCGGTGGTGAGCCCCATCGTCCGCAGCCGCGCCAGCAGCGTTCTGCGCTCAGGCGCGGTCCGGAGCAGCGACAGCAGAACGGCCAGCAGCGCGTATCCGGCACCCGCCGCGACGGCCGCCAGGTAGATCCGCTGGGCCCCCGCCTGCATCGGGGTGTCGACGTACCGCGCGCGCTCCTCGGACCGCAGCTGTACGTCGAACTCCCCGCCCGCCCCGTTGGCCGCCGCGCGCAGCTCCTTCGGGTCGGGGGCGCCGGTGAGCAGCAGCGTGGTGGGCGCCCGCTGCTCCAGCGAGGCGGAGTCGACGATCAGGAAGTTCGAGGTGGTGAGCGACGCCACCCGCTCGACGGTCCCGACCACCCGGACCGAGAAGTTCCCGGACAGCGTGTCGAGCGCGTGCGTCTGCCGGCCCAGCCGGGCCGCCACCGCCGGGGAGGCGATGACCGGCAGCACACGCTCCGGGCCGGACTCCGCGCCCTCGGACGCCGCCGCGGAGCCGGTCGCCCTCAGCAGGCCGCCGGGGAAGGCCGGCACCCCGGTCGTGCGGGCCAGCCGGGTGTACGAGGCCGGGTCGACGCCCACCAGGGTCATCGCCCTCGCCCCGGTGGCGGTGCCGCCACCGGGGTCCGCGGCCGGACCCGTGACCGCACCCCCGCCCTCGGTACCCCTGCCGTCCGCACCGCCGTCACCGGCCGCCGCCGTCGGCAGGGCCACGCCGAACTCGACCCGCAGCGGGGCCGCGCTCCGTACCCCGTCCAGGTCCCGGACCGTACGGACCAACGCGTCGGGCAGCGTCGCCCGTTCGCTTGCGCCGCTGACCCGTGCGTCCGCGCCGACGGTCGTCAGCGCCGCGTCGTCCCGCGCGTCCCCGATCCCGGCGACGACCGAGCCGCCGAACGCCGCCGTGGCCAGCGCCAGCAGCAGGGCCAGCAGCGGCAGTGCGCCGCCGGCCGAGGAACGGCCGGCCCGGGCCAGCGCCAGGAAGCCGATGGCCCCGCGCAGCCGGGCCACGGGGCGCGCGGCGAGCCGCAGGGGCAGCGGATGGAGGCGGACCAGCACCAGCGCCGCGATCAGCGCCACCAGCACGGGTGCCGCGCTGACCAGCAGATCGGTGCCGCCGGACGTGCCGCGACGGCGCAGCGCCGTCACCGCGCCCACCGCCAGGACGAGCAGGGTCAGTTCGGCGACGGTCCGCCGACGCGAGGGCCGGGCATCCACCATGTCCTCGCGAGCGCCGTGCAGGGCCGGCCGGATGTGCTGGAGCGTCGTCCGCAGAGGCAGTGCGACACACACCAGAAGCCCCACGCCCGCCGCTGCCAGCGCTGCCGGCAGCCACCGGGCCTCGCCCACGGCGAGTACCGCGAGGAGGAGTCCGAGCGCGCTCGCGGGCACCACGGTCACCGCCGTCTCCGCGAGCAGCCGGCCGCCGATGCCGCGCAGCGAGCCGCCGCGCGAACGCATCAGCGCCAGTTCGTCCTTGCGGCGGGAGGCGATCAGCGCACCCGCCATCACCAGGACGACGGCGGCCACGGAGCCGATACCGAGGGCGGCGACGGCGATCACCGCCGCGATCGCGTCCCGCATCCGCGCGTTGGCCTCCACGATGTGGCCGAGCCCGGTGAGGACCGCCGCGGTGTCCCCGGCGATCGCCCGCACCTCCAGCAGCCCGGGGCCGCTCTCCAGCGAGTCGATGACCGATGCCAGCCGGGAGCCGTCCGGCCCGGTGAGGGCCGTGGCGTCGGGCGGGAACCGCCAGAACAGCGACGGGTCGGTGGCGGTGGTCAGGAGCGCGGGGCCGGCGTCCTCGGCCAGCAGGACGGTCCCGGTCCAGTAGTTCTGCGGGAACGGGCTCTCCGGGTCCGGGATCAGGGACGGGGAGCGCACCAGCGGATCGGCGGACCAGTAGCCGCCGAGCGGGTCCCGGGGGGCGACGACACCGGTGATGGTCACCGTCAGCGGGCCCCCGACCGCGGTGGGCACCCGCAGGACCGAGCCGGTCTTCATGTTCAGCGCGGCCGCGGTCTCCTCGGTGACCGTGCCCTGCACCGCACGCGAGGCGGAGGTGACCTCGGCGGGCGTCACCGGCCAGGCGCCCGAGACCAGCCGGGCGTGCTTCTCCAGCCCCGTCTGCGCCGCGTACGAGAGCCGCGGCGGCACCGCGTCGGGCCTCGGCAGCCACGGCTCGGTCGCGAGCACCGGCTTCGTGGTGCGCACGCCGTACGCCACGTCCGACGTGTCCACGCGCAGCGGCGCGGGCAGCGCCTCGACGAGCGCGCCCCCGATCCGCTTCAGCTCGGGGCTCCGCACCCCGGCCTCCCGCTCCTCCCGCGACAGTTCGAGTCCCGGCTGCGGCCGGATGACCTCCACGGCGCTGCGTCCCGGGTCGGCCAGCCGGATGTCGTGGCGCAGCCCCTTCGTCTCGTACGCGTCCACGGCCCGGGGGAACGCCGCGGCGAGGAACGCCGTCACCAGCACCAGCACCGCGAGGGCCAGGGCCGTGCCGGGTGCGCTGCGCAGCCGGGTCCGTATCCAGGGGGCACTCGCCGCCCGCTTGCCGTCACGCATGTCAGTGGTCCCCCTGGTGGCGCAGTGTGACCGCCGGGTCCCCGCGGCGCAGCGCCATCGTCGCGACGATCACGAGCGGCAGCGCGGCGACCCCGGCCAGCAGTGCGGCGACCTGCCCTGCGGGCAGCTCGACCAGCACCGGCGGAACAGGCCGGTCCGCCTGCCCGGTCAGGACGATGAGCGGGACGACGGCCCGGGTCAGCACCGTGCCGATACCGAGCCCGATCAGCAGGGCGAGAGCGATCAGCACGCCCTGTTCGGCGGCGATCATCCGGGCCAGCTGGCGACGCGGGGCGCCGAGCGCCCGCAACACGCCGAGCTCCGCCGCCCGTTCGCGCCGGGAGGCGGAGACGCTGACCGCGAAGCCGACCGCCGCCAGCGCCGCGGCGACCACCGCGACGGCAGGCAGCGCCGACTGCGGCCCCGCGCCCAGCGGGTCGTCCACCAGCCGCTGGGCGGTCTCGGCCCGGACCAGCACCTGGCCGGGGTCGGTGTCCGGCAGCGCGCGCAGGGCTGCGGCGACCTTCGGGGCGTCGCCGGGGGCGGCGCTCAGCCACCACTCGGTCGCCTCGATCGTGGCCGTCGTCCGCCGGGACAGGACCTCGGTGACGGCCTTGAGGTCCAGCAGCAGCGCGCCCCCGCTCTGCGCCGGGTCCGCGGCGCCGGACAGCTCGGCGGCCCCGGTGGTCGGCAGTCTGCGCACCGACTCCACCAGGGTCACCCGGACGGTGTTCCCGGCCAGGGTCAGGTCGATCTCGTCACCCAGCCGCGCGTTCGCGCTCTTCAGATAGGCGTCCGTCGCGACCGCCCTGAGCGGCCCGGCCTTCGGCCGGCCGGCGGAGATCCGCAGCGTGCTGGTGGTCTGCTCCCAGGAGTCCTCGCTGCTCACGCCGGTGTCGTAGGTGAAGTCCGGCAGCCCCGACGACTCGTTGGGCACCGGCGTCGTGCCGGGCCGGCTGTCACCGCGGTCGGTGAGCGTCATCGACGCCTCCCAGCGCACCGTTCCGGAGACCGGCACCGGGCGTTCCGGGCCTTCGGGGGCTTCGGATGCTTCTGAGCCTTCGGAGGGTTCGGAGCCCTCGGGGTCGTCGGGGGAGCCGGAGCTCTCGGGGGCGTCGGGGGAGCCGGAGCTCTCGGGGTCGTCGGGGGAGCCGGAGCCCTCGGGGGAGCCGGAGCCCGAGCCGGACGCTCGGTCGTCGCCCGTGCCCGTGACCGCGCGTACGGCGCTCACCGAGACCCGGCGCTTCTCCGCCCGGCCGTACGGCGGTTCGTCGTCCACCTCCATGCCGGTCACGGCCAGACCGCCCGCCCCCGACACCGGGAACGACACCGGGACCGGGCGGCCGTCCACGGGCACCGGGCCGGCCAGGAACCGGTAGGGGAGGCCGTAGCGGTCCTCCAGGAGCACCGTGACCACCGGCGGCGACGCCCCGGGAGCGGGCTCGGAGCCCTTCGCCGACACCGTGGTGATCCGTAGCTCCATCGTCACCCGGGTGGCGCCCTTCGGGAGGACCAGCCCGGGGCGCGGGGCCGGATCCGGGGCGATGGCGTCGAACACCTGGCGCGGGCTCCTGCCGGCGAGGTCGGAGCGCATCAGCATGTCCTCGTCCGCGTGGGCGGTGTCCAGGGCGAGGATCTCGGCCGTGCGCCCCCCGGAGGCCTCCACCGTCGTGCGGTGGGCGGGCGCCGCCTGCCGCACCCCGTCCAGCCCGCCGTAGATCCCGGCCGCCGCCGGACCGCTGCCGTGCCCGCCCACCAGCCGGACCGAGGCACCGGAGCCGAAGTCGGCCTGGTCGGACTGCGAACGGTTCCACGAGGCGCTCTGCCCGATCGCCAGCATGCCCATCGCCACCGACAGGACCAGCAGCAGCACCGGACCCGCGCCGCGCAGCGGACGGCGGCTGAACTGCCAGCCGGCCAGGGCCGCGGGCAGCCCCCGGCCCTTGGCCGCACGCCGCTCGACGAGCTTCGCGGCGGGCGGCAGCAGCCGCAGCGTGAGGACCGTTCCGGCGAGCAGCGCCAGGGCGGGCGCGGTGACCAGCAAGGGGTCGATGCCGAGGTCGCCCGCCCGGTCGCCGGTGAGCGCACCGCCGCCCGCCTGCCGGTCCAGTTGCCAGTACGCCACCCCCGCGATCAGCAGCAGCCCGAGGTCGGCGCCCGCCCGCACCGGCCCCGGCAGCGACGCGGCCCGGGTCCGGCGCCCACCCGTGCCGGCCGTCAGCGACGGCGCCACCACCGCCAGGGCACAGGCCAGCGCGACGGCCGCGGAGACCAGCCACACGGTTCCGGTCGCGGCCGCGCCGACGTCGAGACCGATCCGGGACAGGGCGCCGCGCTCGGCCAGCAGTCCGGTCAGCGGCCCCGCGAGCAACGGGGCGGCCACCGCGGCGGGCACGGCCAGCAGGAGCGCCTCGATCGCGGCGAACGAGGTGATCCGGCTCCGCGAACCGCCCCGGGCCCGCAGCAGTTCGCGCTCGCCGTCCCGCTCGCTGTTCAGCAGCCGGGCCACGAGCAGCAGGGCGTACGCGGCGAGCAGCACCAGCTGCACCGCGACGATCATCAGCGTGGAGCGGGAGACCAGCAGCGCCCGGTCGAGCTGGTCGAGCACGGTCGGCAGCGACATGCGCACGGTGACGCCCGAGGCGAACACCGGCGCCGCCGCCAGCGCCTTCGGGGCGCCCGCCGACGCGTCCCGCAGCCCGTCCATGGAACCGGTGGTCAGCGTGGCGTAGTCGGCGGCCGCCAGCCAGGAGGTCTGCCCGTCGCCGAGCGCGCCCGAGGCGAGGACCGAGGGGTCGGTGAGCAGCGGGCCGTACGTCGTGAAGGCGAGCTTGCGCACCCCGCGCCCGCCGAGGGGGTCCAGCTGCCAGTACGGGTCGGACCGGTCGGCGGCCTCGTAGACACCGGTGACCAGGACCCGCTGCTTCCTGTCGTCGTGCAGCCGGTCGGTGACGGTGACCCGCGCGCCCGGCTCCAGCTTCAGCGCCTCGGCGGCGACGACGGGCAGCGCGACCTGCACGGGCCCGGTGCCGTCGGACGCGGCGGGTGCCCGGCCGTCCGTGATCCGCACCCGGTCGGGGTCGAGGGCGGCGAAGTGGGTGAGGTCCGGTTCGCCGCGCCGGGCGGCCGGATCCTGGAGGCGTCGCGGCAGCGCGTACGACCCTGAACTCTCCAGCTTCCCCACGGTCACGGGCAGCCCGTCGAACGCGTCGCGGGAGGCCTCGCGGACGGCCTCGTCGGCCTCCGCGCGCTGCTCGTGGTCCACCGAGGCGGACACGGTCAGGGCGGCGGAAGGGGCCGACCGGTGGGTGAGGGTGTGGCGCAGGGCCGCGTCCCCCACGGAACCGGAGAACGCGGTGAGCGCGGCCAGGACGGAGGTGGTCAGCAGGACGGCGAGGACGGCCGCGGAGAGCAGCAGACGATGAGCCCGCACCCGTAGAAGGACGAAACCCGTCACCTGATCCCCCAGCCCCGGAAACACCGCACGCGCACGCCCCCCGGCGTACCGGTGATGCTTTCAGAGGCGCCAGGGTTTCGGTAACCGCTTACCGGCGGACCTTGATCCGATCGTGATCGTTATCCGGAGGTGGAGCGCCGCATTCCGGAGGCGATCAGTCCGCGGTGTTGACCATCGAGGCGGCCGCGTACGTGAGGTAGTCCCACAGCTGCCGCTCGTGCTCGGGCGCGAGCCCCAGCTCGTCCAGCGCGACCCGCATATGGGCGAGCCAGGCGTCATGGGCCGCCCGGTCCACCCGGAACGGCGCGTGCCGCATCCGCAGCCGCGGGTGGCCCCGGTGGTCGCTGTAGGTGCGGGGACCGCCCCAGTACTGCATCAGGAACAGCGCGAAGCGCTCCTCGGCCGGGCCCAGATCCTCCTCCGGATACATCGGCCGCAGCAGTTCGTCGCCCGCCACGCCTTCGTAGAAGCGGTGGACCAGGCGCCGGAAGGTCGCCTCGCCCCCGACCTGCTCGTAGAAGGTCTGCTCCTGAAGCGTGTCGCGCGGAATCTCAGTCACCCGTCCATGGTCGCAGACACGCCGCCCGAGGTCAGCGGTCCTAGGACCAACGACCGGGACCGGCCGCGGGCTGACCGGGACCGGCCGCACGCTCCCTCTCGCCCGCACGCCCCCGGCGCAGGACAGTGGAGACATGGGTGCACACCGGCAGGGCCCCTCCCCGTCCGCCCCCGACGCCGAGGCCGACGCGGCGAGGGACGCCCTGGTGCGGGAGATCGTCGCGCGGGGCGGACTCACCGATCCCGCCTGGCGCACCGCTTTCGCCGAGGTGCCCCGCCACCTGTTCGTACCGTTCTTCTACGTCCACGGAATCGGGGGCTACGAACGCCTCGGGGCCGCGGACCCCGACCCCGGGCGGCGTTCCCGCTGGCTGGACGGGGTGTACGCGGACGGGGCGCTGGCCACCATGCTCAAGGACGGCGAACTGGTCTCGTCCTCCAGCCAGCCGTCCCTGATGGCCCTGATGCTCGACGCCCTCGACGTGGCGGACGGAGACACGGTCCTGGAGATCGGCACGGGACCCGGCTACAACGCGGCGCTTCTCGCCCACCGGCTCGGCGACCCCGCTGTGACCAGCGTCGATCTGGACCCCGAGATCACGGATTCGGCCCGCTGCCACCTGGCGGCGGCCGGCTACCACCCGACGGTGATCACGGGCGACGGGGCCCTGGGCTGCCCGTCGCGCGCTCCGTACGACCGGATCATCGCGACCTGCACCCTGCCCTCCGTGCCGCGGAGCTGGCCGGAGCAGTGCCGCCCGGGGGCGTTGATCCTCGCACCGCTCGCCACCGGCCTGGTCCTGCTGGAGGTCCGCGCGACGGCGCACGGCCCGCGCGCCGAGGGGCATTTCCTGCACACTCCGGCGTACTTCGTGCCCCTGCGTGGGGCGCTGCCGCTGCCCGACAGGCTGCCGCACCTCGGCGGACTGCCGCGCCGGGTGGCCGGGGACGACCTGTTCCGGTTCCTTCTGACCCTGACCGCGGGCACCCTGGACCCGCACGAGGCCCTCTCCCTCTGGGAGCGCGAGGGGCGCCCGCAGCGGGAGAGGTACGGCATCACGGTCGGCCGGGGCCGTCAGTGGGCCTGGCTCGACGACCCGCAGGGCCCCTACACCTGGCCGCTCGCCGCCGACAGGTGAGCGGCGGGCGGCGGCGGTGCGCACTGAGACCGCCGCCCGCCCGGCGGTCTCAGTCCCGGCGGACCGTGATCGTCGTCCAGGCCCCGACGTGCACCTGGTCACCGTCCTGGAGCGGCACGGGGACGTACGGCTGGATCGGTTCCTCGGCGCCGTTCAGCGTGGTGCCGTTGGTGGAGTTCTGGTCGACGACAGCCCAGCCGCCGTCGGGCTGCTGCACGAGCACGGCGTGCTGGTGCGAGACGCCCGGGTCCTCCGGGGGCACCGACAGGTCGACGTCGGGGGACTCGCCGGTGCTCTGCCGGCGGCGCCCGATGGTGACCTGGCTGCCGGTGAGCGGAAGACGCTGCTCCGGGGAGTACGCGGGCAGGTTCAGCCCGGTCGCCTCGGGGCCGCTGCGCTGCATCATCGCGAGGAAGTACGCACGGTCCGGGGCGATCACGGCGGTCCAGGTGGCGGCCTGCTGCGGCCGGCCCTGGCCGGGCACTCCGTGCGGCTGACCCTGGTCGTACCCCTGGTCCTGCCCGTGCGGCCGGTCCTGTCCCGGGGTGCCGTGCCCCTGGCCCGGTCGGCCCTGATCCTGATGGGGGCCCGGCTGCTGGAACTGCTGGGGCGGCTGAGGCGGCTGTGCCTGGGAGGGCGGCGGCAGCATCCAGTCGTCCTCGCCGTCGGTGTGCCCCGACGGCTGCGGTGGCGCGGGCGGCGCCGACTGGTGCTGCGGCGCGAAGGGCGAGGCCTGCTGGGGCTCGAACGGCGACCGGGCGGACTGCGGGGGCTCGAATGGAGACGGGGCCGACTGCCGGGGCTCGAACGGCGAACGCGTCGACGGCGGGCCCTGCTGCTGGAACGAGGACGGCGGCGCGCCCTGCTGGAACGACTGCGGGGGCCCGCCCTGGCCGTCGTTCCGCTGCGGGCCGTCGCTTCCCTGCGGACCGTTCTGCTCGGGCGTGAGCGGCTCGGCGGGACGGTTCATCTGTGAGGGCCGCGAGCCCTGGTAGTCGAACGCGTCACGCTGCTGCGGGGCGCCCGGGCCACCGGGACCGCCCTGCGCACCCGGGCCCGGCTGACCGCCGGGGCCGTGCTGTCCGCCGGGGCCGTGCTGTCCGCCGGGGCCGCCTGGGCCGCCGGGGCCGGGCGGTCCACCGGGACCACCAAGACCACCGGGCCCGTGCTGTCCGCCGGGACCACCGGGACCGGGCTGTCCGCCGGGGCCCTGCGCCTGGAAGCCGGGCGGCAGGTTGAGACCGGGCGGCGGGCCGCTGGGCATGCTGTGCTGCGGGGCCAGCGGGGTGTAGGAGGTCGCCGTGTTGGTGAGGAAGTTCCAGCGGCACTCCTCGCAGAACGGCGCCATCGCCTCACGCGGCGTACGGCACTGCGGGCACAGCTCCGCCTGCATGGTGGGCTGACCGCCACCGGTGCCGGAGTCCGGCTGCGGGTAGCCGTAACCGGGCGCGGGCGGCGGAGGGGGCGGCGGGGGCACCGCGCCCGCGGGTGCGCCGCCGGGCGTCATGCGGTGTCCGCAGACCTCGCACCAGTCCTCGGAATCCGACTGGTGTCCGTTCGGGCAGGTCGGCATGTCGGCGCTTCCCCCTCTCCTCTTCCGGCCGCGGGGGCCGCATGCTGTCGGTCGCGGCGCCTTGACCGCGAGGTGATCGCTCGGTGCTATTTCTTGACGCGAACGGTCTTGGTGGAGCGCGTTTCGAGCGTCATCTCGTCCGCTTCCGCGACCTTCGCCTTCAGTCGCACAGTACCTGTCGCGGCATCGACGACGTCGACCACCTTCGAAAGCAGCTTCGCAGTGTCCTGGTTTCCGGACGCCGACGCCAGCTGCACCGCACGGCCCAGCTTCGCCGTCGCGCCGCCCAGGTCGCCCGCTTTGCGTGCTTCCAGACCCTGCTGAATGACATGTGCCAGTTCCGCCTGGCCTGTGTAGTGTGCGACCTGGGGATTGATCGACGTCGATGCCACCATGTCGTCCGTCCACACGGCTCGTACGAGCCCCTGCGACAGCGTCTGCGGGCTGCCCGCTCCCGACGGGTCGGGCAGGATCAGCGAGACCCGGGCGGCCAGCATCTCCTGGCCGATCCCGGCCTCGGGCACCACGACGCAGACGTGGTAGTCGCGGGACTCGTCGCCCCAGGACCCGGTCGGGTAGTCCCCGGCCCGCGCGTTCGCCTCGGTGCGCCGGCCGGTCAGGTCGGCGACGGTCGGCGCGACCTGCTTCACGAACCGGATCTCCGCGCCCACCGGGGTCCAGAGCCGCAGCGCCACGTCCGCGACCTCCTTGCCCATGGCGTTCTCCATCATGTGCGTGAAGTCCGCTGCCAGGCCGGAGGGTTCGGCGACGATGTCGGCCGTGCCGAGGAGGGCGGCGGCTATGCCGGTGACCTCCTTGACCTCCCAGTCGGTGCCCACCCCGCGGGCGTCGCACGTGAACCGGCCCGCGCAGGAGTCCAGTGCAGCCCCGAGGTCCTCGGGCGACTCGTGCTCGTTGCGGCCGTCGGTCAGCAGGATGCCGTGCCGGATGGCGGCGTCGGCGGAGTTCAGCAGCCGGTCGGCCAGCCGCAGCCAGGTGCCGATCGCGGTGCCGCCGCCCGCGCTCAGCTTCCGCAGCGCCTCCTTGGCCTGGGCCCTCGTCCGCGCGTCGGCGACCGCGAGCCGCCCGTGGCCCGGATAGACGTCCTTGGCCACATGGGTCCCGGCGACCACCGCGAACCGGGTCCCCTCGCGCAGGGTGTCGATCGCCGCCGCCGTCGCGTCGCGCGCGTTGCGCATCTTCGTCGGCGGGTAGTCCATCGAGCCCGAACAGTCGACCATCAGGACCACGGCCGCGCCGGGTTGCTGCCCCGTTCCGTCGGCGGGCGGGGGAGCCGCGTCCGCCAGCGGCACCCCGCCGGTGGTGCCGCCGCCGGTCGAGGTCACGGTGACGATCGCGTTGACCTCACGGCCGCCCTCGGGCAGGAACGCGTTCTGGTACACCTCGACGGAGAACTGCGGCACCTTCGACTTGGAGAAGTTGGCCATCTGGTCGGCTCCTTGAGGGTCAGACGGTTTCGCAGGCCGATCCTGCCCCCTGCGGCCGGACGGCGAACGGCAGAAGCGCCACTGTTACGTTGTCGTGGCCCCCGCCGTCGAGCGCGTGTCCCACGAGCACCTGGGCGCCGCGCAGCGGACGTTCCTGGGCGTCGGCCGGGACCGCGGCGGCCATCTCCTCGGCGGACTCGGCGTAGTTCCACAGGCCGTCCGTGCACACGACGACCAGGCCGGACCGGTCCGGCTTGAACGCGGCGGTGTGCGGCTCCAGTTCGTACGCGTCGGCGCCCAGCCAGCCGGTGATGGCGTGCGCGCGTTCGTCCGCGTACGCCTCCGCCTCGTTCATCAGGCCGGCCGCCACCATCTGCGCGGCCCAGGAGTCGTCCTCGGTGAGCCGGGCCGTGGGCTGGGTGCGGTCCTCGGGCACCCAGTAGGCCCGGCTGTCGCCGACCCAGCCGACGATCAGCAGCTCGCCCGCCATGACCGCGCCGACCAGGGTGCAGGCCGGGGCGTTCTGGTGGCGGTGCGCGTCGTGCTCCATCGCCCCGGCCGGCTCCTGCGCCAGGGCGTTGACCGCGTCGGACGCGGCGACGATCGCCTCGTGCATCGCCTGCTGGGGATGCGTACCGCGCGCCAGGGACTCCAGCAGCGACTCGTTGGCGGCGTTCGCGGCGGCGGCCGACGCCTCGTCCGGCCGGCTCGCCGAGGAGACGCCGTCGCAGACGATCGCGACGACGGCGGGCGAACCGTCCGGCAGCGCGGTCGAGGACACCGCGAAGGAGTCCTCGTTGCGGTGGTGACGCAGACCCCGGTCGCTCACCGCGGCCACCGAGCCGAGCTCCTGCTCCATGTGGTCGCGCTCGCGGGGCTGGGCGTGCCCGCAGTTCTCGCAGTAGCCGTCGGGGTCCACCCGGCCGGAGCGGCAGGCCACACAGACCTTCCCCCCGGCGACGGGAGCGGCGGCCGCCGCGGCGTGCTCCGCCGTACGGGGATCGGGAGCGGCCGGCGCGAAGTCACCGGAGTGCTCGACTCCGCCCGGCTCCGCGGGGTCGTCCCGGCGCACCGGAGCGGCCGCGGCCCCCGGAACGGCCGAGGTCCCCGGAGCGGCCGCGGGCTCCGGACCGCCGACGGGCTCCGGCCCGCGCCCGGCCGCCGCGAATTCCTTCCCGGACGCCGCGTCTTGGCCGGCCGCCGCGAAGCCCTGGCCGACCGCCGCGCCGGGCTCGGCCGCCGGGCCCGGCTCCCGGGTCTGTTCCCGCTCCGCCGCCAGGGGCCTGCCGCCCGAGTCCGTCCCCGGCAGGTCCGAGGGGCGGTGCACCGGCGCGGGCACGTCCGAGCTGTCGGTCTCCGCGGCCGCGGGCCACCGTACGGCCTCGGCACCCGGCACGGCCGACGCCTCTGCGGTGTCCGGGGGCACGGTGATGGCCATCGTGGGCCGGTCGTGGGGGCGGTCGGGCACGGCCGAGAGGTCGTAGCCGCACGCCCCGCAGAACAGATCGCCCGCGGCCGGCGGCTCCTCGCAGCCGGGGCACTTCGACAGTGCGGGCTGCTGGTGGCTCTGAGACATCTTCACACCCACGTCCGAGGGCGGAAACGGTTGGCCCGCTCCACCAGTTCGATCCTCTCGTCGCCCCGCTGCGCGAGCCGGGCGAGCATCCGGTACGAGCGCTCCAGCCCGAACCGCACTCCCCGCTCGGTCAGTTCGGCGCCGAGCAGCTTGCGTGTCTCCGGCGGGCCGGCGCCCGGTCCGCCAGGTCCCGGGACACCGGGACTACCGGAGAGTACCCAGTCCAGCGCCTTGCCCAGTACCTCCGTCGACAACTGCTCGTGCCGCACCGGGTCCAGACCGAGGGTGTCCAGCGCGGTCACCTGGACCCCGGCGGCCGTCAGATCGTCCAGCAGCGGTTCCCGGTGCGATCGCTCGCGCAGCCGCGCCCGGACGGCGGCGACCCGTGCCGCCGTGAAGTGGATCGAGGCCTCCGGCACCGACTCCAGGGTGCCCACCGCCGCCTCCCGCTCCCCGGCGGCGATCTGCACCCGGGCCAGGCCGAACGCGGCGCTGACGAAACCCGGATCGGTCGCCCACACCAGGCGGTAGTACTCGGCGGCGTTGTCCAGCTGGCCCAGCACCTCCGCGCAGATCCCGAGTGCCAGCTTGGGCGCCGTCTCCCCGGGGAACGCGTCGTAGACCGCGTCGAAGGAGAGCGCCGCCGTCTCGTGGTCACCGGTCACCAGCGAGGTGACGCCCCGATACCAGACGACCCGCCAGTCGTCCGCGTGTTCACCCTCCAGGGTGGTCAGCGCACGGGCGGCCGAACCCGGCTCCCGCATCTCCAGCCGGGCCCGCAGCTCCCGCAGCCGGGTCTCCAGCGAGGGGACGGGCACCGTGTGCAGGGCGCTGATCAGCTCGGCCGGGGCGGAGGCCGTCAGCCCCGCGAGGAAACCGGCGTTCGGGTCCATCGCGTCGACCCGGGGCACCGGGAGCGCCAACGCGGTGACCGAGGCGTCGAACGGGGCGAGCCGGGCACCCCCGGCAGAGCCGTACGCCCCGGCCGGCTCGGTCCGGACGTACGGCCCGGCCGAGGCGCCCGTGGCATACGGTCCGGCCGAGGCGCCGCCGGCATACGGTCCGGCAGCCCCGCCCGGGGCCCGGTCGGGCGGCCGGGGCGCCGGAACAGCGGCGTGCGCCGGGGAGCGTACGGGAGCGGAGCCGCGCCGCCCGGCGCGGAGCCCCGGACGTGGGTCGGCGGCACGGCCAGCGGGGCGGCCCCGCCGCACCCGGCGCGCCTCCCCACCGGGCCGGACGGCTGCGCACCCACCGGCAGCGCCGCGGCCACCGCGGACGTCACGGCCCCGGCGCGACCGGCACCGCACCACCGCGGGGCTGCCCGCCCGGGGCCCGCCCCGCGCCGCTCTGCGCGGGAAGGCCGGCCGGCGGGCCCCCGCGGCCCTTCCGGCGGCGCAGCAGCCCGCCCCGGGCGGAACCGGTGTCCCGCCCGCCCAACTGTGAGACGTCGTCCGTCTGCGGGGCGAACAGCTCCGTGTCGACCACGCGCAGTTCCGCGCCGAACAGGGTCGACAGGGCGGGCCGCGGCCGGCCGGTCTGCAGCGCCACCACCTCCCGCAGCACCCCCGTCAGCTGCTCGGCCATCTCCGCCGCCGAGGCGAACCGCCGGGCCGGGTCCGGGTCGGTGGCCCGCACCAGCAGCCGGTAGAACGACTCGTAGGCGCGGAACACCTCAACGGTGTCCGGGTCCGGCAGCGAGTCCACGAAGACGTTCGTGTACCCCTGGAAGTCGAAGGTGAGGACCGCCAGCGTCCGGGCCACCGTGTACAGGTCGGAGGCGACCGATGGGCCGAGCTCCGCCACCTCGGGGGCCTGGTAGCCGATCGTGCCGTAGATCGCGGACTCGTCGTCGTCCATCCGGCGCACCGCGCCCATGTCGATCAGCTTGAGCTGGTCCTCGGTCTGGATCGCGTTGTCGACCTTGAAGTCGCAGTAGAGCAGGTTGCGGCTGTGCAGGTGCCCTAGCGCCTCCAGCGCCTCGATCCCGTACGCGCAGGCCTGCTCCACCGGCAGCGGGTCACGCTTCCCGGCCGGCGTACGGCGCTCGTTGGCGATCTCCTTGAGCGCCTTGCCGCCGACGTACTCCATGACGATGTAGCCGTCGAGGGAGCCGGTGCGCTGGTCCAGGTGCTCGACGAAGTTGTAGATCCGCACGATGTTGGAGTGCTCGATCTCGGCGAGGAAGCGGCGCTCGGAGATCGCGGCGGTCATCGCGTCCTGGTCGCCGGTGTCCAGCAGACCCTTGAGCACCACCCAGCGGTCCGAGACGGCCCGGTCCACCGCGAGGTACACCCAGCCGAGACCGCCGTGCGCCAGACAGCCCACGACCTCGTACTGGCCGTGCACGATGTCGCCCTCGGCCAGCTTCGGCACGAAAGAGTACGGGTGGCCGCACTTGGTGCAGAACCCCTCCGTGCGGCCCGGCCGCTCCTCGCGCGAACGGCCCACCGGGGCCCCGCAGTCCGAACGGGAGCAGAACCGCTTGCGCTCGGGCACCTCCGCCCGCTCCATCACCGCCGTGCGCGGATCGGGCCGGGGGACGTCCGGGACCTCCACCAGGCCGACCCCGAGGCGTCCCCGCGCCGAGGCCGCCGATGTCGAGCCGGAGGAGCGCACCGAGACCGACCGGGAGGTGGACGCCCCGGACAGCGAACGCGACAGCCGGCCGGAGACCGAACGGCGCGAGGTCGACGAACGGGACGAGGACCGGGCGGAGGCACGGGAGCCGGAACGCTGCGAGGAACTGTCCCGGCCGCTCGCCCGGCCGCCCCCGGCGACCCCGGTCGGCGGCGAGGAGACCATGCCCGTCGACGAGACGACCGGAGCCAGACCGCAGGTGTCGCAGTACAGCTCACCGCCGCCCATGTCCTCGTAGTCGCCCTCGCACGCGGGGCGCTGGCACTGCGTACTCATCGTGATCCCCCCTCTTCGCCCGCGCTCCATCCGTCGTGCGGTCCGTCGGGCCGACGCGGCGGCAGCGACTCCGCGACCGCGTGCTGGTAGCGCAGGACGGCCTGCTCGGCGACCCGCAGATCGCACGGCGCGCTCCACAGCATGCGGCGCGCCGCGTCGTACCGCTCGATCAGCAGCGGATCCTCCGCCAGGCCGTGCCGGGCCGCCTTCGCCTTGTACGCATCGAGCCGGCCGCGCAGCTCGGCGCGGACTGCCAGCGGCGCGGTCACCGAGGTCAACGACTCACGGGCACGCAGCAGTTCGTCCTCGGCCTCCTGCTCCAGGGACTCCAGCAGCGGTGAGAGCCGGTGCCACTGGGCGTGCCTGCGGTGTTCCGACGCGGCCGCCAGACGCTCCTGGAGCGCGGTCGGCGGGCCGCTGACCGCGGGCACCTCGGAGGCGGCGATCTTCGCCAGCACCTCGCCGCGCGCCGCCCGCGCCTCCGTCAGGGTGCGGTCGGCCCGCGAGAGCACGTCCCGCAGCCGCACCAGGCGCGCCTCCGCGTCCTGCCGGACCGTGAGCACCGCCTCGATCTCGCGCCGTACGTCCTCCAGGCCGCGGGCGGCCCGGTCGTAACGCGAGGTGTCCGGGCGGCCGCCGCCGGGCGCGGCGCTGCCGGGCCCCGGCAGCCAGAACGCCAGCGGGTCCGAGACCACCTGCACCCGCAGCGTCGTCAGCTCCTCGGTGATCTGCGCCAGGTCGTCGCCGGCCGGATGCTCACCGGGCCGCACCCCCACCGAGTGCGCCAGCGAACGCGTGCGGTGCAGCTCGGCCGCGAGCAGGTCGATCCGGGCGGGCAGCGCCGACCAGACGGAGTCGGAGGCGACGACCATGTCCAGGGACCGGGCATACAGCTCGTTCATCCGGGCGACCAGCTCCTGGAGCGAGAACCGCTCGGAGAGCCGGGCCGGGCCCGCGGCCGAAGGCGGCGGCACCGCACCCGTGTTGGCGACCGTGACCGACTCGCCGCGCAGCAGCTCGGTCAGCGCCGCGAGGTCCTCCCGGTTCGGGTGGCGGCGGCGCGCACGGATCGTGCGGGCCTCGGACAGCGCCCCCGCGTACGCGTCGAAGTACCCCCACAGGAGGGTGATCGACTGCTCGGTGGCGGCCCAGCGCTCCTGGGTCACGCCGGTCAGCTCGGCGCCCTCCAGGAGTCGGCGCCCGGCATGGTCCTGGAGGGCCAGGAGCGAGGTCTCGATGGCCTCGTGCTCCGCCCCGAGCCGGGCCAGCGCACGGTCCGCCTCCTCCCGGTCCATGACCGGTCCGGAGGGCCTCCCCGCGAAGCCGGGGAAGGAACCCGCGACGCCCATCGATCACCTCTCCGCTCTCCCCGCCGGGCCGGTGGGTCCGGCGGGATCGGTCTGCTTCGGTCTGCTCCGGCCCGCTCGCCGTGGCCCGTACGCCCCTGTGGTGCCCGGTGCCGCGGCGCGGGATCAGCCGGTGCGGTACTTGGGGGCGGGCGGTGCGGTGATCCCCGGCAGGCCGGTCGCCAGCCACTTCTCGTAGGACCGCATCCAGGCGCTGTCCTCGCCGCCCGCCCGGTAGTCGACGAGGACCTGGTTGACCCGGGCCACCAGGTCGTCGGCGCCCTTCTTCGCCGCGACGCCGTAGAACTCCGTGGTGAACGGCTCCGTCCCCTTGAGCTCCACCGCCGGGTCCTGCGCCGCCTGCCCGGCCGCCAGGGCGTTGTCCGTGACGACCGCGTCGACCTCACCGAGCTGGAGCCGCACCAGGCAGTCCAGCTGGTTGGGCACGGTCAGCCGGTCCGGGTCGCGCTCGGTGCCGTCGAAGTCGTCCTTGTAGAGGGCCCCGAACGACTTCCTCTCCAGCGCCTCGTACGCGGTGGAGCCCTCGGCCGAGCAGACCCGCTTGCCCTTCAGGGAGGAGTCGTAGCCGGTGATCGGCGAATCCTTCGGGGCGAGCACCTGCTGCCCCGCCCGGAAGTAGGCGGTGGAGAAGGAGACCTGCTCCAGCCGCTTGCAGTTGATCGTCATCGTCCGCACGACGACGTCGACCCGGTCGTTCTCCAGGGCGGCGATGCGCTGGTTGGTGGGGATGGCCCGGAAGATCACCGCGTCCGGGTCGCCCAGCAGGTCATCGGCGATGGCCCGCACCAGATCGATGTCGAACCCCTCCAGACCGCCGCTCTCGGGGTTGCGGTAGCCCCAGCGGAAGCTGTTCTGGTCGACGCCCGCTATCAGCTTGCCGCGCTCCTTGATCCTGTCGATGTTCGGCCCGTCGGCACCGGACGCGGGCAGGCTCGCCTCCGGCTCGGTGCACGCCTCGGCCCGGGCCCGGTCGGCCGTCGCGACCCCGCCCGACGTGCCCGCCCCGGCCGTCCTGCCACCGTGGTGGGCCAGCGGCAGCAGGGTGACCGCGGCGGTGACCGCACACGCCACCGCCATCCCCGCCACCCCGCCCCAGCCGCGCAGGCCGCCACGTCCGGGCCGGACCTTCCTCCTGCTCATCGCTGCCCCTCTCACCGGTACTCCGAGAGCCTGCGGTTGACCCCGGCGATCACGGCGATCGCCCCCAGCACGGCCAGGGCCGCGGCCCCGGCCGGCAGGCCCCGCAGGGCCCCGCGCCCGTCCTTCGCCGCCGAGGTGAACTCGCCCTGCTCATGGGCGAGCGCCTGCTCCAGCGCGGCGTCCACCTGCTGGAAGGACTGCCCGGTGGACTTCCGGGTCCCGATGATCTGCTCCAGCGCGCCGTCGTAGTCGCCCTGGTCGTCCGTGGCCCGGGCCTCGCGGTGCCGCACCTGCCACTGCGCCACGCCGTCCGCCGCCCTGGCCACCGGCGCGCTCCCGCCGGCGTCGTCCGCGAGCCGCTCGGCCTGCTCCAGCCGCGCCTTCAGCTCCGACATCCCCGAGCCGTAGTCCGCCTCGTACTGGTCGGCGGAACCGTCGGGCGTCAGCACCGCACCGCGCGCCACCAGAGTGAGGTTCTCGTTGGCGCGCGCCTTCAGGGAGTTGATCCGGGCGTCGTTGAGGGCGTCCAGCGACTCCTGGCCGTGCACCATCGCCGACCGCAGCTCCGCGCGGGCCACCGTGTGCCCCACGGCCAGCCAGAGCACCACCACCGACGCGGCGGCCGTCGCGGCCAGCAGCCCGAGGTTCAGCACCCGGTTCGTCCGGCGGTAGGTGCGCCGCTGCATCCACCCCAGCGCGCCCAGCACGACGATCCCGGCGCCGATCGACCACAGCGGCCACCGCCGGGTGTCGGCCGCGTCGCTCTCCAGCCGGTCCGTCTGCGCCGCGTACAGGCGCTCGGCGGCGGGGAGCATCTCGCCGGACATCTTCTGGTTCGCGTACCGGAGGTAGGCGCCGCCCAGCGGCAGACCCTGGCGGTTGTTGGCGCGGGCACGCTCGATCAGGCCCGTGTAGACCGGGAGCAGCCTGTTGAGGGTGGCTATCTCATCTCTGGACGCGCTCGCGGAGTCGGTGTTCCCCGATGCCTTCACCAGCAGCCGGGCCGCCTCCTCGACGTCCTTCCGATACCGCTCCTGCACCTCCACGGGCTCCTGCGCCCCCGCGAGGAACCCACTGGCCGCCGTCGTGTCCGCGTCGGCCAGGAAGCGGTAGATGTCCGCCGCGTCGGCGCTGAGCGGCTGGCTGCGGCTGACCACGTCGTCGGCCGAGGAGGCCCGCTGCGACATCTCCAGCGTGGTCACCGCGCCGAACGCGACGACCAGCAGGGCCAGGACGGCCCCGACGATCTGGAGCCGGCCGGGCTCGGTGGTCGCCACCGCACGCAGGCGCCGCGCCCGTGTGGCCCACGTGGTGCGCTGTCCGGGCACGCCGGCGTGCCCGGACACCGGGTCCGGCGTACCCAGCGTCTGCGCGCCGCCGCTCGGCGGGTGTGTCACTCGACCTCCCCCTCGGTCACTGACAGTAGGTCCCCGTCCCCGTTCCCGTCATCAGTCCCCGCATTCGATCAGGGCGGACGCGGCCGATCAAGGCAAGCGGCACAACGTGCCCGGATACATCCCCATAAGCGAACGGACTTCCCATCAGGTACACGTTCCACAAGCCCGATCGGTTCCCTCGTGCCCCTCCTAAGCCGCCCGTTCACCCGTACGGGAAACGAACGGGAAGCGTCCCCCCACGCGCATCGCGTGAGGGGACGTCCCACCGGTCTCCGGCCGGTCCCGGTGCTCAGGCGTACCGCGCGCGCAGTCTCCGGTGGACCTCGGGACCCGCCCCCGTCCGATCCAGGCCCAGCAGTGCCGCGCCCAGCACCGGCGGCTCGGAGACGACGCGCACCTCGGCCTTCGGGGCGCGGGCGGCCAGCAGCGCGGCGATCCGGTCGTTGAGCTGCGGGTGGCGCGCGGCCAGCACGCTTCCGCCGAGCAGCACCGGAACCTCCTCCTCCAGCAGATCGAGGCGCTCCAGCGCGACCGAGGCCATCGCAACCACCTCGTGCGCCTGCCGCTTCACCAGCGCGGCCGCCACCGGATCCCCGGCCTCCGCCGTCGTGAACAGCACCGGCGTCAGCTCGTGCCGTCGTGCCTGCGGGATCGCACCCCGGTGCAGCGCCTCGATCAGCCCGTACATCGAGTCGAGCCCGAAGTGGCCCGGCAGCGTACGGGCCAGCTCCGACGGTTCGCCGCGCCCGTCCTCGGCGCGCGCGGCGAACCACAGCGCCTCCTCCGCGAGCCCCGAACCGCCGCCCCAGTCACCGGAGATCCGCCCGATCGCGGGGAAGCGGGCGGTCCGCCCGTCCGGGGTCATGCCCACGCAGTTGATCCCGGCCCCGCACACCACCGCGACGCCCCGGGGCTCGTCCACCCCGGCGCGCAGGATCGCGAAGGTGTCGTTGCGCACCTCCACCGATGACCCCCAGCCGCGGGATTCCAGAGCGGCGGCCAACTCGGCTTCCTCGACCGGGAGATCGGCGTTGGCCAGACACGCCGAGACATGACCGGAGAGGACGGGCGGGGCCGGCAGCTCCGCGAGCGCCCGCTCCAGCACCTCGGCCAGCACGTCGACCGCGGCCTCCACCCCGATCGCCGGCGGCTGGAAACCGCCGCCGCGCGCCGTGGCCAGCACCGTGCCGTCCTCGCCGATGAGCGCCACATCGGTCTTGCTGTTGCCCGCGTCGATGGCGACGACCGACACGTTCACGCCCACGCCAGGTGCTCCCGGTTGTGGGCGATCAGCCGGTCGGTGAGGCCCTCGGCGGAGTCGAACTGGCCGATCAGCGGGTGGGCCAGCAGCGCCTTGAAGACCCGGTCCCGGCCCCCGCGCAGCGCGGCTTCCAGGGCGAGGTCCTCGTACGCCGTGACGTTGGCGATGAGACCGGCGTACAGCGGGTCCAGCTTCGGGACGGCCAGCGGCGTGGCGCCGTCGCGGCCGACCCGGGCCTGTACCTCGATCACCGCGTCGTCCGGGAGGAACGGCAGGGTGCCGTTGTTGTACGTGTTGACCACCTGGACCGGGGAGCCGCCGTCGCCCAGCAGCGAGGCCGCCAGGTCCACGGCCGCCTCGGAGTAGAACGCGCCGCCGCGCTTGGCGAGCAGTGCGGGCTTCTCGTCGAGCGCCGGGTCGCCGTACATCGCGAGGAGTTCCTTCTCCATCGCCGCGACCTCGGCGGCCCGCGAGGGCTTGGTGCCCAGCTCCCGCACCACCTCGTCGTGGGCGTAGAAGTAGCGCAGGTAGTAGGAGGGGACGACGCCGAGCCGGTCCACCAGCTCCCGCGGCATGTGGAGGTCGTCGGCGATGGCGTCACCGTGCTCCGCGAGCAGCTTCGGCAGGACGTTCTCGCCGTCCGGGCCGCCGAGGCGTACTCCCAGCTCCCAGCTCAGGTGGTTGAGCCCGACGTGGTCGAGGTGCACCTGTCCCGGCTCGACGTCCAGCAGCCGGGCGAACTTCCGCTGGAAGCCGATCGCCACGTTGCACAGGCCGACCGCCTTGTGCCCGGCCTGCAGGAGGGCGCGGGTGACGATCCCGACCGGGTTGGTGAAGTCGATGATCCAGGCGTCCGGGTTGGTGCGGCGGACCCGCTCGGCGATGTCCAGGACGACCGGCACGGTGCGCAGCGCCTTGGCGAGACCGCCGGCGCCGGTGGTCTCCTGCCCGACGCAGCCGCACTCCAGCGGCCAGGTCTCGTCCTGGTCGCGCGCGGCCTGTCCGCCGACGCGCAGCTGGAGCAGGACCGCGTCGGCGTCGGCGACGCCCGCGTCGATGTCGGTGGTCGTCGTGATCCTCCCCGCGTGGTCCTGCTTGGCGAAGATCCGCCGGGCGAGGCCCGAGACCAGCTCCAGGCGGTCGGCCGCCGGGTCGACGAGCACCAGCTCCTCGATCGGCAGCGTGTCCCGCAGCCGCGCGAATCCGTCGATCAGTTCAGGGGTGTAGGTGGACCCGCCACCCACTACTGCGAGCTTCATGTCAGCCCTTTACTCCGGTCAGTGTGACGCCCTCGACGAATGCCTTCTGGGCGAAGAAGAAGACGGCGATCACGGGGGCCATGACCAGAACGGTCGCGGCCATGGTCAGGTTCCAGTCGGTGTGGTGCGCGCCCTTGAAGGATTCGAGGCCGTAACTGAGCGTCCAGGCGGCCGGGTTCTCCGAGGCGTAGATCTGTGGTCCGAAGTAGTCGTTCCAGGCGGCGAAGAACTGGAAGAGGGCGATGGCCGCGATCCCCGGCCTGGCCATCGGCAGGACGACCTTCACCAGGGTGCGGAACTCGCCGCAGCCGTCGACCTTCGCGGCGTCCAGGTACTCGTTCGGGATGGTCAGGAGGAACTGCCGCAGCAGGAAGATGGAGAACGCGTCGCCGAAGGCCATCGGGATGATCAGCGGCCACAAGGTGCCGGACAGGTCCATCTGCTTCGCCCAGAACAGGTACATCGGGATGATGACGACCTGCGGCGGCAGCATCATCATCGAGATGACGAGCATCAGCGACAGCTTGCGGCCCCGGAAGCGGAACTTCGCCAGCGCGTACGCCACCGGGATCGACGACACCACGGTCAGGACGGTGCCGAGGCCCGCGTACAGCAGGGTGTTGCGCCACCAGGTCAGAAAGCCCGGGGTGTTGAAGACCCGTTCGTAGTTGCCCCACTCCCAGGTGTCCGGGACGAGGTCGCGGGTCAGTGCCTGCTGATCGCTCATCAGCGAGGTCAGCACCACGAAGACGAACGGCAGCACGAAGAAGAGCGCGGCGGCGATCCCGAGGGAGTGCACGGCGATCCAGTGCAGCAGCGCCTTGCGGCGCGCGGTGCGGGCGGCGGCCGTCCGCGGGCCGCGGACGGGTGCCGGGGAAGGCGCGGGCGCGGTCGTGTCGAGGAGGTGGGTCATGGCTCAGTCACCGGCCTGGATCAGGTTGTTGCGGCCCCGCATCAGCAGGGCCGTGAAGGCCATGGCCAGGGCGAACAGGACGAGGGCGACGGCACAGGCGGCGCCGTAGTCGAAGCGCTGGAAGCCCAGGTTGTAGACGAGCTGCGGAAGCGTCAGTGTCGACTTGTCGGGATAGCCGGGTTCGAAGGACTGGCCGGAGCCGCCGATGACCCCGGAGGCGACCTTCCCGGCGACCAGCGGCTGCGTGTAGTACTGCATGGCCTGGATGACGCCCGTCACCACGGCGAACAGCACGATGGGCGAGATGTTCGGCAGGGTCACGAAGCGGAACTTCTGCCAGGCGGACGCGCCGTCCAGCTCCGCCGCCTCGTACTGCTCGCCCGGCACGTCCAGCAGCGAGGCCATGAAGATGACCATCAGGTCCCCGATGCCCCACACCGCGAGCAGGGTGAGCGCCGGCTTGGACCAGGAGGCGTCGTTGAACCAGCCGGGCGTCGGCAGCCCGAAGTCCCCGAGGATCGCGTTGACCGGTCCGGTGCCGGGGTTGAGGAGGAAGACGAAGGCGAGCGTCGCGGCGACCGGCGGGGCCAGGTACGGCAGGTAGAACAGGGTCCGGAAGACCCCGGCGCCCGTCTTGATCTTCGTGATCAGCAGCCCGATGCCGAGCCCGAACACGACCCGGCAGGTGACCACGACGAGCACCAGCCAGAGCGTGTTCCACAGCGACGGCCAGAACATCGGGTAGTCGCGGAAGACGTACGTCCAGTTCGTCAGCCCGTTGAAGGCGGGGGCGCCGAACCCGTCGTACGAGGTGAAGGAGAAGTAGACCGTCGAGACCATCGGGTAGGCGAAGAAGAGCGAGAACCCGATCAGCCACGGCGACATGAAGGCCGCGTTGCGCAGCGCCGACCTGCGGCGCTTGGCCCGGAGGGGGTGCGTCGTCATCGGACGCTACTTGGCCTTGGCGATGTCGGTGTCGATCTGCCGCGCGGTCTTCTCCAGACCCGCCTGGAGGTCCTTCACCGCGCCCTTCTCGTACTGGTAGCCGAAGTCCTGCAGGGTCAGCTGGTACGTGGCCCCGTTGACGGCCCCGTCGGAGGTGCTGGACTCCGGGTGCTGGGCGATGTCCAGGAAGGTCTGGAAGCGGGGGTCGAACTTCAGGTCGGGCGACTTGAGCGCCTCCAGGGTGGAGGGCACGTTCCGGATGCCGTTGGAGAAGTTGACGACCGCCTCGGTGTCGCTGGTCATGAACTCGACCAGCTCCCAGGCGGCGTTCTGCTTCTTGCTCGCCGGGGCGATGCCCACGATGGTGCCGGAGAGATAGCCCTTGCCGTAGCTGTCCGCCTCGTCGTCCGCGACGGGCATCGGCGCCACGCCGATCTCGAAGTCCACACCGGCGTCCTCGGCCATCCCGAGCCGCCACTCGCCGTCCAGCTGCATGGCCACCTGGCCGGTGTGGAAGGGGTGCTTCGCGCCCCACTCGTCACCGAAGGTGCCCCGGTACTTCTCCAGCCTGGTGTAGCCGCCGAGGCTGTCCACCAGCTTCTTCTGGTACGTGAACATCTCGGCGAACGCCGGGTCCTGGGCGATGTTGGACTTGCCGTTCTCGTCGAAGTAGGCGTGGTCCCACGAGGGCATGTAGTGGCTGACGACGGTCTCGTAGCCGTGGAAGTTCGGCATGAAGCCGAGCTGCTGGTAGGTGTCGCCCTTCTCCACCGTCAGCTTCTTCGCCACATCGGCCAGCTCGGACAGCGTCTTCGGCGGCGCGGCGATCCCGGCCTTCTTGAACGCGTCCTTGTTGTAGTAGAGGCCGTAGGCGTCGGTGAGCAGCGGCAGGGCGCAGCGCTTGCCCTCGAACTGGGTGTAGTCCAGCAGGACCTTCGGGAAGGTCTTCTCCAGGTCCAGCTTCGACTTCTCGATGAACGGCTTCAGATCGGTGAAGGCGCCGGACGAGCAGAACTTGCCGACGTTGGCCGTGGTGAAGGACGAGACCACGTCCGGCCCGTCCGAACCGCCCGCGCGCAGAGCCTGGTTGAGCTTGTCGTCGTTGATGTTGCCGGAGACCTTCACCGTGATGTTCGGGTGGGCCTTCTCGAACCGGTCGATGTTGTCCTGGACCGCCTTCACCTCGGCCGGCGCGCTCCAGCCGTGCCAGAAGTTGATGGTGGTCTTCGCGTTCGGGTCGTCGGAGGCGCCGGCCTCGGACTGGCCGGTACACGCGGTGGCGAGCACCGATATCGCGGCGACGGCGACAGCGGTGGTGGTGAGACGGCTGGTGCGCATGACAAAACTCCCAGGGGCGGGGAAGAGAGGCAGACGACGGGGACGGGGACGCGGAGGGGGTGGTTCAGCGCGAGGTGTCGAACACCTCGTCGCGGGTGTCGGCGAGCGCCCGCTCCAGGGCGCCGCGCAGGACGGGGGTGCGGTCGATCTCGCCGACCACCAGACGCGGCCGGGAGGCGGCCAGTTCGGCCAGTTCGGCCTGGATCAGGGAGCGCAGGGTCTCGCCGCCCGCGGCGACCGCCCCGCCGGAGAGCACGATCAGCCCGGGGTCCAGGACGGCGGTGACGGAGGCGAGGCCGGTGGCGAGCCGCTGGGCGTACTGGCGCAGCAGCTCGGTGAGAGCCTCGTCCTCCTCGTACGCGCCGGCCGCCCGCGCCAGCAGTTCGGCGGCGACCCGCGCGTACGGCTGCTGCGGGGTGTCGATGCCCAGCGCCTTCGCGAGCCGGGGCACCGCCTGGGCGCCCGCCAGCTCCTGGAAGCCGCCGCTGTTGGCCTTGACGACCTGGCGGACCAGCGGAGTGCCGGGCACCGGCAGGAAGCCGACCTCGCCCGCGCCGCCGGTGAAGCCGCGGTGCAGCCGGCCGTTGATGACGAGGGCGGCGCCGAGGCCCTCCTCGTTCCACAGCAGGACGAAGTCCTCGTGGCCGCGGGCCGCGCCGAGGCGCTGCTCGGCGACGGCGACGAGGTTCACGTCGTTCTCGTACTCGACCGGCATCGGCAGGAACGCGGCCAGTTCGTCCAGCAGGGTGGGGGAGTGCCAGCCGGGCAGATGCGAGGCGTACCGCAGCCGGCCGGTTCCGGGGTCGAACGCGCCCGGGGTGCCGATGACGATCCGGTGCACGTCCGCCCGGGTCAGCCCGGCGTCCTTGACCGCCCCGTCCAGCGCGTCGGCGACCTGCCGCACGACGCCGTCGGCGCGCCGCCCCGGGGTGGCCAGCTCGAACTGCCCGACGGTCGCGCCGGTCACGTCCGCGACGGCGGCGACGATGCGCTGCCCGTTCACGTCGAGCCCGGCGACATGGGCGGCGCGCGGGTTCACGGTGTAGAGCTGCGCGCTGGGCCCGGGGCGTCCCTCGCTGGTGCCGGTGGCGACGACGAGTCCGGCCGCCTCCAGGCGGGCCAGCAGCTGCGAGGCGGTGGGCTTGGAGAGGCCGGTCAGCTTGCCGACCCGGGTCCGGGAGAGCGGGCCGTGCTCCAGCAGCAGATCGAGGGCGGCCCGGTCATTCATGGCCCGCAGCACACGCGGGGTGCCCGGAGTGCCGGACGCGCCGGGTGAGCCCGGGGTGGTTCCGGCCATCGTGGATGCACCGCCCTCTGTCAGGAACGCACGTCCGCGACGCCGGTCGTGACGTCCGTCCGTGACTCTGTTAGGAAAGTTTCCTATTCGGTTGAGAGGACGGTAGGGCGCGGGTCACCCGGGCGTCAATGGGTGCCGCCCGTCCGGCAGCCAAAGTGTTACCCGCGACGCGGACGCCCCCGGCCGCGTTCCTGGGGGTCCAGGCGCGGCCGGGGGCGTCGGCGGGGGCGCCGCCTACGGCTTGTTCAGGTTCGCCGGCGGTATCGGGGTGGCCGCTATCGACTGCGGGGAGGTCGCCGAGGCGTACGCGGACGGGGCGGCGACCCCGGCGGTCGGGTCGGGGCCCGCGCCGTCCGCCTGGACCGGCAGGGTGCCGACCATCCGGATACCCGCGTCGTCCAGCGCCTGCTTGACGCGCCAGCGCAGCTCCCGCTCCACGCCGACCGCCTTGCCCGGCATCGTCTTCGCGGTCACCCGGACCGTCATCGAGTCCAGCAGGACCTCGTCCAGGCCGAGCACCTCGACCGGGCCCCACAGCTGCTCCGACCAGGGCTCTTCCCTCGTCATGGTCTCGGCCGCCGCGGTGATCGCCTTGCGGACCTGCTCCAGGTCCTCGGTCGGGCGCACCGTGACATCGACCCCCGCCGTGGACCAGCCCTGGCTGAGGTTGCCGATCCGCTTCACCTCGCCGTTGCGCACGTACCAGATCGCGCCGTTCTCGCCGCGCAGCTTGGTGACGCGCAGGCCCACTTCGATGACCTCGCCGGAGGCGACGCCCGCGTCGATGCTGTCCCCGACCCCGTACTGGTCCTCCAGGATCATGAAGACGCCGGAGAGGAAGTCCGTGACCAGGTTGCGGGCGCCGAATCCGAGCGCCACCCCCGCGACACCGGCGGAGGCCAGCAGCGGCGCCAGGTTGATCTTGAAAGCTCCGAGGACCATCAGCGCGGCGGTGCCCATGATCAGGAACGAGGCCACCGAGCGCAGCACCGAGCCGATCGCCTCCGAACGCTGGCGTCTGCGCTCCGCGTTCACCAGCAGACCGCCCAGCGCCGTGCCCTCCACGGCCTGGGCGCTGCGGTTCATCCGGGCTATCAGGTTGGTCAGGGCGCGCCGGATCAGATAACGCAGCGTGATCGCCACTGCGAGGATCAGCAGGATGCGCAGCCCGGTGCTCAGCCAGGTGGACCAGTTCTCCTCGACCCAGCCCGCGGCGTGCCCGGCCTGTTCGGCGGCTTCGCCCAGCGAGCCACCCGGATCGGGTGACGGGGCTGCGGCCAAGAGGACGGACAGCGACACGGCGGGGACCTCCTGGGGCGACGGCTGGTCAACAACATTAACGAAGCCGGGGGAGTGGATCGTTGCCGTCGCCGCAGGAGAGCCGGATCTCATCGGGAACACCTGTGCTGTGGCCGATCGCACAGCGCGGGCGGCCGCCCTGGTGAGCTACGTGTCCGGCGTCGCGGAGCGGGGCGCGGGGCGCCGGAGTGAGAAAAATCCTCCCGGCCCGTTACCCCCACGTGGTGGCGCTTTGACCAGGCATGAGGAGAGACTGAGATCGGATCGTCCCGGCGCGAGCCACGCGCCGCCGGCGTACAAGGAGGCATCCACCGTGCCGCACGTCCTGGTTCTCAACGCGTCGTACGAGCCGCTCGGCGTCGTACCGCTCCGCCGCGCGCTCGTCCTCGTCCTCGAGAACAAGGCCATCTGCCTCGAGGAGTCCGGCGCCTTTCTGCACAGTGCCACCCGTGCCGTGCCCGCACCCAGTGTGGTCCGGCTCAAGCGCTTCGTCCGGGTGCCCTACCGGGGACCCGTCCCGCTCACCCGGCGGGCGCTGTTCGCCCGGGACGGCGGGCGCTGCATGTACTGCGGGGCCGCCGCGACCAGCGTCGACCACGTCATCCCGCGCAGCCGCGGCGGACAGCACGCCTGGGACAACGTGGTGGCGGCCTGCCGCCGCTGCAACCACGTCAAGGCCGACCGCCACCTCCCCGAGCTGGGCTGGCGGCTGCGCCATCAGCCCGCCCCGCCGACGGGCCTGGCCTGGCGGATCATCGGGACCGGCCACCGCGACCCGCGCTGGCTGCCGTATCTGCAGCCGTTCGGCGCGGACGACGTGATGGCCCGGATCGACGGCGTGTCCGCCTAGGGGGTGTCCGCCGGGCAGGGCCCAGGTCCCCCCTGGGCCCCGCTGTCACCGGCCCTTCCCGTGCCCGGCCCCTCCCGTACGGCCCTCGCGCCGGTCCTCCTATCGGGGATCCGGCCCTGGGCTCCGCGTACGGGCTCCGGCCCCGGGCTCCCCGTACGGGCTCCGGCTCCGGGCTCCCCGTACGGGCTCCGGCCGCCGCCTCCCCCGTACGGCTCAGTCGTCCGCCACCGCGTACGCCTCCACCGACCAGAGCGAGTAGCCGTACTGCGTGGCCCGGCTCTCGCCCTGCACCCGGATGAACCGGGTGTCCTTCGCGTCCATCCGGACCGACTCGCGTCCGCCCCGGCCCTCCGCCACGGTCGCGGCGGTGCGCCAGACGCGGCCGTCGGCGGAGACCTGTATGCGGTAGCGGGAGGCGTACGCGTCCTGCCAGCTCAGCACCACCTGGCCCAGCCGCACCGGCTTCTCCAGCTCGGTCTGCCACCAGGCGTCGTCCTGGGCCGGCGAGGACCACCGGGTCTCGGGATCGTTGTCGGTGGCCGCCGACGCGGGGAAGTCCGGAGTCTCGTCACCGGACGAGGAGGCCTTCGCCGTACGCGCCAGATCCGGGCCGCCCGTACGCGGGAAGGCCCGCACGGTCAGCGTCGACTCCTGGCCGCCGAAGGCCAGCGGCACCTCGTACTCGCCCGCCGGGGTGTCCTTCGGGACGGTGATGTCCACGGGCACCTCCGTACGCGATCCGCGCGGCACGGTCGTCCGCTTCGGGACCCGCACCTCGATGCCCTTCGGGGCCTTCGCGGTGAGCTTGCCCGTGACCTCGGCCGGACGCCGGCCCGCCAGCCGCGCCGCGACCCGCTGGGGTCCGCCGCCGATCTCCGCGTCGGTCTCGCCGTGCTTCAGGTCGAGCGTGGCCGCGGGCTCGTCGCCGAACCACGGCACCAGCGCCCGCACCTGCGGGGTCCCCGCCACGACGGCGGGGGCGGCGGGCACGGTCGGGCTGAGATACGGCGGCCGGGCGGTCCGGGCGGCCTCCGGCACGGTCACCCGTACGGCGTCGGCGCGCAGCCCCTTCGCGGCGGTCTGGGTGAAGCCGCTCGGTGACAGCCGCCCGAGCGGCCGCCACCCCTCACCGGGCACCCGGGCCTCCACCACGGCGTCGGCCAGGGCCGCCCCGGGCTCGGCGAGCGCGGTGACGGCCTCCACCGGGCGGACCGTGCCCAGCTGGACCGTGTAGCTGTGGGCGTCCTTGGTGACGCGGCCCGAGGCGCGGTCGGTGCCGTTCCACCCGGCGGCCACCTTCTCCGCCCTGTCCAGGAACGGGTCCAGCACCCCCTTGCCGACCGTGGCCCGGCTCGCCTTGATCTCCTCGCGCAGCGGCTCCAGGGTCAGCTGGATGCGCCAGGCGGCGGCGCCGTCCCCGGCGGCCTGGGCCTGGAGCAGGTCCACCGCCAGCTCACCGGCCCGGCCGTACCGGGCCAGCTGCTCGGTCCAGGGGCGCACCTCGTCGGTCAGCCGGCCCTCCGCGGGGGTCTTCAGCCGCTCGGGGGCCTGCCGCATCACGGAGAACGCCGCGCGCAGCCCGTCCGCCGCCCGGTCGCGGCGGGAGGCGTCGGCACGGGTGCTCCAGAAGGCGTCGAGCAGGGGCTGGAGGTAGGCGGACTCCTCCGCGCCGAGCACCGAGCCCGCGCTGTTCCCGGCCAGGGCCAGCAGCGCGTCCCGGGCGGCGGCGTCCCCGCCCGCCAACTCGTCGATCGCCGCCCGCCACGACGCGGCGGGGTCGTAGCCCCTCGGGTTCCAGGCGAAGTCGGCGGCGGTGAACAGCGGGATGCGGGAGGCGGACGGCTGCTCCATCGCATTGGCCAGCAGCGCCGCCGAACCGCTCGCCACCGCGGGGTCCCGGCCGGTGTAGGGGCCGAGGAAGATGCGGTCCTGGGCGTAGTCGTTGACGGGGTAGTTGTCCATCGTCACCAGGGGGTGACGGAACGCGGCGCGGGCCCCGGCCAGCTCACCGCCGGTGATCTTCTTCGGGACCACCCCGACCCCCGTCCAGGCCACCTGCACCCGGTCGTCCAGCTCGGCCGCCAGCGCGGTGCGGTAGTCGGTGGCACCGTCCTGGTAGAACTCCGTCGGCAGGACGGACAACGGGGCCGCGTCCGGGTGCCGTTCCGCCAGGTGCCGGGCGAGGGCGCCCGCCACCCGGGCCTGGGCGCGGGCCGCGGCCTTCGGGCCGCTGCCGAAGGTCTCGGCGTCCAGGTCGCAGTGCCACTCGCTGTAGCTGACGTCCTGGAACTGGAGCTGGAAGACCCGCACGCCCAGCGCCCACATCGCGTCGATCTTCTTGGCGAGCGCCCGGACGTCCTGGTCGGATGCCATGCACATCGCCTGACCGGGGGAGACGGCCCAGCCCAGCGTGACGTGCTCGGCGCGCGCCCGCTCGGCCAGCGCCCGGAAGCCGGCCCGCTGCTCCGCGGGGTAGGGCTCGCGCCAGCGGGCCAGCCGGTAGGGGTCGTCGCCCGCCGCGTAGAGATAGCGGTTCTGCTTCGTGCGGCCCATGAAGGCGATCTGCGCGAGCCGCTCCTCGCGGGTCCACGGCTCCCCGTAGAACCCCTCGGTCATGCCCCGTACGGCGGTTCCCGGCCAGTCCCGGACCGTCACCCCGGCCACCGATCCGCCGGTGACCAGCTGACGCAGGGTCTGGACGGCGTGGAAGAGGCCGTCCCCGCCCAGTCCGTCCAGGGCGACGGTGGCCCGCCCGGCGACCTCGCCGACCGCGAGCCGGTAGCCGCCCGACGGCAGATCGGCCCGCTCGGGAGCACGCAGCGCCCGCAATGCCTCGCCGGCGCCCGTGCCGCCGAGACGGATCACGGGGCCGCGGCCGGGCAGGCTCTCGTGCAGGGTCCGGACGCCCGCCGAGCGCAGCAGCGAGCGCGCCTGTTCGACGGCGTACGGGTCGGCGTCCGGCGCGGCGACGAGCGTGGCCTCGGAGCCGAGAGGCACGGCGGGACCCGTGGTCCTCATGCTCTGCGGGCGGGGCCACACGGACGGCGTCGGCGCGCTGTCGGCACGGTCGGCGGTGCCGACGACGGGCCGGCCGGGATCGGCGGGGGCGGCCGTCGCCGACGGGGCCACGGAGACGGAGCCGATGAGTCCGCCGATCACAGCGGCGGCCACGGCCGTCGCCTGCCTTCTGCGCCCGATCCGCACGTCGCGTCCCCTTTTCCGTACGTACCCACTGCCCATGGCGGGCTCCGAGCCCACCACCCGGGCGCAAGGGTGTCAATGCGCTTGGCCGTTGTGCCGGAATTGCCGGAAAACGGGGCACCTCGTGCCCGGTGGGGCTGGTGTGGCGGACGGGAGTGGCTGAAAGCGGCTCATACCTGCCGTACGGGGGAACGAGATGTGACCCAGGGCACGTTGTACTCGTTGTCATAACGCCTGCATCACGTCCACGTCTGCCGAGGCGAGGCCTGGGTAGGTCTGCTGTGTCCTGTTCTCCATGGCCAGGAGGCCACCATGCCCGCAGCTGCGCAGCTTCTGCTCTCCGCCCTCTCCAAACAGGTGCCCAACCAGCCCGCTTCCGGGCCGCTGACCAGCGAACTTCCCCTGTCCGATGTCGCCCACCTGATCAGCGGGCCGCCGCTCGCCGATGTCTCCCTGCTGCTCGGCGAATCCTCGTTCGCCGATTCCGCGCCGCTGACCAGCGAGCCGCCGCTCGCCGATGCCACCCCTCTCACGAGCGAGCCACCGCTCGCCGCCGTCGCCCCACTGACCAGCGAGCCGACCGCACCCGGCACCGCAGGGGGCATGGAGTTCCCAGGAGTCTGAATGGGCTTGTCCCGGCTCGCCGCACTGCACGGTGTCGCCACCTCCTACTCCCCGTCGCCGGATGTCACGGTGTCCGTCCCCGACGACACGGTCATCGCCGTGCTCGCCGCGCTGGGCGTCGACGCCGGCACTCCGGAGGACGTACGGACGTGTCTCGCCGCCGCGGAGTCCCGCTCGCGCCTGCTGCCGCCGACCGTGGTGGTCTGGGCCGGCGAGCCCCTGCCGCCCGCTCTGGCGGGCCTTCCCTCCGGCTCGACCGTCACGGTCGAGCCGGAGGCGTCCGGGCCCCCGGGACGTTCCGGGGGCCGCCCGCCCGCCCCGCTGAGCATGCGGGCCCGGTCGGCGGCCCCCGCCGCGCCGATGGCGCCCGAGGAGGGCGGGGCCGCCGCCGCGCCCGTGACACCCCTGGAGAGGCCGCCGAGGGGCGGCTGCACCCCGGAGCGAGGAGGGCGCCGGCGCTCCCGTTTCTCCCCGGCGGAGAGTGACCTGTCCGCCGGTGCCGCCGACGCCCCGTCCGAGGCCCCGGCAGACGCCCCGGTCGCCGCCCCCGTTCCTCCCAGCCCGCAAGCGCCGCGTCCGCTGGTGCGCCCGCCGCCGCGTCCGCCGGTGCGGCCGACGCCCCGGCCGCCTCCCCGGCCGCCGCTCCCCGCCCGGCCCCGGCCGTGGGTGCCCCGTCTCCTGACGTGCCCGCCGCTCCCCTTCCGGCCTGGTGGATCCCGCCGCCCCACGGCGTCCACCGCATCCACGTCCGTACGCCGGACCACCGCCGGGCCACCGCCACCCTCGTCGTCGCCCCGCCCCGCGTGCCCCAGCCGGCCGAGCGCACCCACGGCTTCCTCGTGCAGCTCTACTCCCTGCTCTCCGCCCGCTCCTGGGGCATGGGCGACCTCGGGGACCTGGCGGACCTCGCCGCCTGGGCCGGGCGCAGCATCGGCTCCGGGTTCGTGCAGGTCAACCCGTTGCACGCGGCCGTTCCCGGGAAGCCCACCGACCCCTCCCCGTACCGCCCCTCCTCGCGCCGCTTCCCCGACCCGGTCCACCTGCACATCGAGTCGATCCCCGAGTACGGGCACGTCCGCGACCGGGCCGCCCTGGACGACCTCCGGCAGGACGCCGCCGCCCTCAGCGAGGCCGTGCTGAACAAGGGCGCCCTGATCGACCGGGACGCCGTCTGGGAACTGAAGCGCCAGGCCCTGGAGCTGATCGTCCGGGTGCCCCTCACCCCCGGCCGCCGCGCCGACTACTGCGACTTCCTGGCCGCTCAGGGACAGGCGCTGGAGGACCACGCCCTGTGGTGCGCCCTCGCCGAGGTCCACGGCCCCGACTGGCACTCCTGGCCCGAGCCCCTGCGCGATCCGCGGTCGCCCGGGACCGCCCGCGCCCGGTCCGAACTGCTCGACCGGGTCGACTTCCACTGCCGCCTCGCCTGGCTGACCGCCACCCAGCTCGCCGCCGCCCAGCAGGCGGCCGAGGACGCCGGGATGGACGTCGGTATCGTCCACGACCTCGCCGTCGGCGTGCACCCGGCCGGTGCCGACACCTGGGCCCAGCAGGAGGCCTTCGCCCACGGCATGTCCGTCGGCGCGCCGCCCGACGCCTTCAACGCGCGCGGCCAGGACTGGGGCCTGCCGCCCTGGCGCCCCGATGTCCTGGCCGCCACCGGCTACGCCGCCTACCGGGGCCTGCTGCGCGGGCTGCTGGCCCACGCCGGGGCCCTGCGCATCGACCACGTCATGGGACTCTTCCGGCTCTGGTGGGTTCCCGAGGGCCGCCCGCCCACCGACGGGACCTACGTCGCCCACGACGCCGAGGCGATGCTCGCCGTCCTGGTCCTGGAGGCCCACCGGGCCGGGGCCGTCGTCGTCGGCGAGGACCTCGGCACCGTCGCGCCCGGGGTCCGCGAGGCGCTCGCCCGGCGCGGGGTGCTCGGCACCTCGGTGCTCTGGTTCGAGCGCGACTGGGAGGGTGACGGGCGGCCGCTCGCCCCCGAGAAGTGGCGCCGGGACTGCCTGGCCACCGCCACCACCCACGACCTGCCGTCCACCGCGGCCCGGCTGACCGGCGATCACGTGACGCTGCGCCACCGCCTCGGCCTGCTCACCCGCTCCCTGGAGGAGGAACTGACCGCCGACCTCACCGACACCGCCGAGTGGCTCGCCCTGCTGGCCCGGCTGCGGATGCTCCCCGAGGGGGACGGCGACGAGGAGGCCGCCGTCCGGGCCGTCCACCGCTTCCTGCGGCGCACCCCCGCCCGGATGACCGGCGTCTGGCTCCCCGACACCGTGGGTGACCGCCGCCCGCAGAATCTTCCGGGCACCTGGGACCAGTACCCGAACTGGCGGCTCCCGATCGCCGATCCCGAGGGCCATCCGGTCACCCTGGAGGAGATCACCGCCTCGCCCCGGCTGCACGCGCTGATGGAGGTCCTCCGGCCTCGGACGCCTCGTACGGCACCCCCGGGCGAGCGCCGTCCCTAGGCGTTCGCTACGTTGGCACCGTGGACAAGAAGAACGCTATGCGCGCCGGCGTCGTTGCGGCCGGGACGACGCTGATGATGCTGCTCATGTCGGCCCCGGCGCTCGCGCTCACGCCCGACGACGGTGACGACCCGGCTCCGCGCCTGAGCGCGATCGAGACCATCGGTCTCTACGTGGTCGCGCCCATCGCCCTGTTCGTGGTGATCACGGCCCTGGTGATGGTCCTGGACAAGTCCAAGAAGCAGGTCTGACCCCGCTCACGTACACGACACGTTCGACGGGTGCGCCGCCGGTGAGATGCACCGCGCGGCGCACCCGTGCGTCCGGCGCCGGCCGGCCGACGGCCCCGCCCCGGCCCCGGACCGGCCCGCCGGGGAGCGCGAACGCCCGGTAGGTTGCGCCCATGACCGAGTGGGACGTCAAGAAGCTCCGCATCCTGCGCACCCTGCGCGACCGGGGCACGGTCACCGCGACCGCCGAGGCACTCCTGATGACCCCCTCAGCGGTCTCCCAGCAGCTCACCAATCTGGCCAGGCAGCTCGGCGTGGACCTCCTGGAGGCCCAGGGCCGCCGGGTCCGCCTCACCGACGCCGCCCACCTCGTCCTGCGCCACGCCGAGGCGGTCTTCGCCCAGCTGGAGCGGGCGGAGGCCGAACTGACCGGCTATCTGCGCGGCGAGGCCGGAGAGGTCAGGGTCGCCGCGTTCTCCACCGCCGTGCCCGCCCTCGTCGTCCCCGCGGTCCGGCTGCTGCGCGCCGGGGAGCGCCCGGGGCCCGACGTACGCGTCCGGGAGGCCGAGGCCGCCCAGGCGTACGAGCTGCTCACCACGGGCGAGGTGGATCTGGCCCTCTCCCTGGCCGCCCACGCGCCCACCGCCCGCGACCCCCGCTTCCGCCTCTTCCCGCTGCTGGCCGACCCGCTCGACGTGGCGCTCCCCGTCGGCCACCCGCTGGCCGACGCGCCCGGACTGCGTCTCGCGGACCTCGCCGCCGACCGCTGGATCTTCGGCGGCTCCGGACCCTGGTCCGAGATCACCACCGCCGCCTGCGAAGCGGCGGGCTTCGTCCCCGAGCAGGGCCACAGCGCCGCCGGCTGGACCGCGATCCTGGCCCTGGTCGAGGCGGGCATGGGCGTGGCGCTGGTCCCCCGGATGGCCGCCCGGGAGCGCCGCGAGGACGTGGTGATGCGGGTGCTGGAGGCGGACCGGCCGCGCCGCCACGTGGTGGCGGCCGTCCGGCACGGGGCGGAGAGCGGACCGGCGGTGGAGCGGGTGCTCGCCGCACTCACCGAAGCCGCTCGTTCGTTCAGCTGAACTGAACAATACCTGCGAAAACTTTCGATGGACCTGACGGGTCCGTCGGCGTCAAGGTGAGAGGCATGACCTTCGACGCGAGCGAGACCACATTCCAGGACCCCGACACCGACCCCCACGCCCATGACGCCGCGCCCTACGGCGGCGGCGACCCGTACGCCGACTACCGCGAGGCCGGCGACCTCCCCTTCACCGAGCTGGTCGACCTCGCCGACCGCCGCCTCGGCGCGGGCGTGATCGCCGCCAACGACGAGTTCTTCGCCGAGCGCGAGAACCTGCTGATCCGCGAGCGCGCCGTCTTCGACCCCGAGCACTTCGGGCACAAGGGCAAGATCATGGACGGCTGGGAGACCCGCCGCCGCCGGGGCGCGGACGCCGAACACCCCTTCCCGGATCCCGAGGACCACGACTGGGCGATCGTCCGCCTCGGCGCGCCCGGGATCATCCGCGGCCTCATCGTGGACACCGCCCACTTCCGCGGCAACTACCCGCAGCGCGTATCCGTGCAGGCCGCCTCCGTCGAGGGCGCCCCGGGCCCCGAGCAGCTGCTCGCCGACGACGTGAAGTGGGAGGAGATCCTCCCGCCCACCCCCGTACGCGGCCACGCCGCCAACGCCTTCGCGATCACGAGCGGCCGCCGTTACACCCACATCCGCCTCTGCCAGCACCCCGACGGCGGCATCGCCCGCCTCCGCGTGCACGGCGAGGTCGTCCCGGACCCGGCCTGGCTCGCCGCGCTCGGCACGGTCGACCTGATCTCCGTACTCAACGGCGGCTGCTACGAGGACGCCTCCGACCGCTTCTACTCCTCGCCCACCCAGATCATCCTGCCGGGCACCTCCCGCAAGATGGACGACGGCTGGGAGAACCGCCGCCGCCGGGTCCGCGACACCAACGACTGGGTGCGCTTCCGCCTCCCCGCCCAGGGCGCGGTCCGCGCCATCGAGATCGACACCGCCTACCTCAAGGGCAACTCCGCCGGCTGGGTCGCCCTCCAGGGCCGCAACGGCGACACCGGCGAGTGGTTCGAGATCCTGCCGCGCACCCGTCTCCAGCCCGACACCCTGCACCGTTTCGTGCTGCGCGCCCAGGCCGTCGTCACCCACGTCCGCCTCGACGCCTTCCCCGACGGCGGTGTGGCCCGGATGCGGCTGCACGGCACCCTCACGGAGTCCGGCGCGGCCGAGCTGACCCGCCGCTACGAGGAGTCGGGCGCCTGACCCGTGGAGCCTCCCCGCCCCCAGTCTCCGCCCGGCGGACGGTTGCGCATCGGCGCCCGCCCGCCGGGCGGTCTCCAGCGACCCCGGTGACCCGGCGGCTCAGGCCGCGTACGCCGTGAAGCGCAGTGTCTTGGCCAGCACCTGCCAGGTCGCCCAGGCGAACGCCCGGTTCGCCCCGTTGCAGAGGACCTCGCCGGTGCAGTCGGTGGGCCGGTCCTGCCAGGCCCGGACCGTCATCGTGTGGAAGCCGAGGGTCCGCGAGAACGCGAACCGGATGTGCATGCCCCGGCCCAGCTGATGGCCCGGCAGCGTGTTGATCTGGAAGAAGTCGTCCCCGATGTACTCGACCTCGACCGGGTTGCCGCCCAGCAGCTCGCAACGCGCCCCGGCCCGGATCCGCCCCGCACAGCCACCGCTGACCGGGAACAGCCAGAAGTGGTCGGTCAGCTGCCTCCGTACGGCCTCCGGCCCGGTGAACGGGTGCAGTCCCAGGGTGTAGCCGTACGTGTAGAGGTCGTAGCAGCCCGCCGGACCGGCCCGGCAGTCGGCGGGAGACACGGCGGCGGGCGCGGGGGAGGGGCCCGCCACCAGCCCCGCGCACAGGGCCAGCGCGACCGGCAGCGCGGCGAAGCCGGGCATCGACCCTCCCGTGGCCTGCCTCCGAGGACTGCGACGACCCTTCGGACGGTAGGCCACGGGAGACCCACCCGCGCGCCGACGTACGGCAATCGCGCGAGCGTACGGCGGACGCGCGCGTTCGTATGGCGCATGCGTGCAGGCGTACGGCAAATGCACGCGTACGTACGGCGAACGCGCGAGCATACGGCGGACGCGCGTGGCCGTACGGCGCATGCCCGCGGAGGAACGCCGGAGGGGCGCCCCCTCCGCCGCGGCGAAAGGGGCGCCCCTCCGGGAACGCGGGTCAGGCCGTGGCCGCCGCCGCGTCCGCCGCCTGGGCCTTCAGGGCGCGCTCCACGCCGGACCGCGACTCCGACATCAGCCGCCGCAGGGCCGCGCTCGGCTCGGCCGAGGCCAGCCAGGCGTCGGTGGCGTCCAGCGTCTCCTGCGAGACCTGGAGGGCCGGGTAGAGGCCCACGATGATCTGCTGGGCCATCTCGTGGCTGCGGGAGTCCGAGACGTCCTTCACCGAGGCGAAGTACTTCTCCGCGTACGGGGCCAGCAGCTCACGCTGGTCCGGCTGGACGAAGCCGCTGATGACCGCCTCCTGGAGTGCGTTGGGCAGCTCGCCGGACTCCACGACCGCGGCCCACGCCCGCGCCTTGGCCTCCTCGGACGGCTGGGCCGCCCGCGCGGAGGCCGCGTGCCGCTCGCCCGCCGCCGTCCTGTCCCGCTCGTACTCGGCGGCGATCTCCTCCTCGTCCAGCAGCCCGGCCGCGGCCAGCCGCTGCACGAACGCCCACCGCAGCTCGGTGTCGACGGCCAGGCCCTCGATCGACTCGGTGCCGTCCAGCAGCGACTGGAGCAGGTCCAGCTGCTGCGGGTTGCGGGCCGTGGCCGCGAAGGCGCGCGCCCACGCCAGCTGGTGGTCGCTGCCCGGCTCCGAGGCGCGCAGGTGCGCCAGCGTCGCGTCGGTCCACTGGTTGAGCGCGCCCTCGCGGGTCTCCGGGGCCGCGTACAGGTCCACCGCCAGCTTCACCTGGCGGTGCAGCGACTGGACGACGCCGATGTCCGACTCCTTGCCGATGCCCGAGAGCACCAGCGCGAGGTAGTCACGGGTCGCCAGCTCGCCGTCGCGCGTCATGTCCCACGCCGAGGCCCAGCTCAGGGCGCGGGGCAGCGACTCGGCGAAGTCGCCCAGGTGCTCGGTGACGACCCGCAGCGACTCGGCGTCCAGGCGGACCTTCGCGTACGACAGGTCGTCGTCGTTGAGCAGGACGACCGCCGGACGGGCCCTGCCCACCAGGGCGGGCACGTCGGTGCGCTCGCCGTCGACGTCCAGCTCGATCCGGTCGGTGCGCACGAGCCTGCCGTCCGCGTCGAGGTCGTAGGCGCCGATGGCGATCCGGTGCGGGCGCAGCGTCGGCTCGCCCTTGGCGCCGGCGGGCAGCGCCGGAGCCTCCTGGAGCACGGTGAACGAGGTGACGACGCCGTTCGCGTCGGTCTCGATCTCCGGGCGCAGGATGTTGATCCCGGCCGTCTCCAGCCACGCCTTCGACCAGGTCTTCAGGTCGCGCCCGGAGGTCTTCTCCAGCGCGCCCAGCAGGTCGGACAGGCGGGTGTTGCCGAAGGCGTGCGCCTTGAAGTACGCCTGCACGCCCTGGAAGAACGCGTCCTTGCCGACGTACGCCACGAGCTGCTTGAGGACGGACGCGCCCTTGGCGTACGTGATCCCGTCGAAGTTGACGAGGACGTCGTCCAGGTCGCTGATGTCCGCCATGATCGGGTGCGTCGAGGGCAGCTGGTCCTGCCGGTACGCCCAGGTCTTCATGGAGTTGGCGAACGTGGTCCAGGAGTGCGGCCACTTCGAGCCCGCCGCGTCCGCCTGGCAGGCGATCGAGGTGTACGTGGCGAACGACTCGTTCAGCCAGAGGTCGTTCCACCACTCCATCGTCACGAGGTCGCCGAACCACATGTGGGCCAGCTCGTGCAGGATGGTCTCGGCCCGCACCTCGTACGCCGCGTCCGTCACCTTGGAGCGGAAGACGTACTGGTCGCGGATGGTGACCGCGCCCGCGTTCTCCATCGCGCCCGCGTTGAACTCCGGGACGAAGAGCTGGTCGTACTTGGCGAACGGGTACGCGTAGTCGAACTTCTCCTGGAACCAGTCGAAGCCCTGCCGGGTCACGGCGAAGATGTCGTCCGCGTCCAGGTACTCCGCCAGCGAGGGGCGGCAGTAGATGCCGAGCGGGACGGTCTGGCCGTCCTTCTCGTACGTGCTGTGCACCGAGTGGTACGGGCCGGCGATGAGCGCCGTGATGTACGTCGAGATCCGGGGCGTCGGCTCGAACGCCCAGACGTCGTCCTTCGGCTCCGGCGTCGGCGAGTTCGAGATGACCGTCCAGCCGGAGGGCGCCTTCACGGTGAACCGGAAGGTCGCCTTCAGGTCCGGCTGCTCGAACGAGGCGAACACCCGGCGGGCGTCCGGGACCTCGAACTGCGTGTACAGATAGGCCTGGTCGTCGACCGGGTCGACGAACCGGTGCAGGCCCTCGCCGGTGTTGGTGTACGAGCAGTCGGCGACGACCTTCAGCTCGTTGGCGCCCTCGCGCAGCCCGGCCAGAGCGATCCGGGAGTCACGGAACACGGCGGCGACGTCCAGCGCCTCACCGTTGAGCACCGCCTCGTGAACGGCCGGGGCGACCAGGTCGATGAAGGTCTCCGCACCGGCCTCCGCGGAGTCGAAGCGCACGGTGGTCACGGACCGGTAGGTGCCGCCCTCCTGCGCTCCGGAGAGGTCGAGATCGATCTCGTACGCGTCCACGGTCAGCAGGCGCGCCCGCTCCTGTGCCTCTTCGCGGGTCAGATTCGTGCCAGGCACGCGGTCATCTCCTAGGTGTGCGAATTGATATGCGGCGTTTCCGGCCATCCTTCCACGTACCGAGCTCCCAGCGCGATGTCCGTTTTCCGCCGGACGCGGACGGCTCCGGGGGAGAGGCTCGGACCATGACCGCATACGAGCCCAGTCCCATCGCCCCCGAGACCCTCGACGAACTCCGCGCCGCCGACGACGCGGGCCGCCCCTGTCTGCCGTTCACCGTGGTGGACGGCGGCGACCCCCTCCGCTGCTGCCTGCGCGGGAGCGAGCCCGGCGAGCTCATCGCCCTCGTCTCCTACGCCCCGCTGCGCCGCTGGGCCGCCGCGACAGGAGCGAGCCCGGGGGCGTACGACGAGCAGGGCCCGGTCTTCATCCACGCCGAGGCGTGCGCGGGCCCGGACCCGGAGCGCGAGGGCTACCCGTTCTCTCGCCCCGGCGCCCTCCGCGCGGTGCGCCGCTACGACGCACGGGGCCTGATCGTCGGCGGGCGGCTCCTGGAGATCCCGGCCGAGGCGGAGAAGGGGTTCGACGCCGCTCTGGACGAGGCGTTCGCCGACCCGGAGGTGGCGCTGGCGCACGTGCGGGCCGTGGAGCACGGGTGCTTCCACTTCGAGGTGCGCCGGGGCTGAGCCGGTACGCACGGGGCGGCCACCGGTGTACACCGGTGGCCGCCCCCTCGTCGGTACGCGAACGGCCGCGGTCAGCCCTTGAGCTCGGCCGCCACCAGCTCCGCGATCTGCACGGCGTTCAGCGCCGCGCCCTTGCGGAGGTTGTCGTTGGAGACGAACAGCGCGAGGCCGTTGTCCACCGTCTCGTCGACCCGGATGCGGCCGACGTAGCTGGCGTCCTTGCCCGCCGCCTGGAGCGGCGTCGGGATCTCGGACAGCTCGACGCCCTCGGCGTCCTTCAGCAGCTCGTGGGCGCGCTCGACACCGATCGGGCGGGCGAAGCGGGCGTTGATCTGGAGCGAGTGGCCGGAGAAGACCGGGACCCGGACGCAGGTGCCGGAGACCTTCAGCTCCGGGATCTCCAGGATCTTGCGGGACTCGTTGCGGAGCTTCTGCTCCTCGTCCGTCTCGAACGAACCGTCGTCCACGATCGAGCCCGCCAGCGGCAGCACGTTGAAGGCGATCGGACGCTGGTAGACGCCGGGCTCGGGGAAGTCCACGGCCTCGCCGTCGTGGACCAGCTTCTCGGCGTCGGCGACGACCTTGGACGCCTGGCCGTGCAGCTCGGAGACACCGGCGAGCCCGGAGCCGGAGACGGCCTGGTAGGTCGCGACGGTCAGCGCTTCGAGACCGGCCTCGGCGTGCAGCGGACGCAGCACCGGCATCGCGGCCATCGTGGTGCAGTTCGGGTTGGCGATGATCCCCTTGGGGCGGACCTTGGCCGCGTGCGGGTTGACCTCGGAGACGACGAGGGGGACCTCGGGGTCCTTGCGCCAGGCGGAGGAGTTGTCGATCACCACGGCGCCCTGGGAGGCGACCTTCTCGGCCAGCGCCTTCGAGGTCGCGCCGCCGGCGGAGAACAGCACGATGTCCAGGCCGGTGTAGTCGGCCGTGGAGGCGTCCTCGACGGTGACGTCCGCGTCCCGGAAGGCGATCGTGGAGCCTGCGGACCGGGCGGAGGCGAACAGCCGCAGCTCGTCGACCGGGAAGTTCCGCTCGGCCAGGATCCTGAGCATGACTGTGCCGACCTGACCGGTGGCGCCGACGATTCCGACCTTCACGAGGACTCCTCTGTTCTGTACACCTGTGCGTCTGTGCGGTCCGTATACCGCTCCATGATGCGTATGTCCGGGCCTGCCTTGTCCAATCCATTGTCCGACCTGCGGACTCTGCCCGCGAGGGCCGCAGATTCTGCAACGCCCGTGTCTGCGTGGGGAAACATCTGCGGCGGTCCGGGCCGGCTGTGACGAGGAACACGCACGGCGGGGCGGGTGCTCGTGAGAGCGCCCGCCCCGCCGCCGTACCGCAGGTCGTTACGGCGTGACCTTCTCGATCACGACGCTGCCGGTGCCCGCGGCGGTGCCGCGCGCGTTGACCAGCTGGACCTCGCCGAAGAACTGGCGGCCCTCGGGAGCCGCCCCGGCGACCACGACCTCGGCGCCGACCTGGGCGGACGCGCCGTTGGCCAGGTTCACCGCCTTGGACGAGTCGACCTTGATCGTGCCGAGCGACGCCGCGTAGTACACGTCGCGGTAGTCGTACGTGGTCGACCCGGCCGGGACCGAGTAGCCCTCGACGACGACGGTGTACGTGCCCGCGGCGGGCTTCACCAGGCTGACCGCCTCCTCGGAACCGGCCGAGGTGGCGCTGCCGACCTGCGTGGCGCCCCGGAAGACGTACAGGTCGAGGTCGGCGTTGGCGTCCGACGTACCGCCGATGGCGAAGTCGAGCTTCTCGACGCCCGCCCCGATGGTCACCGTGGTCTCACGGGTCTCACCGGTGGAGATCGACGGCTTCGCCACCTTGGCCGAGCCCAGCGAACCGCCCTGGAGCTTGCCCTGGAGGTCGGCGGCGGTGTTGGTGACCGTCCAGTCGACCGCGGCCGGAGCGCCGATCTTCGCCTCGGCGATGGTGCGCACCGCCGGGTCGAAGACCGCGCCGAGCAGCGAGACGTCCAGCTTGTACGGGTTGTCCAGCAGCGGCGACGTACGGCGCGACTCGACCTCGATCTCCCACACGCCGGGCTGCGGGTCCTTGTAGGAGCGCGTGTCCGGGCGGCAGGTGTTGGACGGGTTCTCGTAGTTCGGGTAGCAGTAGATCGTGGAGGTCGGGTCGACCGGCGTCCCGTACGGGTGCAGGGCGATGAACCGGGTCTGGCTGCCCGAGCGCAGCGCGCTGAGGGCGATCTCCAGGGTCTTCGCGCCCTCCGGCACGTTCACGAAGTACGACGTGGTGCCGTTGCGCTGCACCGAGCCGGACGTCTTGTAGGCGTAGCCGGGCTGCTTCAGGTCGTGGGCGACGACGACCGTGGTCATGATCTGGTGGTCGACGCCGGAGGTCTTCTTGTCGTCGACCCGGAGGATGGCGCTGTGCACCCCGGCGGTCTTCGCCTTGGCCTTGACCTTGACCTTGACCGGCGTGCCGAGCGGCAGCGAGACGTACTTCGGGCTGCTGAGCCGGAAGGTGCCGTCGTTGTTCTTCCACGTCAGCTTGTGCTGGACATCGCGGTCCGGGCCCGTGGTGCGGGTGACGACGACGTCGTAGACCTTGGTCTCGCCGACCTTCAGGCCGCCCTCGCGGTCGTAGAGGCCGGTACCGAAGCCCGGGTCCTTGAGCGCGAAGTCGATCGCGGTGTCGACCGGGGCCTTCACCGAGAACTCGTGCGCGGGCTTGCCCTGCTTGGCGATCTGCTTCCAGGCCTTGACGATGTTGATCAGACCGGAGCCCTGGGCGTGCGCGGGCACGTCCTTGATGTGGCGCGCGGTGCTGGTCAGCGCGGTCCGCAGGTCGGCCGGGGGAAGCTCGATGCCCTTCTGCTTCGCCTTCGACAGCAGCAGCGCGGCAGCACCGGCGGCCTGCGGGGAGGCCATCGAGGTGCCCTGGAGCATGGAGTAGCCGGCCGGCAGGCCGTAACCCGCCTCCTTGACCGGACCGCCCGGCGCCCAGGTCTGGGTGGTGTTGATGGACGCACCCGGCGCCGAGATGATCGGCGTGAAGCCGCCGTCCTCACGCGGGCCGCGCGAGGAGAAGGGCAGCATGTCGTACTTCTTGGTGACGCGGGAGCCGTAGTTGGCCGCCCAGGTCTCCTTGGAGATCGACGCGCCGACCGAGATCACGTGGTCGGCGAGCGACGGGTCGCCGATGGTGTTGAGCCCCGGGCCGCTGTTGCCGGCCGAGATGACCAGCTGCACGCCGTAGATGTCGATGAGCCGCTTGTACAGCTCGGCGCGGGCGTTGTTGCCGTCGTTCAGCGGCGGCAGGCCGCCGATCGACATGTTGACGATGTCGACGCCGCGGTTGACGACGAGGTCGATCATGCCCTCGGTCAGCGCGATGTTCGTGCAGCCGCCGGACCAGGTGCAGGCGCGCGAGGAGACGATCTTGGCGCCGGGGGCGGCGCCGTTCATCTCGCCGCCGAACAGCCCGTTGGCCGCGGTGATGCCCGCGACGTGCGTGCCGTGCGAGCCCTCGATGACTCCGATGTTGACGAAGTCGGCCTTGGCGCCCGCCGCGTTGTAGACGACGTTCTTGCGGGTCTCGACGACGAACGGGATGCGCTCGACGACCGGGGTCCGCGGGTCGTCCTCACCGAAGTAGGAGACCTGGAACTTCTCCTTGTACGGCTTGAGCACCTTGTCGTCGGAGAAGTCCGCGTTGCTGTTCAGGTCGACCCGCGTGGTGCCGGTGACCGGGTCGTACAGCACGCCCCAGACGTCGGTGGTGTCACCGTCGCGGTTGAGGTCGCCCGCCATGTCGCCGCCGGTGGTGGCCGACTCGGCGAACGTGGCGAACTTGTAGCTGCCCGCGGGGGCCGCGTACGTCTTGCCGCCGGACGTGAACGCCGGGCCGCTGACGGACTCGGTCATCCGCAGCCAGGTGCCGTCGCCGTCGCTGACCGGGTCGGTGGCGGTGACCCAGTCGACGATCTTGCGCTCGCCGGTGGTGGTCTTCCGCAGGGCCGGGTGGCCGAGGTCGACGCCGGAGTCCAGGATGCCGATGGTGATCCCGCGGCCGTCGGCCTTCGGGTTCTTCTTGACGAAGTCGACCGCACCGGTCTCGAACGACGGGTTGTACGGGTTCTTCGCCGGGGTCTTCCTGTCCGGCCCCGCGTAGCTGCCCGTGGCCTTCGGCTGCTTGGCGCCGGCGGCCCGGTCGGCCTGGGGCGTCGGGTCGTCCAGCTTGATCTCCTGCTTGAGATCGATGCCGAGGACGGACGAGAGCTTGGAGGCCGCCTTGATGGTGGACTCGGCGCTCTTCGTCGGGACCGTCGCCCGGACGTAGCCGAGCTTGTCGTAGGTCTGGCCGAGCACGGAGCCCTTGACGGAGTCCAGCTGCTTGCTGACCTGCTCGGTCGCCCCGGGGGTGGTGGCGACCATCATGGTGATGTTCTTCTCGCCCTTGGCCTCGGCCTTCGCCAGGACATCGGCGTCGGCCTTGCCGAGCTTGTCGCCCCGGTCGCTGGTGGCGGCCGGTTTGACGGGCGCCGGAGCCGGGTCGTCGGCGGCGAAGGCCGGAGCGGCGCCGGACGCGGTGAGAGCGGCCGCGAGGCCCGCCGCGGCCGCTATGCGGGCCGCTCGTCTGGCGCCCGGTATGGAACTGGGGGATTCCTTGGTCATCAGCATCCCTGTAAGTGAAAGAGAGAGTCCGGAATTCGGTACCGGATGACCGCTCACCCTGTCGTAAATGACAGAGGTTTGTGGAGAGTTGACGGAGACGAGTTTGCGACATGGCACAGATCCGCCACTGGGGGCAATGCGCCACCAGGGACGAATGAGCTGAAAGTGTCCACCGAGGCCGCCAGTTCGGCACCCGTGGTCCGGACCAGTGCCGGACCGCCTCCTCGGCGCCGACGCCCTGCCCTCAGCCGCCCCACCTCGCTGTACGGGGCCGCCGCCCTCGCTGTACGGGGCCGCCGCCCTCGCTGTACGGGGCCGTTGCCCCGGGCTCGACGGGGCCGCCGCCCGTGCTCGACGGGGCCGCAGCCGCCCCGCGTTCAGCGAGGCAGCACCATCACATAGGCGGCCGGCTCCCGGTCCGCCGCCGCCATCAGTGCCGTCCGCACCACCGTCGCCTGCTGGGCCGACGCCTCGCGCAGCTTCCTCGGCGTGAGGTGGACGACGGTGACCCCGAGCCGCTCCAACTGCTCCCTCTTCGCGGCGCACGCAGCCCACTCCGGGTCGGCCTGGACCCGGCCGCCCCTCCGGCCGGGCACGCCGTGCCGCGGCGCCCGGGAGTCCAGCTCCACGGCCACCGCGTGATCGGGCCAGTAGGCGTCGACCCCGCCCAGGCGCGGCCCGCCCGGCAGCCGCAGCTCCACGTTCCACACCGGGTCCGGCAGCCCGTACTCGCGCACCATCGCGTACAGCCGCGCCTCCGCCACCGCCCGCCCTTCGGCCAGCAGCGCGTCCACCGCGGCCACCACGGCGGGCCGCCCCAGCAGTTTGGCCTCGCTCAACTCGGCGACCAGGGCAGCTGGTTCGCAGTGCCCGTCGCGTACCGCCTCGGTCAGCAGCCGCCGGACCTCCGCGGCGTCGGCCGTGCCCGCCACCGCGTCCGCGACGGCCCGCTCCGCCGGGGCGACGGGCAGCCCGCCCACCCGCACCGGGTCCGGCATCGAGGCGGTCCGCAGCACCTCCACGAACCGGGTGGACCGCAGCCGCCGGGTGCGGGGGACCAGCACGTCGATCCGGTGCAGCGCCCCCAGCTCCCCGGCCCAGGCGAAGCCGTGCAGCGCGAGCGCGGCGACCCCGGTGACCATCGCCTCCCCGTACCCCGTCTCCGACGGGCCCGCCCCGCCGCGCCGCGCGGAGGCCGGCGGGCGCCCCGCGTACAGCAGCGCCCCGTGCAGCCGCTCCCGGCCGGTGGGCGGGCCCGGGTGCAGCAGGTAGACCCCCGGCAGCAGGTGCTGCCAGGCGCCGCCCGGCATGCACTGCGCCGACGTCTGCGCGGCGGAGACGCCCCGCGCCCTCAACTGGGCGGCGGACAGCACAAGCTGCGTCACGTCGCCGGGGTGCAGGGGGAGGCGCGGGAGACGGGCGGAGAGCGGGGTGTTCTGGGTCATGTCCCGGGGTTTCCCGCCCGTGCGGGCGGCCCTAACCCCTGTTACACGCCCGTCGACATTCCCGGACAACGCCGTCCTAAAGTACGGACGTTCGACGACCGAAATGGGCCTTCGCGCCGGGAATGGGGGAGGGGCGTCCCGGGCGGATGTACGAGCGCCGCTTTCACGCCGCACGCACGCCGTACCCGGGCGCCCCTCGATCACGCCCCCGCAGTCGCCACCCTGCCCGGCCCGGGTACCTCCCCGTGAGACCCCGTACCGCCACGCTCGCCCGGCCCGAGCGCTCCCTCGGTCCCGCCCCCCGGGGCGACGCTCGCCCGGCCCGAGCGCTCCCTCGGTCCCGCCCTCCGGGGCGACGCTCGCCCGGCCCGAGCGCTCCCTCGGTCCCGCCCTCCCGGGCGACGCACGCCCGTCCCGAGCGCTCCTCGGTCCCGCCCGTACAGGCACGTCCACCGGGCCGGAGTGCCCTTCGGTCACGCCCTCGTGCTCACGCGGCCCGGGTTGCACTCCGGCCGCGCGTTCCCGCGCTCAGGCCGCCCGGCCGGAACTTCCGCACGCAGGCCGCACTCCGGCCGCGCGTTCCGCGCTCAGGCCGTGGCCCGCCCGCGCGTTCCCGTACTCAGGAAGCGGCGCGGTCGCACTCCTGCCCGCGCAGGGCCCGCGCGAGATCGTCCCGGGCCTCCAGCACCAGCCGCCGCAGCGCCGGGGCCGCGTCCTCGTGCTCGGTGAGCCAGGCGTCGGTCGCGGCGAGGGTCGCGGGGCTGTCCTGGAGACCGGGGAACATCCCCAGCACCACGTGCATGCCGATCTGGATGGACCGCTCCGCCCAGATCCGCTCGATCACCTCGAAGTAGCGCTTGGCGTACGGAGCCAGCAACTCCCGCTGCGAAGGCTGCCCGAAGCCCGCGATGGTCGCCTCGACCAAGGCGTTGGACAGCTTGTCCGACTCCACCACCGCCGCCCACGCCTGCGCCTTCACCGCCTCCGAGGGCCGTGAGGCCAGGCACCGTACGTGGTGACGCTTGCCGGACGCCGTGTCGTCACGGGCCAGTTCGGCGTCGATCGCCGCCTCGTTCGCCACCCCGTGCGAGGCCAGCGGGGCGAGGAAGGCCCAGCGCAGCTCCTGCTCGACGTCGAGACCGTCGATCCGGGCCGTGCCGTCCAGCAGCCCGCCCAGCAGCCGGAAGTCCTCCTCGGACGAGGCGACCGCTGCGAAGAAGCGGGCCCAGGCCAGCTGGTGCTGGCTGCCCGGCTCGGCGGCCCGCAGCTCGCGCAGCGCGCCCTCGGCCAGCGCCCGGCCGCCTTCCTCACGCCAGTCGGGCGCGGCGTAGTTGACCAGAGCCGACCGCGACCAGGCGTGCAGCATCTGGAGCACGCCGATGTCGCTCTCGCGGCCGGCGAACGCCAGCACCAGCGCGACGAAGTCACGGGCCGGCAACAGGGCGTCCCGGGTCAGCCCCCACAGGGCCGACCAGCACAGGGCGCGGGCCAGCGGGTCCGTGATCTCGCCCAGGTGATCGCGGAGCGTGGCCAGCGACCCCTCGTCGAAGCGGACCTTGCAGTACGTGAGGTCGTCGTCGTTGACCAGGATCAGATCGGGCCGCTCGGAGCCGGCCAGTCCTTCCACCACGGTCCGCTCCCCGGCCACGTCCACCTCGGTGCGCGCGTACCGCGTCAGCTCGCCCTCGGGGGTACGCCGGTACAGGCCGACCGCGATGCGGTGCGGACGCAGCTCGGGATGGGAGGCGGCGGCCTCCTGGACGACGGTCAGCTCGGTGAGGACGTCCGCCGCGTCGTACGTCGGCACCGGGGTGAGCGTGTTGACGCCCGCGGTCTGGAGCCAGGAGCGCGACCAGGCCGTCATGTCCCGGCCCGACGTCTCGGCGAGCACCGACAGCAGGTCCCCGAGCCGGGTGTTGCCGTACGCGTGCTGCTTGAAGTAGCGCCGCGCGCCCTCCAGGAACGCGTCCCGCCCCACGTAGGCCACGAGCTGCTTGAGCACGGAGGCGCCCTTGGCGTACGTGATCCCGTCGAAGTTCAGCTTCGCGTCCTCCAGGTCACGGATGTCGGCCGTGACGGGGTGGGTGGAGGGCAGCTGGTCGGCGCGGTAGGCCCAGGCCTTGCGGTTGTTGGCGAAGGTGATCCAGCCGTCGGTGAAACGGGTCGACTCGACCATCGAGAAGGAGCCCATGAAGTCCGCGAAGGACTCCTTCAGCCACAGGTCGTCCCACCACTCCATGGTGACCAGGTCGCCGAACCACATGTGCGCCATCTCGTGCAGGATGACGTTGGCCCGCCGCTCGTAGGCCGCCGAGGTGACCTTGCCGCGGTAGATGTACTCCTCGCGGAAGGTGACCATGCCCGGGTTCTCCATGGCCCCGAGGTTGTACTCCGGCACGAACGCCTGGTCGTACTTGCCGAAGGGGTAGGGGAAGTCGAAGTGGTCGTGGAAGAAGTCCAGGCCCTGCTTGGTGATCAGGAAGACGTCGTCCGCGTCGAAGTGCTTGGCGAGCCCCTTGCGGCACATCGCGCCGAGCGGGATGTCCAGCGTGCTGCCGTCGGCGAGCGTACGGCTGTAGTGGTCGCTCACGTAGTGGTACGGGCCGGCGACGACGGCGGTGATGTAGGTGGAGATGGGCTGGGTCTCCGCGAACCGCCACACCCCGCCCTCCCGCGACTCCTCGGCCCCGTTGGACCAGACCCGCCAGTCCTCGGGAGCGGTGACCTGGAAGCGGAAGGGAGCCTTCAGGTCGGGCTGTTCGAAGGTGGCGAAGACACGGCGGGCGTCGGCCGGCTCGTACTGGGTGTAGAGGTACACCTCGCCGTCCTCCGGGTCGACGAAGCGGTGCATGCCCTCGCCGGTCCGGCTGTACGCGCAGCGGGCGTCGACCACGACGACGTTCTCGCCCTCCAGGAGCCCGTCCAGAGCCACCCGCGTCCCGTCGAACACGGCAGCCGGGTCCAGGGCCTTCCCGTTCAGCGTCACGGCGTCCACACCCGGCGCGACCAGGTCGGCGAAGGTCGAGGCGCCGGCCAGGGCGGAGCGGAACCGGATCGTGGTGAGCGACCGGAACGTCAGCGGACCGCCGTCCCCGCCGGCCCCCTCGGGCTCCCCGACGGCGGACCGCAGGTCGAGAGCGACCTCGTATCCGTCGACGGTCAGCAGCTCGGCCCTCTTCTGGGCCTCGTCGCGGGACAGGTTTTCACCGGGCACGGGCACTCCTTCGTGACGCGCGTGTTGTGTCGTGTTCGAACCCATTGATCCTTGCATGCGTCCTCGCGCGGCGGCAGGCAGGGAATGGGTCGCCCCCGGGAGGCGTTCCCGTTCGATGGTGAACACGACGTCCGTGTGACACGCCCTGCCGTGCAACACCCCCCTCGGAGGAGAGACATGTCAGAGAACACCCCGGCGAACGGCAAGACCCCGGTCGATTTCTGGTTCGACCCGCTCTGCCCCTGGGCGTGGATGACCTCGCGCTGGATGCTGGAGGTGGAGAAGGTCCGCGACGTCGAGGTCCGCTGGCACGTGATGAGCCTGGCCGTCCTCAACGAGGACAAGCTGGACGAGCTGCCGGAGGAGTACCGGGACATGCTGGAGAACCAGGCCTGGGGCCCGGTCCGGGTCGTCATCGCCGCCCAGCAGCTCCACGGCGACGATGTGGTCGGCCCCCTCTACACCGCGCTCGGCACCCGCTTCCACAACAACGGCGAAGGCCCCACCCGCGAGGCCGTGGCTGCCGCGCTGAAGGACGTCGGCCTGCCCGGGGACCTTGCCGAGTACGCCGACCGGGACACGTACGACACCGAGCTGCGCGCCTCCCACAAGGAAGGCATCGAGAAGGTGGGCCAGGAGGTCGGCACCCCGGTCATCGCGGTCCCCGGCGCGGACGGCGAGCAGATCGCCTTCTTCGGCCCGGTGGTCACCCCGGCCCCCAAGGGCGAGGAGGCGGCGAAGCTCTGGGACGGCACGCTGCTGGTCGCGTCCATTCCCGGCTTCTACGAGATCAAGCGGACCCGGACGCAGGGCCCGATCTTCGACTGACGCGGGCCGGCCGGCGACCGCGGGTGTCCCGCCCCCGCGGGTGTCCCGCGACCGCGCGTGCCCGTCCGGGGCCAGTGGCCCCCGCGGGGGCGCGCGGTCGCGGGACGGGCTGTTGATGCTCCTATTGGCTGTCAGTGGTGCCTCGTACGGTGTGAGGCATGCGAATCGCACCGGAGATGATCACGATCGACTGCGCCGACCCCCAGGCCCTGGCCGCCTGGTGGGCCGAGGCGCTCGGCCTCGAGGACACCCAGGACTACGACGGGTTCGTCGTCCTCGCTGCCACCCCGCTGGTCCTCGGCTTCCAGCGGGTGCCCGAGCCCAAGCCCGGCAAGAACCGGGTGCACATCGACTTCTCCTCACCCGACCGCCCGGCCGATGTGGAGCGCCTGGCGAAGCTGGGTGCGACGGTCCTCGGCGAGCAGTCGATGCAGGGGATGACCTGGACGGTCCTGAAGGACCCGGAGGGCAACGAGTTCTGTCTGGCGGACGCGGGCAGTCACTGACCGGCCCCGGAGTCCGGGAATCCCCGGGGGCGACCGCCCCCGGGGAACCACCCGCCCGCCCCGGGGTCCCGCTGCTTCGTCACTTCATCCCGAGCACCTGCTCCAGCGGATCGATGAGGAAGTAGACGAGGAAGAGCGCCGCGGTGCCCCACAGCAGCCAGTGGACCTCGCGCGCCTTGCCCAGGCACGCCTTGATGACCACGTAGGCGACGAAACCGGCGCCGATGCCGTTGGTGATCGAGTAGGTGAACGGCATGACGACGATGGTGAGGAAGGCCGGGATGGCGACGTCGTAGCGGTCCCAGTCGATGTGCTTGACCTGGGTCATCATGAGGAACCCGACCACGACGAGGGCGGGCGCGGCCGCCTGCATCGGCACGATGGTCAGCACGGGCGTCAGGAAGAGGGCGAGCGCGAACAGCCCACCGGTGACCAGGTTCGCGAAGCCGGTGCGGGCCCCTTCGCCGACACCCGCCGCCGACTCGATGTAGGTGGTGGCCGACGACGAGGACGTGGCGCCACCGACGACGGCGGCAGCACCGTCGATGAGCAGGACGCGCCCGAGACCGGGCACCTGGCCCCGCTCGTCGAGAAGGCCGGCCTCCGCCGTCACACCCACGACGGTGCCCATCGTGTCGAAGAAGTCGGACAGGATCAGGGTGAAGACGAGCAGGACGACCGTCAGCACACTGACCTGACCGAACGATCCGAGCAGATCGAACTGGAACAGCAGCCCGAAGTCGGGCGCGGCGACGGGGTTGCCGGGGATCGAGGGCGACGTCAGGCCCCAGGCCCTGATGTCGGCGATCTCGTTGATCACGATGGCGAGGGCGGTCATCAGGACGATGCTGAGGAGGATCGCGCCCTTCACCTTCCGGGCGACCAGGACGATCGTCAGGAGCACGCCGAGGCAGAAGACGAGCATGGGCCAGCCGGTGAGCGTGCCGGTGCCGAGCTGCACGGGCACGGTGGAGTTCGCGGCGTCGGGGATGCGGGTGACGAACCCGGCGTCCACGAAGCCGATGAAGGCGATGAACAGACCGATGCCGACGCTGATCGCCTGCTTCAGGGGTTGCGGGATGGCGTGCATGATCGCCTCACGCAACCCGGTCATCACCAGGACGCAGATCAAGACCCCCTCCAGCACGATGAGCCCCATCGCGTCCGCCCAGCTCATCAGGGGCGCGATCTGGAAGGCCACGACGGCGTTGATCCCCAGGCCCGCCGCCAGGGCGAGGGGCAGGTTGCCGCCCACGCCCATGATCAGCGTCATCACCGCGGCGACCAGAGCGGTGGCGGTCACCAACTGCACGCTGTCCAGCTGCTCACCGAACTTGTCCTCGGCGCTGCCGAGGATGATCGGGTTGAGCACGAGGATGTATGCCATCGTGAAGAACGTGGCGAATCCACCACGTATCTCCCGCAGGTAGGTCGAGCCGCGTTCACTGATGCGGAAGAACCGGTCGACGGCGCTCCCCGATGCTGCGGGCTTCGCGTCGGCCGGTGGTGGGCTGGTCGGACTGGCGTGCATGACAAAGTCTCCTGGGCAGGCGGACGAATCAGGGGGACGGGTGGGCGCCGGCGCTGCCCGAAGCGCGTGGCAGGCACTGTGCGAACGCACATGCGGCACCTTGCGAGCGGATCATACGCGGCGCCCGGGGGAGCGCAACTACCCGCGTAGAGCGTGTAGTTGGTACCTTTTCGCTCCTGTGCGTTCCTACGGAATCGACGGTGACCTTTTCCCTCAAACCGGCAGGCAGCCGACAGAGGGTATGGAAGTGGCGGTGACAGCTCCCCTACTCTCCGTGTGTGCACCCACCACTCCCCTTCAACGCGCGGGCAGCGCGCGCCCTGCGCGAGAAGCTCGGGATGGCCCCCGGTCATGTCGCCTACGGCATGCGCGCGTCCTTCGGCACCTCGCACATCACCCCCGAGCACGTGATCGCCTGGGAACGCGGGACCCACGTCCCGGACGCGGGTGAACTGACGGCCCTGGCAGGCGCGTTGTGGTGCCGGCCCAGTGAACTGATGGGCCACCCGGGCACCTTGCTCGAACACCGCATCGCGCGGGGCGTCTCGGCGGAGGACGTCGCACGCGCCACGGGCCTGACCCTCGACGCGTACCTGCGCATGGAGGAGGCCGGCCGGTGGACCGGCGACAAACGGCAGTCCGCCAAGCTCGGCGAGGTCCTCCGCCTGCCCCCGCGCGACTTCATCGCGATCACCAGGCTGGAGGAGGAGCTGGCCCGCCTCCTCACCGAGGCGGTCTCCACCCGCTGGCAGGCCCACATCCGTGCCATCGCCAAGCTGGTCTCCATGGACCGCCGCGACCTGAAGGCCCCGCTGCAGGCCATGGAACAGGACTACCAGGCCCTGATGACGGCCACCCTGAGCCGGGCGGGCGGCACCACCGCATCCGGCGAGGACGGCCGCCGCTACCTCGAGAACATCGTCGACCACTTCTGGAGCCGGGTGCCGGGGTCGTCGTAGGCGCGGGCCGTATCCGGTCGTGATCTGTCCGTGGGGGCACCCGCGTCTCGCGGCGTGATCCGGTAGATCCTTCGTGCACGGGTGGCAGGCATCTTCCCGCCCGGCTTCACCGGTTAGGGTCGGCGGCATGCCTGCCGAGCCCGCCCCCGTACGCGCCCTGCGTCCCGCGACCCGCGCAGACCTGCCCGCAGTACTGGCTCTGCTCGCCGATGAGGAGCGGGTGGTGGACCCGGCGGACGTCACGGTCACGGAGGCATACGAGCAGGCCTTCGCGGCGATCGACGCGGACCCGCGCAACGAGGTGCTGGTCCTGGTCGAGGATGCCGACGAGCAGGTCGGCGGGATGGTTGTCGGGTGTCTGCAGGCGACGTACATTCCCGGGCTCGGTCAAGGAGGTGCCGAGCGGGCCCTGATCGAGGCCGTCCGGATTCGTGGCGACCGGCGGGGCGGCGGGCTGGGCCGGATCCTGATGGAGCGGGCGATCGCGCGGGCCCGTGCGCGGGGCTGCGGGCTGGTCCAGTTGACGAGCGGCAAGCAGCGCGACCAGGCGCACCGCTTCTACGCCGGACTCGGCTTCACCCGCAGCCACGACGGGTTCAAGCTCACGTTCCAGGGCTCGCCGCCTCCAGTTCCGCCACCGTGCCCGACATCACCGTCCGGATGTGGCGCGTGAGGTGTTCCGCCGGCCAGTCCCACCAGGCCACCGCCAGCAGGCGTGCGATGTCCGCCTCCTCGTAGCGGGTACGGATCAGGCGGGCCGGGTTGCCGCCGACGACCGGTCACCGGCCTCCCGAAGCCCGGGGCTGCCGAGGTCTTCTGCCGCACCACGCGCGACTGGCCGAATGTGCAGGTCGCGGCTCGAACCGCAGGTTGACCCCGTGTCAGAATGATTCTTGCGCTGCATGAATGAGGCGCACGGCCAACGGGGGTTGCTGATCGTGGGTTACACCATTCCGGACGGCGTTGACACCATGCTCGACGTAGTCGGTGTCGGCTGGCCCAATGTCGACGAAGACGCGTACCGCGACATGGCGGATGCTCTGAGGGAATTCGCGGAGGATGCGGAGGACGACGGAGTCGCCGCGCACCGGCATATCCAACAGCTACTCCTCAGCGGACAGAGCGAATCACTGGCCGCTCTTGATACGCACTGGTCGAAAGTGCAGAGCAAGCACAAGGACCTCGCGAAGGCCGCCCGGCTCATTGCGGGTGCGCTTGATCGGGTCGCGGACCTGATTGTGGCCCGGAAGATCGCGGCTGTCGGGGAGTTAGCCGACCTCTGCGCCACCGTGGGTATCACACTCGCCTTCGCTCCTGTGACAGCCGGCCTGTCAACCCTTCTGGCGGGGGCGAAGATCGCGGCCACTCGTATCGCGTTCAAGAGGATCCTCAAGGAGATGGCAGAAGCTGCCGTCGCGGAGATCGTGGCCACTCTCACGGAGCCCGCGGTCGCCGCGATCGAGGATGTCGTTGCGGACCTGGCCATCCAGGCCGCGCTGAATGTGGCCGGGGCACAGGACGGGGTTGATGTCGACCAGGCGGTACGTGCGGGCGTTGGGGGGCTCCGGCTCAACTCCGCAGCGGGAGCAACCGGCCCTGGCCCTGGGCCCGGAGCCGGTCCGGTCATCGACTACGACGCGCACGCCCGTACGGGCATGAGTCTGGCCGGTGTCCAGATATCCATGCGTGAGAAGACCGGCGGAAAGCTCACGAAGGCCAAGGGGCACCACGGCCGGGCCAAGGGAAAGGACTCGCTGACCGCGGTCCTCGACACCACCATCGACGGCGTGACCGACAGACTCGGCAAGGCGCTGAAAGACCTTGGAGACCATGTCGGGAATACGTTGCCCAACTCGATCTCCAAGAGCTCGAAGATTCACAAAGAAACCGACCAGGACGTTCGCGACGGGATCAAGAAGATCCAGTCCGGTTCCGGCAGGGACGACGGTGCCGGCCGCGGGGGAGCCGGGGGCGGTGGTCGCAACGGTGGAGGGGGCGGCACACCCGGCGGCGAATCCCATGGGAGGCCGATCAGTCCGCAGCCCGCCTGGCACGGCAGAAGCGCCGGCAAGATGAAACACCATCGGCGCGACGCGCTCGATGTCAGTCACCTCAGTGAGGAGCAGCAACGGGCCGCCCTGGTGCGTGAGACGCGTCGCCTGGCGGACAATGCCCGTGACCAGGAGGCGGGGCACAACCCGCCCGGCAAGGACCGGCTGGTGAAATCCTGCGCGGGAGGGCTGCTGCATGAAGGAACCCTGACGAGTCACTCCAGCTCCACGAAGCGGCACGGACAGACGCTCTTGGAAACCCATCCCGCGCTCCAAAGTGTGGTCGACCGAGTGGAGAGGGAGATCCGAGCGGACAATGAGAACCCGGGAGCGGGGCATGGAAAGTGTGCCGAGATCGCGCTTGTGTCAGATCGGCTCCATGGCATAGAAGAAAGAGACAGGGCTGCGATAAGCACGGAAGAGGACATTCGAAGGGTCATGAAAGGCGCGCGTGTCTACTCTCTTCAGATCGGAGAGCAGGACTCTCCCACGGGATTCAAGGACCACGGTGACTACAAAGAGCCTTGTCGATCCTGCTCCAGGATTCTTCCGCTGATCGGCGTCACTGCGCACACCTAGGACGAGAACGAAGATGCCAATACTTTCAACGAATGAAGAAGTGGACGCGTGGCTGACGGAGGCCGGGTGGTACCCAGGGCGGGATGCTGTGCGAGAGGCGGCGGAGGCTGTCGCGAATGTGACCGATCGTTACCGCGCCTACGGAGTGGACATCGAACCCTCCGCGGCAGCGCTCGCCTTTATCCGTGAGCACATCTCCCTCCGAGCGGTCATCGACACCGCCCCGGAGAACTTCGCGATCTTCACCCCGCACCTTGTGTTCAAGGGGGATGCCGAGGAGATTGCCGAGCTGGCCGGAGACCTGGGCGTCAAGCTGTTCCCAGTCGGGTATGACACCTATGACGGATCCACCATTCTCATGGATGAATCCGGTCGATTCTTCTTCTCTCATCACACTGGTTCCTACTATCTGGGCAGTGAAAAGTACGAAGCCTTGATAAGTCTTATGTCCAGCAAAATGGATGATGCGGAGGATTACTTTGTCTGACTTGATTCCAGGCGTTGCCGCGTCGCTGCTTGCTCACGGGGAGATCTTCAGTCACACCAGCCTCGGTGGTGACGAGCAGCCCGATCTGCACCCGGCTGTGCGAGAATTCTTCGACGCGCTTCCCGTAGCGCAACGCGAATCCTTCATGGGCTACTGCGCCGAGTCCGCGTTGATCTCGGACCAACTGTGGAGCCTGGATCGCCAACGCGTCGATGGTGGAACGAGCACCCTCGACGACGGCGCGGTTCACCTCGAGAGCGCCGTCCTTGTCGCACAGAAGATCCGAGGCCACGGAGACCCCGAGCACGGTGCACCGGCGCAGGTGTGCCGCTCGTGCTCGGCGCTGCTCGACCGTCTCCGCGTCACCACGATGGATACATGACAGCGAACCGCGACGCACTGACGGCCGCCGGATGGCACGACGGCCGTGACGTCAGGGACGACGCGATGTCAGCCGCTCTCAAGACGATCGCGCTCGTCGAGCCGGTGGCTGATGGAGCTGCCTGGGTACTGTTTCCGGCAGCGGAACAGGCCTTGCGCGCGTTCTACGGACTGCGTATATCCCCGACGGGGCCGGGGCGTGCCGTGGCGGCCACCGGATGCGTTGTCGACCCCACCGAGGCGCGAAGCGCCTTGAGATCGTTCTCGTTGCTCGGCGAGTCCCTGGGCTCCCGGCTGTTTCCGCTCGGCCGCACGGACACGGACGCGCTGCTTGCGGTCGATGAGCAGGGGCGTCTCTTCTCGATCGACCACGGCGGTCGCTGGCTGCTCGGAGACACCGTGCGTGAGGGGCTCACAGCGCTGTCGGGAGGTGACGCACCTCACCGGATCACTGCTCGCCGGTGGGTATGGACGGCACCGTCGACGTCCGGAGGAACTCCGCTGCTCGATGCTGTCCGGACCGCGCTGGTGGCCGTGTATGTCTTGCACCACCGGCAGGTCTACAGCGCCCGCGAACTGCGCCTCACGGTCACTGCGCTGCGGGGCATCGGCACGGAGACCCTGGACCGAGCCATCCCGTTGCCCGGGGGGTCGCTGGAGGACGCTGCAGAACCTCTGGTGGCTGCGGCAGCGGCGCTGATCGAGTCCGAAGGGGCCACCGAACTGGGCAGTGAACTGAAGGTGAGCGTTGGCGGGCCGCCGCTCACCACCGCCCCGCTGTCGTCTGTCGCCTGCTCTGTGCGTACGGGGCACTACGCCGCGACGCCAACGGAGATGGAGCTCTCGTTGTCTGCAGGTATGGGAGCCTCGGTGGGCCGAGCCGGCGCAGCCGTTCGCCTCTGTGCCGAGGATCTGGGGCGATACACCCGGCAGGCGGACACCGATCGGTAGTGAGCCGAGCACTTGTACGCGCTGACCGATTGCCAAGGGGTGGGGAATCTCGCCCATCCGCTCTCCTCCACTACTGCCCCGGCGCCGCCGCCTCCAGCTCCGCCACCGTGCCCGACATCACCGTCCGGATGTGGCGCGTGAGGTGTTCCGCCGGCCAGTCCCACCAGGCCACCGCCAGCAGGCGTGCGATGTCCGCCTCCTCGTAGCGGGTACGGATCAGGCGGGCCGGGTTGCCGCCGACGATGCCGTAGTCCGGGACGTCCGAGACGACCACGGACCGGGCGCTGACGATCGCGCCGTGACCGATGCGGACGCCCGGCATGATCACCGCCTCGTAGCCGATCCAGACGTCGTTGCCGATCACCGTGTCACCCCGGTCGGGGAGGCCCGTCAGCAGGTCGAAGTGGTCGGTCCAGGAGCCGCCGAGCGTGGGGAAGGGGAACGTGGACGGGCCGTCCATCCGGTGGTTGGAGCCGTTCATGATGAACCGCACCCCCGTCGCCAGCGCGCAGAACTTGCCGATCACCAGGCGCTCCGGACCGTAGTGGTACAGCACGTTGCGGGTCTCGAACTCCGTGGCATGCTCGGGGTCGTCGTAGTACGAGTGGTCACCGACCTCGATCAGCTCCGAGGTGACCAGCGGTTTCAGCTGGACCACGCGCGGCTGGCCGGGCATCGGGTGCAGGACGGTGGGGTCCGCCGGGACGGGCGCGGGGGCAGAACTCATGACCTCATCGTGGCATCCGGGCCCGCTGATCCGCCGATAATTTCGGCCCGACCGCCCCTCGCGACGTCACCGCGCTACGCCACCCCGCCCCGGCCCCCCACCCGGAACGGCTCCCCTCGCGACCAGTCGGCCGCCACGCCCCGCATCACCAGCGCGCTGTCCAGCACCGCGCTGCCCGGCGGGAAGCGGTCCAGGTCCTCGAAGAAGGAGGAGCGGACGTGGCGCGGGCGTCCCGCCGTCACCTTCCAGGCGTCCGTGGACAGTTCGAGGACGTCCAGGTGCGTGCCGCCCGCGTTGGGGGAGAGGCCCCGGCTGCCCCGGCGGAAGAACTCCGACGCCTCCGCCAGGTCCGCGAACAGGCCGCTGCCGCGCAGGTCCTCGGCCGGTTCCACCGTGGCGTCCACCTCCACCTCGCCGTCCCGGGCCGCGAAGGCCACCCGTACGGCGTCGGGGTCCTCCCGCACGGTGAAGTCCGCGCGGCCGTGCTCGCCCGGGTAGATCCGGCCGCCCGCGAAGGCGTTCAGGCGGGAGGCGGTGTCGCGGCGAGGGATGTACACGCCCTGCTCGACGCCGTCCGGGCCGTCCCACTCGACGGCGATCCGGTGCGCCGCGTTCTCGCTGGTCAGGCCGGTCGCGGCCGGGGCCCACACGGGGCGGACGCCGCCGATCCGGAGCAGGCAGATACCGGCCACCGCCTGGCCGCGCACCAGTTGGGGCCGCAGTGGCGCGGGCAGCAGGGTCGCCGCGACGTGCGGGTCCACCCGGTAGTTCACCAGGAGGCGGCGCTCGATGACGCTGGAGAGCCGGGAACGGATCACGAGGCGTCTCCTTCCGGTGCGGAGCGCCACGTGGTGTTGCGGAGCACGATCTGCTCGGGGCAGACCGTGCTGAGGAAACGGCCCACGCACAGCGCCAGCCGGTCCTGGGCGAGCGAATAGAGGATGCGGTTGGCGTCCCGGCGCTCCGTGACGAGCCCGGCCCCCTTCAGTACCCCCAAGTGGCGCGAGATGGACGGAGCGCTGATCGAGAACCGGCTCGCGATCTCCCCGGCGGCCAGTTCGCCGCCCCGCAGGTCCTCCAGAATCTGGCGCCGGGTGGGATCGGCGAGCGCGCGGAAGGCGCTCGCCTCGTCATCGGGCGGAGCGGCGGCCGGAACGGCGGGTGATTCCATGGGTGCATGTTTAGCACATGAGCTAAACAGCTAAGGAGTCGGCAGGGGAGAGCCCCCGCGAGTCACGTCCTCGCGGGGGCTCTCCGTTCATCCGCCTGCCTGAGTGAAGGTTGAGAAGACGATCACGAGGCAGGACGATTCGGGCGGGCCGGCGTCGCTCAGGGGGCGAGCAGCAGCACGTCCGCGCGCTCCTTGGCGGCGGCGTAACGCTTCGCCACGTCCTGCCAGTTGACGACCTGCCACATCGCCTCGATGAAGTCCACCTTCTGGTTCTTGTACTGCAGGTAGAAGGCGTGCTCCCAGGCGTCGAAGACGAGGATCGGGACCGAGCCCTGGCCGACGTTGCCCTGGTGGTCGTAGACCTGCTCGACGATCAGCTTGCCGCTGACGGGCTCGTACGCGAGCACGCCCCAGCCCGAACCCTGCGTGGTGGCCGCGGCTTTCGTCAGCTGGGACTTGAAGCCCGCGTAGGAGCCGAAGGACTCGGTGATCGCGTCGGCGAGGTCGCCCACGCCGTCCGCCGCGAGGGGCTCGCCGCCGCCGTCGCCGGTCATGTTGTGCCAGTAGATCGAGTGCAGGATGTGGCCGGAGAGGTGGAACGCGAGGTTCTTCTGGAGGCCGTTGATCGCTCCCCAGGCCTCCTTGTCGCGGGCCTCTTCCAGCTGCTCCAGGGTGTCGTTCGCACCCTTGACGTACGCGGCGTGGTGCTTGTCGTGGTGCAGCTCGATGATCTGCGGATTGATGACCGGTTCGAGCGCCGCGTAGTCGTACGGGAGTTCCGGGAGCGTGTACGTGGCCATGGTTCGAACCCTCCGACTGCTGGGAATGCCGTCCAGTTGTTATTGCAATCTATATGCAGAAGCAGGCTAACAGCAGGACGGTCCGTCAGGTGATCAGCCCTTCGGCCTAGGACCGGCGACCCCGCCCTTCCTCCGTTTTGTCGCGGAAAGGTGATTTGCTCCTACTTCCGTGCTGCGTACGCCGTCGCGCGTGTTTGGTCCCGTCGTTCCGGGGGACCCGGCCCAGCAGCCGGGCGGCCGGTGCCGGGACCGCGTGCGCGCCGCCCGCAGCCCGCCCACCCCGCTGACCAGGAGGACTCGATGGCACCCCCCAACGCCCCCGAAGCGACGGACGGCCCGGACCGTGGCCGTGATCCACGACTGGCCCCGCCCCTGGCCGGGGCGGCGGGCTGGGGGCCGCTCGACGTCCGCGCCGTCGACACCGTGCGGGCGCTGGCCGCCGACGCGGTGCAGAAGGCGGGGCACGGTCACCCGGGCACCGCGATGAGTCTGGCCCCGCTGGCGTACCTGCTGTTCCAGCAGGTGATGCGGCACGACCCGGCCGACGAGCAGTGGATCGGCCGGGACCGCTTCGTGCTCTCCTGCGGCCACTCCAGCCTCACCCTCTACATCCAGCTCTACCTGAGCGGGTACGGGATGGAGCTGGACGACCTGAAGGCGCTCCGCACCTGGGGGTCCACCACCCCCGGCCACCCCGAGTACCGCCACACGCGGGGTGTCGAGATCACCACCGGGCCGCTCGGCCAGGGGCTGGCCTCCGCCGTCGGCATGGCCATGGCGGGCCGCCGGGAGCGCGGGCTCCTCGACCCCGACGCGCCCGCCGGCACCAGCCCCTTCGACCACCACGTGTACGTCGTCGCCTCCGACGGCGACCTGATGGAGGGCGTGACGTCCGAGGCCAGTTCGCTGGCCGGACACCAGGAACTCGGCAACCTGATCGTCTTCTACGACTCCAACCACATCTCCATCGAGGACGACACCGACATCTCCTTCAGCGAGGACGTCACCGCCCGCTACGCCGCGTACGGCTGGCACGTCCAGACGGTGGACTTCACCCGGACCGGTGACTACGTCGAGGACGTCGACGCCCTGCTCGCCGCCGTCGAGGCCGCGAAGAGCGAGAACGGCCGACCCTCCCTGATCCTGCTCCGCACGATCATCGGCTGGCCCGCGCCCACGAAGCAGAACACCGGCAAGGCGCACGGCTCCGCGCTCGGCGACGACGAGGTCGCCGCCACGAAGCGGCTGCTCGGCTTCGACCCGGACGCCGACTTCACCGTCGAGGACGACGTCCTGGAGCACGCCCGCGCGGTCGTCGAGCGGGGTGCCTCGGCCCACCGTGCCTGGGAGCCCCGCTACCAGGTGTGGCGCGCCTCCCACCCCGAGCGCGCCGCACTCCTCGACCGGCTGCGGGAACAGCGGCTCCCGGAGGGCTGGACCGACAGCCTGCCCGTCTTCGACGCCGACCCCAAGGGCATCGCCACCCGCAAGGCATCCGGTGACGTGCTCACCGCGCTGGCCCCCGTGCTGCCCGAGCTGTGGGGCGGTTCGGCCGACCTCGCGGGGAGCAACAACACCACCATGGAGGGCGAGCCGTCCTTCGTGCCGGAGTCCAAGCAGACGGGCGAGTTCCCCGGCAACCCGTACGGCCGCACGCTCCACTTCGGCATCCGCGAGCACGCCATGGGCGCGATCCTCAACGGCATCGCGCTCCAGAGCCTCACCCGGCCCTACGGCGGTACGTTCCTGATCTTCAGCGACTACATGCGCCCGGCCGTCCGGCTCGCCGCCCTGATGAAGCTGCCGGTCACCTACGTCTGGACCCACGACTCCATCGGCCTCGGCGAGGACGGCCCCACCCACCAGCCCGTCGAGCAACTGGCCGCACTCCGCGCCGTCCCCGGCCTCGACGTCGTACGGCCCGCCGACGCGAACGAGACCTCCGTCTGCTGGCGCACCGTCCTGGAGCACCACGACCGGCCCGCCGGTCTCGCCCTGACCCGGCAGCCGCTGCCGGTCCTGGAGCGGGGTGAGGGCGACGGCGCGTACGCCTCCGCCGAAGGGGCCGCCCGAGGCGGATACGTGCTCGCCGACAGCCGGGGCGACACCCCGGACGTCATCCTCGTCGGCACCGGCTCCGAGGTCCACATCGCCCTGGAAGCCCGGGAGTTGCTGGCCGCGGACGGGATCGACGCGCGCGTGGTCTCGATGCCCTGCCGGGAGTGGTTCACCGGCCAGCCGTACGCCTACCAGGACAGGGTGCTGCCGCCCGAGGTGCGGGCCCGGGTGAGCGTCGAGGCGGCCGTCGCCCAGGGCTGGCGGGACGTGGTGGGCGACGCGGGCCGCATCGTCAGCCTGGAGCACTTCGGCGCGTCCGCCGCCTACCAGCGCCTGTACGAGGAGTTCGGCATCACCCCCGACGCGGTCGCCGAAGCCGCCCGGGACAGCGTCCGCGCGGCGGCCGGCCCCGTCCGGCCCGGCGGGGAGCGCTCCGGCGCGGCCCCGGACGAGGGCGGTACCGGGGACGCCGGCTAGATCTCCGCCTGCCGGAAGAGCCGAGGGGCGGGTCGTCCACCGGGCTCCGACCCGCCGGAGTCCCGGGGCGTGTCTGCCAGGCCCCGGCATCACGGAGGTCCCGGCGGGTGAGTCGACCTGGGCCTCTGCCCGGCCGAAGGCCCGGTGTCTGTCTTCGTCAGGCCCGCCCCACCGAGGCCTCGGCGGGGGAGTCGTCCCGGGCCTTCGTCCCGCCGGAGGCCCGGAGCACGTTGGGCCAGGGCCCCGCGCCGTCGACGTCCCGGCCGGGGCGTCGACGGCGCGGCCGACACCCCGGCCCGCCGGAGTCCGGGGCGCGGCCGGCCAGGACCCCGGCCCCGCTCGCCGGGCGGGCTCCGCCCAGCGCGTCAGCTGCCGGGGCCCGCCGGCCGGGCAGCGCCCCGCTACCCCCGCAGGTCTTCCCGGGCCTGCACCGCGATGTCCGGGAAGTCCGTGACCACCGCGTCCACGCCCTGCCCGTAGTGGAAGGCGTACTCCGCGAACGCGTCGCCGAAGGCGTTCGGGTCGGCGCCCCGGCGGTACGCGGCGGGGAGGTACCGGTTCTCCGCCCGGAAGGTGTACGCGCCGACCTTCAGGCCCGCCGCGTGGGCGTCCGCCAGCAGGGTGTTCGGCGGGACCAGCGAGGACTTGTCCGGGCCGATCCAGTCGGCGTACGAAGCGATCTCGCGCAGCCCGGCCGGGGTCATCATGTCCCGGTAGGCGGTCCCGTGCCCGTACGGGCCGCCGCTCGTGCCCAGCGCCTGCCACAGCGGGAGGCCGAGACGGGCGGCGGCCACCCGGCGCAGGCTGCCGGGCTCGAAGGACTGCACGACGCAGTCCCGGGCGGTCAGCCGGTTGCGGCGGATCACCCGGATCAGCTCCTCCTCCAGCGGCAGCCCGATCGAGCGGAAGTACGTCGGGTGCTTCGTCTCCGGGAACACCGCGATCCGCCGCCCCGCCTCCCGCGACAGCCGCCGGGCCAGGTCCACGACCTCCTGGAACGTCATCACCCGGCCCCGTCCGTCGAAGACCGTGTTGCGGTTCCGGACCAGCGGCAGCCGCTCCACCGCGCCCAGCGTCCGCAGCTCGCGCAGGGTGAAGTCCTCGGTGAACCACCCGGTCACGTCCCTGCCGTCGACCGTCTTCGTGGTGCGGCGGTCCGCGAACTCCGGACGGTCGGCGACGTCCGTCGTCCCGCCGATCTCGTTCTCGTGCCGCACGACCAGGACGTGGTCCTTCGTCGGTACGAGGTCCGGCTCGATCCAGTCGGCCCCGGCCCGTACGGCGTAGGTGTACGCGTCGGCGGTGTGCTCGGGCCGCCAGCCCGCCGCTCCGCGATGCCCGATGACCAGGGGGCCCGACGGGCGGTGGGGGCGACGGTCGCCGAGGGGGGCTGCGACGGCCGGGACGGTGGCCGCGGCGGTGACGGCAGCGGTGGCCAGGAGGATCGAACGGCGCCTGGGAGCAACGGACATGACGACTCCTCGGGTCGGGTGAGCCATCACGGAAGCGAGAACGGGTGACGGCCGGGGGTACGGAGCCGGGCCCCGCGATGTCCTGTCGGCCACGGATGCGCGGTGCCCCGGCGCCGGGGCCCGGCACCGGAGCGGGAGAAACCCGAAAACCTGCGATGCCGGGAACGCGGAGAGGAGGCAGCGCCGCGACGCCGGGAATCCCGGAACTCCGAGAAGCGCCGCAATGCCGGAGGACCGAGCCCCCTGCAAAGCCCGATCGCTGCACCGCCGGAACACCGGGAACCCTGCAAACCCGGAAGACCGGAACGCCGGGCCCCGCCCCGATCGTACGAGGAGGAGCCCGGCGTTCGTGGAAACCGTGCGGGGGCTGCGTGGCGGCCGTGCCGCAAGCCCGGGGTGGGCGGGAGCCGCGCGGCGGCCGTCCCGTAAGGCGACGAGGGAGCCGTGCGGCAGCCGTGCCGCGGCTACTGCCGCTGCGCCGGGATCCCGGCCTCGGCCTCCGTGCCGCCAGCGGAGCCCGTGCCGTCGTCGGTTCCCGCGTCGCCCCGTCGCCGGCGCAGCAGGCCGAGGCCGATCAGCACCACGGTCAGCGCGCCCGTCGCCAGCAACTGGTCACGGGTTCCCGGCTGGCGCAGCATCAGCAGGAAGATGCCCGCCATGGCCGTCAGCGCGACGATCGTCCCGATGGGGAAGAACCACATCCGCACGACCAGCGTTTCCGGAGCCTCCCGCTCCGTGCGCCGGCGCAGGATCAGCTGCGAGACCGCGATGAAGATCCACACCACCAGGATCACCGCGCCGATCATGTTCAGCAGCCAGGGGAAGACGTCGTCGGGACGCCAGTAGCTGAGCAGCACGCACAGGAAGCCGAAGACCGAGGAGAACAGCACCGCGTTGCGGGGCACCCCGGACGAGATCCTGCCGAGTACGGCGGGGCCCTGGCCGCGGGCGACCAGCGAGCGGGCCATGCGGGACGCACCGTAGATGTTGGCGTTCATCGCGGAGAGCAGCGCGATGAGGATGACCACGTTCATGATCTGTGCCGCGCTGCCGACGCCCAGGTGGTCGAGCATCGCGTAGAACGGGCCGACCTCGGCCACCTTCGGGTCGTCCCACGGGACCAGCGTGACGATGACCGCCATCGAGCCGATGTAGAAGACCGCGATGCGCCACATCGCCGTACGGACCGCCTTCGCGACGCCCTGCACCGGGTTCTCGGACTCGGCCGCCGCGATGGTGACGGTCTCCAGGCCGCCGTACGCGAAGACGGAGGCGAGGAGCCCGATGATGAAGCCGTCCATGCCCTTCGGGAGGAATCCGCCGTCCCCCGTGAGGTTGGAGAGACCGGGCGCGTCCGTGTCGGGCAGCACGCCGAAGATCGCGAGCAGCCCGAGCACCAGGAACAGCGTGATCGCGATGACCTTGAGCGCGGCGAACCAGAACTCGAACTCGCCGAAGTTCTTCACAGCGGCCAGGTTCGTGCCCAGGAAGACCACCATGAACAGCGCGACCCAGGCCCACTCCGGGGTCCCCGGCAGCCAGCCGCTGACGATCTGCGCGGCGCCGATGCCCTCCAGGCCCACGGCGACGCAGAGCAGGAACCAGAAGGACCACCCCACGGTGAACCCGGCCCACGGGCCGATCGCCCGCTCCGCGTGCACGGAGAAGGAGCCGGATGCCGGGTTGGCGGCCGACATCTCGCCGAGCATGCGCATCACCATCATGACGAGCAGCCCGGAAATGGCGTACGCGACGATGATCGAGGGACCGGCGGCGGCGATCCCGGCGCCCGAGCCGACGAAGAGCCCGGCGCCGATCACCCCGCCGAGAGCGATCATCGAGAGGTGACGCTGCTTGAGGCCGTGGGTGAGAGCGGAGTCCGCCGAGGGCCCTGCGGGGGCCGCGGAGCCGGCGGTGGGGGGAGACGCGGAGGTCCGAGGCATGGACGAGCTCTGTTCGCTGGATGAGGCGGGGGGACGAACCGACAGTCTGAGCACCTGGACCGCTGATAGGGAATGGCTGTCCGCTATACGGTCACCAGGCTCACACAAGGTGCATACGCGCCTACCGATCGGTCAACGAGATGTGTGCGCGCTCACTGGTCGGTCAACGAGGCGGTGCGTACCCACTGGTCGGTCAACGAGGCGGTGCGTACCCACTGGTCGGTCAACGAGGTGAGCGTGCTCACCGGTCGGTCAACGAGGTGAGCGTGCTCACCGGTCGGTCAACGAGGTGAGCGTGCTCACCGGTCGGTCAACGAGGCGAGCGCGTACCCACCGGTCGGTGTCATGAGGCGTACGCGTGCCTTCCGGTCGGTCACGAGGGCGTACGCGCGCCTACCGGTCGGTCCACGCCGGGGCCTCGGGCTCATGCGCGCGGGACCGCTGACGTTCCCGCCACTCGCGCCCCACCGCCACCAGCAGCACCAGGGCCGTCGCCCCGGCCGACCACAGCACCTGCGGCCGGGCCGCGTCGTCGGTCAGCATCAGCAGCAGCACGCCCGACAGTCCGGCCAGCGTCACCCAGGTCAGATACGGGAAGCACCACATCCGCAGCGCCAGAGCGTCGGGAGCCTCCTCCTCCAGCCGGGCGCGCAGCCGCAACTGGGAGGCGGCGATCAGCGCCCAGACGAACAGGAGGACCGCGCCGACCGAGTTGAGCAGGTAGAGGAACACGGTGTCGGGCCACAGCAGATTGAGCAGGACGGAGACGAAGCCGAAGGCCACCGACGCCAGCACCGCCCGCCGGGGCACACCGCCCCGCTCGCCCCGGGCGTCACGGGAACCGTCCGCCCCTTCCTGAACGCCGCCGGCGCCTGAGGCACCGCCGGAACCGGCGCTCTCCGCGGGCCCGCCCGAGACCTTCAGCAGCCCGCGGGGCGCCTCCCCGCGCTCCGCCAGGGAGAAGACCATGCGGGAGGAGCCGTACAGATTGGCGTTGAGGGCGGAGAGCAGCGCCACGAACACCACGATGTTCATGATCTGACCGGCCGACGGCACCCCGATCGTGTCCAGCACCTTCACATACGGGCTCAGCCCGGCCTGCTGCGCGGTCCACGGCAGTACGGTCACGATCACCAGCATCGAGCCGACGTAGAAGAAGAGGATGCGCACCACCGCGCTGCGCACCGCCCGCCCCACCGCGCGCGCCGGGTCGTCCGTCTCGGCGGCGGCGATCGTGACGACCTCCAGGCCGCCGAAGGCGAACACCACGGTCAGCACGCCGGAGACGACCCCGCTCCAGCCGTTGGGCAGAAAGCCGCCCTGCCCGGTCAGGTTGGTCAGCCCGACCGGTTCGGTGTCCGGGAGCAGGCCGAAGACCGCCAGCCCGCCGAGCACCAGGAAGACCACGATCGCGCCGACCTTCAGGGACGCGAACCAGAACTCGAACTCGCCGAAGTTCTTCACCGCCGTCAGGTTCGCCACGGTGAAGACCACCATGAACACCAGCACCCACGCCCACGGTTCGACACCCGGCACCCAGCCGTGGGCGATCTGCGCCGCCGCCGTCGCCTCCACGGCGAGGACCACCACCAGCAGGAACCAGTACAGCCAGCCGACGGTGAACCCGGCCCACCGCCCGAGCGCCCGCTCGGCGTGCACGGAGAACGCACCGGAGGCGGGCATCGCGGCGGACATCTCGCCCAGCATCCGCATCACCAGCATCGCGAGCGCCCCCGCGATCAGATACGAGACGACGATCGCCGGTCCCGCCACCGCGATCCCGGCACCCGAACCCACGAACAGGCCCGCCCCGATTACGCCGCCCAGCCCCAGCATCGTCAGATGGCGCTGTTTGAGCCCGTGCGACAGCGGCTCGGCGGGGGCGGCCGGGGAGGTGGCGGGAGAAGCGGGAGAGGCGGCGGGAGAAGCGGGGGGAGCCTCGTGCATGGGTGCGGTTCACTCTCGGATGTTTTATGGGGAACCTACAGTCTGAGGCCGCAGTCCCTCTCCCGCCAAAACCGACTGCCACCGGCCCGAACTCCGTGACGAGCGTCACGCGAGGGTGCGATTGCGCAGCAGGCTTTGTGTGAAACCCACCAACCCGTCAACCACCGCTTTGTGGGCGGCTGATGGTGAACGAGCGTTGACCCGTGGGCTAACGTCGGCGGGAGTCCGACCCACCCCGACCGCCGGGGGCCGCCCCGGCCCACCTGCCCTCACCCGCGGAGTCCCGATGAGCACTGTTGCCGCCCCCGTCCGCTCCGGAGCGGTCCTCGCCGACCTACTTCCCGCAGCCCGGAACCGCTACGCCGTGGACGCGGCCCTCGTCCTCGGCGGCGCGGCCCTGACCGGCATAGCGGCCCAGATCGCCGTTCCGGTGCCCGGTTCCCCGGTCCCGGTCACCGGCCAGACCTTCGCCGCGCTCCTCATCGGCACCGCGCTGGGCGCCCGCCGCGGCTTCCTCTCCCTCGCGCTGTACGCCCTCGTCGGCATGGCCGGCATGCCGTGGTTCGCGGAGGCCAGCTCGGGCTGGAGCATGCCGTCCCTCGGTTACGTCTTCGGCATGCTCCTGGCCGCCACGGTCGTCGGCGCCCTCGCCCGCCGGGGCGGCGACCGCTCCGTGCTGCGCACCGCGGGCACGATGGTCCTCGGCTCCGCCATCATCTACGCGATCGGCGTGCCCTACCTCGCGCTCTCCACCGGGATGTCGGCGAGCGCCGCCGTCGCGGCCGGCCTCACCCCGTTCCTGATCGGCGACGCCCTCAAGGCGGCGCTGGCCATGGGCGTCCTGCCGGCCACCTGGAAGCTGCTGGGCAACCGCGGCTGACACGGTGTCGCCCGGCCCCCGTCAGCGCCTGCCGCGGGTGACCCTGACCCGCTGCCCCTCGTGAGGCCCTTCGAAGAGGCCCGCCGGATCGTACGGGGAGACCGGACCGGCGGCGGGGAGGGGCGAGGGCGGCGGTTCCCCCGACGCCCTCGGGCGCGGAAACCATGAGGGGAGGCTCTCCTCCGATCGCGCTCCGGGCGGTAGGAGGAAGAGCCTTCCCGGTACGAGGAAGAGCCTCCCCGGGGTGGATGAAGAGCCTCCCCGGCACGAGGAAGAGCCTCCCCGAGTTGGAAGAAGAGCCTCCCCGGGATTCCTGACGACCTCCGTCGGGCCTCGGTCACGCGGGGAGGGGTCTCCGGACGCTACATCGTCGCGGCCTTGCGCCCGCGCCGCTCCCGGAACAGCGAGATGCCCACCACCAGCGCCGCCACCAGTAGCGACAGCACGACCTGCTCGCGGGCGGTGTCGTCGGTCAGCATGTAGACCAGGACGAAGGAGATCGCCGCGATCGTCGCCCAGGTCAGGTACGGGAAGAGCCACATCCGTACGACCAGCTTGTCCGGGTCCTCACGCAGGATGATCCCGCGCATCCGCAGCTGGGTGAAGCAGATGACCAGCCACACGAAGAGCGCGACCGCCCCGGATGAGTTCAGCAGGAACTGGAACACCGTGTCCGGCCACTGGTAGTTGAAGAACACCGCCACGAAGCCGAAGACGACCGAGGACAGGATCGCCGCCTGCGGCACACCGCGCTTGTTGACCCGGGCGAAGGACTTCGGCGCGTCGCCCCGCTCGCCGAGCGAGAAGGCCATCCGGGAGGCCGTGTACAGGCCGGAGTTGAGGCAGGACAGCACGGCCGTCAGCACGATGACGTCCATGACGTTGCCGGCCTGCGGGATGCCGATCGAGTCGAGGGCGGCGACATAGCTGCCCTTCTCCAGGATCGAGGGATCGTTCCACGGCAGCAGCGTCAGCACGACGAAGATCGAGCCCAGGTAGAAGACGGCGATACGCCAGATCACGCTGTTGGTGGCCTTCGAGACCGCGCGCTGCGGGTCGGCCGACTCACCGGCGGCCAGCGTCACGATCTCACTGCCCATGAACGAGAACACGACCATCAGCACACCGGTCAGGACCGCGCCCGGCCCCTCGGGGAAGAACCCGCCGCTGTCCGTCAGATGGGCCAGGCCCGACCCCGGGTTGTCCGAACCGGGCAGCAGCCCGAAGACCGCGAGGAAACCGACGGCCACGAACGCGGCGATCGCCACGACCTTGATCCCGGCGAACCAGAACTCGAACTCGCCGTAACTGCCCACCGAGACCAGGTTGGTGATGGTCAGCACGACCATCACGATCAGAGCCCAGGCCCACTGGGGCACGCCCGGGATCCAGCTCTCCAGGATCTTCGCGCCCGCCGTCGCCTCGACGGCGAGCACCACGACCCAGAAGAACCAGTAGAGCCAGCCGATGGAGAAACCGGCCCAACGGCTGAGCGCCTGGTCGGCGTAGGCGGAGAAGGAGCCGGAGCTGGGCCGGGCGGCGGCCATCTCGCCGAGCATCCGCATCACGAGAACGACCATCAGACCGACCATCGCGTACGAGATCAGGATCGCCGGACCGGCGGCAGCGATGCCCGCGCTCGATCCCACGAAGAGTCCGGCGCCGATCACGCCGCCGATCGCGATCATCGAGAGGTGGCGGTTCTTCAGGCCTGCCTGAAGCCCGCCCGACGAGTCCGGCCGGTCCGGCTCACCGGGCTCCTGGCCCGGCCTCACCAGCGTCGTCTGCGACGTCATGGGGGGAAATCCTTACGTGTTCGAGCATGAGGGTGTGCCCTGCTCCGCCGTGGGGTGGTGCCCGTGGGGTGTGCGGAGACAAGGCCACGCATTCAAGCCCGATCCAAGGCAGAAGGGGAACCCCCTCTTTCGGATCGTTTGCCAATTCATTGCCCGAGTGGTGTTCGCCACACAAAAGCGGTCCCAGGCCTGCGAATCATCGAATCGGGCCTTTCGCCCCCGCGGGCAGCCGCCCCGCGAAGTTCGTGCCACACTTCGCACCATGCGCGTGTACCTCGGATCCGACCATGCCGGCTACGAACTCAAGAACCACCTCGTCGAGTGGCTCGGCGCTCACGGCCACGAGGCCGTCGACTGCGGCCCCCACATCTACGACGCCCAGGACGACTACCCGCCGTTCTGCCTGCGGGCCGCCGAGAAGACGGCCGCCGACCCGGACAGCCTCGGCATCGTGATCGGCGGCTCCGGCAACGGCGAGCAGATCGCCGCCAACAAGGTCAAGGGCGTCCGCGCCGCACTGGCCTGGAGCGAGCAGACCGCCGCCCTCGGCCGCGAGCACAACAACGCCAACGTCGTCGCGATCGGCGGCCGGATGCACACGGTCGAGGAGTCGACGAAGTTCGTCGAGATCTTCCTCTCCACGCCGTACTCGAACGAGGAGCGCCACACGCGCCGCATCGAGATGCTCTCGGCGTACGAGAACACCGGCGAGCTCCCCGATCCCGGCCCACCACCCCCAGCAGGGCTGACCCCCCTCCCACCCCCTTCCGTGCCGCCACCAGCACACCTCGCAGGAGCCCCGCCGTGCCCGAGGGACACACCATCCGCCGCCTCGCCGACGACCACGCCGAACGTTTCGCGGGCGCACCGGTCCGGGTCAGCAGTCCGCAGGGGAAGTTCTCCGACAGCGCGGCCCTGCTCGACGGGCGCACCCTCACCGTCACCGACGCCCACGGCAAACACCTCTTCCTCGGCTTCGGGGACACCGGCTGGGTCCACATCCACCTCGGACTCTTCGGCAAGCTCGGCTTCGGCGCCGCCCCGCCCCCGCCGCCCACCGACACCGTCCGCCTCCGCCTGGCCAACACCGGCCACTATGCGGATCTGCGCGGCCCCACCACCTGCGCCCTGATCACCGAGCCCGAGAAGCGCGCGATACACGAGCGCCTGGGACCGGACCCGCTGCGCGGCGACGAGGACGGGGAGCGCGCCTGGCGGCGGATCTCCCGCAGCCGGACCACCATCGCCGCTCTCCTGATGGACCAGAAGGTCATCGCGGGCGTCGGCAACGTCTACCGCGCCGAGGTCCTCTTCCGCCACGGCATCGACCCGTACCGCCCGGGCCGCGACCTCACCCGCGCCGAGTGGGACACGATCTGGGCGGACCTGGCGGAGCTCATGCGCGAGGGCGTCCGCACCAACCGCATCGACACCGTGCGCCCCGAGCACCTCCCCGAGGCCATGGGCCGCCCGCCCCGCAAGGACGACCACGGCGGCGAGGTCTACGTCTACCGCCGCGCGAACCTGCCCTGCCACATCTGCGGTACGGAGATCCGCACCGCGGACCTGGTCTCCCGCAACCTCTTCTGGTGCCCGCGGTGCCAGCCCACGGGTCCGTCCGGCGGCGGAGAAGGCTGAAACCCGCCCGAAGAAGGCCGGCGGGAACGCGTGGACGACCCCATTTCGAGCGCATTGTCACCGGGGTCCCCCTGCACCGGAGACGCTCGGGTGGATAGGGTCCGGGCAGTGGCCCGTAGCGGAGTGACAGACGACTTCTGGGCCCGGTGGCGAAGAAAGATGCACCGGGCCCGTATCGGGCTGCGCAAATCCGGGGTCGACTACTTCCGCGGCGACGGCTCCGACTGGATCGCCCTGGCCGGTCTGCTGCTCACGATTCCGGCCATCACCCTCGCCACCATGGTCAGCCCGGTCTGGATCGACCCGGCGGCCCTCGCCCTGCCCATCGTGGCGGGCGGCCTTCTGCTGCGCCCCTCCAGTCTGCTGGGGCTGTACGCGACGGCCGCCGGCGCACTGATCATCGAGGCGCTCACCCTCGGCCCGTATCTGGACGGCCCGGCCCGGGTCACCCCCGGCACCGTGCTGGTGGTCGCCGCCTGCGGGTTCTTCGGACTGGTCCTCGCCCAGTTCCGGGCCCGGGTCGGCGTGCCCTGGCGGCGCGGCGGCACGATGCTCTTCGACCTGCGCGAACGCATCCGCATCCAGAGCTCCCTGCCCCGGCTACCCCAGGGCTGGCACCGCGAGATGGCCCTGCGCCCGGCCGGCGGGCAGTCGTTCTCGGGGGACTTCGTCGTCGCGGCCCGCACCCACGGGGGCCGCACCCTGGAAGCCGTCCTCACCGACGTCTCCGGCAAGGGCATGGACGCGGGCTCCCGGGCCCTGCTGCTGTCCGGCGCCTTCGGCGGGCTGCTCGGCTCGCTGCCCCCACACGCCTTCCTGCCCGCCGCCAACGGCTATCTGCTGCGCCAGGACTGGGACGAGGGGTTCGCCACCTCCATCCACCTGGTGCTGGACCTGGAGTCGGGCGACTACGAGATCTACTCCGCGGGCCATCCGCCCGCCCTCCAACTGCACGCGGGCAGCGGCCAGTGGGAGGAGAAGTCGGGCGAGGGGCCCCTGCTCGGCGTCTACGACGGGGCCGAGTTCGACGCGGTGAAGGGGTCGCTCGCCCCGGGCGACGTCCTGATGCTGTTCACCGACGGTCTGGTGGAGGCCTCCGACCGGGACATCGCCGAGGGCATCGACCGGCTGACGGGCGAGGCCGACCGCTACGTCCCGACCGGCTTCGAGGGCGCGGCCTGGCACCTGATCGAGGCCTGCGCCAAGGACGTCAACGACGACCGGGCGCTGCTGCTGCTCTCCCGCCGGGCCTGAGCAGGTCGCCGACGCCGAGCCGGTGCCCGGTCAGGTCGCCATCGGTACCTTCTCCTGATCGCGTTGGCCGTCCTTCTCGCGGCCGCCCGGCAGCACGCGGGCCAGCCAGTGCGAGCGTCCGGCGGCCAGCGGCGCGAGGACGGCGAGCAGGAGGACGTACCCGGCGATGAACGGCGAGAGCCGCTCGTCCAGCCCGGCCGCCGCCGCCATCGTGGCCAGGATGAGCGCGAACTCACCGCGGGCCACCAGCGTGGTGGCGATGTTGGACGTGGCCTGCGCGCCGAAGGAGTACACCTTCGCCGCGGCGAGTCCGGCCGCGATGTTCATGGCGAGCGTCAGGACCACGGCCACCAGTACCGGCCAGAGCACGCTCGGCAGATCACCCGGATCGATGGAGAGGCCGAAGGCGAAGAAGAAGATCGCGCCGAAGGCGTCCCGCAGCGGGTGGACCAGCCTGCGGATGCGGTCGCCCGACGAGGTGGAGCCGAGCATCAGGCCGACCATGAACGCGCCGATCGCGTCGGCGACGCCGAACATCTCCGAGACACCGGCGACGAAGACGGCCGCCCCCAGGAACGAGATGACGAGGAGCTCGTCGTCCTCGGTGTTCATGAGCCTGCCGACGATCTTCGTGCCGAACCGGGCCGCCAGCGCGAGCAGCAGCAGGAAGCCGAAGGCCTTGCCGCCGTCGACCAGCGCGGCCGAGAGGCTGTCGGCGCCGGACAGGATCGGCTGGAGCGCGGCGAGGTACAGGGCGAGGAAGATGTCCTCGACGACGATGATGCCGAGAATCGGGCGGGTCTCCGGATGACCGATGCGCCCGAGGTCCACCAGGATCTTGGTGACGATCGCGGACGAGGAGATGCCGAGGACCCCGGCGAGGACCAGCGACTCCGAGGTGCCCCAGCCCAGCGCGAAGCCGAAGAGGAGACCGGCGCCGACGTTCAGGGCGAGGTACGTCCCGCCCGCGACGGCCATCTTCCGGCCGCCCGTCCTGAGGTCGTCCAGGTGGAACTCGAGCCCCAGGTAGAAGAGCAGGAGGACGAGCCCCAGCGCGGAGAGCATCTCCAGGTCGTGCGGGTTGGACAGGAGCGTGTACCCGGGGGTGTGCGGACCGAGCAGGATCCCGGCCAGGATGAACAGAGGGATCGTCGGCAGCCCGATGCGGCCACCGAGGCGGGCGAGGACGGCAGCGGCCAGGAAGGCGCCGCCCATGGCGAGAAGGGTGTCTGCGTGTCCGATGAGCCTGGTCCTTCGCGGTCGGTCAAGAGCTGGTCAAGGGAGCGTCAATAATCCATCAGTAATTAGTTTACCGAACGATTGACGTTGCAACTGTCCGCTCGTCGATCCATCACCATTGCGGTGACTGTCCTGCTTGTCCCTCTTCTCCCGTTTGCTTCGCAGGTCAACGCCGCTCCGGAAGCGGTGCGTTCGGACCGGCCCCGGGGCGCGGCCGTAGAGTCGCGCCATGACCGAACGGCATCTGGGCGTCTCCGAGGTGGAGGCCATCGCCCGCGCGGCCCATGCGCGGCAGACCGACAAGGCGGGGCGCCCCTACGTGGAGCACCTCGCGGCGGTGGCCGAAGGTGTGCGGGTGCGCGGTGGCGACGACGGGCAGATCGCGGCGGCCTGGCTGCACGACGCGGTCGAGGACGACGCGCTCTCCGCCGAGTGGCTGGCGGGCGCCGCGCTGCCGCAGGAGGTGAAGGACATGGTCCTGGCGGTGACGAAGCGGCCGGGGGAGGAGCTGTCCTCGTACACGGCGCGGATCCTGGCCACCCCGGGCGCGCTGCTCGTCAAAGAAGCGGATCTCGCCCACAACGCGGACCCCGCCCGCCTGGCGGCCTTGGCGGAGCCGGTCCGTACCCGGCTGACGGCGAAGTATGCGCAGGTGCGCGGGCTACTGGGGCTGGTCGACGGAGAATCACCCCCGGACCGAAAGGATTCGGCCAACCCCAGAACGCGCTGATCCACCCACCGACGGGTCGGCGGGTGGATCAGGGTGAGCGCTGCGGAGAGCGGCGGGGAAGGCGGTGGGCGGGGCGGCCGGACGTTCCGGTTCGGCGGGGCTCAGCGCCGCGCGGAGACCTTTCGGAACGCCCAGTCCATGTCCGGATCGGTGGCCCATTTCAGCGCGCGGCCCACCAGCGGGGCGCACATGAGCGTCACGGCCACCGCCGCCACGAGCGAGACGACGACCAGTCCGACCGGCCCGGAGAGCCAGGTGTAGTGGTCGAACAGGCCCGCGTACTCGGCCCCCTTGATCAGGAAGCCGTGCAGCAGGTAGCCGCAGATCGTGCCGGCGCCGAGCACCGTGAACCAGCGCTCCCGGCCGGGCACCCAGGCCAGGAAGCCGACCGTCAGGGCCAGGGCGCAGCCGAACACCGCGAGCGTCATCACCGCGCCCGACCACCACGGAGCGCCCATCTCCTGAGCGCTGTTGGCGCGGAAGAACCAGCCGAGCTGCATGCGCGGGGCGGCCCAGTAGGCGAAGAGCAGCGCACCGGCGAACAGCGGCAGGGACAGCAGCCGCACCTCGCGCCGCCTGACCAGCTGGAAGTGCTCGGGCTTCAGCAGCAGGCCGAGCACGAAGAACGGCAGGAACTGCAGCACCCGCTGGAGATCGAGGTCGTCACCGATGTCCGGGGAGACGGAGGCGAGCATGGCGATGGCGAGCGCGACCGGCAGCGGATGGCGGATCGCCTGCCAGATGGGCGTGGTCACCCGCCAGATGAACAGGGCGATCAGGAACCAGGTCAGGAAGAACGGGTCCACCAGGCTGATCGCCATGTCGGGGGAATCGTCCGCGTACCGCTTGAAGAGCGAATAGGCCGTCTCGAACAGCAGGTACGGCACCACGACCGAGGTGATCAGCCGCTTCACCTTGGGTGCCGTCATGTCGAACGACCGGGAGAAATAGCCGGAGATGAGGATGAACGCCGGCATGTGGAACGTGTACACGATCATGTACAGCGCCCGGGTGGCCCGGCTGCCGTCCATCACGGGTTCCCAGGCGTGGGCCACCGCGACGAGGACGATGGCCAGGTACTTCACGTTGTCGAAGTAGGGGTCGCGCTTCTTCGCCGCCGGAGCGGCGGTGCCCGGAGCGCTGGTCCCGGAGGCCGGCCGGGGCGCGGTGGCGGTGGGTGCCTGCGCGTGTCTGGGCTCCGGCTCCCGGGTCGCCGGGGGGAGCGGGGCCCTCTGAAATACGCTCGGAGCTTGGAACATCTCAGGCACCTTAGACCGGTCGATTGCCTCACGTAAAACTGCGAAGAGATATCGCGTGTTCCCCTTCTTTCACAGGTGAAACCGTCAAGAACTGTCCGGAATGGCCCCATTGATCCCGCTTGGGTGGGGCGTATCTACGGGCAGTCGGGGTGTATCTCCGGGCGGTCGGGGGAGGTGAATGACATCCCGTCCATGCCGTCAATTTGCTGTGAATAAAGTGTGGGGATGCGAAAGAGATTGCGGTGAAAGGAATTCGGTCGCCCGATTTCACAGCCGACGCACAGGGAGTGGCGGGGCGGCCTCTGCTCCCGCCCGCTTCCCGGGCGCGGCACGGCCGACGCCCCGGACCCGCACCCGTCGTCGCGGCGGCTCCGGCCGTCAAGGATGGCGAGATCCGGTCACTCCGTTCCGTCACCCGGCAGCGACCACGAGGGAGTTGGTGGCACGATGGGGGCGACGGGGCGCGCGGTGGTGCACGCTTCCGGGCCGGCAAGGCGGACCGACCGAGGGTGTGATCAGACGTGGCTATATCACTGTCTATGGTGCTGCTGTTCGCGGTCATCCTGGTGGTCATGATCCGCGGTGGCTCCATCAAGGCCGGCCCCGCGATCGTCGCCATACTCTTCGGCTTCTTCCTGGCGTCGACCGGCATGGCGCCGTCGATCAACAGGTTCATGAACTCGCTGGCCGACACGATCAACCAGATCAGCTTCTGAAGCGGCGGGGCGGCATCTGACGCGCGAAGCGCGAGGGCCCGGCCCGGAGGTTCAACCTCCGGGCCGGGCCCTCGACTGCGTGGAGCGGGCGACGGGAATCGAACCCGCGTAGCTAGTTTGGAAGACTAGGGCTCTACCATTGAGCTACGCCCGCAAGCGTCGCACCGCGAGTCCGTGGACCGCGGTACGAAGAGCATCGTAGCGGGTCGGCGGCGGTGCCCGCACACCCGTTGCGCCGGCCGCCGCTCCGTCCCGGGCCGCGGCCCTCCCCGGCCCGGTGGAGCCGCTCCGAAAAGCGGCGGATCCGCGGTCGCCGTGCATGTACCCTACGTGTCGCACCGACGGGGTGTGGCGCAGCTTGGTAGCGCGTCCGCTTTGGGAGCGGAAGGTCGTCGGTTCGAATCCGGCCACCCCGACCACCAGCAAGATCGCATTGTGGGAGTCCTCCCCCTTGCCGTTACTATGCAAAATGCGTGCCCGTGTGTCTGATGTACCGGGCTCGGTCCGCGAAGCCGTCACTCGGCGGCCCAGCAGAACCCCAAGAAGTCAGCCACCAAGGAGACCGAACCGTGAAGAGCGCCGTGGAGACCCTGAACCCGACTCGGGTTCGGCTCAGCATCGAGGTGCCCTTCGAGGAGCTCAAGGACAGCCTCGACGCGGCGTACAAGAAGATCAACCAGCAGGTCACGGTGAAGGGCTTCCGCAAGGGCAAGATCCCCGCCCGGGTCATCGACCAGCGGTTCGGCCGCGGTGCTGTGCTGGAGGAGGCCGTCAACGACGCCCTCCCGAAGTTCTACACCGAGGCGGTCAACGAGGGTGAGCTGAACGTCCTCGGCCAGCCCGAGGTCGACATCACCGAGCTGAAGGACGGCGAGCTGCTGGCCTTCACCGCCGAGGTTGACGTACGCCCCGAGATCGAGATCCCGGACTACTCCGGCATCGAGGTCACCGTCGACGCCCTCGAGGTCACCGACGAAGAGGTCGAGAAGGCCGTGGAGCAGCTCCGCGAGCGCTTCGCCTCCACCAACCCGGTCGAGCGCGCCGCCGCTGACGGCGACGTCGTCACGATCGACCTGCAGGCCAAGGTCGACGGCGAGGTCCTGGAGGACGGCGTGGCCGACGGTGTCTCGTACACCATCGGTTCCGGCGAGCTCCTCGACGGCATCGACGAGGCCGTGACCGGCCTGGAGGCCGGTGGCGAGGCCACCTTCACCTCGCAGTTGAAGGGCGGCTCCGCCGAGGGCAAGGACGCGGAGGTCACCGTCAAGGTCACCGCCGTCGCCGCCCGCGAGCTCCCCGAGCTGGACGACGACTTCGCCCAGATGGCCAGCGAGTTCGACACGCTGGAGGAGCTGAAGGCCGACAGCCGCAAGCGCCTGGAGACCACCAAGCAGTACGACCAGGCCACCCAGGCCCAGGAGCGCGTCCTCGAGGAGCTGCTGAAGCTCGCCGAGGTGCCGATCCCGGAGAAGCTGCTCGCGGACGAGGTCCAGACCCGCAAGCACAACCTGGAGCACCACCAGCTCGGTCAGATGGGCCTCGACCTCGAGAAGTACCTCGAGATCCAGGGCAAGACCCTGGAGGAGTTCGAGAACGAGACCTCCGAGCAGGCCGTCAAGGGCATCAAGACCCAGTTCATCCTGGACGAGCTCGTCAACAAGGAGAAGCTGAACGTCAACCAGGAGGAGCTCACCGAGCACCTCATGCGGCGTGCGGCCTCCTCCGGCATGAGCCCCGACCAGTTCGCCCAGGCCGTCGTCGAGGGTGGCCAGGTGCCGATGCTCGTCGGCGAGGTCGCCCGCGGCAAGGCGCTCGCCGTCGTCGTCGAGGCCGCCAAGGTCGTCGACACCAACGGTGAGGTCGTCGACCTGGAGGACGACGAGGACACCGCCGAGGCCACGGAGACGGCCGAGGCCGCCACCGAGGACAAGGCCGACGACAAGGCCGAGGAGAAGAACGAGGCCTGAGCCTCGCTCCGATCCGCGACAGCCTCGCGCTGATCGTCACGACGGGCCCCGGACACATGCCGTGTCCGGGGCCCGTCGCCGTGGCGCGCCGGATCGCTGTACGGCCCCGGAACCCTTGTGCCCACTGCGGACCTTGCGCTCCCAGCGAACAGTTGCGGAAGCGGGATGGCGTTGTCCCACCTGCGCGTTAGGGTCCATGAAGAGGAAGGGTGGAGCAGTGACTTCACCCGCCCGGTACGAAGACGCTGAGACGGCCGGAGCCGTCAGAGACGAGCAGGTGGATACGTGACGAATCTGATGCCCAACGCCGCCGGTGAGCCGTCCCTCGGTGGTGGCCTCGGCGACCAGGTCTACAGCCGACTGCTCGGCGAGCGCATCATCTTCCTCGGCCAGCAGGTCGACGATGACATCGCCAACAAGATCACCGCACAGCTTCTCCTCCTTGCCGCCGAGCCGGATAAGGACATCTACCTCTACATCAACAGCCCCGGTGGCTCGGTGACGGCCGGCATGGCGGTCTACGACACCATGCAGTACATCCCCAACGACGTCGTCACCATCGGCATGGGCATGGCCGCCTCCATGGGGCAGTTCCTGCTCACCGGCGGCGCCTCGGGCAAGCGCTTCGCCCTCCCGAACACCGACATCCTCATGCACCAGGGTTCGGCCGGTATCGGCGGCACGGCCTCGGACATCAAGATCCAGGCCGAGTACCTGCTCCGCACCAAGACGCGGATGGCCGAGATCACCGCCCACCACTCCGGCCAGACCGTCGAGACGATCATCCGCGACGGCGACCGCGACCGCTGGTACACGGCGGAGGAGGCCAAGGAGTACGGCCTCATCGACGAGATCATCACGTTCGCGTCGGGCATCCCGGGCGGCGGCGGCACCGGTGCCTGATCCGGTATCCACCGGACCGTCGGCACCTCTGACGCCCCACCGCCCCGTACGCCGAGACCTCCAGCCCCAGAACGCCACCAGGATGGTGAACACCCACATGAACAACTTCTCCGGCGCTTCCGCGAGCGGCCTCTACACCGGCCCGCAGGTGGACAACCGCTACGTCGTCCCGCGCTTCGTGGAGCGCACCTCGCAGGGCGTGCGCGAGTACGACCCGTACGCGAAGCTCTTCGAGGAGCGCGTGATCTTCCTCGGCGTCCAGATCGACGACGCCTCGGCCAACGACGTCATGGCCCAGCTGCTGTGCCTGGAGTCGATGGACCCCGACCGCGACATCTCGATCTACATCAACAGCCCCGGCGGCTCGTTCACCGCGCTCACCGCGATCTACGACACGATGCAGTTCGTGAAGCCGGACATCCAGACGGTCTGCATGGGCCAGGCGGCCTCCGCCGCCGCCGTGCTGCTCGCCGCCGGCACCCCGGGCAAGCGCATGGCGCTCCCGCACGCCCGCGTCCTCATCCACCAGCCGTCCTCGCAGACGGGCCGCGAGCAGCTCTCCGACCTGGAGATCGCGGCCAACGAGATCCTCCGCATGCGTACGCAGCTGGAGGAGATGCTGGCCCGGCACTCGACGACCCCGCTGGAGAAGATCAGCGAGGACATCGAGCGCGACAAGATCCTCACGGCCGAGGACGCCCTGGCCTACGGTCTGGTCGACCAGATCGTTTCCACCCGCAAGACCACCGCGGGCGCATCGCTCTGACGTCGGTCTTTCCCCTTGGCACATTCCGTTTGCACGACCACGGCCGTGTGAACCGTGCCAAGGGGGGCCCGAACGGGGGCCCAGGCAAGGTACCGTCGGATAGAGGCACCAGGAGCCGCTGAACCAGGCGGCGTCCCAGGCGAAGGGGAAGCACCTCGTGGCACGCATCGGTGATGGCGGCGACCTGCTCAAGTGCTCGTTCTGCGGAAAGAGCCAGAAGCAGGTGAAGAAGCTCATCGCGGGACCCGGTGTGTACATCTGCGACGAGTGCATCGATCTCTGCAACGAGATCATCGAGGAGGAGCTCGCGGAGACGAGCGAGGTGCGCTGGGAAGAGCTTCCCAAGCCCCGCGAGATCTACGAGTTCCTGGAGGGGTACGTCGTCGGGCAGGAGCCCGCGAAGAAGGCCCTCTCGGTCGCGGTGTACAACCACTACAAGCGGGTCCAGGCCGGGGAGAACGGCGGCGGCGCCGGTCGTGAGGACGCGATCGAGCTCGCCAAGTCGAACATCCTCCTGCTGGGCCCCACGGGTTCCGGTAAGACGCTTCTCGCCCAGACGCTGGCCCGCATGCTCAACGTCCCGTTCGCGATCGCGGACGCGACGGCGCTGACGGAGGCCGGCTATGTCGGCGAGGACGTCGAGAACATCCTGCTCAAGCTGATCCAGGCGGCCGACTACGACGTCAAGAAGGCCGAGACCGGGATCATCTACATCGACGAGATCGACAAGGTCGCCCGCAAGAGCGAGAACCCCTCGATCACCCGCGATGTCTCCGGCGAGGGCGTGCAGCAGGCCCTGCTGAAAATCCTGGAGGGCACCACCGCCTCCGTCCCGCCGCAGGGCGGACGCAAGCACCCCCACCAGGAGTTCATCCAGATCGACACGACGAACGTGCTGTTCATCGTGGGCGGCGCGTTCTCCGGCCTGGAGAAGATCATCGAGTCCCGGGCCGGTGCCAAGGGCATCGGCTTCGGCGCCACGATCCGCTCCAAGGTGGAGATCCAGGCGAGCGACCAGTTCCAGGAGGTCATGCCGGAGGACCTGGTGAAGTTCGGGATGATCCCGGAGTTCATCGGCCGCCTCCCCGTGCTGACCTCGGTCCACAACCTGGACCGCGAGGCGCTGCTCCAGATCCTCGTCGAGCCGCGCAACGCCCTGGTCAAGCAGTACCAGCGCCTCTTCGAACTCGACGGTGTGGAGCTGGACTTCGAGCGCGAGGCGCTGGAGGCCATCGCCGACCAGGCCATCCTGCGCCAGACCGGCGCCCGCGGCCTACGGGCGATCATGGAGGAAGTCCTCCAGTCCGTGATGTACGAGGTCCCGTCCCGCAAGGACGTCGCCCGCGTCGTCATCACCCCGGACGTGGTCCGCGACAACGTCAACCCCACGCTGGTCCCGCGCGAGCCGCGCACGATCGGCAAGAACGACGGCGGCCGCCACGAGAAGTCCGCGTAACCGCAGGCGACTTGTCCCACCCGAAGGGGCGCCCACCGGATGGACCCGGTGGGCGCCCCTTCGGCGTCGAGCGGTCAGATCTTGGTGCGGGAGGTGTTGTAGAGCTTGGCGGCGAGGTCCGCCATGTCCTCCTGCGGCACGGACTTCTCCGTCAGCGCCGAGGCGACGTCGAGTCCGGCGACGATGCCGACCGTGCTGTAGTCGGCCCAGATGCAGACCGGCATGGTGAACTCCTTCGGCCCCTTGGTGGCGGTGCCGGAGGCCTTGTCGTTCTCCACCTTCAGGTCCTGGCACTTCATCAGGGCGCCGTCGAAGCCCTCCGGCTGGAACTCCTTGGGGCTGCCCATCAGCGAGGCCTGGGCACCGTTGTTGCCGGTGTCCTTCGTCATGTTCTTCTCGGCCTTGGCGAAGGCGTTGTCGAGCGTCTTCGCGGGGTCCTCGACCTCGCCCCAGATGCCCTCGAAGATGAGGACCTTCTGGGCGAGGGGGTTGTCCTCGCTGCCGCCCTTGTACTGGGCCCCCGCCTTGTTGGCGTCCTTGACCCCCATGGCCTCGGCCTCGGCCTTGTCCTCACCGGTGACCGGGCCGGACGGCGCGGGCTTGGAGGCGTCCTTCGTGTAGTCCTCCACGGAGGCCGGAGGCGTCAGCTTGTAGCCCCTCGTGGAGTCCGCCACGTCACCGCTGCCACCGGAGGTCAGGAAGTACACCCCGCCCGCGATGACGGCCAGCGCCACCACGGCGACACCGACGATCAGCCCCGTCTTCCTCTTCGGCTGCTGCGGCTGCTGGCCGTACCCGGGCTGCCCCCCGTACGGCGGCTGGGGCGGCTGCTGTCCGTACGGGCCCGGCTGCTGCGCCTGCGGGTAGCCGTAGCCCTGCTGTCCGCCCGGCGGCTGCTGCCCGTACGGATTCGGCTGCTGCGGCCCCGGGGCCGGCTGCCCGTACGGGTTCGGCTGCTGCGGAGGGACGCCCTGCGGGGCCTGCTGCGGGTAGCCGTAGCCGGGCTGCCCCTGCGGCGGCGGGGCGCCGTAGGGCCCCGGCTGCTGTCCGTACGGTCCGGGCTGCCCCTGCGGCGGCTGCCCACCGTACGGGCCCGGCTGGTTGTAGCTCATCGCGGTGTCCCCTCCAGAATCCTTGGACCGGCCGGCACGTCGAGGGCGGCGTCGCGGGGCCGGGCACGCGCATCTGCGGCGTCGGCGTCCATCACCGACCTCCCCGAGCTCTCGGTTTCGCTCGAGCAGGGGAGACCCCGTCGTGTCGGCTCGGTCCTCCGCCTCGCAGCTGCACGCACCCAGCCCCGCTCCTTCTCCCGCCCTCCACGTGCCGATCGGTCCTCTGCGTTGCGAACATCCTGTCGGAATCCGCCCCCACAAGGGGAACCGGCCCGCACACCGTTACTGAACCAATCCGTTTCAGTGCAGACCTGTGACGGCCCTAAACTGTCTCCCGTGACCGAGAACTCATCGCAGCAGCCAGCCAGCAACCCCGAACTGCCGACCACGTACGCGCCGGCCGACGTAGAGGGGAAGCTGTACGAGCGCTGGGTAGAGCGTGGTTACTTCGAGGCCGACGAGCACAGCGACAAGCCGCCCTACAGCATCGTCATCCCGCCGCCGAACGTCACCGGCTCCCTCCACCTGGGCCACGCCTTCGAGCACACCCTGATCGACGCCCTCGTCCGCCGGAAGCGGATGCAGGGCTTCGAGGCGCTGTACCAGCCGGGCATGGACCACGCGGGCATCGCCACCCAGAACGTCGTCGAGCGCGAACTCGGCAAGGAGGGCAAGTCCCGTCACGACCTGGGCCGCGAGGCCTTCGTCGAGCGCGTCTGGCAGTGGAAGAACGAGTCCGGCGGCCAGATCTCCGGCCAGATGCGCCGCCTCGGCGAGGGCGTCGCCTGGTCCCGTGAGCGCTTCACCATGGACGAGGGCCTCTCCAAGGCCGTCCAGACCGTCTTCAAGCAGATGTACGACGACGGTCTGATCTACCGCGCCGAACGCATCATCAACTGGTGCCCCCGCTGCCTCACCGCGATCTCCGACATCGAGGTCGAGTACCAGGAGGACGACGGCGAGCTCGTCTCCATGACGTACGGGGAGGGCGACGAGACCATCGTCGTCGCCACCACCCGTGCCGAGACGATGCTCGGCGACACCGCCGTCGCCGTCCACCCCGACGACGAGCGCTACCAGCACCTGATCGGCAAGCAGATCAAGCTGCCGCTGACCGACCGCACCATCCCCGTCGTCGCCGACCACCACGTCGACCCGGAGTTCGGCACCGGCGCGGTCAAGGTGACCCCCGCCCACGACCCGAACGACTTCGAGATCGGCAACCGCCACAGCCTGCCGTTCATCACCGTCCTCGACGAGCGCGCGGTCATCACGGTCCCCGGTCCCTTCGAGGGCCTGGACCGGCTGGAGGCCCGCTCCGCCATCGTCGCCGCCCTGCGTGCCGAGGGCCGGATCGTCGCCGAGAAGCGCCCCTACGTCCACTCCGTCGGGCACTGCTCGCGCTGCAAGACCACCATCGAGCCGCGCCTGTCGCTCCAGTGGTGGGTCAAGGTCGCCCCGCTCGCCGAGGCCGCCGGTGACGCGGTCCGCGACGGCAAGGTCAAGATCCACCCGCAGGAGATGGAGAAGCGGTACTTCGACTGGGTCGACAACCTCCACGACTGGTGCATCTCGCGCCAGCTCTGGTGGGGTCACCGCATCCCCGTCTGGTACGGCCCGAACGGCGAGGTCGTCTGCGTCGGACCGGACGACGAGGCCCCCGCCGGCGAGGGCTGGACCCAGGACAACGACGTCCTGGACACCTGGTTCTCCTCGGGCCTGTGGCCCTTCTCCACACTCGGCTGGCCCGAACGCACCGACAGCCTCGCGAAGTTCTATCCGAACTCCGTCCTGGTCACCGGCTACGACATCCTCTTCTTCTGGGTCGCCCGGATGATGATGTTCGGCCTGTACGTCAACGACGGCGTCCCGCCGTTCGGCACCATCGTCCTGCACGGCATGGTCCGCGACGAGCACGGCAAGAAGATGTCGAAGTCCTTCGGGAACGTCGTCAACCCGCTGGACTGGATGGACAAGTACGGCTCCGACGCCCTGCGCTTCACCCTCGCGCGCGGCGCCAACCCGGGCACCGACGTGCCGATCGGGGAGGACTGGGTCCAGGGTTCGGCGAAGTTCTCCAACAAGATCTGGAACGCCACCCGCTTCGCCCTGATGAACGGCGCCACGATCGAGGGCGAGCTGCCCTCGGCCGAGGAGATGTCGGTCACCGACCGCTGGATCCTCTCCCGTCTCAACAAGACGGTCGCGGACGTCGACGCCTTCTACGACGACTTCCAGTTCGCCAAGCTCAGCGAGGCGCTGCGGCACTTCGCCTGGGACGAGGTCTTCGACTGGTACGTCGAGCTCTCCAAGACCACGTTCTTCGCGGGCGGCCGCCCGGCCGAGGTCTCGGGCCGGGTCCTCGGTGAGGTCCTCGACGTGATGCTGCGGCTGCTGCACCCGGTCGTCCCGTTCGTCACGGAGGCGCTGTGGACCGCGCTCACCGGGCGCGAGTCGGTCGTCGTCGCCGAGTGGCCGGCCGACTCCGGCTTCCGCGACGACGCGGCCGAGAAGGAGATCGAGCTGGTCCAGCAGGTCGTCACCGAGGTCCGCCGCTTCCGCAACGACCAGGGGCTCCAGCCCGGCCAGAAGGTCCCGGCCGAGCTGACCCTGACCGGCACGGCGCTCGCCCCGCACGAGGCGGCCATGCGCCAGCTCCTGCGGCTCCAGCCCGCCGGCGACGGCTTCCACGCCACCGCCTCGCTCCCGGTCGCCGGGGCCACCGTCGCCCTGGACCTGTCCGGCACGATCGACGTGGCCGCCGAGCGCAAGCGCCTCACCAAGGACCTGGAGGCCGCGCGCAAGGAGAAGGCCCAGGCGGAGGGCAAGCTCGGCAACGAGGCCTTCCTGGCCAAGGCCCCGGACAACGTGGTCGACAAGATCCGCGGGCGGCTGGCCAAGGCCGAGGCCGACATCGAGCGGATCGGCGCCCAGCTGGCGGGCCTCCCGCAGAGCTGATCCGGCAGGGGCCCGCCCGGCACGGACCGGACGTCCCTGAACGCAGAAGCCCCCGCGCACCCGGCCGACCGGGACGCGGGGGCTTCGCCGTACCGCTCGTCGGCGGTCGGCCGGGCGCTGCGCGCGATGTCGGAGCCCATCCGTAGACTGGGGCCCGTGAGTGAGCCCCGCCCAGACCGGCACGACGACCCCGACCCCGACGACGCCTTCGAGGAGATCGTCGACGAGGCGACCCAGCGCGACCCCGACCTGGCGGTGATCGAGGCCGGGAGCCGCACGCTGCGCGCCCACTCGGGTCAGCCGCAGGGCGAAGCGGTCCCGGCACGCCCGGCCGACCCCGAGACCGACAGGGCGCTGCGCGCCGTGGAGCAGGAGCTCGCCGGACGCTGGGGCGAGACCAAGCTGGAGCCCTCCGTCACGCGCATCGCCGCCCTGATGGACGTCCTCGGCGAGCCGCAGCGCGCCTACCCCTCGATCCACATCACGGGGACCAACGGCAAGACGTCCACGGCCCGCATGATCGAGGCCCTGCTCAACGCCTTCGAGCTGCGCACCGGCCGCTACACCTCCCCGCACGTCCAGTCGATCACCGAGCGGATCAGCCTGGACGGCTCCCCGATCGCACCCGAGCGGTTCATCGAGACGTACGAGGACATCAAGCCGTACGTCGAGATGGTCGACACCCAGCAGCCCTACCGGCTCTCCTTCTTCGAGGTCCTCACCGGCATGGCGTACGCCGCCTTCGCCGACGCCCCCGTCGATGTCGCGGTCGTCGAGGTCGGTATGGGCGGCACCTGGGACGCGACGAACGTCATCGACGCCACGGTGGCCGTCGTCACCCCCATCTCGCTGGACCACACCGACCGGCTCGGCACCACGCCCGCCGAGATCGCCGGCGAGAAGGCCGGTGTCATCAAGGAGGGCGCCACGGTCATCCTGGCGCAGCAGCCGGTGGACGCCGCGCAGGTGATGCTGAAGAAGGCCGTGGAGGTGGACGCCACCGTGGCCCGCGAGGGCATGGAGTTCGGTGTGGCCTCCCGCGAGATCGCGGTCGGCGGCCAGCTGGTCACGCTGCGGGGCCTGGGCGGCGAGTACGAGGAGATCTTCCTCCCGCTGTACGGCGCCCACCAGGCGCACAACGCGGCCGTCGCGCTCGCCGCCGTCGAGGCGTTCTTCGGCATCGGAGCCGAGCAGGCCCGCTCCCTCGACATCGACGCCATCCGCAAGGCGTTCGCCTCGGTGCTCTCGCCGGGCCGCTTGGAGGTCGTGCGCTCCAGCCCGACCGTCGTCCTGGACGCGGCGCACAACCCCGCGGGGGCCAAGGCGGCGGCGGACGGCATCTCCGAGGCGTTCAGCTTCTCCCGGCTGATCGGTGTGGTCGGCACGAGCGACGACAAGGACGTCCGAGGGCTCCTGGAAGCCTTCGAGCCGATCTTCGCCGAGATCGTCGTCACGCAGAACTCCACCCCGCGCGCGATGGACGCGGACGAGCTAGCCGCCGTCGCCGTCGAGATCTTCGGCGACGACCGGGTCCAGGTCGAGCCGCGCCTCGACGACGCCCTGGAAGCGGCGATCACGCTGGCCGAGGAGGAGGACGAGTACGCGGGCGCAGGCGTGCTGGTGACCGGGTCCGTGATCACGGTCGGCGAAGCCCGGCTGCTGCTGGGAAGGGGCTGAGAGAGGGATGCGGACGCTCTGCGCCTCGACGCTGATCGGCGAGTTCTTCGTGATCGGCTTCGCCGGTCTCGTCGCCATGAAGCTGGACGACGCCTCCATGACCCTGGTCTGGACGGTCTGCGGGATCGGCATGGCCCTGTCCGTGCTGCTGTGCGGCATGATCACCCGGCCCGGCGGTGTCCAGCTCGGCTGGGCGCTCCAGGCCGCGCTGGTCCTCAGCGGGTTCGTGGTCCCCATGATGTTCATCCTGGGCCTGGCCTTCGGCGGACTGTGGTGGGCCTCGATCCACTACGGCCGCAAGATCGACGAGGCCAAGGCGCGCTGGGCCGCCCAGCAGGAAGCCGAGGAGGCCACGGCCTGATCACCCCCGGCGCTGTCCGACACGCCCGTCCCCGCCGCACGTTCGGGCGGATCCGGGGGCCGAGGGTGACCCAGGGTGAACCCGGGCGTGGATCCGTTCCCGCACCCCTGTAATCTCGCCTCACCGCACCCGTATTGCCTGGCCTTGCAAGGAGCCGTACATGACTCAGCGCACTCTCGTCCTGCTCAAGCCCGACGCCGTCCGCCGTGGCCTGATCGGCGAGATCGTCGGCCGCATCGAGCGCAAGGCGAACTGGCGGATCACCGCCCTGGAGCTGCGCACCCTGGACCACGAGACGCTGGAGCAGCACTACGGGGAGCACAAGGGCCGCCCGTTCTACGAGCCGCTCATGGAGTTCATGGCCTCCGGCCCCGTCGTCGCCCTGGTGGCCGAAGGCGAGCGGGTCATCGAGGGCGTCCGCGCCCTGGCCGGCCCGACCGACCCGATCGCCGCCGCGCCGGGGTCCATCCGCGGTGACTTCGGCACGATCACCCGGGAGAACCTCATCCACGCATCGGACTCGGAGGAGTCCGCAGAGCGAGAACTGAAGCTTTTCTTTCCCGGACTTTCCTGACTCGATCGGCCAAACAGCGCTGTAAGTGAGGGGCGACCGAAGTAATTCGGCCGCCCCTCGGCATAGGGTTCGGTGTCGCGGGAACGCATCCCTCCGACGTAACGTCACCATGGGTAGAACGGGCACCCGTTCCGCTCACAACGGCGAAGGACCCCGCGCTGTGTCCGTGCATACGGCACTACGATGGAAGCTTCCACGCCCGCAGCGCCCAACCTCGCCTACCAGAACAAGCCATCTTCGCTACCTGGGAAGGCCCGACGCATCCTCATGGGGAACAAGGGGAACTCAATGTCGTTCATCGGCCGTGACATGGCTATCGACCTCGGGACTGCCAACACGCTGGTGTACGTCAGGGGGCGCGGCATCGTCCTGAACGAGCCGTCCGTCGTGGCCATCAACACCAACACCGGCGGAATTCTGGCGGTCGGCGCCGAGGCCAAGAAGATGATCGGGCGCACGCCGGGCAACATCGTCGCCGTGCGCCCCCTGAAGGACGGCGTGATCGCCGACTTCGAGATCACCGAGCGGATGCTCCGCTACTTCATCCTCAAGATCCACAAGCGTCGCTACCTGGCCCGCCCCCGCGTCGTCGTCTGTGTGCCCTCCGGCATCACCGGCGTCGAGCGCCGCGCCGTCATCGAGGCGTCCACGCAGGCCGGCGCGCGCCAGGTGCACATCATCGAGGAGCCCATGGCCGCGGCCATCGGCTCCGGTCTGCCGGTCCACGAGGCCACCGGCAACATGGTCGTGGACATCGGCGGCGGCACCACCGAGGTCGCCGTGATCTCGCTCGGCGGAATCGTCACTGCCCAGTCGATCCGGACCGCCGGTGACGAACTGGACAACGCGATCATCCAGCACATCAAGAAGGAGTACTCGCTCCTCCTCGGTGAGCGGACCGCCGAACAGATCAAGATCACCATCGGTTCGGCGTACGACCTGGACAAGGACGAGCACACCGAGATCCGCGGCCGCGACCTGGTCTCCGGTCTTCCCAAGACGGTCGTCATCTCGGCCCAGGAGGTCCGCAAGGCGATCGAGGAACCGGTCAACGCGATCGTCGACGCCGTGAAGACGACGCTCGACAAGTGCCCGCCCGAGCTGTCCGGCGACGTCATGGACCGCGGCATCGTCCTCACCGGCGGCGGCGCGCTGCTGCGTGGTCTGGACGAGCGGCTGCGCCGCGAGACGGGGATGCCGATCCACATCGCCGAGGACCCGCTGGACTCGGTGGCGCTCGGCTCCGGCAAGTGCGTCGAGGAGTTCGAGGCGCTCCAGCAGGTGCTGGACGCCCAGCCCCGCCGGTAGACGGAGCACGGATTCCCCGGGACACACCCGGTCCGGCGAGCGGTCGCACCCGCTCCGGTCGCCGGATCGTTGATATAGATCGTTGCTGTACACGTACCGGAACCGGGGCACACCCGGCCGGTACCCCGTACGGAGACGTACACAGGCACGAACATTCCGACGAGGAAGGCACGGCCGCCGCACGTGAGGGACACACGAGAGAGCCGGCTGCTCCTGGTGCTCTTGATCGCCATCGCATTCGCCCTGATCACGGTGGATATCCGAGGCGGCGAGGGGTCACCGGTCGACGGCGCGCGGCAGGCCGCGGCCACCGTCTTCGGACCGGTCGAGAACGGCGTCGCGGCAGCGGTCGACCCGGTGGGCAACGCCATAGGGGCGGTCAGGGACTCCGGTAACCGGCACGACCGGATCTCCACCCTGGAGAAGGAGAACGCCGCGCTGAAGGCCAAGCTCGGCAGCGACGACCGCACCAACAGCCGGGTCCGCCAGCTCGACGCCATCCTGAAGAACGCGGGCGCCGGACAGTACGGCATCAAGGGCGCCGAGGTCATCGCCATAGGAGCGGCCCAGGGCTTCTCCTGGACGGTCACCATCGACGCCGGGTCCGACGACGGCATCCGCCGCGACATGACCGTCCTCAACGGGGAGGGGCTGGTCGGCCGGGTCACCACCGTCGGCCCCGGCACCGCGACGGTCCTGCTCGCCAACGACCCCGACTTCACCGTGGGCACCCGGATGGAGAAGACCGACGAGCTCGGCTTCGCCACCGGCCAGGGCTCGCGCCCGCTGTCGGTGCAGTTCCTCAACGGCAAGGCCAAGGTGGAGCCCGGCGACCGGCTGGTCACCTTCGGCTCCAGCAAGGACAAGCCCTTCGTGCCTGGCGTCCCGGTCGGCGAGGTCGTCCGTGTCGACCCCTCCGGCGGTGCGCTGACCCGGACGGTCTACGTGAAGCCGTACGTCGGGTTCACCAAGCTCGACATCGTCGGCGTCGTCGTCCAGGCTCCCCGCGAGGACCCGCGCGACACGGTCCTGCCCAAGAAGCCGGCCAAGGCGAAGCCGAAGCCGACCCCCACGGTCACCGTCACGGTCCAGCCCAACGGCGACCTGGTCGACGGCTCCGGCAAGGTCGTCGGCAACATCAACGAGAAGCCGGGCGGCGGCGACGCGGCAGGCGACCAGCAGGGCAACGCCCGGCAACCCGACAACGCGGCCGACTACCAGGGGCAGGGCTGATCCCCATGCGCATCAACCGGACTCTGCTTTCCACCGCCCTGGTCGTCGTCGCCCTGGTCATCCAGGTCTCCGTCCTCGCGCGCCTCCAGCTCCCCGGCGCCGTCCCGGACCTGCTGCTCCTCACCGTCCTCGCACTCGCCTTCGTGTACGGGCCGGTCAGCGGCTCCCTCGTCGGCTTCGGCGCGGGCCTCCTCGCGGACCTCGCGCCGCCCGCCGACCACGCCGCGGGACGCTACGCCCTGGTGCTCTGCGTCATCGGCTACCTCGCGGGCCTGGTCCGGCCGGAGAACGGGCAGCTGAAGTCGGCCTTCGCCCCGATGGCCGCGGTCGTCGCCGCCGCGATCGGCTCGACGCTGCTGTACGCGGGCGTCGGCGCGCTCGTCGGCGACACCGCCGCCCGCCATGTGGGCCTGGGCAGCCTGCTGTTCACCGCGGCCGTCTACGACCTGCTGCTGGCGCCCTTCACGGTGCCGCTCATCATGGCGCTGGCCAGACGCACCGAGAACGACCCGCTCGCCGAGGCCTCCTCCGGGGGCAACGACGTCGCCGCCGGCTGGCTCGCCTCGGGCACCGGCCTGCGGATCGGCAACCAGCGCGGCGGCCTGCGGGCCAAGGCGGCCCGCAACCGGGCCGCCCGCGCGGGCAGGATCAAGGGGGTCAAGCGACTGTGAAGCCGTACGTGACCGAGGGGGCCGGGGGCACCGCGTGAGGCCGAATCTCCCGGGGGACCGACCCCGTACCCCCAGCCGGACCACCACCGGGGGCACCCAGTGAGCAACATTCCCGAGACCGGGCGGACCCAGCGGGTCCAGATCCGGCTCATCGTCATCCAGGTCCTCGTCTTCTCCCTGCTCCTCACCCTCGGCGGTCGCCTCTGGTACCTCCAGATCCGCAACGGCGACGAGTACACCGCCGAAGCCGCGGGCAACGGTGTGCAGCAGGTCGTCCAGCCCGCGGTGCGCGGCTCGATCCTCGACGCCCGCGGCGTACCGCTGGCCGACAACGAGACCCGCCTCGTCGTCTCCGCCAGCCGCACCGAGCTGCTGAAGATGAAGGACGACGGCGTCGGCGTCCTCACCCGCCTCGCCGAAGTCCTGGACATGAAGCCGAAGGACGTCCGGGACAAGGTCCGCCTCTGCGACTCCGAGACCCCCCAGCCCTGCTGGAACGGCTCGCCCTACCAGCCGATCCCGGTCACCGACGAGGCCACCACCCAGCAGGCCCTCCAGATCCGGGAGCGCGCCGAGGACTTCCCCGGCATCACCGCCGAGCCCACCGCCGTACGCCGCTACGCCGCCCCCGGCAAGGCGAGGACCTCGCAGGTGCTCGGCTATCTGTCGCCCGTCACCGACGAGGAGATCCAGAAGGCGCAGGACGGCCCGTCGCCCTACCTGCGTTCCGACCAGGTCGGCCGGTCCGGGATCGAGCGCACCTACGACAAGGAACTGCGCGGCAAGGCGGGCGTCACCCGCTACGAGGTCGACAACCTCGGCCGCGTCCTCGGCGAGGCGGAGAGCGACCCGGCCGTGGCCGGCTCCACCCTCGTCACCAGCCTCGACGCCCGCGTGCAGGCCGTCGCCGAGTACGAGCTCGCCCAGGCGATGAAGACCGTCCGGCAGGAGACCGACAAGATCACCGGCCGGAAGTACGAGGCCGACTCCGGCGCCGTCGTCGTCATGGAGTCCAAGACCGGCCGGGTCGTGGCGATGGCCTCCCAGCCCGACTACGACCCCAACGACTGGGTCGGCGGCATCTCCGGCAAGCAGTACGCCAAGCTCACCAGCAAGAAGTCCAACTACCCGCTGCTCAACCGGGCCATCCAGGGCCAGGCCCCGGCCGGCTCGATCTTCAAGGTGGTCTCGGCGAGCGCCGCCGTGCGCGGCGGACACCCCTTCAACGACCTGTACGAGTGCAGCAGCTCCTACAGCCTGGGCAACCAGACCTTCGCGAACTTCGAGTCCAAGGGCCACGGCCCCATCACCCTCGGCGACGCGCTGAAGTACTCCTGCAACACCGTCTTCTACCGCCTCGGGCACGAGGAGTGGGTCAAGGACGGCGGCATAAAGCCCAAGAAGGACGCCAAGAACTGGTTCTACACGACCGCCCGGGACTTCGGGCTCGGCTCCGTGACCGGCATCGACCTGCCCAACGAGGTCAAGGGCCGCATCCCGGACCGTCAGTGGAAGCAGGACTTCTGGGAGGCCAACAAGGACGCCTGGTGCAAGGAGGGCAAGAAGGGCGGCACCTACGTCCAGCAGATCGCGTACGAAAGCTGCCTCGAAGGCAACCAGCTCAAGGCCTACGACAGCATCAACTACTCGATCGGCCAGGGCGACGTGCTCGTCACGCCCATCCAGATGGCCACCGCCTACGCCGCCATCAGCAACGGCGGCACCCTCCACGAGCCCACCGTCGGCAAGGCCGTGATCAGCCCCGACGGCAAGACCGTCACGGAGATCACGCCCAAGGTCAGCGGGAAGCTCCCGGTCAACGCCCAGACCATCAAGGACCTCGACAAGGGTCTGCGGTCGGTGGTCGAGCCCGGCGGCACCGCCGCCTGGCGGTTCGGCGGCTGGCCGCAGGACAAGATCCCGATGCGCGCCAAGACCGGCACCGCCCAGGTGTACGGCAAGCAGACCACCGGCTGGTTCGCGACCTACACCGACGACTTCACGATCGTCATGACCATCTCCCAGGGCGGCACCGGCTCGGGTTCCTCCGGACCCGCCGTCCGCAAGATCTACGACGCGCTCTACGGCCTCGACGGCGAGGGCAACCAGAACCTGAAGCGGGCCCTGCTGCCCGAGCCGCAGAAGGCGCTGCCCAAGGTCCAGCCCGACGGCTCGATCCCCGCGCCGAAGATCAAGCCCTACGACCCCACTCCGGTCACGCCCGAGGAGCAGCCGGGAGGACAGGAACCCCAGTTGCCCCTGCCGCCCGGCGGCCAGCCCGGACTCACCGGATCACCCGCGTCCACGGGGAGGCAGCCGTAATGGCAGGTGGATTCTCCGTCTCCCGGTACGGCCCCGACGAGGGCCCCTGGGCCAAGCTGACGGCCCGCGACTCCCTCGCGCGGCGGCTGGACTGGCCGCTGCTCGGGGCCGCGCTGGCGCTCTCGTTCCTCGGCTCGCTGCTCGTGTGGTCCGCGACCCGCAACCGCGACCACCTCACCCAGGGCGACCCGTACTTCTTCCTCCTGCGGCACGCCCTCAACACCGGCATCGGCCTCGCCCTGATGATCGGCACGATCTGGCTCGGCCACCGCACCCTGCGCGGGGCCGTCCCGGTCCTCTACGGCATCTCGGTGCTGCTGGTCCTCGCGGTCCTCACCCCGCTCGGCACCACCGTCAACGGCGCCCACGCCTGGATCAAGCTGCCCGCCGGCTTCTCGATCCAGCCTTCCGAGTTCACCAAGATCACCATCATTCTCGTGATGGCGATGCTGCTGGCGGCCCGCGTCGACGCGGGCGACCAGGCCCACCCCGACCACCGCACCGTCGCCAAGGCGCTGGGCCTCGCGGCCGTCCCGATGGCCATCGTCATGCTGATGCCGGACCTCGGCTCGGTGATGGTCATGGCCGTCATCGTCCTCGGCGTCCTGCTGGCCTCCGGCGCCTCCAACCGCTGGGTCCTCGGACTCATCGGCGCGGGCGCGGGAGGGGCCGTGGCCGTCTGGCAGCTCGGCCTGCTCGACGACTACCAGATCGCCCGGTTCGCCGCCTTCGCCAACCCCGCGCTCGACCCGGCGGGCGTGGGCTACAACACCAACCAGGCCCGCATCGCGATCGGCTCCGGCGGACTCACCGGCACCGGACTCTTCGAAGGCACCCAGACCACCGGTCAGTTCGTCCCCGAGCAGCAGACCGACTTCGTCTTCACCGTGGCGGGCGAGGAGCTGGGCTTCCTCGGCGCGGGCCTGATCATCCTGCTCCTGGGCGTCGTCCTGTGGCGTGCCTGCCGGATCGCCCGCGAGACCACCGAGCTGTACGGCACGGTCGTCGCCGCCGGGATCATCGCCTGGTTCGCCTTCCAGTCCTTCGAGAACATCGGCATGACGCTCGGCATCATGCCGGTCGCCGGACTGCCGCTGCCCTTCGTCTCCTACGGAGGGTCCTCGATGTTCGCCGTCTGGGTGGCGATCGGCCTGCTGCAGTCCATCAGGGTGCAACGGCCGATGTCCGCCTGAACCCGGGCGGTCGCGGGTAGGTGTCCGTACATGGCGGACACCGAACGCGAGATCGAGCGGAAGTACGAAGCCACCGAGGACACCCGGCTGCCCGACCTGACCCGGGCCGCCGGGGTCGACCGGGCCGTCCCGCGCGGCCGGACCGAGCTGGACGCCGTCTACTGGGACACCGCCGACCTCCGCCTCGCCGCCGACGGCCTCACCCTGCGCCGCAGGACCGGCGGGGCCGACGCGGGCTGGCACGTGAAGTTCCCCGTCGCGCTCGGCGTCCGGGACGAGGTCCGCGAACCCCTCTCCGACACCCTGCCGCCCTCGCTGGCCGCGCTGCTCCGCTCCCGGGTCCGCCACGCGGAGATCACCCCCGTCGTCCGGCTGCTCACCTCGCGGGACGTCCACCACCTGCTGGCCGCCGACGGCACGCTCCTCGCCGAGGTCAGTGTCGACACCGTGCTCGCGGAGCGGCTCGCGGGGGAGGGGACCGGCACCGGCGCCGCCTGGACGGAGATCGAGGCCGAGCTGGCGGACGGGGCCGACCCGGCCGTCCTGGACGCCGTCGAGAAGCGGCTCCGCAAGGCCGGGGTGCGCCCCGCCCGGTCGTCGTCGAAGCTGGCGAGGGCCCTGGCGGAAACAGCGGCGCACCGCGACGAGCACGGCCCGGAGGCGTCCGCCGCCCCCACCGCGGGCGACCACGTCCTCGCCTACGTACACAAGCAGATCGGCACGATCGTCCGCCTCGACCCCGCCGTCCGCCGCGGCCTGCCCGACTCCGTGCACAAGATGCGCGTCGCCACCCGCCGGCTGCGCAGCGCCTTCAAGACCCACCGCAGGATCCTCGACCGCGCGGCCACCGACCCCCTCGGCGCGGAGCTCAAGTGGCTGGCCGCCGAACTGGGCCTCGACCGCGACCAGGAAGTCCTGGACGAGCGCATCGGCTCCCGCGTCGAGGCCCTGCCCGCCGCCCTGACGCTCGGCCCGGTGCGCGGCCGGCTCCGGGCCTGGTCCGCCGCCCGCCGCACCGGATCGCGCCGCAGGATCATCGACGTACTCGACGGGCAGCGGTATCTGGACCTCTTGGAGGCCCTGCACGCACTGCGCGCCGACCCGCCCCTGCGCCCCGCCGCCCGCAAGGCGCCGGGCAAGGCCCTGGCCCGGACGGTGCTGAGGGACCACCGGAAGCTCGCCCGCCGCTTGGAACACGCCCTGCAGCTCCCGCCGGGCCCCGAGCGGGACACCGCGCTGCACGAGGCCCGCAAGGCCGCCAAACGCGCCCGGTACGCGGGCGAGTCGGCCCGCCCCGCGCTGGGCAGGCCCGCCAAGCGGTTCGTCCAGCGGGTGAAGGCGGTGCAGTCCGTCCTCGGCGACCACCAGGACAGTGTCGTCGCCCGCGAGGCCCTGCGGACTCTCGCGATCCAGTCGCACGCGGCGGGGGAGACCGCGTTCACCTGGGGACTTCTGTACGGGCGGGAGGAGGCCGCCGCCGAGGCCCGGGAGCGCGAGCTGCCCGGGGTCTGGGCCCGCGCCGCGGACCCCGGACTGCTGGCGGATCTGAAGCACTGAGACGCGGGGTACGCTTGATGGTCACCCCTGCCGGCTCACGAAGGTTCGCGAGATGTCTGCCGCATCGGTCTTCCCACAGCTCGAAGCTCTGCTCCCGCATGTGCAGAAGCCCATCCAGTACGTCGGCGGTGAGCTGAACTCCACCGTCAAGGACTGGGACAGCTGTGACGTCCGCTGGACCCTGATGTACCCCGACGCCTACGAGGTCGGGCTCCCCAACCAGGGCGTCATGATCCTCTACGAGGTACTGAACGAGCGCGAGGGCGTCCTCGCCGAGCGCACGTACAGCGTCTGGCCGGACCTCGAGGAGCTGATGCGCGAGCACAACGTGCCCCAGTTCACCGTGGACAGCCACCGCCCCGTCGGCGCGTTCGACGTCTTCGGGCTCAGCTTCTCCACCGAGCTGGGCTACACCAACATGCTCACCGCCCTGGACCTCGCGGGCATCCCGCTGGAGTCCAAGGACCGTGACGTCGACCACCCGATCGTCCTCGCGGGCGGCCACGCCGCGTTCAACCCCGAGCCGATCGCGGACTTCATCGACTGCGCGGTCGTCGGCGACGGCGAGCAGGCCGTGCTGGAGATCACCGAGATCATCCGCGCCTGGAAGGCCGAGGGCCGCCCCGGCGGCCGCGACGAGGTGCTCTACCGGCTCTCGAAGACCGGCGGCGTCTACGTCCCGCGCTTCTACGACGTCGAGTACCTCCCCGACGGCCGCATCGGCCGCGTCGTGCCCAACCGGTCCGGCGTGCCGTGGCGGGTCTCCAAGCACACGGTGATGGACCTCGACGAGTGGCCCTACCCCAAGCAGCCCCTCGTCCCGCTCGCGGAGACCGTGCACGAGCGGATGTCCGTGGAGATCTTCCGCGGCTGCACCCGCGGCTGCCGTTTCTGCCAGGCCGGCATGATCACGCGCCCCGTGCGGGAGCGAAGCATCACCGGCATCGGCGACATGGTCGACAAGGGCCTCAAGGCGACCGGCTTCGAGGAGGTCGGCCTCCTGTCGCTCTCCTCCGCCGACCACAGTGAGATCGGCGACATCGCCAAGGGCCTCGCCGACCGCTACACCGACGACAAGATCGGCCTGTCGCTGCCCTCCACCCGCGTCGACGCGTTCAACGTGGACCTGGCCAACGAGCTGACCCGCAACGGCCGCCGCTCCGGTCTCACCTTCGCCCCCGAGGGCGGCTCCGAGCGGATGCGCAAGGTCATCAACAAGATGGTCTCCGAGGAGGACCTGATCCGCACGGTCGCCACCGCCTACGGCAACGGCTGGCGCCAGGTGAAGCTGTACTTCATGTGCGGTCTGCCCACCGAGACCGACGAGGACGTCCTGCAGATCGGCGACATGGCGGTCAACGTCATCGCCAAGGGGCGCGAGGTCTCCGGCCAGAACGACATCCGCTGCACCGTCTCCATCGGCGGGTTCGTGCCCAAGCCGCACACCCCCTTCCAGTGGGCCCCGCAGCTCAGCGCCGAGGACACCGACGCCCGGCTGAAGAAGCTCCGCGACAAGATCCGGGGCGACAAGAAGTACGGCCGCTCCATCGGCTTCCGCTACCACGACGGCAAGCCCGGCATCGTCGAGGGCCTCCTCTCGCGCGGCGACCGCCGCGTCGGCTCCGTCATCCGCGCGGTCTACGAGTCCGGCGGCCGCTTCGACGGCTGGCGCGAGCACTTCAGCTACGACCTCTGGATGAACTGCGCCGAGAAGACGCTCCCCGGGTTCGGCGTGGACGTCGACTGGTACACCACCCGCGAGCGCACCTACGAGGAGGTCCTGCCCTGGGACCACCTCGACTCCGGCCTGGACAAGGACTGGCTCTGGGAGGACTGGCAGGACGCGCTCGACGAGACCGAGGTCGAGGACTGCCGCTGGACCCCCTGCTTCGACTGCGGCGTCTGCCCGCAGCTCGACCTGGACATCCAGATCGGCCCCACCGGCAAGAAGCTCCTGCCGCTGAGCGTCGTGAACAAGTAGCGCCCGCTTCGGCGGCGCTGTGACGCGAAGGCCCGGTCCCGGCAACTGCGGACCGGGTCTTCGCGTCTTTCACCGCGTGGACGACAGAGAGCACCGCCAACTGGACCGGTACGCGCCCGAGACCGCCTCGAACAGGCTGCTCCGGGTCGTGGTGCGCATCGTGGTACTGGTCGTGGTCCTGCCCGTCCGGGTCGTCTGGGACCTCGCGGTCGCCGGCGGACAGGTCTGCCGCAGGGTCCTGCTCCCGCCGGCCGGCCGGGCCCTCACGGCCCTCGCCGACGGGGCGGGGTGGGTCCTGGAGCGGCTGTTCGGAGGCATCGGCTGGGTGCTGGGATGGCTGATCGGCACCCTGGTGCTCAGACCGCTGAGACGGCTGTACACCTCGGTCCTCACCCCGCTCGGCCACGGGCTGCGCTGGACCGGCACCACCCTGCTGGTCCCGGCCGCACGCGCCCTCGGAACCGGCCTGGTCCGGCTGGTCGTCCTGCTGCTCCTCCGCCCGGCGGCGGGGCTGTGGCGGTACGTGGTCGTCCCGGCGGTGCGCCACGGACTGGTCGCGCCGTCGGCATGGCTGTACGCCAACCTCCTCACCCCTCTCGGCCACGGCACGGCCTGGGTGCTGAACCGGCTGGGGCGGGCGCTCGCGGCCACCGGACGCGGTCTGGGCCCGGCGGTCGCCTGGCTGGTGACGACGCTGCTGGTCACGCCCCTCGCCCGGACGTACCGCCACCTCCTCGCCCCGGCCGGCCGGGAGATCGCCGCCGCGTTCGAGGTCGCCTGGCGGATCGCCGGGTACGTCTCCCGGGCCGTCGGCCGGGCCCTCGCCACGATCGCCCGGTACCTGATCGGCGCACCGGCCTCCTGGGCGTACCGCACGGTGTGCACCCCCGTCGGCCACTTCCTGCGCGACACGGTCTGGGCACCGGCCCGGCGCGCCGGGGCCGAAGCGGGACGGGCCGCCCGCGCGGCCCTCGCCACCGCCCGGGAAACCGTGCGCCAGGCGCGTCGCGACGCCTGGCGGGCCCTGGTCGGCACCCCGGCCGGCGAGCGGTCCGGGGAACCGCGGGGGATCCCTGCGCGTACTCTGGGTAGTACAACGACTGTCCCCAGCGCGGCGCAGGCGTCCGAGACCCCTCTGGGCGGCGATCCATTCGCCAAGCAGGGGTGAGCCGGAGCGGCACCCCGGGGGCCACCCGTATTTCGTGGGCGGCGCGCCACCGCGCCCGCCCCGCACCGAGGAGAAGAACCACTGGGCAAGCGACAGCCCGAAGGCCCGCCGCCCGCACCGGCAGTGCAGCGCATCCGCCTGCGCTACACCAAGCGCGGCCGCCTCCGGTTCACCAGCCACCGAGACTTCCAGCGCGCCTTCGAGAGAGCACTGCGCCGCTCCGAGGTGCCGGTGGCGTATTCGGCGGGCTTCACGCCCCATCCCAAGGTCTCCTACGCCAATGCCGCACCCACCGGCACGGGCAGCGAGGCGGAGTTCCTGGAGATCGCCCTCACCGAAGCCCGGGACCCCGAGGTCCTGCGCGGACTGCTCGACGCGTCCATGCCGGCCGGCCTGGACATCGTCGACGCGGTCGAGGCCCGCACCTCGGGCCTCGCCGAACGGCTCACCGCCTCCGTCTGGGAGATGCGCCTGGACGGCGTCGACCCCGAGGACGTCCGCGCGGCCGTGGCCGCGTTCGACGCCGCCGAGATCGTCGAGGTCCAGCGCAAGGCCAAGAACGGCATCCGCACGTTCGACGCCCGTGCCGCCGTGGCCGATCTGCGTGTCGTCGACGCTCCGGCCGATAGGCCGGGTGAGCGGCCCTGTGCGATACTGCGCCTGGTTGTTCGGCACGTGACACCTGCCGTGCGACCCGACGACGTCCTGTCCGGTCTCCGAGCTGTGGCCGACCTGGCGCCGCCGGTCCCCGCAGCGGTGACCAGGCTGGCGCAGGGGCTCTTCGACGAGGAGTCCGGCACGGTGACCGACCCTCTCGCGCCCGACCGCGAGGCCGCCCCGACCGCACATCCCGCGGTCGCCGGGGCAGCCGTCGCGACGGCGCCGGAAGGTGCGGGTTCCGCGTAAGGCGGTCGTTGTAGCGCAGCGCTGTGACCCGGGCGCCACCTGGGTCGGGCCGCGCACTGACCCACAAGACTTTCGCCAGGCCGTACGCACACCGCATACGGAACCGGCGAGCCAGACATCAGTTCCCGTGCGGCGCCCGCGCCCCGGACGGCGGTATCGCACCACTGCGGACCGGGCCGGACCGGAATCAGACGCGGCGCCCGGGAACACGACGGGAGAACCGCCCGCATGCCTCAGCCGAACGAACCCGGCACGACCGGGAACAACGAAGAGAACACCCCCGGGGACAAGCTGCCGCCGCGCCGCCGGCGCCGCGCCGCGTCCCGCCCCGCCGGCCCGCCCGGCGGCCCCGTGAGCGCTGCCGAGGACGTCACGCCGGCCATACCGGCCGAGGCGTCCGCCGCCCCGGCCACGGACGACACGCCCGGCGAGACGGCCGCCGAGACCGCCGCCCCGCCCGCCCGTACCCGCCGCCGCGCCGTGCGCAAGGCCACCGCACCCGCGGGCGCCCCCGCGCCGGTGGAGGCCGAGACCGCCGAGCCCGCCCCGGCCGCCGAGGCGCCCGCGCAGCCGGCCACCGAGGAGGAATCCGCCGCGCCCGCGCCGCGCACCCGCCGTCGCGCGGTCCGCAAGGCGACGTCCCCGGCCGGTGCGCCGCAGTCCGCCGAGGCCCCGCCCCGGCCGCCGAGACCCCGGCCGAGCCCGCTCCGGAACGTGCAGCCCAGGAAGAGACCGAGGTCGCCGTGGAGATCCCCGCCGAGGGCCCGGCGCCCCGCCGCCGTCGCGCCTCCCGCAAGGCCACCGCGCCCGTCGGCGCCCCGCAGTCCGCCGAGGCGGCCGTGGTCGTCGAGCCCGCCGCCGCTGCCGCGGAGCCCGCCCCGGCCGTTGAGTCCGCCGCCGAGGCGGAGCCCGCCCCGGCAGCCGCTCCCCGCGGCCGTACCCGCCGCCGTGCCTCCGCCCCGGCCGGTGCGCCCCAGTCCGCCGCGCCGGTGTCCGAGCCGGAGCCCGCCGTTGCCGAGCCCGCCGCCGAGGCCGGTGTCACCCAGGAGGAGGCGCCCGCCCCGCGCACCCGCCGCCGTGCGTCCCGCAAGGCGACGTCCCCGGCCGGCGCGCCGCAGGCCACCGGGTCCGCCGCGAGCGTCGAGGAGCCCGTCGAGGCGGACGAGGTCGAGGAGGCCGCCCCGCGCGGACGCCAGCGCCGCCGCGCCACGGCCGCCGCCGGCCGCCCCGAGTTCACGGCCACGACCGAGGAGCCGACCCGCAAGGGCCGCCGCGCCACGCGTCCCGCCGTCGCCGTCTTCCAGGCCCCGGTCTTCGCCGAGCCGATGTTCCAGACCCCCGAGACCGCGGCCGCCGCCGCTGCCGCGGCCGGTTCCGCCTCGCCGTACGACGCGGTGGACGAGGCCGAGGAGCAGCAGACCGCCGAGGCCGAGCAGAGCGCCGCGCCCGCCGAGGCCGCGCCGCAGGGTGGTTCGCGCCGCCGTCGCCGCCGCCGTGGCGAGGCGGAGACGGCCGAGCAGGCCGCCGAGACCGCCGCCCCGGCCCAGGCGCCCGCCGAGCCGTCCGCCGACGAGGCTCCCGAGGCCGAGGCGGACGAGCAGGAGGCCGAGGACACCGACGAGTACGGCGACCGCCCCTCGCGCCGCCGCCGCCGTGGTGGCCGTCGCCGTCGTCGTGGCGAGGCCCACGACACGGACGACGAGCAGAGCACCGAGGACACGCCCGCCCGTGCCGAGGAGAACCGCTCCGAGGACGAGCAGGAGAGCGGCCGCGGCCAGGCCCCGGAGGCCGCCGAGGAGAGCGAGGAGGACGAGGACTCCTCGGCCTCCGGTTCGAGCAGCAGCTCCCGCCGTCGCCGCCGTCGCCGTCGCCGCAGCGGTGACGCCGCCGTCGACACCGACAACGGCTCCGACGACCCGGAGCGTACGGTCGTCAAGGTCCGCGAGCCGCGCAAGAAGGAGGAGCGCGAGCCGGGCACCGGCTTCGACGAGGTCCAGTCCATCAAGGGCTCGACCCGGATGGAGGCGAAGAAGCAGCGCCGCCGCGAGGGCCGCGAGCAGGGCCGCCGCCGGGTGCCGATCATCACCGAGGCGGAGTTCCTCGCCCGCCGCGAGGCCGTCGAGCGCGTGATGGTCGTCCGCCAGAACGGCGAGCGCACCCAGATCGGTGTTCTCGAGGACAACGTGCTCGTCGAGCATTACGTCAACAAGGAGCAGGCCACCAGCTACGTCGGCAACGTCTACCTGGGCAAGGTCCAGAACGTGCTGCCGTCCATGGAGGCCGCCTTCGTCGACATCGGCAAGGGCCGCAACGCCGTGCTGTACGCCGGAGAGGTCAACTTCGAGGCGCTCGGCATGGCCCACGGGCCGCGCCGCATCGAGACCGCGCTCAAGTCCGGCCAGTCGGTCCTGGTCCAGGTGACCAAGGACCCGATCGGCCACAAGGGCGCGCGTCTGACGAGTCAGGTGTCCCTGCCCGGCCGCTACCTCGTCTACGTGCCCGAGGGCTCGATGACCGGGATCAGCCGCAAGCTGCCCGACACCGAGCGCTCCCGGCTCAAGACCATCCTCAAGAAGATCGTCCCCGAGGACGCGGGCGTCATCGTGCGCACCGCCGCCGAGGGCGCGAGCGAGGACGAGCTGCGCCGTGACGTCGAGCGGCTCCAGAAGCAGTGGGAGGACATCCGGAAGAAGGCGAAGGGCACCAGCGGCTCCAACGCGCCGACGCTGCTCTACGGCGAGCCGGACATGACCGTCCGGGTCGTCCGCGACATCTTCAACGAGGACTTCTCCAAGGTCATCGTCAGCGGCGACGACGCGTGGGAGACCATCCACGGATACGTCTCGCACGTCGCGCCCGACCTCACCGAGCGACTCTCCCGCTGGACCTCCGAGGTCGACGTCTTCGCGACGTACCGCATCGACGAGCAGCTGATGAAGGCGCTCGACCGCAAGGTCTACCTGCCCAGCGGCGGTTCGCTGGTGATCGACAAGACCGAGGCGATGGTCGTCGTCGACGTCAACACCGGCAAGTTCACCGGCCAGGGCGGCAACCTGGAGGAGACCGTCACCAGGAACAACCTGGAGGCGGCCGAGGAGATCGTGCGCCAGCTGCGGCTGCGCGACCTCGGGGGCATCGTCGTCGTCGACTTCATCGACATGGTGCTGGAGTCCAACCGGGACCTCGTGCTGCGGCGGCTCCTGGAATGCCTGGGCCGCGACCGCACCAAGCACCAGGTGGCCGAGGTCACCTCGCTGGGCCTGGTCCAGATGACCCGCAAGCGGGTGGGCCAGGGGCTGCTGGAGTCCTTCTCCGAGACCTGCGTCCACTGCAACGGCCGCGGCGTCATCGTCCACATGGAGCAGCCGACGTCCGCCGGCGGCGGTGGCGGCGGCAAGAAGTCCAGGAAGCGGGGCCGCGGCGGCGCCGCCCAGGACCACGAGCACGCCCACGACCACGGCTCCGACGACCACGCGTCCGCCGAGCCGGCGGAGACCGAGGCCGAACTGGCCGCCGAGGTCGCCGCCCCGGTGGCCGTGGAGCCCGAGGTCACCGCGGACGAGGAGTTCTACAGCAGCGCCGCCGAGGCCGAGGCGGCCGCCTCGCGCCGTGGCCGTCGCCGGGCCTCCCGCAAGGCGTCGGCCCCGGCCGGCACCCCGAAGGCCGAGGCGTCGGCAGCGGCCGTGGAGGCTCCCGTCGCCGAAAGCCGGCCCGAGCCGACTCCCGACACGCCCGCCGAGACTCCGGTTCCGGATTCCTCCGAGGCCGACCAGGCCGCCGAGGCTCCCGCCGAGGCCGCGCCCCAGGGCCGTACGCGCCGTCGGGCCACCCGAAAGGCCAGCGCTCCGGCGGGTTCGCCGAAGCACGCCGAAGCGGCGGAGCCGGTGCAGCCGGCCGAGCCCGGCACGGACCCGATCGCGGTGGAGGACCCGGTCGTCGAGGCGCCCACCACCGAGGCCCCGGCCCCGGCGGAGCAGGCCCCCGAGGCCGAGACCCCGGTGTCCGCCCCGCCGCGTGCCCGCCGCCGGGTGACCCGCAAGGTCACCGCTCCGGCCGGTTCGCCCACCGGGTCGGACGACGCGGAGATCGTCGTGGTCGCCGCGGCGCCCGAGACGATCTCATCCGAAACGGAGACGCCCGAGGCGAAGGCATCCGAGACGAAGACCCCGGAATCCGGTGACCGGCCGGCCGAGGCAGCCTCGGAATCCGGAGCGACGGATTCCGAGGTGTCGGAGCCCGCCCCGGCGAAGAAGACGGCCCGCAAGGCCGCCGCCAAGAAGGCCCCCGCGAAGAAGGCGGCGGCCAAGAAGACCGCCACGAAGAAAACCGCCGCCAAGAAGACGACGGCGAAGACGGCCGCGAAGAAGGCGACGAAGAAGACCGTCGCCGCCGAGCAGTCCTCGCCGTCCGTGACGGTCAACGCGCCCTCCTCGGAGAGCGAGTCGTCGGCAGGCTGATGAACCCGTAACCGGTTGTTCACTTCAGGTGTCCCGCCTCCCGCACATGGGGGGCGGGACGCCTGCTTTGTTTCAGAATTGATGCAAGCGCCGGTTAACGGGACCGAAATGCGTCAAGAAATCCCTGATAATGTGACGGCGGTTGCCACGCGTGTGAGTGTTCTTCACGAAAACTACGGATGGTGACACGGCCCGCGACACTGTCGACCGGGCCGACTTCCTCGGCAGGGCTTCGGCATGGTGCCGGTGGGGTTACGCGCGACCTCGTGAGGCGTCCCGCACCTCAGAGCTCTGCCTGGTAAAGAGCTCTTGCGGTGTTCAAGGAGGACGTCCATGACGAGCATCAACGAGCAGCCGATTCCCGCTGCTCGTCCGGTCATCGGGGAAGACGAGATCGAGGCGGCGGTACGCGTACTGCGTAGCGGTCGCGTCGTGCAGGGCCCGGAGGTCGCCGCCTTCGAGGAAGGCTTCTCGCGACTGGTCGACGGCCGGCACTGCGTCGCCGTCAACTCGGGCACCTCGGCGCTTCACCTGCTGCTGCTGGCCCTGGGCATCGGCCCCGGCGACGAGGTGATCGTCCCCTCCTTCTCCTTCGCGGCCTCCGCCAACGCGGTCCGGCTGGTCGGCGCCGACGCGGTGTTCGCCGACATCGAGCCCGGCAGCTTCGGCCTCGACCCGGCCGCCGTCGAAGCCGCGATCACCCCGCGCACCGCGGCGATCATGCCGGTGCACCTCTACGGTCACCCCGCCGCGATGGACAGGCTCATGCCCATTGCCCACAAGCACGGGCTCGCCGTGGTCGAGGACGCCTGCCAGGCCCACGCGGCGGCGCTGAACGGCACCCCGGTCGGCGCCTTCGGCTCGGGCGGCACCTTCAGCTTCTACCCGACCAAGAACATGCACTCCCTCGAAGGCGGCATGGTCTCCACGGCCGACGCCGAACTGGCCCGCACCCTGCGCCTGCTGCGCAACCAGGGCATGGAGCAGCGCTACGCCAACGAGATCGTCGGCGCCAACATGCGGATGACCGACGTGTCCGCCGCCGTCGGCCGCGTACAGCTCGGCAAGCTGGAGGGATGGACCGAGCAGCGCCGCGCCAACGCCGCCTACCTCGACGCGCACATCAGCGCCCCGGCCGTCACCACGCCACCGGTCGCCGAGGGCGCGCGGCACATCTACCACCAGTACACCGTGCGCATCCGGGGTGACCGGGACGCCGCGATGGCGAAGCTCACCGAGGCCGGCATCGGCAACGCGGTCTACTACCCGACGCCGATCCACCGCCTGAAGCCCTACTGGGAGCCGGACCAGAAGGCGGGCCGCACCTGGGACCTGCCCGAGACCGAGAAGGCCGCGGCCGAGGTCGTCTCGCTGCCCGTCCACCCCTCGCTCACCCAGGGCGACCTGGAACGCATCGTCACCGCCGTGAACGCCCTCGGGGAGAACCTGTGACCGCCGCACTCAAGGCCGGGCTCGTCGGCCTCGGCTCCATGGGCCGCCACCACGCCCGCATCCTCGCGAGCCTGGAGGGCGTCGAACTGGTCGGCGTCGTGGACCCCATGGGCGACAAGAACGGCTGGGCCCAGGGCGCTCCCGTCCTGTCCACCGTCGAAGAGCTCATCGCGCTCGGCATCGACTACGCCGTCGTGGCCTGCCCGACCGCGCTGCACGAGGAGGTCGGCCTCCAGCTCGCCGACGCCGGCGTCGGCGCCCTCATCGAGAAGCCGCTCGCCGACACCGTCGAGGGCGCCCGCCGCCTCGTCGACGCCTTCGAGGGGCGCGGCCTGGTCGCCGGCGTCGGCCACATCGAACGCTGCAACCCCGCCCTGCTCTCGCTCCGCGCCCGCCTGGAGGCCGGCGAGCTGGGCGACGTCTACCAGGTCGTCACCCGCCGCCAGGGCCCCTTCCCGCACCGGATCGCCGACGTCGGCGTGGTCAAGGACCTGGCCACCCACGACATCGACCTGACGGGCTGGGTCACCGGCCAGGCGTACACCTCGATCGCGGCGCACACCGTCTCCAAGTCGGGCCGCCCGCACGAGGACATGGTCTCCGCGGTGGGCCAGCTGTCCGACGGCACGATGGTCAACCACCTGGTCAACTGGCTGAGCCCGCTCAAGGAACGATTCACCTCGGTCACCGGCGAGCGCGGCTGCTTCATCGCCGACACCCTCACCGCCGACCTCACGTTCCACTCCAACGCCGCCGTCGCCACCGAGTGGGAGGCGCTGCGAGCGTTCCGCGGGGTCGCCGAGGGCGACATGATCCGCTACGCCATCCCCAAGCGCGAGCCGTTGCTCGTCGAGCACGAACTGTTCCGCGACGCCGTCCAGGGCAAGCCCGCCGACATCTGCACGCTGCGGCAGGGGCTGGGGACCGTCGAGGTGGCCGCCTCCCTGCTCGAATCCGCCACCAGCGGTGCCACGGTCATGATCGCGGGGGACCAGGTACGGAATCAGGGGTCCGCTCGGTGAGCACACCCGATGTCACGGTGGTCGTAGCCGTCTACAACACGATGCCGTACCTCACCGAGTGCCTGAACTCACTGGTGGGCCAGAGCATCGGTCGTGAGCGGCTCCAGGTCGTGGCGGTGGACGACGGTTCGACCGACGACAGCGGCAAGGAGCTGGACCGCTTCGCGCAGCTCTACCCGGACGTCTTCACCGTCGTCCACCAGCCGAACTCGGGCGGCCCGGCCGCCCCCAGCAACCGGGCCCTGGAGCTGGCGACCGGCCGCTTCGTCTACTTCATCGGGTCCGACGACCATCTCGGCGAAGAGGCGCTGGAGCGGATGGTCGCCTGCGCCGACGCCAACGAGTCCGACGTGGTCGTCGGCAAGATGGTCGGAACCAACGGGCGCTACGTCCACCAGAAGCTGTACACGGGCAACCGCGACGTCACCCTCGACGATTCCGAGCTCCCCTTCACCCTGGCCAACACCAAGCTCTTCCGCCGTGAACTGGTCGAGAAGCACGGACTTCGCTTTCCCGAGGACATGCCGGTCGGCAGTGACCAGCCCTTCACCATCGAGGCGTGCGTCCGGGCCCGGAAGATCTCCGTCGTCTCCGACTACACCTGCTATTACGCGGTCAAGCGCGGCGACGCCAGCAACATCACCTACCGGGCGGACCACCTCGCCCGGCTCCGCTGCGTCCAGCGGATCATGGAGCACACGGCCGCGCTGATCCCCGCAGGTCCCCGGCGCGACACCGTGTTCAAGCGTCACTTCGACTGGGAGCTGACCAAGCTTCTGCAGAAGGACTTCGCCGCGCTCGACGCCGGTACCCGCCGCCAGGTGTGCGAGGGCGTCGGCGCGCTGGTGGACGCCTACTTCACCGACGGCCTGCGGGACGGCACCGGAGTCAAGCGCCGGGTGCGTTTCGGCCTGGCCCGCAGCGGAGCCGTCGAGGAGCTGACCCGGGCCATCGCCGAGGAGACCGAGCACGGAGCACCGCCCTTCCTGCTGGAGGACGGCCGCGCCTTCGCCGCCTACCCCGGCTTCAGGGACCCGGCCGTCGGGCTCGACGACCGCTGGTACGAGGTGCTCCGCGAGACGGTGGCGGGCCGCCTGTCCGCCGGCACCCGCCTGGAGTCGGCCGACTGGGACCAGCACGGGACGGAACTGGCCTGCGTCGTGACCCTGCGGACCGGCGTCACGGGGGACACCTCCTCGGCCTTCGTCGCCCTGGCCCAGGGCGCCATGCCCCAGAGCGCCGACAAGGCCGCCGCGCGCAAGCTCCCGAAGGACGCCGCGCGCCCGAGGCGGGACGGCACGTTCACCGCCGGTACCGCGGAGGACGGCGGCACCCTGCTCACCGCCCGCATCCCGCTGGCCGCCACCCGGTCCAAGAGGGGCGTCCGCCTCTACGTGGACGTCGCCGGCTCGACGTACGAGATCCCCCTGCGCACCGAAGGGCGGCCGATGCCGCTGGCACGCCGCTGGGGGAGCGCCGATCCCCACCGTGTGGCGGCGACCACCAACACCAAGGGCCGTCTCGTGATCACGACGGCCCCCCTGTGGGAACCGAAGTCCGGCGTGGGCGCGCGGCTGCGCCGCACGCTGTCCAGGTCGAAGAGGAAGTAACCCGATGAACATCTGTGTAGTCGCGCTCGGCAAGATCGGGCTTCCGCTCGCCGTGCAGTTCGCCGCCAAGGGCCACAAGGTCATCGGGGCGGACGTCAACGAGAAGGTCGTCGAGCTGGTCAACGCGGCCACCGAGCCGTTCCCCGGCGAGCACGACCTGGACGTCAAGCTGAAGGAGACGGTCGGCGCCGGCCTGCTCTCCGCGACGACGGACACCACGGCCGCGGTCGCCGCGTCCGACGCCGTCGTGGTCGTCGTCCCGCTCTTCGTGGACGCCGAGGGCACCCCGGACTTCGGCTGGATGGACGCCGCCACCAAGGCCATCGCGGCCGGCCTCAAGCCCGGCACCCTCGTCAGCTACGAGACCACGCTCCCGGTGGGCACCACCCGTACCCGCTGGGCGCCGATGCTGGCCGAGGGCTCCGGCCTCACCCCCGGCGAGGACTTCCACCTGGTCTTCTCCCCGGAGCGGGTGCTCACCGGCCGGGTCTTCGCCGACCTGCGCCGCTACCCCAAGCTCGTCGGCGGCATCGACGAGGCGTCCTCCGCCGCGGGCGTCGCCTTCTACGAGGCCGTGCTCGACTTCGACGAGCGCGCGGACCTGCCCCGTGCGAACGGCGTGTGGGACCTCGGTACGGCGGAGGCGTCCGAGCTGGCGAAGCTCGCCGAGACCACCTACCGCGACGTCAACATCGGCCTGGCCAACCAGTTCGCCCGGTTCGCCGACCAGAACGGCATCGACGTCAAGAAGGTCATCGAGGCCTGCAACAGCCAGCCCTACAGCCACATCCACCAGCCCGGCATCGCCGTGGGCGGTCACTGCATCCCGATCTACCCGCGGATGTACCTGTGGAACGACCCGGAGGCGACCGTCGTGCGCTCCGCCCGCGAGGCCAACGCCGCGATGCCCGCCTACGCCGTCGACCTGCTGGCCGCCGCCTACGGCGACCTGGACGGCGTCGGGGTCGCGGTACTGGGCGCGGCCTACCGCGGTGGCGTCAAGGAGACCGCGTTCTCCGGTGTCTTCGGCGTCGTCGAGGCGCTGAAGGCCCGGGGCGCGGTGCCGTTCGTCTCGGACCCGATGTACACCCCGGACGAGCTGACCGCGCTGGGCCTCGTCCCGCACGAGGGCCAGGCGGTGACCGCCGCGATCCTCCAGGCCGACCACGCCGAGTACCGCGAACTGTCCGCGGCCGACCTCCCGGACGTCCGCGTCCTGGTCGACGGCCGCCGCACGACGGACCCGGCCAACTGGGCGGGCGTGCGCCGCGTGGTCATCGGCGGCTGAGCCCGGCGCACGTGGCGGCGCTCTCCCGCGGGCCCTGCCGCGAGGCGGCGGGACCCGCGGGAGTGGCTGTCAGCGCTGGTGCTGCTCCAGCAGTTCGACGACCCGTACGGCTGCCTTCCCGTCGCCGTAGGGGACGCCTCGGTCGCCACCGGGCGCGGGCCTGGTCGCCGTGCGGGCCCAGTCGGCCGCCGACAGGGTGTGCGGGTCCGGGAGCAACTGGTTCCAACCGCCCACCAAGGTCTCGACCCACTCCGTCTCCGGACGGATCGTGGTGCAGACACGGTCGAGCAGGAATGCCTCCTTCTGCAGGCCGCCCGAGTCCGTCACGACGCCGGCCGATCCCATCACGGCGGCAACCAGACCTGCATAGGGGAGGGGACGTCCGGCGTGGAGAGATCCCTTGTTCAAGCTGATGCCGTGCTGCTCCGCCCGTGCCACCAGCCGGGGGTGCGCCAGCAGCGCCACCGGTACGGGAAGCGCTGCGAGGGAGTCCAGGATGGCGGCCAGCCGCTCGGCGGAGTCCGTGTTGTCGGGGCGGTGCAGCGTCGCGAGCAGGTAGGGGGCGTTCGGGTCGATACCGTCCGGGAGGGTCGGAGCGACGTGCTCCCCGGACAGTACGGCGTCCCTGATGCGAAGGCAGACATCCACCATGACGTCACCCGACAGCACAGACCGGCCCGCCAGGCCCTCTGCCGCCAGATGCCGCATGGCCTCCTCGGTGGGAGCGAGCAGCAGGTCCGCCGCATGGTCGGTCAGGATGCGGTTGTGTTCCTCGGGCATCCGCCGGTTGAACGAGCGCAGCCCGGACTCCAGATGTGCGACCGGGAGGTGCATCTTGACGGCCGACAGGGCCCCGGCAAGTGTCGAGTTGGTGTCGCCGTACACCAGCACCCAGTCGGGGCGCTCGGCTTCCAGAACCGGGTCCATGGCTGTGAGGACCCCGCCCGTCTGGGCGCCGTGGCTCCCGGACCCGATACCGAGGTGAACATCGGGGTCGGGAATACCGAGACCGGAGAAGAAGACGTCGGACAGATCCGCGTCGTAGTGCTGCCCTGTGTGAACGATCACATGCTCGTGGTTCGTTTCTGCGAATGCGGCAGCGATCGGTGCGAGCTTGACCAATTGGGGACGAGCCCCGACGACGCTGAGAACCTTCACGGCTTTGTCGTGCTCCTTGAATGAGAGGGATACCCGGCAGGCTGCGGGCACGGTAGGTCTGCGCCGCGAGTCCCTCCGGTGAGGAGCGACTACTGAGCGCGAATCACTCCGATGATAAAGTGCGCCCTTGAAGGATGGCCGGGGAGGAACTGATACATGAAAGAAGCAGCGTCCCGTGACGCGGCTATTGTGACGCCCTGGTACCCCTCACGAGAGTTGCCATTCCGCGGCGCTTTCGTTCAGGCCATGGTCGATGCGACGGCCCCCGGTTGCGACAGTGCGGTCGTGTATCACTGTGACACCTGGGTCTCGCGGATGAACGAGCGGACCGCGGAGGCGGTCGAAGCGGCCAACCGCAGGCTCGCCCCCCTGGCGGTCCGCCCTGTCCCGACCGTCGGCGGCGCACAGTTGGTCCACCTCGCCGTGACCACGCCACGGGCCCAGGAGTTCGGACCGCTCGCCCGGAACCACGAGCGTCAGTTGCGGGCCGCTCTCGGAGGTCGCCCCATCGACGCGCCGGTCGTGCACGCCCACGTCGGTCTGCCCGGAGGCTGGGCTGCCCTGCAGAACGCCCGGCCCGACGCCCGCGTCTTCGTGACGGAGCACGCCACCTACCTGGACCGGATCCTGGCCGAGCCGGAGGCGCGGGAGCTCTACGACGAGCTCCTGCACCGCGTCGACGGCTTCTTCGCCGTCGGGGACCCGATCAAGAACGTGCTTGCCACGGAGTTCCCGCACCACCGGGACAAGATCCAGCAGATCCCCAACCCGATCTCCTTCGGCGCGCAGCGCGAGCAGCCCGTCACCGACCTCCGCCGGTGGCTTTTCCTCGGTGGACTGATCCCGCGCAAGGGCGTCGCCTGGCTCGTCGAGGCCTTCGCGCAGTGTCACGCGAAAGACTCCGAGCTGACACTCACTCTGGCCGGTGAGGGCGAGCTGCGGGCCCAACTGGCCGAGCGCGTGCGAGAGCTGGGTCTGGACGAATGCGTGCACTTCGTCGGTGCCGTCCCTCCCACGACCGCATTGCAGATGATGCGCGAGCACGATCTTCTCGTCCATCCCAGTCGCTACGAGACGTTCGGCATGACCGTCGTCGAGGCCGTCGCCGCGGGAATGCCGGTCCTGGTCACCCGCTGTGGCGGTCCCGAGGAAACGCTCGCGGGCATCGAGGACGCGGCCGGCGAATTGATCGATGTCGAGGAGAACGCCGAGTCCATCACCGACGGCTATCAGCGCCTCCGTGACCGTTTCCGCCAAGGACTCGATCTGCCACGGGCTCAGCAGGTGCTGGCCGATCGCTATGGGTACGAGGCCGTCGCCGAGGCTCACTACCGGCTCTGGTTCCCTGCCGCGACCGAGAACTCCGGCGAAGGTCTCGAACAGGCCGAAGCCCACGATTGATGGAGTGACATGCAGGTTCTTTTCCTGGCTCTGGGCGCCTCGCGCAAGCGGGCTGTGCTCGACGAGTCGGCTGATCTCCGTGCCGGCGGTGCTCAGGTCATTGTCGTGGTGGACAAGAAGAAGTCGTGGCTCAACGCGGAGTTCGCACAGGGAGTCGTCGTGACGACTCTGAAGGAGCTGGAAGCCCGGCATCTGCCGAGGCGGATGGAGCATGCGCTGCTCTACCGCGTACCGAGGGCGACGGCCCGTGCTGTGGGCAGGGGGCCTCTGCGCGGTCGCATCCGACGCGGGCTGAAGGCCTACGAGCGACGGCTCGCGGCGAAGCTGCACCGTAAGGTTTTCGTACCGGCGCACCGCCGCCTGTGGCCCGATGCCCAGGCGCGCATGGTTCTCGCCCCCTTCGTGGCCCGCGGCGGACTGGATCTTCTGGTCGTCAGCGATGCCCTGTCCGTCCCTCGCGCCGTGCGCTTGCTGGACGCATGGGCAGCCGACGGCATCACGCCGAGGGTCTGCTACGGCTTGGACTACGACGTACCGTCCGACACCCAGCAGGCACGGACCGCCACCACACAGGGACAACGATGAAGAACCGTAGCGACCGCCGCCCCCGGGTGCTGTATCTGGCCTTCTACTTCCCGCCCTCCCGGGCGAGTGGCGTGTACAGGGCGCGCGCGACAGCCAATTTCCTTGCGGCCAAGGACTGGGACGTCACGGTCTGTGCCGCTCCGCTCGACTTTCTCTACGACGTCATCGGATCCGTCGACGAGGAGTTGTCGGAAACCGTCGACCCGAGCATCCGGGTCGAGCGCCCGGCTCTGAACCAGTATTCCTGGCAGCAGGATCTGCGAAGCTACAGCCGACTGCGCAGAAGTTTCCCCCTCATGGCGGACCGGCTTCACGAGTTCGGCCAGGAGAAGGTCTTTCCCGAGCGTTACGCGTCGTGGGCCTGGGCGTCTGTCGCCCGTGCTCTGAAGATGCATGCGCGGAAGCGGTTCGATGTCGTCGTCGCCACCGGGAACCCCTTCGCCTCCTTCGGTGCTGCGTGGCTGTTCAACCGGCTCACGGGCGTTCCGTATGTCATGGACTACCGGGATTCGTGGACGCTGGACCTGTTCAACGACGAGCCTGCCTTCCCTGAGGGCGACATTGCCTGGAGCTGGGAGAAGAAGGCTCTGGAGCGCGCGTCCGCATCGGTCTTCGTCAATGAGGCGCTACGGGGATGGCATGCGGAGCGCTACCCGGAGGTGGCGGACCGGATGATGGTGGTCCCGAACGGCTGGGACGCAGATGTGATCCCGGAGGGATCGGGCACCCGCGCCGGAACCCCGTCCGAAACCGCCGGCCCGGACGACCCGGAGAAGCCCCTCACGTTCTCCTACCTCGGCACGCTCACCGCGAAGCAACCGGTCGAGGAGATGGCCGAGGCATTCCGGATCGCGCGGCGGCATCCGGAACTGGCCGGTGCAGAGTTGCAGATCCACGGCCACCTGGGATTCTTCAAGAACAGCCCGCAGTCACTCCTGAAGCGTCTGGGGCTCGACGACGCCGCAGAGGAGCGAGGGGACGAGGACACCGGTCTGCGCTACTGCGGTCCGGTGTCCAAGACCGAAGTGGGGGCGGTGTACGAGAACGCGGATGTGCTTGTCTTCCTCGCCGGGGGCGGAAAGTACGTCACTTCGGGAAAGATCTTCGAGTACATGGCGTTCGGCCACCCCATCGTCTCGGTACACGCTCCGGGCATCGCCGCCCAGGACGTGCTCGACGGGTACCCGCTCTGGTTCAACGCGAACAGCCTTGACCCCGAGGCCCTGGCGGCGACCATGATCGCCGCGGGCAAGGCGGCTCGCGACCTCGACCCGGAGCAGCGCGAAACAGCTCGCCGGCACGCGGACACCTACACCCGCGAAGCCGTTCTCGTACCGTTCGAGGAGCGTCTGCGGGAGATAGTCGCGAAGCCCTGAGGGGCGGGCCGGATCTCCTTCCACAGAAGTCGAAAGGTGTGGGCCCCGACCGTAATCCGGTCGGGGCCCACACCTTCTTGTGTTTCCGGTGGACTCAGCCCTCGACCGGGGCGTAGAGCTCGCGATCGAGATTCGTCGTCACCGTCAGATTCGGGTGGGCCTTCGCCCACTTCCAGCCAGTGACCGTGCTGTTGACGTCGCAGACGAAAACATGGTCGGTCAGGTCCAGTCGAAGCTCCGGCAGGACGTCCCGCTTGGCGATACGGGAGAGAATCTGTGGCCGAATTTCCGCGTACCCGCGGTTGAAGATCTTTTTATGGAAAGCGTCGGCGGCTTTGGTGTGTGTGCGTTGCACAGCGGCCACCATGATTTCCGGTGTGACGGTGGTCCGTCGCTTCTTGGCGGCGGCCCGCGCCTTGCGTAGAACTGCACGCGGGGCGCGGTAGACCAGGAAGCGTTCTCCGCGGGGCACGCGCAGCTTCTTCTCGGACTTTTCGATACTCACCAAATGAACCCGGGAATCCATGCGGGTCCGGCTCCACACGGACGTCTTGGCGGTCACCACGGTCACGTGCACGCCGCGTTCCACGAGATGGTTGGCGTACGCGGCCACGCGGCGCGCCTTGGGCGGCGCCAGGGCGAGGAGCACCGCCCGGCCGACCGGCTCCCCGGGCGTGGGTCGGCCGACGGGTGCCTCGGCCAGGGATTCGGCCGGCACTTCGGACTCCGCCGGGACCTCTTCCGCGTCGTCCGCGTTCAGTGCTTCCGCGCTCTCGGGAACCGTCGGTGGCAACGGCCGGTCCAGGTAGACGTTCATCAACTGCTCGGACACGGCAGCGCTTCCGTAACGCCGCAGGAGGCTTTCACGTGCGGCGGGAAGGTCAAGCTCGCCGACCCGCGAGCGCAGTTGCCAGTACGCGTCGACGATGACCTGGGGGTCGTCGTCGACATCCATCAGCGCACCCGCCTGCCGGTCGATCCCGGCAAGGGTTTCCTCGGGGCCGCGGCTGCGTGTGACCAGGACCGGCAGGCCCGCGGCTACCGCCTCAACGATGGTCATGCCGAACGTCTCGATCTTGCTCGCGTGCACCAGAAGGTCGTGCTGATGCATGAGGTCGTTGACCTGGTCGGGGGAGACGGGCGGTGCGATGCGAAAGCGGCCTTCCAGTCCCAGCTCCAGACCGCGGGCGCGCAGCGTCTCCTCCAGCGAACCGCTGCCCACCATGGTGAGTGTCGCGGCGGGCTCCTCCTTCGCGACCGAGGCGAAGGCCTCCAGGAGCTCACTCACACCCTTGTGCTTGACCAGTCGGCCGACATACAGCCAGCTGAGCAGATCAGAAGAGCGCTCAGAACTCGACGGAAAAGCGTCGAAGTCGATGACGTTCGGAACGATGCGCAGCTTGTGCGCGAAATCCGGGAATTCTCTCGCGATCTGATCGCGAAGATATGCGCTGACACAGAGGAATGCATCGGCTCGTTGCAGTACATCGCGGTAGAGCGACCGAGCCGCAGGTTGCGAGAACACCTTGTTCAGGAAAGTGGCGTGCTCGGTGACGACGATGCGAGCGTCGGCGCGAGCCAGCCGCATGGCCAGCACGCCGCCGTAGATACCGGCATGCGCGTGCACGACCGGAGCCTCGATGCGACCTGTGGGCAAGGCGTTCTTCAGTGCCCGCTCCTGGGCGGCGAGCCACGGGGCGTAGTTCTTGCGGTGGATCAGCGGTACGGGGACCCGGAGCAACCGTCCCTCCGGTGTGTCCAGGACGGGAACGAGTTCCCTGCGCTCCTGCAGACGGTCCGTCGTGATCTTGATGGCGTCGTTGAGGGGGGCGTCGGCGCGACCGGACCAATCCTCGGTATGCAGGATTGTCACCCGGTCGAAATTGTCCGCGACGCTGCGGGTCGCCATCTTCACGAAGGCGCCGGCGTACGGGTTGTTGGGCGAGGGGTACCAAGGTGTGACCACTGCGAGGTCCGCGGGCTCCGGAACGCGGTCGCCATGGTCGTAGGGCTCCATCCGCAGGGTGACGTCGGGCCTGCGCCTGGCCAGCCGCCAAGCGGCCGGGATCGCCTGCGCGTCCCCTGCGACGATGGTGTCGACCCTGGCGGCAGCGCCGGACGTCAGGCGCTTGGCCGACCGCTGGACAGAGCCCTGGGCATCAGGCGACAGGCGGATGATCTCTACGCCCTCGATGCCGGAGAGGTCCGACAGGACGTCCGACCACGCGTCCGTGTCCGGAGCAGCCAGAACGACCTGGCTTCCCGACGTGGCCAGCCTCTTCACGTGCTCGTGTGCAGCAAGTACGCGATAGCTGCCAAGAGCGAGATAGAGCACGTGGCTGTTCATCGACTTCCTTTCACTCGGTCACCTGGCTCCACGAAACGGCCGTCTCCGCCAGGGCGCGCATCCTCGCGGTGCAGCACCCATCAGACTATCGAACGCTTATGTCAGAAAAGCTCATGTTCTGGGCTGATCAAAGGATGAGCGGGTGTGTGGGCGCACTTCTTCCCGAAACGCCGGATGCAGGGGACGCATCGGCCCAGGGGCGCGTCCGGCCCTGATCCGCCGGACACGCCCTAGCCGTGGCGCTCCCTGAGCACGCCGTCCTTCTCGTCGTACAGCGCAGCGCTCTGCGGGCACTCCCACAGCCCCGGCTCGCCCTCCCGCTCGACCAGCCGGACCCCGCTGCGGCCGACCCAGCCGATCTGCCGGGCGGGCACGCCGACGACCAGTCCGAAGTCCGGGACGTCCTTGGTGACCACGGCGCCGGCCGCGACCATCGCCCACCGACCGATCCGGACCGGCGCGACGCAGACCGACCGGGCGCCGAGCGAGGCGCCCTCGGCGACCTTCACGCCGACGGCTTCCCAGTCGCCGCCGCGCTTCTGCTTGCCGTCCGGGTCGACCGAGCGCGGGTTGTGATCGTTGGTGAGGACGACGGCGGGGCCGACGAAGACGCCGTCGCCGAGCTCGGCGGGCTCGTACACGAGAGCGTAGTTCTGCAGCTTCACGTTGGCACCGATGCGCACACCCGTGCCGACATAGGCACCGCGGCCGACGACGCAGCCCTCACCGAGCTTGGCTCCCTCGCGGATCTGCGCCAGCTCCCAGACGCTGGAGCCGTCCCCGATCTCGGCGGTCTCGTCGACCTGGGCGGTGGGCTGGACCCTGTAGTTCACGGCATATGCCTTTCGGAGAGCTGATGCGCCCGGAAAGCATAAAGGCCCTGCCCACCGGCCCGTTCGCTGGAGTGAGCTGTCAGATGATGGGGCCCATCCAGTGCTTCACCGGTGCCTTGACGCCGGTTCCGGTGCTGGAGAACGTGAACACGGTGTCGATCCGGCGGCCGTCGGGAGTGGTCCCGGCGCGGTAGAGGACCCCGATGTCGTCCTTGCCGTCCTTGTTGAAGTCACCGGACACGGGCTGGCTCGCTTCCCAGGTGAAGGAACCGGTGCTGGTCCACACCTCCTTGGGTGCGGCGAAGACCGTGCCGTTGCTGGTGAAGGTGAAGAGGGCGGCCTGGCGCACACCGGTCTCCGAGGTGCCGCGGTTGTAGAGGACGGCGACGTCGTCCTTGCCGTCTCCGTTGTAGTCGCCGGAGGTGACCTTGCTCTTGCTCCAGGTGAACCCGCCGGTGGTGGTCCAGGTCTTGCGCGGGTTGTCGAAGGTGGTTCCGTTGCTGGTGAAGGTGTAGAGGGAGGACACGTTGCCGGTGTCGGACGTGCCGGTGTCGTAGAGGACGGCGACGTCGTCCTTGCCGTCTCCGTTGTAGTCGCCGGAGGTGACCTTGCTCTTGCTCCAGGTGAACCCGCCGGTGGTGGTCCAGGTCTTGCGCGGGTTGTCGAAGGTGGTTCCGTTGCTGGTGAAGGTGTAGAGGGAGGACACGTTGCCGGTGTCGGACGTGCCGGTGTCGTAGAGGACGGCGACGTCGTCCTTGCCGTCTCCGTTGTAGTCGCCGGAGGTGACCTTGCTCTTGCTCCAGGTGAACCCGCCGGTCGTGGTCCAGGTCTTCTGCGGTGCGCGGAAGCCGGCGCCGGTGCTGGCGAAGGTGTAGAGCGAGGTGATGTTGCCGGTTTCGGACGACCCGGTGTCGTACAGGACCGCTATGTCGTCCTTGCCGTCGCCGGTGTAGTCACCCGAGGTCAGCCGGCTCTTGCTCCAGGTGAAGCCGCCCGGCGTGCTCCACACCTTCTCGGGCTCGCCGAAGCCCGAGGCGGTGCCGTAGAAGGCGAAGAGCGACACCCGGTTCTTGCCCGTGGTGGAGGTGCCGTTGTCGTAGAACGCGGCGATGTCCTCGCGGCCGTCGCCGTTGAAGTCGCCGGAGGCTGCCTGGGAGCCCTGCGGCAGTCCGCGGACCTGGGTGACCCATTCGATGACATCGTCGGTGCGGGTCTCGACGGCGTCGCCCCGAGTCGCGTCGGACCCGAAGCAGCCCGCTTGCCAGGAGGCGCTGTGGACGGCGGCGAGCAGGACCTTGCCGTCCTGCTCCCGCAGGGCGGGGCCGCCCGCGTCCCCCTTGCAGATCGTGCCTCCGTCACGGGTGACGGCCACCGTCGTCGCACCGGTCGCGGTCACGGCGAACGCCCCCGCGTGCAGCCGGTCGGGAACCCAGGCCGTCGCGGTGCGCCCGTAGCCCAGGGCCCGCAGGCTCTCGCCGTCCACCGGGGCCGAGTCCGCCAGAAGGACCGGGGCGATGTCGGTCACGGGGCGGGCCAGCTTGGCCATCACCAGGTCGCGGTCGGAGCGCGGGACGAGCTCGGTGACCTCGACGACCTGGCCACCGGTACCGGTCAGGTGTGTACGCCCGATGGTCGCGGTGGTCTTCAGCGCCGGGGCGCCGGCGGGTATCGGGTATGCGGGCTGCCCGGCGGCCGCGAAACAACTGCTCGCGGTCAGGATCCACTGGGCGTCGACCAGCGAACCGGTGCAGGCGCGCTTCGCGTCCCCTTCACCGATGCTCAGGTGCGCGGCGAACGTGTACGTGTCGTCGGTGACCCCGTCACCGATCACGGCCGTCGCGGGGGAGGAGAGAGTGAGGGCGCCGACTGCCGAGGCCGCGGCGAGTCCGACGAAGAACCGTGAGCGAAGAGGCCGTCTCAAGTGCATGTGATGTGTTCCTTGCCGATCGGAGCGTAGAAGGCTGAGAAGCTGAGAAGCAGACCCGGCAGCGGGCCTCCGAGGAGGGCCGGTGCACAGGTCGAGCGTGTTAGGACGAGGTGGAGAGTTCCACCAGGACGTGGTCCCGGCCCTCCGGGTCCGCGCTTTCGCCGACGCCCTTCCACTCGTTCTTCGCGACGGAGACGTTCTGCTCGTCGTTCGCGGCGGTCAGCGTGACGTCGGTCGCGTGCGACGCCGCGCCCTTGATGCCGTAGACCGTGGGGATCTCCAGGGTGAGTCGGCCCGTCGCCCCCGTGACGTTGAAGCAGATCCGGCCCTTGTCACGCGAGTACACCTCCAGGAAGCTCCCGCCGGGGGCGCAGTCCGCGAGGGTGATGTGACCGTCGCCGCGCTTGAGGACGATGCCGAGGTCCGCCTCGATCCCGGCCGCGCCGGGGTAGGCGAAGTCCTCGACGGCGTACGGGGGAAGCTCGTTCGCGACGGCCGCCGCGGACCCGCTTCGGGGTTCCTGCGCATGGGCCACGGTGACTGCCCCCGCGACGCAGGCGGCGGCCGCCACACCGGTGGCGACCGCGCGTCGTGCGGAAATCATGATGCTGCCTTTCGTTCACAGAGAGGTGCGGTGCTCTCCTGCTGGATATCCGGAGGTGCGCTCGTACGGTCGTGACCCCGGAAACGTCTTGATCGAGGGGACCGGTGCCACGACGCGACCCATCCGATACCTCCAGCGCTGCCTCCCCCCAAGAGCAGCCGCGCCGCGAGCCAAAACGCACATCCCTCCTTTCGGGGATGTATCGATAGGAAACGCGTATTTCCCTCAACTACCGCGGATATTGGTGGTGGTGAAGGGAAACGATGCGTTTCCTGTGGCTCCGCGGAAACATTACATGGACCCCACATGTGCTCACCGGTCATCAAGGATCTGCCCTCAAGCGGTGCTGAGGGCAGGGCGGGATGACCTCGCCGAGAGGTATGACGCCGGAGCTCGAAGGGCGGACTCCGTAGGGTCGGCGCAGCACCTGGGACTCTTCCCGTCCCGGTTTGACCCCCACACCCCCGCCCCGTAACCTTGACCCTCGGTGTGTTTCCTTAACGCGCCTACCCCTGAGCACATCCCTCCCGGTCACGGTCGGTGTTCGCGCCGTCCGTCGGGAGAGGCCGCTCATCCTTCCGGATCGACACGGGCCCCGGCCCGTGCGGGCGGCTGGCATCAGGGGTTCCGTTCCGAGCGAGAGAGAGATCCGCGTGTACGCCATCGTGCGCAGCGGTGGTCGCCAGCACAAGGTTGCTGTCGGCGACATCGTTGAGGTTGACAAGATTTCCACTGCCAAGGTTGGCGACACGGTCGAGCTCTCGACCCTGCTCGTTGTCGACGGTGACTCGGTCACCAGCGACCCGTGGGTGCTGGACGGCATCAAGGTCACGGCCGAGATCGTGGACCACCACAAGGGCGCGAAGATCGACATCCTTCGCTACAAGAACAAGACCGGCTACCGCCGCCGCCAGGGTCACCGCCAGCAGTACACGGCGATCAAGGTCACCGGTATCCCCACGGCTGCGAAGTAAGGGACTGAGAACACATGGCACACAAGAAGGGCGCATCGTCCACTCGGAACGGGCGCGATTCCAATGCTCAGCGGCTCGGCGTGAAGCGCTTCGGCGGTCAGGCCGTCAACGCCGGTGAGATCCTGGTCCGCCAGCGCGGCACCCACTTCCACCCCGGCGCGGGCGTCGGCCGTGGCGGCGACGACACGCTGTTCGCGCTGACCGCCGGTGCGGTGGAGTTCGGCACGCACCGCGGCCGCAAGGTCGTGAACATCGTTCCGCTCGCCGTCTGAGTTCTCTCGACGCGCGCAGAACGGCACACAGCACCTTCCGAGGGCGGATCTCAGCTTTCCCGGCGCACGGGGAAGCGGGTCCGCCCTCGGCGTGTTACGACAGAGACCCTTCCGCTTTTTCCGCAGTACCTGCACCTGTCATCTGGAGGCACCCACCATGACCACCTTCGTGGACCGCGTCGAGCTGCATGCCGCCGCGGGTAACGGAGGCCACGGCTGCGCCTCCGTACACCGTGAGAAGTTCAAGCCGCTGGGCGGCCCCGACGGGGGCAACGGCGGACGCGGCGGCGATGTGATCCTCGTCGTCGAGCAGTCCGTGACCACGCTGCTCGACTACCACCACCACCCCCACCGCAAGGCCACCAACGGCCAGCCGGGCGCCGGCGACAACCGTTCCGGCAAGGACGGCCAGGACCTGGTCCTGCCCGTCCCGGACGGCACCGTCGTCCTCGACAAGGCCGGGAACGTCCTCGCCGACCTCATCGGCCAGGGCACCACCTTCGTGGCCGGCCAAGGCGGCCGCGGCGGCCTCGGCAACGCCGCGCTGGCCTCGGCCCGCCGCAAGGCCCCCGGCTTCGCGCTGCTCGGTGAGCCGGGCGAGAGCCGCGACATCGTCCTGGAGCTCAAGACCGTCGCCGACGTGGCCCTCGTCGGCTACCCGAGCGCGGGCAAGTCCTCCCTGATCTCGGTGCTCTCCGCGGCCAAGCCGAAGATCGCGGACTACCCGTTCACCACCCTCGTACCGAACCTCGGCGTCGTCACCGCCGGTTCGACCGTCTACACCATCGCCGACGTCCCGGGCCTCATCCCGGGCGCCAGCCAGGGCAAGGGCCTCGGCCTGGAGTTCCTGCGGCACGTCGAGCGCTGCTCGGTGCTCGTGCACGTCCTGGACACCGCCACCCTGGAGTCCGACCGCGACCCCGTCTCCGACCTCGACATCATCGAGGAGGAGCTGCGCCAGTACGGCGGGCTGGAGGACCGGCCCCGCATCGTCGCCCTCAACAAGGTCGACATCCCCGACGGCCAGGACCTCGCCGACATGATCCGCCCCGACCTGGAAGCCCGCGGCTACCGCGTCTTCGAGGTCTCCGCGATCGCCCACAAGGGCCTCAACGAGCTGAGCTACGCGCTCGCCGGGATCATCGCCGAGGCGCGCGCCACCAAGCCGAAGGAGGAGGCGACCCGCATCGTCATCCGCCCCAAGGCCGTCGACGACGCGGGCTTCACGGTCACCGCCGAGGGCGAGGACCTCTACCGGGTGCGCGGCGAGAAGCCCGAGCGCTGGGTGCGCCAGACCGACTTCAACAACGACGAGGCCGTCGGCTACCTCGCCGACCGGCTCAACCGCCTCGGCGTCGAGGGCGAACTGGTCAAGGCAGGTGCCCGGCCCGGCGACGGTGTCGCGATCGGCCCCGAGGACAACGCGGTCGTCTTCGACTGGGAGCCGACCATGCAGGCCGGTGCGGAGATGCTCGGCCGCCGCGGCGAGGACCACCGCATGGAGGCCCCGCGCCCCGCGGCGCAGCGCCGCAAGGACCGCGAGGCCGAGCGCGACGACGCGCAGAAGGAATACGACGAGTTCGACCCCTTCTAAGCGCTGCGCTCCACGGCCCGTCTCTGCGGAGGCGGGCCGTCCGGTAGCCTCGGCACCGGGCGCCCGGGGCCTCTCCCGGTCACACCGGGTGAACGTGCTGCTCATGTGCCGATTACGCAACACATCTGTGGGGTCGGTCACCCCGCGCAACACTCCCGCACCGCCCAACCTCCCTGGCCAGAGGGTGAACTGCGGGTATCCGCAGGGCTAGCGACGGATGACGTCCACCTTGCGAGACGGTCACGGAGAGTGCGACCATCACACTGTTCCCCCTGTCATAGCAAGGTAGGTCGTCTGTGTCTGTGCCGCATGAAGCCAAGCCCCGGACCACAGCGGTCGTGCTCGCCGGTGGCACCGGCCAGCGCGTCGGCCTCTCGATCCCCAAGCAGCTGCTGAAGATCGCAGGCAAGGCTGTCATCGAGCACACGCTGACCATCTTCGAGAACGCCGAGAGCATCGACGACGTCATCGTGCTGATGGCCCCCGGGTTCGTCCCCGACGTCGAGAAGATCGTCGCGAAGGCCGGTCTGAGCAAGGTCACCCGGATCATCGAGGGCGGCAACACCCGCAACGAGACCACCGAGCGCGCCATCGCGGCCCTCGGCGAGGGTCTCGCCGAGGGCGAGGACCGCAACGTCCTCTTCCACGACGCGGTGCGTCCCCTGCTGTCACAGCGCGTCATCACGGACTGTGTCGAGGCGCTGGAGCGCTACCAGGCCGTCGACGTCGCCATCCCGTCCGCGGACACGATCATCGTGACGCGAACGCACGGCGAGGACGGCGAGTTCATCACCGACGTGCCCGACCGCTCCCGGCTGCGCCGCGGCCAGACGCCGCAGGCCTTCAAGCTCTCCACGATCCGCAAGGCGTACGAGGTCGCGGCGGGGGACCCCAACTTCCAGGCGACCGACGACTGTTCGGTGGTCCTCAAGTACCTCCCCGACGTGCCGATCTACGTGGTCGCGGGCGACGAGTACAACATGAAGGTGACCCAGCCGGTCGACGTCTTCATCACCGACAAGCTCTTCCAGCTCGCCTCCACCGCCGCCCCGCGCCAGGCCGACGAGGCCGCCTACCGGGAGCTGCTCACGGGCAAGACGCTCGTGGTCTTCGGCGGCTCGTACGGCATCGGCGCCGACATCGCCGCCCTCGCCGAGAGCTACGGCGCGAAGGTCTACGCCCTGGGCCGCTCCACCACGGGAACGCACGTGGAGAACCCGGAGCACGTGGACGACGCGCTCTCCACGGCGTACGGCGAGACCGGCCGTGTCGACTACGTCATCAACACCGCGGGCGTGCTGCGCATCGGCAAGCTGGCCGAGACCGACAACACGACGATCCAGGAAGCGCTGAACGTCAACTACCTGGCGCCCGTCCAGATCGCCCGCGCCTCGTACAAGTACCTGGCGGAGACCCAGGGCCAGCTGCTGCTCTACACCTCCAGCAGCTACACCCGGGGCCGCGCCGAGTACAGCCTCTACTCCTCCACCAAGGCCGCCATGGTCAACCTCACCCAGGCGCTCGCCGACGAGTGGGCGGGCGAGGGCATCCGGGTCAACTGCGTCAATCCGGAGCGCACCGCGACGCCGATGCGGACCAAGGCGTTCGGTCAGGAGCCCGAGGGTTCGCTGCTCTCCTCCGAGGCCGTCGCGCGCACCTCGCTCGACGTTCTGCTCTCCGAGCTGACCGGCCATGTCATCGACGTACGGCAGCAGGACCCGACGGCGGGCGCCGCCGAGTCCTCGGGCTTCGAGCAGGCCCTCGCCTCCGTGCTGGACCGCCAGGCAGATGTGTAATAATTCTTGACAAATGTGCTTTTCCGGGCCTCTGTCCGTCGCTCCACGCGACGGCAGAGGCCCGAATGCGTGAAGCCGCACCTTCACATTTCCGCCAATACGTGAATCAACCGGCACCCCCTGGAGCAGGTTCCTCGTGATCTCGACAGCCATTCGCCTGGCCCGTGTGGGCAGCAGGTCGGAACTGGCGGCAGCGTTGTTGATGGGGCTGGGATATCCCTGCGTCATGCTCGCCGCGCTCATGCCTCACATCTGGTTCTTCGCGGCGGCCGCCGCTGTCACGTACGCCGCCGACTGGTATCTCCACCAGCGGGGGAGCTATCTGATCAACCGCCTGGGCAAGGTGCGGGCCGGGCTGTCGATCCGCTTCCTGCTCCGGCAGCTGATGGTCATCCTCCTGCTGGCCCGCCTGGATCTCGCCGAGACGCCGCTCTTCTACGCCGCGGTGGCCTGCTTCCTGCTCTTCTACGGTCTCCAGGCGCCGCACGGGGCCATGACGACCCTGATCCGGCTCCGCCGCACCATGCCGGTCGTCACCCGCAACGTGGACCTGCACGCGGTCCGTATCCCCGACGCCCCGCCCGGCGTGCTGACGCGGCGCTCCGCGGAGAAGATGCTGCACCTCGACATCCCGGCCGTGGTGGGCGTGCTGATCGCCGCCGGGACCGGTGAGGACGTCGTCGGTTACGTCGGCATCGGCCTGACGCTGCTGCTGGCCCTGCTCTACCTCGCGCTGCTCGTCCCGTACGTGCGCCGCGGTCGGCTGGCTCCTCCGGCCCCCGCCGTGCTCAAGGCCGTCGACAGCTGGCTGCGTGACTATCAGCCGACCGTGGTGCTCTACTTCTCCGGCTCCAACGAGTCCGCCTACCAGGGCAACATGTGGCTGGAGACCATGAGCCGGGTCGAGGGCCGCCCGCTGATCATCATGCGGGAGCGCGGTCTCGTCCCGCAGCTCGCCGAGACCTCGGTCCCGGTGCTCTGCGTCCCGGCGGGGACCCACCTGATGAACCTGGACCTCTCCACGGTGCGGGTCTGCCTCTACCCCGCGAACGTGGGCAAGAACATCCACATCCTGCGCGTCCCGACCATGAAGCACGTCTTCATCGGCCACGGCGACAGCGACAAGCTCGCCAGTGTGAACCCCTACTCCAAGGTGTACGACGAGGTGTGGACGGCGGGCCGGGCCGGCCGTGACCGCTACGCGCTGGCCGATGTGGGGATCCGCGACGAGGACATCGTCGAGGTCGGACGCCCGCAGCTGGAGCCCATCAAGAGCTGGACGGGCGCGGCCAAGAACCCGATCCCGACCGTGCTGTACGCGCCCACCTGGGAGGGCTGGGACGACAACCCGGGCAACACCTCCCTGCTGCTGGCGGGCGAGAACATCGTGCGCCGGCTGCTGAACGCCGCCGACCCGGTCCGGATCATCTACAAGCCGCACCCCTTCACCGGCATCCGCAGCGCCAAGGCCAAGGCCGTCGACGCGCGGATCCGGGCGATGCTGCAGAAGGCCGCCGCCGAGCGCGCGGCGGAGCCCCGCTGGGCGCGGGAAGCCTCCGCGGCCGCTGCCGGACAGAGCGCCGCCCGGGCCGAGCTCAGCCGGATCGAGGCGCGGCTCGCGCAGCTCGCGGCCACCGGCCGCTCGGGCGGTGACGACGCGGAGGAGTCGCGGCTCTCGCTCGGCGACCCGGTCCGCGAGGCGGAGACCGCGACGCTGAGGGCCGAGTGGAACGATGCCTACTGGCGCTCCTTCGGCTGGTGGGAGCACCGTACGGTGACCGGCGCGCAGCCCAAGCTGTACGACTGCTTCAACGAGTCCGACGCCATGGTTTCGGACATCTCCAGTGTGGTCTCCGACTTCATCGCGAGTGGCAAGCCGTACGCGGTCACCGATTCGGCCGCGCTGGGAGCCGAGGAGTTCAAGCGGCAGAACACCGCGGTGCGTGCGGCGGTCATCCTGTCCAACGGCGCCGAGGAGCTCGACACGCTGCTGGCCGCGGTGGCCGATCCGGCGGCGGACACGCTGGCGGACGCCCGTCGGGAGCTGAAGACCTACCTGCTGGGGCCGGACGAGCCGACCTCCATGGAGCAGTTCAACGCCGCCGTACGGGCGCTGGCGTCTAAGGCCGAGGCCCGTAACCTGGCCGTCGCGCAGCGGATCGGGGAGCAGGCCGTGGCGGTCCCGGACGCGGAGGCCGTCACCAGTGGCGTCGGAACCGGCGATCCGGAGGCTGCCGTCGAGGCGGACGCCACGGCCGACCCGGACGCTCCGGAGGCCGACGCGGCGGAGGGCGAGGCGGAGACCGCTCTCGCCGAGGGGACCTCGTCCCTGCGCTGAGCGCCGAGCGGTCGTACGGCCATGCGTCGTACGCCTGATCGAACTGGCTGAAAAGCGGGCAACCTCGAACGCGACCCGTACGTCTCTCCCGAGGGGGGGATGTACGGGTCGTTCGGCATGTTGATGCGCAAAAAGTGCATAGTCGGGCAATTCGCCTCCTCTCGTGATCAAATCGACAGGTGCACATGGCCGACATGCCCAGGAAGAACGACGAGCCCGATGTCAGTGTGATCATCGGGGCGTATGACGCGATGCCCTACCTGATCCGGTGCCTGGAGTCCGTCGAGGCGCAGACCATCGGCGCGGACCGCATGGAGATCGTCGCCGTCGACGACGGCTCCACCGACGGCACGGGCGCCTTCCTGGAGGAGTTCGCCGCCCGGACCGCCATCCCCACGAGAGTCGTCCGGCAGTCGAACTCCGGCGGACCCAGTGGCCCGCGCAACCGGGGTCTCGACCTCGCCCGCGGCCGGTACGTCTTCTTCCTCGACGCGGACGACTACTTCGGCGAGGAAGCCCTGGAGCGCATGGTCGCCATGGGGGACCGGGCGGGCACGGACGTGGTGCTCGGAAAGATCGTCGGGGTCAACCGCGGTGCCGCCAAGTCGATGTGGAAGCAGACCGTCGAGCGCGCCGACCTCTACTCCTCCAACATCAAGTTCACCCTGAGCGCCCAGAAACTGTTCCGGCGCGATCTCCTCGTACGCCTCGGCATGTCCTTCGACGAGAAGCTCAAGACGGGCGAGGACGCCCTGTTCACGATGGAGGCGTATCTGCGGGGCAGCGGCGTCTCCGTCGTCGCCGACTACACCTGCTACTACCTGGTGGGCCGCGAGGACCGCAACCAGATGACCAAGAAGGGCGGCTTCGAGCGCCGCTTCGACTCGGCCCGCGCCCTCATGGGGCTCATCGCCGCGTACGTGCCCCCGGGCCCCCGGCGCGACGCCTTGATGGTGCGCCCCTTCGTCATCACCCTGCTGCCGCAGTTCGGCCCCGGGCTGGTGAAGCAGAAGGCCCGCGTCCGGGAGCGGAAGATGGCGCTGGCCGCCCCCTTGATGCAGGCGTACTGGACGCCCGGACTCGGCCGCAACCTCAAGGTGAACGAACGGCTGCGGCTGATGTGCCTGGCCGCGGGCCGGCTCGACCTGCTCCTGGACATCGCCGCCTTCCTGCGCGACAAGAGGGAGCCCGAGGTCGTCCGCCGGGGAAACCCGCCCCGCCCGCACCTCGCCTACCCGCACTTCGGCGAGAGTTCCGTGCTCCCCGACAGTGCCTATGAGGTGACCGTCACGGAATGGGTCGGCGGGCGGCGGATCGAGGCGCCGCCGCACCGGTCCCGCTCGTCCTTCACCCGGCGGCTGGTCCACCGGGCCCGCCGGGCGGTGCTCAGCGCTCTGCGCGCGCCCCGCGCGCACCGCGCCTGACCGGCTCTCCCCGCGGGCCCGGCGGACCGGACACCGGGGCTCCCGGGCAGCGCTCGAACACCCCTCCCCGCCCCGGGCGCCACCCGGGGCGGGTTCGTCTGTGAGAGGTCTCACGTCATACTGTGGGGCAACCATGAGACGGTTGAACACGTCTCATTAACGCCCCGTATCCCTGGGGTTCAGTATCCGCACGTCCCCCCGGAAAGGCCTTCCCCCCGTGGCGTCCCTCGAAGCGATCCCCGACGAGCTCAGCCGGCTCATGAAGTACTTCCCGGAGACTCCGGTCGAGGAGCGCCCCGAATTCCACCGGGCGGCCAAGGACTTCCTGGCCCAGGCCGCCCCGAAGGTCGTCCGGCAGTTCTCCCCGATGGCCCGGGTCAAGTGGCACCTGGCGGCCAGCGGGCGCGGCGACGAACTGGCCGACCTGCTGCACTACGAGCGGGAGAACCCGGGAGCCTTCTCCGTCCGCGGCCTGCGGCGCGCCCGCATCGAGCTGCCCGGCGTCGAGAGCTCGTCCCTCCCCTCCTCCGTGCGCAACTTCAACCGCAGTGAGCTGCCCGTACGCGGCAAGCTCCTCGACCTCGCCTGGGAGGACGGCAAGCTCCAGATCAAGGGCTACGCCTACATCCCCAACGTCCCCTCGGCCACCGGCAAGCGCTCGCTGCGCGTCGCCGTGCTCCGCCGTCAGGGCAGCCGCTCCACCCTCCCGCTGCGGCTGCGCACGGTCATGGAGCCCCGCGCCACCGCCGAGGCCAAGGGCGCCCTGCACAACTACGACTGGTCCGGCTTCGAGATCGCCGTCGACCCGTCCCGCCTCCGCGTGCGCGGCCAGTGGCAGCCCGGTACCTGGCGCCTGGGCCTCGGCATCCCGCGCCCCGGCGGCATGTCCGTCGGCAGCATCACCAAGAACAACGCGGGCGCGGCCGGACACAGCCTCACCCGGACCCTCGACGACGGCGTCCGCCTCGTCGCCGGCTTCGACCGCAACCGGCTGAGGCTGTCCGTGGACGTCGTCCCGGCCGAGGTCATTGCGCAGGAGGCCGACGGCGACACCCTCACCGTCACCCTGCGCTCCCGCGTCACCACCCCCGCGGGCAAGTACCCCACCGCCCTGCGCATCGACCACGAGCCCAGCGGCTTCGCCACCGACCTCCCGCTCCAGCAGGGCGAGACCGGCGCCGACGGCTGGCTCCGCCACACCGCCCGGCTGCCCCTGGCCGACCTGCCCGTCGACGGCGTACGGCCCGGCAAGGCCGTCAAGTACCGCACGCTCATCGTCTTCGCCGACGGCAGCACCCGCCGGGCCACCAACGGCACCGGCCCCGTCACCGGCGTACACGCGCTGCCCGAGGGCCGCGAGCTCGCGATCCTCACCGACGGCGCCGGCAACTTCACCCCGCAGGTCCGCACGGTCCAGCCGGTCGTCGACAGCGTCGAGTGGAGCGCCGACGGCGAACTCGTCCTCTCCGGCGTCTACACCGGCCCCGCCGAGCAGATGAAGATGGTCCTGCGCCACACCGGCCGCAACGAGGACCGCCCGCTGTCCGCGGAGTTCGCCGACGGCCGCTTCACCGCCCGGCTGCGCCCGGACACCATGCCCACCTACGAGGGCACCGTGCCGCTGCGGGCCGGCCGCTGGATGCCGCGGCTGCGCCGCACCACCGAGTGGGACCACACCCGCGACCTGCCCGTCACCGTCCGCCCCGACCTCGTCGGCATGCTCCCGCTGGCCCACCGCGGGGAGCACCGCACGTACACCGTCGAGCGGGTCGACTTCGACCGGATCTTCGTGGAGTCCGGCCCGGTCCTCGCCCCGGAGCTGCGCGGCGCGTACCGCCAGCGGCTGATGCGCGACGTCTACACCCCCGAGCAGCGCCGACTGCCGCTGCGCGAGGCCGTCCTGTACAACAGCTTCGGCGGCAAGCAGTTCTCCGACTCGCCCCGCGCGGTCTACGAGGAGCTCAAGCGGCGCGGCACCGAGGTCGAGCACATCGCGATGGTCCACGACCAGCAGGTCGTGCTGCCGCCCGGTGTCCGGGGCGTCGAGTGGGGCAGCAAGGAGTGGTACGAGGCACTGGCCCGCAGCCGGTACGTCGTCACCAACGGCGGCATCCGCGAGTGGTTCGTCCGCCGCGAGGGGCAGGTCGTCGTCCAGACCTGGCACGGCACACCGCTCAAGCGTATCGGCGCCGACCTCCTCGGCACTCCGAAGGCGAACCTGGCCTACATCGCGAGCCTGCCGCAGCGCTCGCGCCAGTACAGCCTGTTCATCACGCCGAACGCCTTCACCACCCCCATCATGACCAACTCCTTCCGCCTCCAGTGCGAGGTCCTGGAGGCGGGCTACCCGCGCAACGACGTCTTCCACGCCCCCGACCGCGTCAAGCGCGCCGCGGCCGTACGGGAGAAGCTCGGCATCCCCGCGGGCAAGAAGGTCGTCCTGTACGCACCCACCTGGCGCGACGACCAGCGCTACGGCGGACGCCGCTTCAAGCTCGACAACCGGATCGACGTCGAGGCCGCCCAGCGCGAGCTCGGCGAGGACCACGTGCTGCTCTACCGCAAGCACCACAAGGTCCTCGACTCCATCCCCGGCGCCGGGCAGGGCTTCGTCTACGACGTCACGTACTACCCGGACATCGCCGACCTCTACCTGATCGCCGACGTGATGATCACGGACTACTCCTCGGTGCTGTTCGACTTCGCGCACTCCGGGCGCCCGATGCTCTTCTTCACGTACGACCTGGAGCACTACCGCGACACCCTGCGCGGCTTCTACTTCGACTTCACCTCCCGCGCCCCCGGCCCGCTGATCAAGACCTCCGAGGACCTGGTCTCCGCGATCCGGAACATCGACGCGGTCAGCGAGGAGTACCAGGAGAAGTACGCCCAGTTCCGGGTCGACTTCTGCGAGCCCTCCGACGGCCGCGCTTCCGCCCGGGTCGTCGACCGGATGCTCGCCGTCAAGGACGAGCAGCAGAGCTGAGCCCACCGGCCGCCCCGCCGCCCGCACCCCCCGCCGGACGTCCCGGCCGTCGGCGGACGTCCCCGGATGTCCCTGGACCTCCCCGGACGTCCCTGGACCTCCCCGGACGTCCAGCGAGCGGAACGGGCAGGCGGCGGGGGCGGCCGCTCGCGTACTGTGACGTGCCGGGGGGCGGCACCGGCCGGCCGGCTGCGACGCCCCCGTCGGACACCGGGGCGATCCAGAGCGAGGAACCACGTGGCAGAGCAGAGGCCGTCGCACCGCGAGTCGGCGGTGACCGGCGCCCGCAGAGTCGTCGTCAAGGTCGGCTCCTCCTCGCTCACCACAGCCTCGGGCGGTCTCGACGCCGACCGGGTCGACGCGCTCGTCGACGTCCTGGCCAAGGTCAGGGACGGTGGCGAACGCGAGGTCGTCCTCGTCTCCAGCGGCGCCATCGCCGCCGGACTCGCCCCGCTCGGCCTCGTCCGCCGGCCCAAGGACCTCGCCCGTCAGCAGGCCGCCGCCAGCGTCGGACAGGGCCTCCTCGTGGCCCGCTACACCGCCTCCTTCGCCCGCTACGGCGTCCGCGTCGGCCAGGTCCTCCTGACCGCCGACGACACCAGCCGCCGCGGGCACTACCGCAACGCCTACAGCACCCTGGACAAGCTCCTGGAGATGGGCGCCGTCCCCGTCGTCAACGAGAACGACACCGTCGCCACCGACGAGATCCGCTTCGGCGACAACGACCGGCTCGCCGCCCTCGTCGCCCACCTCGTCCACGCCGATCTCCTCGTCCTGCTCTCCGACGTGGACGGCCTCTACGACGGACCCCCCGGCACCCCGGGCGCCTCCCGGATCGCCGAGGTCACCGGCCCCGACGACCTGGCCGGTGTCACCATCGGCAGCGCCGGGAAGGCGGGCGTGGGCACCGGCGGCATGGTCACCAAGGTCGAGGCCGCCAACATCGCCACCGCTGCCGGGGTCCCCGTCGTCCTCACCTCCGCCAGCCGCGCCGCCGACGCCCTCGCGGGCCGCGACACCGGAACGTACTTCCACCGCACGGGCCGCCGCTCCGCCGACCGGCTCCTGTGGCTGGCCCACGCCTCCACCCCGCAGGGCGCGCTCACCCTCGACGACGGCGCCGTACGGGCCGTCGTGGAACGGCGCACCTCGCTGCTGCCCGCCGGAATCTCCGGCGTCGAGGGCGAGTTCAGCGCGGGCGACCCGGTCGAACTGCGCGATCCGCACGGCACCCCCATCGCCCGCGGACTCGTCAACTTCGACGCCAAGGAGATCCCCCAGCTGCTCGGCCGCTCCACCCGGGATCTGGCCCGTGAACTGGGACCCGCCTACGAGCGCGAGGTCGTACACAGGGACGACCTGGTCATCCTCACGCCGCGCCTCACCCCCTGAAACGGCTGAAAGTCCGGCTCTTCGGCGGGGACCTTCACCAAAACCACCCCACGCCCGGCTGTGGACTGGTCCACTTTGTAGTGGGGAAACAGGGGAACCGCACAGCAACACACACAGGAGGCCGCCGGTGAGACGAGCGCGCCCGGGGGCGCCGCCCCGAGGCACGGCCAACCGCGCCCTGACGAGTGTCGGAGCGGGGGCGGATGTCGACCGCACACCCCTCGCGTCCGACGCCGCCGAACGGGAGCCGGTCACGACGGCGAAGGAGGAGTCCCCGCAGTCGAGGCTCTGGCACATCACCCTCAGCGTCTCGGGCACCGAGACTCCGCTGGGGGAGGTCAGACGCGGCCTGGAACAGCTCGCGCACGACCATCCCTTCCTGCTGACCAGCCGCTACGCAGGCGACCACGCCGAGATCCGCTACTGGGAAGAGGCGCGCGACCTGCACGACGCGGCCGCCGTCGCGCTGCGGCTGTGGGGCGAGCACCGCTCCAGCGCCCGGCTCCCGCCCTGGGAGATCGTCGGCCTCGAAGTCATCGACCGCCAGACCTACCACCTGCGGGTCGCCGAGGGCTACGGCCCGCCGCCCGCCGCCCCTGTGGGGGTCCACCCGTACTGACGGCAGCGCTGCCGTCAGCACGGGAGGCGTCCGACGCGCGGCCGTCCGTGTCCCCGGAGAGGCGTCCGACGCCCGGTGGGCCGTGTCCCCGGAGAGGCGTCCGGCCTGCGGGCTGCCGTCTCGCATCACGGGATACGTGACGGATGCCCGCAGAGCGCGCATTACTCTGCGGGCATGACCACGCTCTCGCCCTACGACAACCTCTCCCCGGTCACGCAGGCCGCCTACCGGGCCCGCGCCGCCGCCGCCGACATCGCGCCCCTCCCGCGCGCGGCCAAGGACGACGCGCTGCTGGCCATCGCCGACGCCCTCGAAGTGCGCACCGCCGAGATCGTCGAGGCCAACGCGAAGGACGTCGAACGCGCCCGCGAGGCCGGGACGAGCGAAGGCATCATCGACCGCCTGACCCTCACCCCGGACCGCATCCGCGCCATCGCCTCCGACGTACGGGACGTCGCGGCCCTTCCCGACCCGGTCGGGGAAGTGGTGCGCGGCTCGACCCTGCCCAACGGCATCGACCTCCGCCAGGTCCGGGTCCCCCTCGGCGTGGTCGGCATCATCTACGAGGCCCGGCCCAACGTCACCGTCGACGCCGCCGCCCTCTGCCTCAAGTCCGGCAACGCGGTCCTGCTGCGCGGCTCCTCCTCCGCCTACGCCTCCAACACCGCGCTCGTCCGGGTCCTGCGCGACGCGGTCGGCGGCTCCGGCCTCCCCGCCGACGCGGTGCAGCTCGTCCCGGGCGAGAGCCGCGACTCCGTCACGGAACTGATGCGGGCCCGCGGCCTCGTCGACGTCCTCATCCCGCGCGGCGGCGCCTCGCTGATCCGCACGGTCGTCGAGGAGTCCACCGTCCCCGTCATCGAGACGGGCACCGGCAACTGCCACGTCTACGTCGACGCGCAGACCGACCTGGCCATGGCCGTCGACATCCTGATCAACTCCAAGGCCCAGCGACCCAGCGTCTGCAACGCGGCCGAGACCCTGCTCGTCCACCAGGACGTGGCGGACGACTTCCTGCCGCTCGCCCTGAACGCACTGGCCGAAGCCGGGGTCACCGTCCACGGCGACGAACACGTCCTGGAGCGTGCCGAGGGCTCCAAGGCCACGGTGGTCCCGGCGACGACGGAGGACTGGGAGACCGAGTACCTCTCCTACGACATCGCCGCGGCGGTCGTCGACTCCCTGGACGCGGCGGTCGCCCACATCCGCCTCTGGTCCTCCGGTCACACCGAGGCGATCGTCACCACCTCGCAGGCCGCCGCCCGTCGGTTCACCCAGTTGGTCGATTCCACCACGGTCGCCGTGAACGCCTCCACGCGGTTCACCGACGGCGGGCAGTTCGGCTTCGGCGCCGAGATCGGCATCTCCACCCAGAAGCTGCACGCCCGCGGCCCGATGGGCCTGCCCGAGCTGACGTCGACGAAGTACATCGTCACGGGCGACGGCCACACCCGCTGAGACGCCCGGTCCCGCGCCCTGCCCCCGCCCGTCCACGGCAGTCCCCTCCCACCGGCAGGGGACTCCCGTCCGCAGGTCCCTCACCGGAGGGCCCCGCGGAGGTGCTCCCGCCCCCTGGGACCCACCCGGAACGCCCCCCACCGAGGGGCCCCGTCGGAGGGACCCGCCCGCGGGAACCCATCCGCAGGAACCTGCCCGCAGGAACCTGCCCGCAGGAACCTGCCCGCAGGAATCCGCCCGCAGGGCCCGTCCGCAGGAATCCCGCCCACAGGGGCCCATCTGGAGGAACCCGCCCGCAGGGCCCGTCCGGAGGTGCTCCCACTCGGATGGGCTCCTCGGCGGAAGGGGACCCCGCCTGCGCGGGGGCCTTCCGTTCCGGGGGCGGCGGCCGGGTGTCGCCCCCGGAACGATCCGGGGGAGTTTGCGGGGTCCCTGCCCAAAAGGTCCCGGCCCGGCTACGCTGATTCCGTGCCGGACGACGTGGGGGGCAAGCCGTTTCCTGACGGCTGGGAGCCCGACGACGACCGCGGAGGCGCGGACGAGGACTTCGCCTCCGTGGTGTTCGACGAGGACTTCGTCCGGTCCGCGCCCGTCCACGAACCCAGCGCCGTGGAGCGCCTGCTCGCCGCCGCCGAGGCCCGTGCCGAGGCCGACGCGGCCCGCGCCCGCCGCACCCGCCGCACGGACGACGACGCATACGGCTACGGCGGCTCCCGTGGCTTCCACGACCCCCAGGACCTCGACTACGACCCCGACGACGGCTTCGGGGACGACGGCGACGGCCCCGGACCCTACGGCCGCCACGGCGGCTCCCTGCGCCCCTACCGCAACTCCGCCCGCTGGCACCGGCCGGTCGCCTGGCTGCTCGCCGTGGTGATGGGCGTCGGCATGGTCTCCCTCGCCTTCACCGCCGTCTACCGGGGCGCGTCCAACGACCGCCAGGACCAGGTGCCGCCCCCCGCCAGCAGCGGTGTGGACAAACCCGGGGCCGCCCCGTCGGCCTCTGCGGACTACTCCCGCCCCGCGGTCTCCGCCGAGCCCAGGGTGCCCTGAGCCGGGACAGCCCCCCGGGGGCCCGCGGAGGCTTCTCCTGTCCCCCTGTCACCCGTTCGCCGAGGGCGGCCCCCGTCGCCTCCGCAGTTCCCGGCGGTCTCCGCGTTTACAGGGACCGCATTCGACCTACCCTGATGATGTGACCCCTCGTTCCCAGGGGGGCTTCTCGCTGCCGCACGCCCCGCTCGGCCGAAGCAGACCGTTGCGCACCGAACCGACCGGTGTGGAGATCGGGAGAGAAGTCATGACAGGCCGCTCAGAACCGCCGGACGGCCCGCCCGAGAACCCTGCGGGCGGCGAGGACGAATACCGCTCGCTCGTCTTCGACGAATCGTTCATCCAGGCTGCCCGGATGCGTGAGTACTCGGCGCAGGAACGGATGGGCGACCACGCCCGTGCCGTCCGCAGCCTCCCCGAGGATCCGCCGCCCCTCCGCGGCGGAGGCGGCTCCCGGGCCGCCGTGGCGCTGGTCGTCCTGATCGCCCTGGCCTTCGCCGTGGCCGTCTACATCGGATTCCGCAGCCCCTATCCCCAGCCGGCCGTGCGACGCGCCGAACCCCTGCGGACCACGGTCATCCCTCTGGCCCCCCGGGGCGCCGTACCGGGGGGATCACCCGAGCAGCTGTACCGGGCCGAGCCGGTCTCCGGATTCCGCACGGGCGCGGACGGCATCAACTTCCCCGGTGTCAAGCGAACCCAGAACTTCTCCGACAACCAGATCACCGCCGCCCTCGCCACGGTCAAGGACTACCTGGTCGAGTCGTCCCTGAACCCCGACGTCCTCACCGGCTCCGTACGACGGCCCGTCGAGCACCTCCTGGACCCGGACCAGCGGCCCCAGTTCGAACGGAGCCTGAGCGAACCGGCGGACGACGAGAGCCACGCCGCCACCGGCTGGCTGGTCCGCTTCGACCCGGAGCGGGTGGAACTCGCCGACCCGCAGATCCGGGTCCAGGGCACCCTCCGCTACGAGGAGGAGACGGCGGGCGTTCTCGGCGTCGTCTCGGACCACACCTTCACCTACGCCCTGCGCCCGGCGGACGGACCTCCGAGCGAGGACGGCGCGTCCCTGTTCACCGTGCGACGCGAGCTGCACTTCCGCTTCGACCGGGAGGACCTGCGACTGCACCGCCTGGAGGTGCGCACCGCCCATGTCCAGGCCGGGCCGCAGTCCTGCTCGGCCGACGCGACCGGGATGCTCCGCCCTCTCCTGGCCGGGGAGAAGGCGGACGCCCGCGGCCCCGCCGCAACCGACCCGTACGCCTCGGGCCCGCCCACGGCGGCCCTGTGCGGGACCCTGGCGGCCGGTCAGCCCTTCGTCGGCCCCGAGCTCCCCTCCTCCGGGTCCTGAGGCCGACCGGACGCCCCGTCCCCGGCCGTAGCGGAACCGCCGCCGGAGCCGCCCCCGGTGAACTTGTCGCGCAGCTTGCCGCCCAGGTCCCCCGCGCCGCCGGCGATGTCGCCCACCAGCTTCATCAGCGGGTCCTTGCTGGTGCGCACCGTGTCCGCGTAGTGCGACGCGGACTCCCGGAACGAGTCGGTCACCGAGGTGTCCTTGTCCTCGTCGCGCCGGGGGTAGTGGCCGTCCATGATCCGCTGGAAGTCACGGGTCTCCGACCACTTCTTCAGCTCGGCCGCCCGCACGGCGGTGAAGGGGTGCGTCCGGGGCAGCACGTTGAGGATCTTCAGGACGGAGTCGCGGAGGTCGCCGCTCTTCTCGTACTCGTCGGCCTGGGCGAGGAAGGCGTCCACGTTCATCTCGTGGAGGTGATTACCGCCCGCGATCTTCATCAGACCGCGCATCGACGCCTGGGTGTCCTGGCCCACCAGCAGCCCGGCCCGGTCCGCGGACAGCTCCGACTTGCGGAACCACTCGCGCAGCGCCGTCACGATCGCCATGATCGCCACATTGCCCAGCGGGATCCAGGCGACCTTCACGGCGAGGTTGGTCAGGAACAGCAGTATCGTCCGGTACACCGAGTGACCGGAGAGCGCGTGGCCCACCTCGTGGCCCACCACCGTCCGCATCTCCTCCTCGTCGAGCAGCTCGACCAGGCCCGTGGTGACCACGATGATCGGCTCGTCGAGACCGATGCACATGGCGTTGGGCTGCGGGTCCTGCTTCACGTACATCGGCGGGACCTTCTCCAGGTCCAGGATGTAACACGCGTCCCGCAGCATGTCGTTGAGATGGGCGAACTGCGCGTCGCTCACCCGGACGGAATCGGAGAGGAAGAGCAGCCGCAGGCTCCGCTCCGGGAGCAGCCCGCTGAGCGCCTTGAACACGGTGTCGAACCCGGTCAGCTTGCGCAGGGCCACCAGGGCCGAGCGGTCGGCGGGGTGCTCATAGGCCCGGGAGGAGATCCCGGGAAATCGCCGGCGCGCCCTGCTCGGCACGTTCTCGTGACTGCTGTCGGTCATGGATGGCCCCCTGTTCGTACGAGACGTCGCTCGTCCCCCGGACACAACCCAGCGTATGCGCTGGCGCTACGGTGTGCGGGGGGCTGTGGATAACCGTGAGGAGCGCCCGAAATGCCGCACACCGCCGTACTGCTCGCTGCCGCGTCCCAGGAGCAGGGACCGGGCGCCACCCTCCGGATCGTGCTGCTCGTCTCGATCCTCGGAGCGGTCCTGCTCGCCTGGTTCCTGCTGCGTGGATACCGCAACGACGACAACAACGACTGAGTCGCCGTGAGCGTGCCCGAAGGTCCCGCATACGATGGCCCCGACGTCTTCCTTCCGACTCACGATCGATAGGTCCTGCCGAAGATGAGCCTCACGAGCACCACACACCAGCTGGTCACTCTCGCCTCCGGCGGCGAGGGCGGCGGCAACCACGAAAGCCTCAACCCCTACTTCGTCGGCGCCGGGGCCTTTGTCGCGCTGATGCTGCTTCTGTTCATCACCATCAGCTTCAACCGCGACCGCTGAGCCGGGGGCGCACGGCCGTGCCAGTAGGCTCTGCACGCATGGGAGAGCAGGAAGTGCCTACCGGCCCCGGCAAGCGCCGCATCGGCGTGATGGGCGGGACATTCGACCCGATCCACCATGGACACCTGGTGGCGGCCAGTGAAGTGGCCGCCCAGTTCCATCTGGACGAGGTCGTCTTCGTGCCGACCGGCCAGCCCTGGCAGAAGAGCCACAAGAAGGTCTCCCCGGCCGAGGACCGCTATCTGATGACGGTCATCGCCACGGCGTCCAACCCGCAGTTCTCCGTCAGCCGCAGTGACATCGACCGTGGCGGACCGACGTACACCATCGATACGCTGCGGGACCTGCGCGAGGTCCACGGCGACGCGGATCTCTTCTTCATCACCGGCGCCGACGCGCTCGCCCAGATCCTCACCTGGCGCGACGCGGAGGAGCTGTTCTCGCTCTCCCACTTCATCGGTGTGACCCGCCCGGGTCACGTACTCACGGACGACGGACTGCCCGAGGGCGGCGTCTCCCTCGTGGAGGTGCCCGCGCTCGCGATCTCGTCCACGGACTGCCGTGAGAGGGTCGCGCAGGGGGAGCCGGTCTGGTATCTGGTGCCGGACGGAGTGGTCCGCTACATCGACAAGCGCCAGCTGTACCGCGGCGAATGAGCCACGGAGAGGGGCACCGGTGAACGACCGACAGAACCCGTACGACCCGTACTACCAGGAGCCGCAGATCGTCGGCTACGACGCGTACGGGCAGCCGGTCTACCAGCAGCAGCAAGCGCAGCAGCCGTACGACCAGCAGGGCCAGGGCTACGACCCCTACGCCGTCCAGCAGGGCCAGGGCCACCAGCCCCAGGACGCCGGTTACGGCTACGGGTACGACGCCTACGGCAACCCTCAGCAGCACCAGGGCTACGACCCCTACGCCACCGGACAACCCGGACACCAGGACCACCAGCAGGGTCAGGCGTACCAGGGGCAGGGCGGCGACCAGGGATACGGCTACGGCTCCTACACCGACTACGGCTACACCACCGGGCAGCAGCCCGCCGCCGTCGACACCGGCGAGCACTGGAGCATCCCCCAGCAGGGCGCCGCCCCCGCACCGGAACAGACCCCGCCCCGGGCCCCCGTGGAACCCTCGCCGCCTCGGACCGGGCCGGAGACGGAGGCCGACGCCGCGCTTCCCGGGCAGCGGGGGTCCGCCCCGGACTACCGCACCGAGCAGTTCTCGTTCATCGAGGAGCCCGACGAGGACTCCGAAGACGTCATCGACTGGCTGAAGTTCACCGAGAGCCGCAGCGAGCGGCGCGAGGAGGCCCGGCGCAAGGGCCGCAACCGCATGGTCGCCCTCATAGTCGTCGCCGTTCTCGTCGTCGTCGGCGGGGTCGGCTATCTGTGGTCCGCCGACATGATCCCGGGCCTGTCCGGACCGGACGAGAAGAAGGCTGTCGCCGCCGGAGCCCAGCAGCGCGACATGATCGTGGTGCACCTGCACGACACGAAGAAGGGCGGCACCTCGACCGCGCTGCTCGTCGACAACACCACCACCAAGCAGGGCACCACCGTTCTGCTGCCCAACTCCCTCGCGGTCGCGGGCGAGGACGGAACGACCACCACGCTCGGCAAGTCCGTCGAGGACGACGGCAGGACCGGCACCCGGGAGGCGATCGACACCCTCCTCGGCACCCGGATCACCGGCACCTGGCGGCTGGACACCCCGTACCTGGAGAACCTCGTCGAACTCGTCGGCAACATCGAGGTCGACACCGACACCGAGGTGCCCGCCGCGAAGAAGGGCGAGTCGCCCCTGGTGAACAAGGGCGAGGCCCAGACCCTCAGCGGCCCGATGGCCGTCGCGTACGCCACCTACCGTGCGGAGGGCGAGCCCGAGGCCAAGCAGCTGACCCGCTTCGGCGACGTCATGCGGGCCACCCTGCGCAAGATCTCCGAGGACCCCAAGGCGGCCACCGTCACCATCGAGACCCTGCTCCAGGTGCTCGATCCGTCGCTGCCCGAGAAGGACCTCGGGGCCTCGCTCGCCAAGCTGGCCTCGCGGGCCAAGGTCGGCGACTACAAGACGGCCCTGCTGCCGGTCCAGGAGGACGGCACGCTCACCGAGGCGGACACCCGCGGCGTGGTCAAGGACATCCTCGGCGGCACGGTGAGCGCCCCCGAGGAGGGTGCACCGCTCCGGGTCGCCGTCCGCAACGCCACTGGCGACCAGAAGGCCGCGGAAGCCGCCCGGGTCCAACTGGTCAACGGCGGCTACGCCTTCGTGGACAGCGGCAAGGCCGGGACCGAGACGTCGTCCGTCGTGCTCTACCGGTCTGCCGAGGACAAGGAGAAGGCCGTCGAGGTCGCCAAGACCCTGGGCCTTTCCGCCGACGACGTGAAGAAGGGCGAGCCGGCCGCCAACGCCGACGTGTCCGCGGTCCTCGGCCAGGACTACGAGGTCCCGTAGCCCGCTCGGGGCCGCGGGCCGGCGCTTCGGCGACGTGTCCGCGGCCCCGGCGGGAAACGCAGTAAGGCTCTGTCGGCGGTCCGTGAGACCCTAGAGGTTGCATCCGACCGCCCGACGAAAGCCTGCATGTGACCGCCACGGACCGCTCCATCGAGCTCATCAACGCCGCCGCCCAGGCGGCCGCCGACCGGCTCGCGCACGACATCATCGCCTACGACGTCAGCGATGTGCTGTCGATCACCGACGCCTTCCTGCTGGCCTCGGCCCCCAACGACCGTCAGGTCAAGTCGATCGTCGACGAGATCGAGGAGCGGCTCCAGAAGGAGCTCGGCGCCAAGCCGGTGCGCCGCGAGGGCGACCGCGACGCCCGCTGGATTCTCCTCGACTACGTCGACATCGTCATCCACGTCCAGCACAGCGAGGAGCGCGTCTTCTACGCGCTGGAGCGCCTGTGGAAGGACTGCCCGGAGATCGCCCTCCCCGAGGACGCGGTCAGGACCCGTGGCAAGGCCGAGGAGCACGCACAGCTCAACGGCGGCACGGAAGGTGACCAGAACTGAACGGCAGCAAGAGCGGCAAGGGCCGCAGGATCGTCCTCTGGCGGCACGGCCAGACGGCATGGAACCTGGAGCGCCGTTTCCAGGGCTCCACGGACATCGAGCTGACCGAGACCGGCATCGGTCAGGCCCGCCGCGCCGCCCGGCTGCTCGCCTCGCTGAAGCCGGACGCCATCGTGGCATCCGACCTCCGGCGGGCGGCGGCCACGGCCGCCGAGCTCTCCGCCGTCAGCGGCCTGACCGTCGCCCACGACGCCGCACTCCGTGAGACGTACGCGGGGGAGTGGCAGGGGCTGACGCACGAGGAGATCGTCGAGCGCTACGGCGAGCAGTACGCCGCCTGGAAGCGCGGGGAGCCCGTGCGCCGGGGCGGTGGCGAGCTGGAGACCGAGGTCGCCGACCGGGCGGCCCCGGTCGTTCTGGAGCACGCCGAGAAGCTTCCGGAGGGCGGCACGCTCGTCGTGGTCAGCCATGGCGGCACGATCAGGACGACGATCGGCCGACTGCTGGGTCTGGAGGCGCACCACTGGGAAGGGCTCGGCGGGCTGTCCAACTGCTGCTGGTCCGTCCTCGGGGAGGGCGCGCGCGGCTGGCGGCTGCTGGAGCACAACGCCGGCACACTCCCGGAGCCGGTGCTCGGCGACGACGACTAGGGCCTGCCCGGCGTTCGGCGGGAGGGTGTTCGCGGGCCGCCCTCGGGCGGCCCGGGCCGGATTTCGCTTTCCGGCCGGTCGCAGGCTAAAGTTCATCTTGTTCGCAGCGCGGAAACGCAGAGAAACACAGCGGACAGCGGGGCTATAGCTCAGTTGGTAGAGCGCCTGCATGGCATGCAGGAGGTCAGGAGTTCAATTCTCCTTAGCTCCACAATCAGGATCCCGTCCCCACAGGGGGCGGGATCTTCTGCATGGAGACGGCGGAGGGCGTCGAGCGGGCTGCCCCTCTTGCGGGGCCATGGCAGAATCGGAACGCCGGAGGGGGCGACGTACCGATCGGGAGGGAGCGCGATGCCTGCGAGTCGCGAACACGTCCCCGACCAGCGCCTTGTCGCCGCCTCGCCCCCCGGCCCCGTAACGTCCGATGTCCGACCCCGTCTCGGCTGTCCGTCCTGCGGTTCGTCCCATGTGGCCCAGGTTCTGGGTGACAACGGAGGGGTCTCTTACGTGTGCACGGCCTGCGGCCACAGCTGGAGCTGACTGATGGGTGCACACAGGCGTAAGTGCGACTGGTGCGGCAGTGGTACGCCCATCGTCAGGGACATGGACCCGGTGAACCCCGAGTACCAGTACTGGTGCGAGGAATGCGCACGGGCGCTGATCATAAAAGGCGACCCGATCGAGACCTACCGGGAACTGGAGGGGGAGCCGATCTACGGGCGGCTCCTGGAGGAGCACTGCACGCTCAAGCGCTTCTACTCCTTCGCGACGGCCTGAGCTGAGGCCGTCTGACCTGCGGTTGAGGGTCGAACGTCCCGGATGATTCGGGCATACCGGTGCGGACCGGAACCGATTTGGTGAAGCACCGGGGGGACCGTGTAATGTTCTCGATGTCGCCAGGGGGAACCGGGCGGCAAACAGCAAGGGGCTATAGCTCAGTTGGTAGAGCGCCTGCATGGCATGCAGGAGGTCAGGAGTTCAATTCTCCTTAGCTCCACAGGATCGAACATGAGAAGCGGGCCACCCGAATCGGGTGGCCCGCTTCTTTGTGCCCGGATCAGCCGGGTCCACTGCCCAGTGCGCGCCGATGGGCGGCCGGCAGGGCGGGACGCCGTTCGGCCGGCGGCTGCTCGATGCGGAGCGCGAGAGCGGGGCAACGCCGTACGGCGCGCTGGGCGCGCCCGCGCAGGTGCATCGGGACGGCGGCGTCCGCCAGCGCCGGATAGCCGTCCGCGCCCAGCCGGATGAGCTCGGGAACGAGGTCCGCGCACAGGCCGTGGCCCTGGCAGAGCGTCCAGTCCACCGCGAGCTTCTCGCCGCTCGGAATCGACTCCTCCAGATCCTGGTAGCCGGGTGCGGGCAGCGGCAGCACCCCGATCGTCTCCCGGCCGCAGCCACCGTCCAGGACATGTGCGGCGAGGTCGTCCGTGAACGCCGACAGGGTCGAGAGCAGGAACCGCGCGGAACCATCCGGGTGCTTGCACGCCCCGCGGCCCTTCACGGCCTGGGTGACCTCGCGCAGGGCCTCCAGGGCGGCGGGCCCGCCGCCGTTCAGCACGTCGGAGAGCCCGCCCGCGGCGGCGGGGAGCCCCAGCTTGCACGGGCCGCACTGTCCGGCGGTCTCGGCGGCCAGCCAGTTGGCTATCCGGAGGGACTCGCCGAGCGGGCAGGTGTCCGGGCCGATCGGCAGGATGGCCCCCGCACCGAGCGCGCCTCCCACGGTGGCCAGGGACTCGCGGGAGACCACGGCGTCGTGCGAGGAGACCGCGTCGATCCAGTTGCCGTGGTAGCCGCCGGTCAGCACTCCCTGGGGGAGCGGCGGGGCCCCGGCCAGTTGCAGGACGTACCGCAGCGGCACCCCGGTCGGCACCTCGACGACCATCGGCCTCGCCACGGCGCCGGAGACGGTGAGCAGGACCGTGCCGGGCTCGTTCGGCAGTCCGGTGTGTCCGTAGCGGCGGGGGCCGATCCGGGCTGCGACGGCGAGCTGGGCGTACGTCTCCGCGTTCGACAGCAGCGTCGGCGAGCCGCCCACCCCGGTCTCCGCCGCCCGCTCACGCCGTCCCGGTGGCAGGGCGGGCCCGCCGTTCGCCGCCCGGATCACCGAGGACGCCTCGCCCGAGACCATGCGCTCCGGGGTGCGGACCACACGGGCGCGCAACTGCCGGCCGCGCCGGTCGGAGAGGCCGCGTTCGGCGAGAGCCGCCCGTACGGACATCTCCGTGGAGTTGCGGGTGACGGCGACGACCAGGGTGCGCGCGCCGAGCGCCTCCGCCGCCAGCAGCGCACCGTCAAGGATCAGATGCGGGGCGCGGTTGAGCAGCACGGTGTCCTTGCGGCAGGCGGGTTCGCCCTCGCTGCCGTTGACCACCACGACGGGCCGTACCCCGCGCCTGATGGACGCCTTCGCCACCGCTCGCAGCTTCTTGCCGAAGGGGAAACCGGCGCCTCCCCTTCCGCGGAGAGAGATCGTCTCGGCCAGTTCGGCCAGTCGCTCACCGGTCATCGGCTCCAGCGGCCCGTGGACCTTGAGGTGCATGGCGAGGTCGAGCCGCTCCACCAGGTCGAAGCCGGTGGTCAGTTGCGGCAGTCCGACGACGCGGACCTCGGGCACATCGGGGAGGGGGACGTTCACGGTCGGTCTCCTGCGGGTGCGTGCCAGGGTTCGCCGGCCGGAGGAGCGGCGAACGGCCCGGCCTCCGGTTCGGCACGGGGCGCGGCGAAGGGCGAGGGAGCGGGGGAGGGGGAGGGGGCGACCGGAGCGGACGGCACGGTGTCGTAGTCGGCCGGTGCGCCGGTGTACGCCGAGGCCACGTGCGTCGGTGCGTCGGTGTTCTCCGTGGTCGTGTACGTCGGTGCGCCGGTGTACGCCGAGCTCACGTGCGTCGGTGCGTCGGCGTTCTCCGAGGTGGCGTACGCCGGTGCGCCGTGTTCGGGCGTTCCGCCTCCGTGGGCGCCGGGTTCCGGGCCGGTGTGCTCCGGCGTTCCGTACCTCGGCGTGCCGTGCTCCGGCATTTCGTGGAAAGGCGCCGCGTAGGTGTGCTCCTGCGCGGTGTACGCCAGTGGGTCCTGCCGGGGCGCGCCGTGGTGCGCCTGCCCGGGCGGGGCCGGGGACGGTGAGGGCCAGCGGGTCTCCGGCGGGGCTGACGGTCCGCCGCCGAGCGAGACGGCGCGGTACCCGGCCGTGATGCCCGTCCCGGGACCTGATCCGGCCTTCCTCCGCCCCGGGGCTGGCAGCTCCTCCGGTGGGCCGAAGGTGATGCGGTCGGCGCTGCGGGGCGGGGGCTCGTACAGGGGCGACCGCCCGCTGTGCAGCGTTTCCGTCGGCGCTTCGTGCAACGCGCCGGGGATCGCCGTGAAGGGGGGCGTGTTCGGGGGTACGGGCGCCGACAGCGTGCGCGGGCGCACCGGCGTGCCGCGCACGTCCCGGTCGCCCTCGCTCCAGGCGGCCGGATCGGACCAGGGCTCCCCGGTGGGCGAGGGGGATTCCCGCAGGACCGGATCGGGCGCGGCAGGCGGCCCTTCGCCCAGCAGTTCGGCGACCCGGTCGGCGATGCGCCGCTTCGTCGGACGCGGCAGCATCCGCAGGCACAGCGCTCCGGCGACGGCGGCGAGGCAGAGCCCGTACATCACGACCACCCACGTGGCAGGCGCGCGCCCCGCGTACAGGCCGTGGATCAGCGCGGCGCACCACGCCGGGTACGCCAGCGCGTGCACGGCGCGCCACCGGCCTGCGATCCCGCCCGCCTCCCGGGGCGACCCCAGCGACTGCCCGAGCCGGGCGGCCTTGGGAGAGGGCTGGGCGAAGGCGCTGCGCAGGGCTCCGGTCGCGGCCGTGACGACCATCAGCAGCCCGGCCAGCGAACCGAACCCGATCAGCCCCGCCGCGCCGCTCACGCCGAGGCTGAAGGGTATGAGCGCGCCGATCAACGCCACGTGCCCGAGGGCGACTTTGACCGTTCCGTGCAGCAGCAGAAAGCCGAGCGACGCCACGGCGGTGGCCCGGTGGACGCCCTGGCAGACGATGCGCTGCCGGGTGGAGAGGAACAGCCGGTCGGTGGCCAGCAGGCCCCAGGCGACGGCAGCGCTGAGCGACACCAGCGACAGGACGCCGGTGGTGAAATCGAGGGTGGCGCGCAGCTCGTCGCTCCCTGCGACGGCGAACAGAGGGACGAAGACCAACGCGGCGACTGTCAGGCCGCCCTGTACCGGCCTGCTCATTGCGGGGCTCATGCTGGGGGATACGCGGATCTTGCGATGAGGGTTCATGGGGGCGACTCCGAATAGTTCGGCAAAGCGGTCCCGTTGCCGCATGCTAGGACGCCCCATACCAACCGGTACGAGGTTTGCTCGGTTGCCCCGATAGAGGTCGGTACGCGGAGTAACCTCTGCTTCCCGGGCGTTCTCCCCGCCCCGCGAGTCCGCCCAGGACTTCGCGGAAACCTCATGCGCGGCACGCGGGTCGTACACGCCGCAGCCACGGGAACGCCACCTTCCGGCTACGGAGAGTGGTGCGCGGGTGGTGAGGGTCCGCGCGCCTGCGGGCGGTGTCCGCCCTCCGGTTACTCCCCGCTCCCTTCCGGGTCCGTGCGGTACCCTGACGCCATGCGTGCCGTACGCCTTCTGCTTAGCGAGCCGCGCTGAAGAGTCCCGACCGGTGAGAACGCCTGGTCGGAGTCAGCGCGGCGTCCCCTCCTGTGCGAGGGGATTTTTCGTTTCCCGGCAGATGACGATCGATGGAGCTTTGAGGATCATGAGCGAGACGAATTCCGCTGCCGAGACGGCCGCGCCGCACCGCTACACGGCGGCGATGGCCGCCGACATCGAGGCACGCTGGCAGGACTTCTGGGACGCCGAGGGGACGTACGAGGCGCCGAACCCCACCGGCGGCCTGGCGGGCGACCCGGAGCTGGCCGCCAAGCCGAAGAAGTTCATCATGGACATGTTCCCGTACCCCTCGGGTGCGGGCCTGCACGTCGGACACCCGCTGGGCTACATCGCCACCGATGTCTACGCCCGCCACCAGCGGATGACCGGCCACAACGTGCTGCACACCCTGGGCTTCGACGCGTTCGGCCTGCCCGCCGAGCAGTACGCGGTGCAGACGGGCACCCACCCCCGGGTCTCCACCGAGGCCAACATGGAGAACATGAAGGTCCAGCTGCGCAGGCTGGGGCTGGGCCACGACAAGCGCCGCTCCTTCGCGACGATCGACGCCGAGTACTACAAGTGGACGCAGTGGATCTTCCTGCAGATCTTCAACTCCTGGTACGACACCGAGGCCGACCGGGCCCGCCCGATCGCCGAGCTGGTCGAGCAGTTCGAGAGCGGCACGCGCGCGACCCCCGACGGCCGTGAGTGGAGCGCCCTGAGCGCCACCGAGCGCGCCGACCTGCTGAGCCAGTACCGACTGGCGTACGCCTCCGACGCCCCGGTGAACTGGTCGCCCGGCCTGGGCACCGTCCTGGCCAACGAGGAGGTCACCGCCGACGGCCGGTCCGAGCGCGGCAACTTCCCCGTCTTCAAGGCCAAGCTGCGCCAGTGGAACATGCGCATCACCGCCTACGCCGACCGGCTGCTGAACGACCTGGACGGCCTGGACTGGCCTGAGGCCATCAAGCTGCAGCAGCGCAACTGGATCGGCCGCTCCGAGGGCGCCCGGGTGGAGTTCCCGGTGGACACCGCGGGCGGCATCACCGTCTTCACCACCCGCCAGGACACCCTGTTCGGCGCGACGTACATGGTCCTGGCCCCCGAGCACGACATGGTCGAGCGGATCATTCCGGCCGCCTGGCCCGAGGGCACCCACCCGGTGTGGACCGGCGGTCACGCGAGCCCGGCCGAGGCCGTCACCGCGTACCGCAAGCAGGCCGCCGCCAAGTCCGACGTCGAGCGGCAGGCCGAGGCCAAGGACAAGACGGGTGTCTTCACCGGTGCGTACGCCACCAACCCCGTCAGCGGCGAGAAGGTTCCCGTCTTCATCGCCGACTACGTCCTGATGGGCTACGGCACCGGCGCGATCATGGCCGTACCGGCGCACGACGCACGCGACTTCGCCTTCGCGCGCGCCTTCGAGCTGCCGATGCGCTGTGTCGTCCAGCCCTCCGACGACCGCGGCACCGACCCCGCCACGTGGGACGACGCCTTCAGCTCGTACGACGCGAAGCTGGTCAACTCGGCCAACGACGAGATCTCGCTGGACGGCCTGGGCGTCGTCGAGGCCAAGGCCAGGATCACCGAGTGGCTGCAGGAGCACGGCGTCGGCGAGGGCACCGTCAACTTCCGGCTGCGCGACTGGCTGTTCAGCCGGCAGCGCTACTGGGGCGAGCCCTTCCCGATCGTGTACGACGAGGACGGCATCGCCCACCCGCTGCCCGAGTCCATGCTGCCGCTGGAACTGCCCGAGGTCGAGGACTACTCCCCGCGCACCTTCGACCCGGAGGACGCGTCCGCCCAGCCCGAGACCCCCCTGTCGCGCAACGCCGACTGGGTCAACGTCACGCTGGACCTGGGTGACGGCGCTGGTCGACGGAGCTACCGCCGCGAGACCAACACCATGCCCAACTGGGCCGGTTCCTGCTGGTACGAGCTGCGCTACCTGGACCCGGACAACGACCGGCAGCTCGTCGACCCGTCGATCGAGCAGTACTGGATGGGGCCCCGCGAGGGGCAGCCCACCGGCGGTGTCGACCTGTACGTCGGCGGGGCCGAGCACGCCGTGCTGCACCTGCTGTACGCGCGTTTCTGGTCCAAGGTGCTGCACGACCTGGGCCACATCTCCTCCGCCGAGCCGTTCCACAAGCTGTACAACCAGGGCATGATCCAGGCGTTCGTCTACCGCGACAGCCGGGGCATCGCCGTTCCCGCCGCCGAGGTGGAGGAGCGCGACGGCGCGTTCTTCCACCAGGGCGAGAAGGTCAGCCGCGTCCTGGGCAAGATGGGCAAGTCCCTGAAGAACGCGGTCACGCCGGACGAGATCTGCGCGGAGTACGGCGCGGACACCCTGCGCCTGTACGAGATGGCGATGGGCCCCCTGGACGTGTCGCGCCCCTGGGACACGCGTGCCGTGGTCGGCCAGTACCGCCTGCTGCAGCGGCTGTGGCGCAACGTCGTCGACGAGGAGACCGGGGAGGTCACCGTCGTCGACACGGAGCCCGGCGAGGACACCCTGCGCGCGCTGCACAAGGCGATCGACGGGGTCGGCCAGGACATGGCGGGGATGCGGTTCAACACCGCCATCGCCAAGGTCACCGAGCTGAACAACCACCTGACGAAGGCCGGCGGCCCGCTGTCGCGCTCGGTCGCCGAGCGGCTGGTCCTGCTGATCGCCCCGCTGGCCCCGCACATCGCCGAGGAGCTGTGGCGCCGGCTGGGCCATACCGACTCCGTCGTCCACCAGGACTTCCCGGTGGCCGACCCGGCGTACGTGGTCGACGAGACCGTCACCTGCGTCGTCCAGATCAAGGGCAAGGTCCGGGCCCGCCTGGAGATCTCGCCCTCCATCACGGACGAGGAGCTGGAGGCGCTGGCCCTGGCCGACGAGGCGGTCGTCGCCGCGTTGGGCGGGGCGGGCATCCGCAAGGTGATCGTGCGGGCACCGAAGCTGGTGAACATCGTCCCTGCGTGACGGGGACGTCGACGGTGGCGGTGTGACGGCCCCGTGAGCGGTGGGGGCCATCCCCTACGGGCAGGTTGGGGGTTCCGAGGGAACCCCCGACCTGCCCGCTCCGTTTACGGTGGAGGGGGCGACCGGTACCGGCGGCCGCATCGAGACACCGAGGGGCATTCATGGAAGCCGCGCTCACGATCCTGGCGTTGCTCCTGGTCGCGTTCGTCGCGCTGGGTGTCTATGCGACCGTGAAGGCCGTCGGTGCGGCCAAGCGGGGCGTGGACCGCACGATCACGCAGGCCCGTCGCACGGTGGAGGACACCACACTCCGGGCCAAGAGTTTCGGGCAGGCGGGGGTCGCGGGCGAGCTCGCCCAGCTCCGGCTCTCCCTGCGCACCTCGATGCGGGCCACGCAGGACGCCCTGCACGCCGGTGTCGCCGAGGACGCCTCCCTGGCGGAGTCGGTGGACCTGTTCCGGCGGCTGAGCGCCCACGGCCTGGAGCTGGACGACGAGCTGAAGAGGCTGGAGCGCGAGCCGGACCGGGCGACGGTCGCGGGCCTGCTGCCCAAGCTGCGGGAGCGCACGCAGCGCATCACGCACTCCGCCGAGTCGCTGCGCTGGGCGGCACGGGACCGGGCACGCCAGTTCGCCGACGACGACCTGGACGCGCTGAACGCGCAGATCGACATCGAGGCCGGTGCGTTGCGGCACTGGGCCGTGGACGAGCCGTCGACGCAGCGGTCCGGCGCGGACGCCTCCGCCGCGTCCCCGGGCCGGGGCCCGGGGACGGACTGGCCGGAGCCGGCCGCCTCGGCGGAACCGTCGGCCGGCAGCAGCACGGCCGACGAGGCGTGGTCCGGACCGGCCCGTGAGGAGAGCCCGCAGGCGATCACCGCACCGGACCCGCGGCTGCGTTCGACCTACTCCTGGCAGAAGTCCACCCGGCCGGAAACGACGAACTGACGCGCGCGGGACGCTCCGGGCCCGAACGGATGCGTTCCGAAGCGGCCAGGAATGATCAGAGGGCCAGGGCCGGGCTGCCGCGCTCCCACCACGCCAGGTAACCTCCGGCTCATGTCCCGCCATGTCGCTGTCGTCACCGATTCCACGGCCTACCTGCCGCGCCCGACGATGGAACGGCACGGCATCACCGCGGTGCCGCTGACCGTCGTTCTGGGTGACCGGGCGCTGGAGGAGGGCACGGAGATCTCCGCCCGCTCGCTCGCCCTGGCTCTGCAGAAACGCCACTCCGTGACGACGTCCCGCCCCAGCCCCGAGGTCTTCGCCGAGGCCTACCGGGCGGCGGCCGAGGCCGGGGCGGACGCGGTGGTGTCCCTGCATCTGTCGTCGGAGTTCTCGGGCACGTACGACGCCGCGCAGCTCGCGGCGAAGGACGCCCCCGTTCCGGTACGTGTGGTGGACACCGGCATGGTCGCCATGGCCCTGGGGTTCTGCGCACTCGCGGCGGCGGAGGCCGCCGAGGCGGGCGGCGGCCTGGACGAGGCGGTGGCGGCGGCGGAGAAGCGGGCTGCGGGCACCTCGGCGTATTTCTATGTCGACACGCTCGACTACCTGCGCCGGGGCGGTCGCATCGGTACGGCCCAGGCCCTGCTGGGGTCCGCGCTGGCGGTGAAGCCGATCCTGGAGCTCGACGGGGGCCGGATCGAGATGCTGGAGAAGGTGCGGACGGCATCCAAGGCGATCGCCCGTCTGGAGGAGATCGTCACCGAGCGGGCGGGCGGGGCCCCGGTGGACATCGCCGTCCACCACCTCGCCGCCCAGGAGCGGGCCGACCGCCTGGCCGAGCGGCTGCGCGAACGAGTCCCCGGTCTCGTCGATCTCCACGTCAGCGAGGTCGGCGCGGTGATCGGGGCGCACACGGGGCCGGGGCTGCTCGGCGCGGTGATCTCTCTGCGGTGACTTCCCCCGGTGACTTTCCTGCGGTGACTTCCCTCACCGGTGACCTCCCCCGGTGACGTCCTTGCGGTGGTCTTTCTGCGCATACCTCTCTGGTGATGTGCCGCGGTCCTTCCCGGGAGCGTTGTTCCCGGCTCTGATCTCGCCGGGGAGATTCACTCCGTGGAGTGGCCGAGTTGTCCACAACTGCCCGGCTGTCCACAGGAATCGGAGCTGCTCAGCGGGTTTCGCCAGAGGTGCCTAACGTCGTGAGGCATGGCCCTTCGATCTTCTCGGGCGTCAGCTCCCGACGCCCCGTTCACCTCCGCGTCCGCGTCCGACTCCTCTGATCCCTCGTCCTCGCTCTCGTCCATGTCCGCAGCGCCCGCGCGAGCGCGCCGCGGATCCGGTACGCGCCCGAGCGGCCGGGCTGGTGTGCGCCCCGGGGCTCGTCCCGGTCCGCGCCAAGGCGGTCGGCGGTCCGTGCGAGGTCGGACCGCCCTCGCGTCGGCGGCCGCGCGCCGCCGGGCGGATGCGCTCATGGCCGACGCCTCCGCGCCCGCGAGCGATGTCCGGCCCGCAGCGGTGGATGAGCCGCCCGAGACACCCCCGCCCGCATCGGCGCCACCGGTGCCCCGGTCCGAGATGGTGGGGGAGATGCCCGCCGGTACGTCGAGGGCGCGCCGTCTCGTGTCGGCGGTCCGGGAACGGCTGCCGTTGTGGGTGCGGATCCGGTGCGGGATGGCGCCGCGCACGCCGGTGGTGCTCGGTCTGGTGTTGCTCGCCGCCGTGGCCGTCGCCACTGCGCACTTCTGGTCCGTGCGGCCCCAGGCCGTGCGTGCGCCGGAACCGGTCGCGGACGAAGCGGCGGCGCCCGCGCTGCCGGCGGATCCGTTACGGTCCGGCGCGCCCGGTCCGGATCCCCGTCCGGCAGCCGGGGAGCCGCCGAGCGGGAGTGGCGGGACCGGGAGCGGTCAGATCGTCGTCGATGTGAGCGGTAAGGTCCGCCGGCCGGGCGTCCGTCGGCTTCCGGCGGGGTCACGGGTGGAGGACGCGCTCGAAGCGGCGGGCGGGGTGCGCACCGGCACGGACGTCACGGGACTCAACCGGGCGAGGATCCTGGTGGACGGTGAACAGGTCGCCGTGGGCCTTCCGCCGGGCCTGCCGGTCTTCGGCACGAGAGGCGGCGGGGTCGGGTCCGGGGCGGCCGGTGTGCAAGGCGGGGCCGGGCCTTCGGTGCCGCTGAGCCTGAACACGGCGACAGCGGAGCAGCTCGAAACCCTGCCGGGGGTCGGCCCCGTGCTGGCCCAGCACATGATCGACTACCGCGCGGAGCACAACGGCTTCCGATCCGTCGACGAACTCCGACAGGTCAGGGGGATCGGCGACCGCCGCTTCGCCGACCTCCAGCCGCTCGTACGCCCGTGAACAGCCGTGAAACCGGGTTCGACTCCCGGGACGAAGTCCGTCCCGAAGTCCGTCCCGACGTACGTTCCGACATCCGTCCCGGCATCGGTTCCGACGCCCGTTCCGGCATCCGGCCCGATCTCCGTCCCGACTCCCGGTCCGGCTCTCGGTTCGACTCCCGGGGCATGGACAGGGGCAGCGTCGGAGGTGCGGGCACGCAGGGGGATGCGGACGAGGAGGGGAAGGGGGTACGCAGGGAGGGGCCCATGGACCTGCGGCTCGTTCCGCCGGCCCTGGCGGTCTGGGCGGCAGCGGCGGCGACGCTGAGCCTTTCGGGGCGGTGGGCGGTCGTTGTGGCAGTCGCCTGCTCGGTTCCGGCGCTCGTTCTGCTGGCGGTGGCCATGCACGCCACTCGGCGGGGGAGCGGAGGGCCTCGGGCCGGGGGTGCCCACGCTGAGTCCCGGAGCGGGGGTACCGGCGCGGGCTTCCCGACCGGGAGGGTCGACGGAGACTCCTGGGCTGGGACAGCGGCCGACGAGCCCGGGGCGGGGAGGCAGAGCGGAGAGCCCGGGGCGGGACGGCGCAGCGGAGAGTCCCGGGCGGGGAGGCGGAGCGGAGAGTCCCGGGCGGGGCGGGCCGTCGGGCGGGCACGGGTTCTTGCCGCAGGGGGAGCCGTGCTGCTCTGCGCGGGGGCGGGCGCGGCCGTGGCCGGGCTCCACGGAGCGGATGTGCGACGCGGGCCCGTGCCCGGGCTGGCCCGCGAGTATGCGCGGATCGACGTCGAGGTACGGGTGACCTCGGATCCCCGGCCGACCCGACCGGCAGTGCGCGGCAACCACAGCACCCCGGATCTTCTCCTGATCGGTGCCGAGGTCATGGAGGTGCGGACGCCGGACGGGCCGAGCACCCGGGTCCGTACGCCGGTGCTGCTCATGGTCGCGGCGGGCGACCACCGGTCGGACTGGCAGCGCCTGCTCCCGTCCACCCGGCTCCGCCTCACCGGCCGGCTCTCGCCTCCCGCACACGACGGCGAACGCCTCGCCGCGGTCCTGCGGGTGGACGATGCGGGGGAGCCGCGGATCACCGGGCCCCCGACGTGGATCCAGCGTGCGGCGGGAGACCTGCGTGCCGGGCTGCGGGAGGCGACGGACGGTCTGGACGCGGATGCGCGAGCGCTGTTGCCGGGGCTGGTGGTCGGTGACACCTCCAGGGTCCCGCCCGAACTCCACGACGCCTTCAAGGCGACTGACCTCACCCACCTGCTGAGCGTTTCGGGAGCCAACCTCTCGATTCTGCTCTTCCTTCTCGTCGGCCCGCCGGGATCGGCGTCGAGCGCGGAACGCCGCGGACTGGCACCTCTGTTGGGGCTCTCCCTGCGGGGGACCGCAGTGATCGGCGGTGTGCTGACCCTCGCGTTCATCGTCGTCTGCCGCCCGGAACCGAGCGTGCTCCGCGCCGCGGCCTGCGGACTGATCACCCTCCTCGCGATCGGGACGGGCCGACGGAGATCCCTGATCCCCGCTCTGGCGGCCGCTGTCGTCCTCTTGGTGCTCTACGACCCCTGGCTGGCCCGGAGCTACGGATTCCTGCTGTCGGTCCTGGCCACCGGTGCGCTGCTGACGCTCGCGCCGCGCTGGAGCGCCGCTCTGCGGGCACGGCGAGTACCGGGCAGGCTTGCCGAGGTTCTGGCTGCGGCGGCGGCCGCGCAGGCGGTGTGCGCGCCCGTGGTGGTGGTCCTGGTCTCACGGGTCAGCCTGGTGGCGGTGCCCTGCAATCTGCTGGCGGAGTTCGCGGTGGCGCCGGCGACGGTGCTCGGGTTCGTGGCCCTTGCCGTTGCCTCGGTCGCCCCGTCGGCGGCCGAGTCGGTGGCGAGGGTCGCGAGCTGGCCGGCCGGGTGGATCGCCACGGTCGCCCGGACGGGGGCGGGCCTTCCCGGGGCCGAGGTGCAGTGGCCCGAAGGGTGGTCCGGCGCCGCGCTGCTGGCCGGACTCACGGTGTCGGCCGTGCTGCTGGCCCCGAGGCTGGCCCGTCACCCCTGGATCTGCGGAGCTGTCGGGCTGCTTCTGGTGCTGGCGGTGCTGCGGCCGGTTCCGCTGACCCGGATCGTGACCGGATGGCCGCCGCCCGGCTGGTCGTTCGCCCTCTGTGACGTGGGGCAGGGCGATGCGATGGTCCTCGCGGCGGGGGACGGCACGGGGGTGGTCGTCGACGCCGGACCCGACCCCCGGGCAGTCGACCGGTGCCTGCGCGATCTGGCGGTGACCCGGGTTCCGCTCGTGGTCCTCACCCACTTCTTCTTCGGGCACTTCAGTTCTGTGTCATTCCTTGTAACTCGTCTCAGTGAACGCGTCGTACATCGGATCCCCTTCCCTGCTATCTCTCTTCTCCGCGATGTATCAGGAAGGAGACAGAGTGCAACTGTTCTCGGTTGAAATGGAGTTGGCCAGGAAGCACCTGGAGAGTCCGCTGTTGTCGGGTGACGAGGTGGCTGCCTTGCTCGACAAGCAGGCGATCTCCGACGGCACGCCGATCTACCTCGATGAGGAGACGATGATGCCGGTGGAGCCGTACTGCTCGTGGGGCCGGAAGATGTCGTACGAGGATCTGGCGAAGTCGACGCTCAAGGAGTACGGCCGGATCATGGCCCGCGTCGACGTACACCAGCGCAAGCGTGGCCGTGACATTTTGTCGGCCACGGAGTCGGACCTTATCGCCTACAAGAGGTCGCGCACCCAGCGGACCCGGTCGGCCAGAGAACCCATTGCCACCGATGGGGGGACGCCCACTCCCAGGCGGTCCCGGCCGGTCGGCTACTCGGCCTGGACCAAAGAGTCCGGGGTCATCGATAGGTTCTATACGTACGTTGTCAAAGACCGGAAGTGCTTGGAGAGCGCCCCCATGCGGGTTGCCGCGCGGGGGCGGAATGCATTGTCCTCGGGGATCCGCCTCGGCATGGACATCCGGCATCTGACCTTCGACCAGTTCCGGTACCTCCGGGATGTCGGGCTGGGTGGGCAGCGGCCTGATTCGAGTGTGAACCGGTCCTTCCGTGCCAGCGGCCCGCACCGGGGTCGGTGCGCCTGTGACCTGGCTTTGGGCACGGGGATGCGGTGGCAGGAATGGGCGACCGTGCTGTTGCCCGAGCTGGGTATCGGATGGGGACGCCCCGGTGAAGCGGCCGAGTTCAAGGTCCAGGCCTGCGCCAAGTACGGCAAGGAACGCACGATCTACGTCCCCGAAGACACCGTCGAATCGGCCGAGATCTACTGCTTGCTGGAGAGGCCCTATGTAGTGGAGGCAGCCGCTCGCAGGCTCGGCCGGCTGCACCGAGACTTGTTCGTCGTCTCGCACATCGAACATGCAACGGGCCTGATCCGCGGCACGCTCGACGGGATCCAGCAGGAGTTCCTGATGTCTGCGATGGACCCTGATCTGCGGCGGATCACCGTGCGGGAGGGGGAGTTCGGGCTGGAGGCACTGACTCTCTTCGTCTGCCGGGGCGGTCTGATGCCGCTGGCCGACTCATGGAAGCGCTACCGCCACGACGCCTGGCGCCGGATGGAAGCCCTCGCGGACGAGACCACGCCGCTGATGCCCGCGAAGAGATGGCGCTGGCACGACCTGCGCCACACCTACGCCCTGCAGCTGCTGACCTACCTGGAACGGCAGATGGACGGCGAGGAGCCGGATCACGCGGCCCGCCGCCGCCGTCACCGTTCCTACCTGACAGGGAACATCCGCTACAACCCGCTGCTGATCGTGAGCCGCAGATTGGGTCACGCGAACCCGTCGACCACCTACGACTATCTCCAGTACACCGACGACCTGGTGAACGACTTCGAGGCGGCCTTCCGCGACTGGCTCGGCGACCGCGACGAACAGACCACCTACGCGCAGATCGCCTCCCACGCCTTCCGCGTGGAGAAGCCCGCCTTGAAGAACATGGAGGGCTGATGCCCAGGAAGCGCATTGTCCAACAACGCCTGCTCGAGGCACTGGACGCCCCGGCGGGGACATCCGGCCTGGGACTGCGGGTCGTCTCCACGACTAGCCGAGGCCGAGAAGTGCTGCAGTACGTTGACCCGGCCGCCTACCGATGCTCACGGCTGGCCGCTCAGCTGGCGGACGAGTGGGTGGAGTACGTCGCCTCCACCAGCCTCACCGCTGGCCCCTCGGATAACTATCGCAGGGCCATCGAGAAGCTCTGCGAGACGGCGGACACCCAGACGGACGCCGAGCTGATGACGCTGGAGAGCCCTGGGCTGAAGCCCGTCCTCTCGAAGTGGGAGCGGAATCTGCCGGCCGAGTTCTCCACGGGGTCGCAGTGGCCCGCCATGCTGGCCCGCGCCATGCACGTGCTGATCGTCCGGCGCGACGACCATCGGCACCGCAGCGTCGACGAGGGCCTCGCCCGCCTTGCCCGCGGCCCGATTCTGATCGGCTGGGGTGAGTCGAACGAACGCGATGAGTTCGAGCTCGCGGAGAAGCAGGCCATGGTCCGAGCCGCGTGGACCTCGGCGAACGCTCTGCAAAAGCGCCTGGACGAGGGCTGGGCCCTGGCCGGGCAGGGACAGCACCCCGACCAGGGAAGTTGGTTCAACATCGCGGACTTGCTGTGGTTTCTGTGCCAGAACACGGTCCACGCGAAGGAGACCACCAGAGCTTTGCCTCCTGCCTCCTTGTGGCCCGAGGAGTTGCGCGCGCTCATCACCAGGCCGGACGGTCATGTCTACTCCAACATGGCCAAGATCATGCTGGTCAGACGGCTATTGAGCCGTCTCTATCCGACTACCTTGGACCTGCATGCGTTCCGGGTGCTGCTGATGGATGCCACCGGACATGCCTCCGAGGAAGTGACAGACTTCGGCCCCGGCGACGTCGAGTTCCTCCCCAAGGGTGTCCGGCTCACGTTGATCAAGGACCGCGCGAGCCGGCTGCGGCACCGGGCCTTCCGCGACGCCGCTCAGCCCCAGCCGGAGACCGGAGAGCGGGGTGAACACGAGAGTTATGACAAGCCCCGGCGGGAAGCCAGCGCGATCGTGCGCCGCCTGCTTCAGGCCACTGAGAAGGTCCGGGAACGGACACCGCACATCACCAACACCCTCTTCGTCCGGGCCGTGGTGCATGCCAACCTGGAGATTGAGTTCTGCCGCTGGGACCCAGAGGTTCCTTCGATGGCCTTCGGGAAGTGGCTGGACTCCGTCGGCGTGACCATCGAAGGGGACCGGCACATCGGCCGGCTGCGGAAATCGACCAAGGTCGAGAAAGCCATCGTGAGCGGTGGGCGGATCAGCGAGGCCGCCGACGACCACCTGGAAGAAACCTTCGCTGGCCACTACGCGCAGGGCACGACCCTGCGGGTAATTTCCGGCGAGGTGATTACCACCGCCCAAGACCATTGGTTCAGCAAGGCGACCGGTGGGCCCACCGTCATCACCTCCGACGCGGCGGAGGCAGCGGGGGACAGCGAGGCACTCCAGGCGCTCGGGCTGCAGCCCGAGGAGGCGGACGGAATCGTCCAGGGTCAGCTCGACATGGGGATTTCCCACTGCAGGAACCCATACGACGGTCCTTACAGTCCGCCCGGTGAGCTCTGCGCGGTCGCCCCGCTGCGGTGTCTCGAGTGCCGCAACGCCTGGGTAATGCCCAGCCAGCTTCCCCAACTGCTCCTCTTCCAATCGCACTTGGAGAAAGTCAAGCAACGGCTGACGCCGCAGGCATTCACCAGGCACTGGGGCCAGTCCTACTCGAACCTCACTGCGGTCCTTGCCGACCGCAATGACGAGGAGATCACGCTGGCCCGCAAACACATCGGTGCCGGAGAGGCCACCTTGGACCTTCCGCTGTCCGCACGCGTGGAGTTCGACTCGTGATCCTGACCAGCCCCGCCGCCGAGTGGATCCCTCTCTTCCCTGCGGACGAACCCGTCGTCCAGGGCCGTCCACTGCACAAGGACGCTCGACGCCCGGACGCCCGGATCCCCCTGTTCGGCGACACCAGGTCTTGGGACTACAACGGCATTCTCGAGCGCCCCGCTAACTTCTCCGCCAGCGAGTGGAAGATGAACTTCACCGGTGTTCTGGAGCCTCCGGCCTGGAACCTGCTGGCCCGTGAGGTCGCGATGATCCTTTCCAATCCGCAGCACGAGACGCTGCAGGACAAGGGCATCCACCTCGGCTACTCCGCAGCGGACGTGATCACCTTGCGCAATGCGCTCTCCTATCTCCGAGGAGCGGTCAAGTGGGGGCGGAAGAACGGCCTTCCTGACCTTCCCTCGGAGTGGGAGGTCGTCGACCTCAAGCGCCACATCAAGGACCTGGCCAAATGCCTGCGGCCGGCTACGGTCTGTGGGCACGTCGGGCTCTTCCAGAAGATGCATGCGTTCAGCGAGGTGCTCACCGTCGGATGGCCGACGGCGGATCCCTGGCCCGGCAAGAGCGCCCGCCAGGTCTCGAAGTACGTCAAGACGTCCGAACTGTCCACGCAAGCCGTCGCACCGGAAATCTGGTTCCCGCTTATTCGTGCGGCCTGGGCATACATCCACACCTTCGCGCCGGACATTCTCCGGGCCGTTCGATGCTACGGCGGACTCCGCCAGGCCGCCGGTCGGTCCACTGCGGGGAAGACCGCAGAACTCAAAGCATGGCTCGCCGACCCGGACAACAAGGTCCCCGTCTACTACGACCGTGACCGGCCTGACGAGCAGCCCCCGCGGGTCAACTGGCGTTTGATGGCGCTGTTCCTTGGCGTCACTGAAGACCTTCATCACGCCCTGTTCTCCGAACGCCGCCGCCCCAGCAGCCGCGAGCGGCGCGGGATGGTCTTGAACGCCGTTTCCGAGGGCCGGTTCACCCATGCAGGACCCGTGCAGGACCTGACGGAGGTCACCCGAGCGGACAGCAGCGTCGGCCGATGGCACCCTGGCTTCGACGCCCAGCAACTCCACAGACTCCAGACGGTGCTACGGGATGCCGCGTTCGTCTTGGTCGCCGCCTTGTCAATGATGCGCGACTCGGAGCTGCACAAGATCGGCCGCAACTGCATCGTCGAGCACTACAACTCGCCCGCCATCGCCTCAACCCTGAGCAAGGGCAACAGCAACAAGCCCCGCAAGCACTGGTGGATCTCCGAGCCGGTTGCCGAGGCCATCGCGGTCGCTGAAATCGTCTCAGTACACCCCGACCGGGTTTTCGCCCCGATCCAGAGGCCGGACTCCGACGAGGCCATCGACGGCTCCGAGATGGTGAGTTCCTTCATCGCCTTCGTCAACGAAGGCCGGGACTGGTCAGGGCTCGACCGGATCCCCGAAGGCGATGCCTCGCCCCACATGTTCCGCAAGACCATGGCGATGCTGACCGACCAGTTCGCCGGATCGGAGATCGCCCTGGGCATTCAGCTCAAGCACATCGCCACCCGGGCTCTCGCCAACAGCTCCACCCGCGGTTATGCAGCCGCAGACGACGCTTGGGCCAAGCACCTTGAGAACGCCATCGACGCCGCCCGATTCAGGCGACTGAAGAACCTCTACCAGGCCCACAAGGACGGAGAGGTCATCGGCTTCGGCCACGGAGCCGACCGCGTCAAAGCCGCCTTCGACCAGATCATCGCAACCGTCAAAGCCCGAAACGTCAGCTCCCGCGTCGAAGAGGACCTCCTGCGCAAGGCCGGAATCACCATCCGCTTCGGTGTCCTCAACAACTGCCTCTACGACGCTTCGCAACCCGCCGGTGCGGTCTGCCTCGAGAACGCGATCATCCCGGAAGGCCACACGGGTCCGCTGCCGGATCGCTGCCGTCCCGACCGTTGCGGCAACAGCATGATCGGCGTCGAGCATGTCCCGATCTACGACTCCCATCATCGCACTCAGCTCAAGCTCCTTCAGACCCCCGGCTTGGCACCCTGCCGCCGAGCCCTCATCACCCGCGAAGCCGAGCGAGCCGAGGCCGTCCTGAATCAAGTCCAGGAGGCATCCGCATGACTCCTGCCCGCCCTGCCGAGGACCAAGTGTCCGACAAAACCGCCCAAGCCCTCCGGGCCGCTATGCAACGGCTCATCGCAGGCAAGCCTCAGCACACGGACGGGAAGCTCACCAAGGAGAACCTTTGGAGAGAAGCCCAGGTCAGCCGGGCGACGATGAACCGGGCCCCCAGCATCCTCGCCGAGTGGGACGCCTACGTCGCAGTCCACGGGAAGGTCACCCGCGGCGAGGCGCAACGCGACGGGCAGATCGCGGAACTCCGCAAGAAACTGAGGGCGAAGACCCAGGAATGCACTGGCCTTGAAAAGCGCCTCAAGGCCGCCGCCACGGCAATCGCCGCTCTGCACCACGACAACGAAGCCCTCCGCGAGGAACTCGGCAAGCGAAGCGAACGCACCGTTGTCGAGTTGTCCTCCCGCCGCCGAGGGACAACCGAGAACGAATGAGCTGTCACTCTCCACCCTGGCACGCGCGGAGCCAGGCTCCCGAACTGCCCTAGGTCGCCTGGCTCTACTTCCGACCACCTACGTCGACTCCGCCCACACTCGCATGACGGACTTTGAGCAAGCGCGGCGATTGCGCGCCCAGCTCGGCGAGGAGCGGATCGCATGGATGGAGAAGCTGACGAAGGCCCGGGAGGCCGCACAGGCCAGCGTGGCCACGCTCGGGCAGGTGGAGGCACTGAGCTTCTTCGAGTTGGCCACCGATCGGGTGATGGGCCGTGAAGCGCAACGGGCGAGGCCCCTGAGCTGTTGATCGAGGTGTCTGACGTCTCAACCACGCTGCTCGGGGGCCTCGTTGGTCATCCATCCTGCCGCACTCGACCTGCCACATGCGCACGTGGAGTGGGTCACCCTGCTGGTTGTCATTCGTGAGGGCGACCGGCGCTGCAAGCTCCGTCCGTCTCAGCGGGCGATGGTGGCACTGGTGTACCTACGAGAGCACACCACTCTGGCGAAGATCGCCGCCGGGTTCGGGATCAGCGAGTCCACCGCCCACGCCTACACCCGCGCGATCGTCGACCTGCTCGCCGAACGAGCACCGGGTCTGCTCAAGACGCTGCGTGAGCACGATCCCGACTTCGTCCTGCTCGACGGCACCCTCGCCGAGTGCGACCGGGTCGGCGACGGTCGGGCCGACTACTCCCACAAGCACCGGCGCCATGGTGTGAACGTGCAGGTCGTCACCGATCCCGGCGGCCGGCTGCTGTGGATCTCGCCCGCGCTGCCGGGCCGCACACACGACCTGACCGCCGCCCGTACCCACTGGATCATCCGGATCTGCGAGCGCCAGGGTGTTCCCATCCTGGCCGATCTCGCCTACCAGGGCGCCGGTCCGTGGCTGACGACCGGCATCAAACGCAAGCCACTCCAGGAACTCACTCCCACCGAGAAGACCCTCAACCGGGCCCTGGCCGCAGCACGAGCACCCGTGGAACGCGGTGTCGCGAGCCTGAAGTCCTGGCGGATCTTCCGCAGGTCCCGGTGCAGCCCCAACCGCATGACGTCAATCGCCAAGGCCATCCTCACGCTGGAGAGGCAACTCTGAAGGAGCTCACTGATCCTGCAGATCTGACCAGCCATATGCACCAGGACGGCCCCTCAGAACAGCTGCGGGGCCTGTTCCTCTCTCCAAGCGGTGCACTTCATTCGAGCCGTCCGGCCACAAGAGAGCTGCAGACAGGGCCACTTGCCACGAGCCGTTCTCTCCGGCAGGCCATCCGCGATCACGAGCATCACTCCCCCCTGACCCGGCTCACGGCCTACAGAAGGGTCGTAAAGCTCGGCGATTCTTATAAAACTCGACCCTCATCTGAGGTACAGTCTTTATAAGCTCGCTGTCGACCCTTGGAGGTTCCCTTGACCCTGTCCCTTGTGAAGCCTTCCCCTGAACCCGATGAGGTTCGGGTCCAGTTGGGTGGCGTGGGGACCAGGCTGGAGCTCCTGCACGGAGTGCTGCGCGCGGGCGAGGTGGCAAGGCGCACCGCTGTCCGCAACGATCCAACGGGAACGGCGGGCCGGCGGGCCTATGAGGCGCATGTGCGGACCATCCGCGAGCTGCACATCGAGAAGGAGGGGTGGGCGCGGCTCGTCCATGGTCGGCTCGAACTTGTCTGCAATCCGGATCGATCGGTTGCGATGGGCGTGATGGCGGGCAACGCCGCCACGGGGCAGGCAAGCCTGTTCCCGAAGAACGCACGGCGCCGCGGAGCCGCCACTGAAATGGTCGCTCGCGCCAACGCCGGCGACGCCACTTCGCTCGTACAGACGGCTCTGTTCGTGGCTGGCGCTGGCTCTGAGGGGGTTGCGTTGAGCGAAGAAGAGGCCTTTGCCCTGAAGACGTGGTTCCTGCTGTCCTGTCGCACCAAGATCGGTGACACGGTACGGATCGACTGCGAGCTGTCGCAGCCGAAGGGCTTCCGGGACGGCTTCGTGATCGAATGGGGTCCGAGGATTCCGCTTCCCGCCCTGGTGATGGACGGAATCGAACTTACGAACGATGATGGACCTGAAGAGATCGACATCGCCGTCGATTTCCGCTGAGGCCCGTTGGCTGGGCGGCGAAACCTGTCGCCCTGCTGAGCACCACCAATAACTGAGGCAGCCCCCATGGTGACCCCGTCCCGCATCACACTGGCCCGCAAGCGCAGGGGTCTTACCCTTGCTGAGTTGTCGGACCGAGCTGGGGTGTCACTGCAGAGCCTGTCAAACTACGAGACAGGACGCACTACGCCCCGTCCCGACACTGTCGCCAAGATCGCCTCAGCGCTCGACTTCCCTACCGTCTTCTTCGAAGGCCCTGCGCTGGACGAGCTCCCCGCCGAGGGCATCTCGTGGCGGGCGCGGAGCAAGACCTCGGCCAGGGTCCTCGAAGCCGCGCGAGCCGCAGGCACGCTGGGTGCGATGCTTTACGAGTGGATCGACGAAAGGTTCCGCCTACCAGAAGTGAATGTGCCTTCACTGGGCAAACCTGACCCGGAAACAGCCGCTGGCATGGTTCGCACCCGCTGGGGTCTGGCGGAAGCGCCAGCGCCCAATATGGTGCATCTTCTGGAAGCACACGGAGTTCGAGTGTTTTCACTCGATCCTGACCACGCAGAGGTCGACGCCTTCGCCGTGTGGCGCGACGGTGTTCCGTTCGTATTCCTCAACACACTCAAGTCGGCCGAGCGAGGGCGCTTCGACGCGGCCCATGAACTGGGTCACCTCGTCATGCATGGTAGTGAGCACGCCTGCTCAGGGCCCGACGCCGAACGGCAAGCGAACGACTTTGCCTCCGCGTTCCTGATGCCTCGAGCGAGCGTTCTGGGACACATGCCCTCAGGTGCACACGTCGATCAGATCCTTCGCGGCAAGCGGATCTGGAACGTCTCTGCCATGGCTCTGACCTACCGGATGCACGACCTGGGACTGCTCTCCGACTGGCAGTACCGTTCTACCTGCGCCGAGTTGAGCCGTTTGGGATATCGGTCCGGTGAGCCGCAGGGCATGAGCCAGCGAGAAACGTCGCAGGTGTTGACGAAGGTCTTTACCGCGCTGCGTTCGAAGCGTGTTCGCCCTGGGTCCGTCGCGGCCGACCTGGGGCTCACTAGCGAGGAGATGAACCGACTCATGTTCGGGCTTACCCTCACGACCTTCGAAGGCAAGGGCCAGCAGGCTACGGCTGCTGCGACGCGCAGCCTATCCGTCGTCCCTTGAGGAGCGCATCCCTACGCCGGCTGTGACGAGGCATGCCATGGGGATCGGCGTCCTCTCATGGGCAACGCCTCATGGGGTTGTCGGGGTGCTGATCGATCCATGCCAGGCCTTCGGGATCGAGGTGGTGACGGGCGCGAGTGACGGCAACGTAGGCCAAGCGGGCTTCCGATTCTTTGACGGGGCCGGGCACGGGGCGGCCTGAGGAGTCCACGGCGTTGGTGTCGGGGGGCGGGGTGAAGTCGGTGGCGATGCGCACGTGGGACCATTCCCGGCCTTTGGCTTTATGGGCGGTGGAAACGGTGACCTTGGCATGGTCCTCGGGAACAAGGCGGTCGACGGCATGGAGGATGGCGTCAGGGCCGTGTTCGTCTACGAGGTTGGCGAAGGGCTGCAGATCGGCGCCAGCGGGGTCGAGCTCGGCATAGTCGCGTAGCGCGGTCCAGGTGGTGAACAGCAGTAGTTCTGGGTGGTGTGTGCGCCGTCCCCCGATAAGGTCGCGGGCGGCCTGAGCTAGGGCACGCAGAGCGCCGCCCCCACCCACCAGCGCTGTCGCCGTACCGGCATCGAGAAGCGTGAAAATTTCGGAGACAGCCCCGATGTTTGTGCGACACAGCACCGCATTAGGGCTCTCCGCGCGCCCCCCGATGCTGGTGGGGATGTCCGGGCTTCCGGTGAGCTGGATCGGAGCTCCGCTAAGGGCGAGCCAGCGGTTTGCTTCGGTAGCGAGTTCGGGGCCGAAGCGGAAGGAACGAGTCAGGGTGAGTTGACGACCAGCGAATCCAGTCATCACGTCACGGGCGCCTCGCCAGCCGTAGATGGCCTGGGCGGAGTCGCCGACCATGACGATCTGGGTGCGGACCCGCTGGGCCAGAACGACCTGCTCGAGGACGGGATTGGTGTCCTGGGCCTCGTCCAGCAGCAGGAAGTCGCAGTGCAGAACGGGCTCGGTCAAGGCCCACATCTTGAGGTAATGGTCGTGTTCGAAGCGCACCACGTCTCCGTCGGGGCTTTGTAGATCGCCCCAAACCCTTGCCGCATACGGCAGCAGGAGATCGGCGAGTTCCGCGTGAGCCTCGTCGCTATCGATGCCGCGCAGGCGCGGGACGTGATGGTGGGCGAGCTCAGTGTCGGCGGACTGACAGTAGAGGCTGACCGTCCGTAGCACCGCGTTCGAGAGGGTGGCGGGCATGAGATCGCGCCCGTGAATGCGGGTGGCACTGTTCAGACCCAGGTCTTGGCCCACTTTCCAACCGGGCCGGCGAGGGCTATTGAGGCGGTCGCGGAATCGGTATCCGAGGGCGGCGTAGGCCAGGGAGTGAGCAGTCTTGCACTGGACAGATGCAGGGAAGCGGGCGGCCGCGTCCAGAGCGATGGCTCGGTTGAAGGCGAGGTAGTGGCCTCGGCGGGCGGCCTTTTGCTCGGCGAGGAAGGCGAGTGTAGAGGTCTTGCCGGTACCGGCACCGGCCTGGATAACGAGATGGTCGCCTTCGCCGAATGCCTCCAGGGCGGCGGCCTGTTCGTCGGTGGGGCTGAAGCGCATGAAGGGGGCCCTCCGGGAGCTGTGGCGACCCCACCACACTCAAGGCGAGCGAGGACCGAGGCCTTATCTCTTACGGCAGATGCCGAAGTGAAAGTGCCAGCCGACGCGCCTACTGTCCGTGTGCGCACCATCGGGCCCCTTCGATCGAGTGTCAAGAAACCCACACGAGTACGCCCATCGAGCACACGTCCGCCCCCGGCATCCCCTTCGGGTGATCGGAGAACGGCAAGTTCAGCGCTCGGACCCTGGGGAGTCATGGCCGGTGCACAGCGGGTCGAGAAGCTCGCCCAGAGGGATGCTGAAGGCATGAGCGAGCGCGTGCCAGGTCCCGAGCGTGCCGACGGTACGACCCTGTTCGATCTCAATGAGGGTGCGGCGGGACAAGCCGCTATGGGCGGCGAGCTGGTCATAACTCCAGCCTCGATCCGCGCGCAGTCGGGCCAGGGACTGCCGCAGCGCCATCGGGTCGGGGTCTGGCGGCGGGAAGATCGTCACCTGACCATCCGAAGGTGCAGACCCCTGCCCTGGCAGTGCAGACCTCTGCCCTATTTGTGCGGGTACGGAGGCATCCCCGTCAGGGCACAGGTCTGCACTACGTTGGCACCGCCCGGAGCCGCTCGTCAGGCGGACCGGAGAAGTACCCAATCGCGGCTTGGAGGGAATCGATGACCCCAGCTCTGCCCTCGCGTGCATGGAGCGTCACGATCAGCAGCCCGGCTGGGCAGCCTGTGGCGACATGCAGCGCCTGCCCCTTGCCTATCGTGGTGACGGGGTCTACTGGGGCCCCAGAGATTCGACGGCACTTTGTGCGCCACTTGTCCGAGTCTCAACTGCCCGTGTACCTGCGAATCTGTCAGTGCCGCGAGCGGCTCTGCACATGGCATCGCCGGCAGGGGCCGTGCTCTGGGCCGCTTCGACTCTTGCTTATCCGGGCGGACCAGGGCCGGACCTGGCACCTTGCTGATGCTTGCGAAGCCTGCGCCGCCGTGATCCCTCACGCCGCTGCCGTCCCAGAACCTTCAGCACGCATCACCACTGGCCCTCGCGCACAGACCTCGAGCGGCAAAGCTGCTGCGGATGTCTCAAGTGATCACATTGAGTGGGTCGAAGTGCCCTGATGGGACAACCGAGCGGCCTGGTCTCAGTCGGCGATGACGGACCCAAGTGCTCCGCCCGGCGGGCTCTGCAAGGTCAGTTGTACGTGCGGCTGCGCTGACGTCAGTAAAGACACTCGCCCTGTTCGACGGCATCCCACCTGTCACTGGCCGCCCCAGCCGTCCCCGCGGACGTCCCGAAGCCATGCTTGGCGACAAGGGTTCCGATTCCAACCCAACCACGACGCACACCGCAAACGCCGGATCCTGCCCGTCATCTCCCCGCAGAGGCAACCCGAACGTCAAGGACATGGGCGAGTTCCGCTACGTCGTTGAGCAGGCCTTCGCGGTGCTCCACCGGCTCAATCGCCTCGCTGTCTAATGGGAACGATATACCGAACTCACGACGCCCTCGTCTCCCTGGCCTGCAGCTCAGCTGCTGGCGACACCTCAAGAGGGCCCGAACATGATCATGTTACAAGCTCTTAGGGCTTGCCGGGAATCAACACGTCGGTTTGATCTTGTTCTTGTCGAGGTCGAGGAATCTCTCGATGTCAGTCGGTGTGCGGAAGCGGGCGGTCGAGGCGGGGATGTGAACTCCGTGGGCGTCCAGGAGCGGGCGGACGTCTTTCGCTGCGCGGCTGATGGTCATGGCGGTGGTGTTGAAGAGCTGGCCCAAGAGGTCCATGGTCGCGAGTTTCCGCAGGTGGAGCACGGTGGCCAGGACTCGGTCGGCTGAGGTGAGCTTGGGTTTGGCGCCTGTGCCAGGGGCCACCAGGCGTTCGTGGCCCCTGCGGGTGCGGAGCACTTGCTCGCGTTGAATCTCCATCGCTGGAGTCAGCATGTCGATGAGTTCGTTGAGCTGCTGGCGGGTCATCCCGGTCAGTTCCGGATCCTGTAACGAACGCTGCGTGAGGCGGGCCGGTCCGTCCGCCAGGGCCTCGTCCTGTGTGCTGGTGGTGGTCGCCGTGTCCGTCGGGCGCTGGGGGTGGAGGGTGTAGTTCCAGTCGCCGTGGAAGCGGTGGCGGGTGATGGGCAGGGCGGCGATCTCCTCGTCGCTGATGCGGATGCCGGTGGGGTACTCACCGCTGTCGAGTCGGCCCGGACGGTGAGGCCGGTGCGGCTGGTGGTCGCGGCGATGGTCTGGAGCATGACTTCGTGGCTGGTCAGGGGCCTGCCTCGCCAGTTCATGGTGATGTGGGAGAACAGCCGGTGCTCGATCTTGTTCCACTTCGAGGTGCCGGGCGGAAGGTGGCACACCATGATCTCAAGGCCGGTCTCGGCGGCGAGATCGGCGAGCTGGGTCTTCCAGCCCCGGGTGCGGTAGCCGTTGGAGCCGCCACCGTCAGCGGTGATCAGCAGCCGGCGGGCGCCGGGGTAGTCGTGTTGGCCGACCGCCTGCCACCAGCGGCGGATCGAGGCGACGGCGAACGCCGCCGTGTCGTGATCGGTGCCGATGCTGACCCAACCGGTGTTCGCCGTCATGTCGTAGATTCCGTAGGGAATCGCCTTGGCGGCCTGGCCGGGGAAGTCGTGCGTCTTGACCCTCACGGGTTGTCCTGCAGGCTGCCATTCGTGCCCGGCGTTCCTGTAATCGCCGATCAGTTCCTTCTTCTTGCTGTCCACGCTGATCACCGGGTCACCGGCGTCCCTGTGGTCTCGTGCCCGCTCGTTGAGGTAGCGGAACTGGGCGTCCCTGTCGGGGTGCTGGGCACCTTCGATGGTCTTGGTGTTGGCCTGCAGGCTGAAGCCCTCCTCCCGCAGCAGACCGGCGACGGTGTCGGCGGAGACCCGGTGCCCCTGGCGGGTGAGCTCCGCCGACAGCTTCCGGGTCGACTTCGTCGTCCAGCGCAGCGGCGACATCGGGTCGCCCCGCTCGTCGGGCTCGACCAGCGCCAGCAGTGCCGGCCGCAGCCCAGAGTCCAGCTCGGCCGCCTTCTTCCGCCCTCCACCGGGATGGCGCACCCGCCCCAACGGGGCCTGACCAGAGTCCAGTTCAGCCGCCCCACGCGAGACCGTGGCCTCCCGGACCCCGGCTGCAGCGGCGACGATTTTGATGCCGCCATGCCCCAGCGACAGTGCTTCCGCCCCTATGGCCAGCCGACGCTGACGCTCGTCCAGATGTGGCAACAGCACCTGGAACTTCGCCGCCAGAACGGCCTCGATCCCCTCCGATCTCCCCATACCAGACCAACGAGCCCCACAGCTGGAAGCCACGACTTGTTTCCCGGCAAGCCCTTAGGATTGGCGTACCGCCCACATAGCCGGGGCGGAGCAGCGCAAAGTGTTCAGGAGGCGGCGTGCGGTTCGTTGTACTCGACCGGGGGGCCCGTATCCCGCTTGATCCCCGGCCGCTCGCCGTGCTGGTCAAAGACTCCTGGGACGACTTCGGATGGCGCACCATGTTCCGCCTCCTAGTCGTCGACAACCGAGGACGTCACGACATTGGCAATGTGAAGATTGCGTCGCTCGACATGGAGCCGGATGCCGAGACCGTCGTGCGGCTCCCGTCGTCTTTCACGAGGCTGTCAGACGGATACTTCTCCGTCGGGCAAGACGACACCTACTACGAGAGGCTAAACGAACTGGCCGGGAGCACCTCTGAAGCTGTGCTACGCGGGCTGCAGGACATGGCTCTGAATGAACGGGTGTTCGCCATGGCGCAGCATCAGGAGGTCACGCGCGTTTCGTTGATGCGCTCACTCAGGGCGCACACGGTCGAGGGTCAATTTCGGCGCATGGCCCGAGGGGGAGCGCGCCGCGCCTCCTTCGACATCGGCTACATCTCCCCTGTGCAAGATGGTGGCGACCGTCTTACTCTCGACTTCCAGGTTATTCCCGGTCAGCAGCCGCCGTCCAACATCCACGTTCTCACCGGCCGCAACGGGGCGGGCAAGTCTGTCTTGCTGCAGCGACTCTCGCGGGCAGTCGCAGATCCTCAAGCCGACCCCGAGGAGGTGGGATGGATCTACGAAGCAGAGGCGGAGAGGGGTGCGGAAATTCCCCGTACGGCCCTTGATGCCATTACAGGGCGTTCCTTCGCCAACCTCGTTCGGGTTTCCTTCAGTGCCTTCGACACCCCGCCCCTCCTGCCCGAGTATCCGGCGGACTTTCCTACCGTGTACGTAGGTTTGTGCCAGCCGTCCGCCCAGGGGCACACCCCGCAAATGAAGTCACAATCCCGACTCAAAAAAGAGTTCGCCGAGAGCCTGGATATCTGCCTCGGCACCGCCGAGTTGCACGAGCGGTGGATGGCCGCCCTGCGGACCCTGTCGTACTCGGGTAGCGGTCTGTTGCCCGAGGGGTGGTTGAGCGCGTACATCCGAATCAACCCCACCGCTCGCCGACGCACTGTGGCCCGCAGCCTGTTCAACTCGCTCAGTTCCGGCCACAAGGTCGTCCTGCTGACCATGACCCGGCTTGTCGAGAACGTCGGCGAGCGCACTCTGGTTCTCATCGATGAGCCGGAAACGCACTTGCATCCCCCTATGCTTGCGGCGTTCGTCCGAGCTCTGTCGGATCTCTTGACTGACCGCAACGGACTCGCGATCGTCGCCACGCACTCCCCGGTAGTCCTCCAAGAAGTCCCATCCGACTGTGTATGGAAGCTGCTGCGTCACGGCGATCAGTTCACCGCGCACCGGCCGACCATCGAGACCTTCGGCGAGAACGTCGGCGTCCTCACTCACGAGGTCTTCGGCCTGGAGGTCACTGACACCGGGTTCCACCGCGATCTCAGCCGCACGGTCGATGACGGGCTTTCCTACGAGGAGATCCTCGAACGTTTCCGGGGCCGGCTGGGCGGCGAGGCGCGCATCATCGCCCGCTCGTTGATTGCCGCGCGTGGCACCCGTTCCGCCGACGACGGTCTGCAGGGTGACCACTGAATGATCCCTATGGTCAAGCCCAGCCTGGACGCCAGCACTGTGTATGACGTCTGCACAGCCACAGCCCGTCCTACTGGCGTTCGCAAGGCGCTGCAAGGGCTTAAGGAAACTGTTGTAAAGGCGGCGACCGCATACGAGGTCGCCGCAGCCCAGCAGGCCCAGCACACCCTCAATCACCTCAAACATCAGCCTGAGGGCGAGTCGGCCGCCAAGGGCGGTATCAACGAAGAGCTGAAGAAGACCTATGTCAACCGCATGGTTGGCGGGGCCGGACGCTCTGTCTACGACAAACTTCGCGGCAGCTGCCACGGGCTGTGCGCCCTATGCGGGCATGGTGCCGCGGATACCCTCGACCATCAGCTGCCGAAGGACTCCTTCCCGCTGCTGTCCGTCGTCCCCGTTAACCTCGTCCCGGCCTGCTCTAGGTGCAACCATAAAAAGAAGGAGGAGGCACCGACGCACGCGGGTGACCAGACCCTCCACCCGTACTTCGACGGGGATGTCCACGATCATCTGTGGTTGTTTGCTCGGATCACCGGCCCCCCTAAGCCCTCAGTGATCTTCTACGTCGACCCTCCAGCGGACATGCCGCCCGCCTTTGCCGCGCGTGCCCGCCACCACTTCGCCACGCTGGAACTGTCGGTCCTCTACAACTCGCAGATCGCCTACGAGCTGCGCTCCCTCGGCATGAGCCTGGCCAAACACCCCTTGCCGCCTGCAGAGCTGCGAGAGCACCTGCAGGAGACCGCAGAGATCAAGGCCGCTGTCGAGGGGCGTAACTCCTGGAAGGCGGCGCTGTACCGAGGGCTCGTTGACAGCGCCTGGTATGTGGAAGGCGGTTGGGAAGAGCCCTGGAAGTGATACCCAAAACCGTTGCCCACATACTGCCGTCATGGTCGGTGAAAACGATGGAGTCAATGCTGGGGTCTCGCCTCCGATATCTTTGCAGGAACGACTGAGCAGCAGTCGGATAGGATCCGCGCAGCCGCGGTGGCGGGGATGCCGGCCGGATGGCGTCGGAAGCGCCCTCGCAGCCCCTGGGTGGCGGGCGGAGTGGGCATGGCGACCGGGAGGTGTTGCGCCACGGTCGCGTTCGTAAGTCGGAACTGAAAGTTGCTGACCTATTCAAGACCTCCACGAGGCCTCCTCCGTTATAGGTCGAGAGGGCTTTCAACTCAAGGAATTGCTACTCGATCATCCTGAATGCGAGCAGCAATGTGGTCAGTAGAGTCAGCGTTCCGAAGAACGCCGCAGCGCTACCACCCTTGAGTGATGTGAGCATGCCCGATGCGCCTCCGTCGAGCAGGTCGATGATCAATCTCACCAGCCCGACGATGAGCGCCGCCTCTGTCAGGGTGAGCAGCATGAGTATGTTGATCTTGCTCATCTTCGAGTTTTCCTCCTAGGTCGTGTTGACTTCCGCTGATCACTATCCAGCACCGGAGGAGGCATAGTTGGGGCCCGAGATGGGCCGAGACGGGAGCGAGACGAGTCGAGACCCGCTTCATGAAGGAGCACAGTTGGTAGATGAGGATGTTCATCCCGCGGTGCGCGCGTTTGCTGCGGCCGTGCGGGACTTCCGTCACGGAGCCGGCGCCAGGGGGCAATACAGGGCAACGGCCAAGGCCACCGGAGTCGGGGAGTCGACCATCAAGGCCATGGTCTCGCCCACACGCCCTCGGCTACCCAGCCAGGAGACCATGAGGCTGGTCGCAGTGGCAGTGGGGAGGTAACCCTGGGACGTGGCTTAGGCGACTGGATCACGCCCGTCGCGAGAGCCGCCGGAAGCCCTCGGACAACTCCGGCGTCGAACCTAAAACCGCTCCAGCGCTCGGCCCGGGAGAGACCCGCAATCTCCATGTCCCGCCGCAACTCAACCACGTACAGGAGGAGGTCACGAGGTTTCAGATCTTGAGCAAGTTAGCGCGGTCGAGCCACAAGGAGCTGATGCGCACATTGAATATCCTAATCGCCGAGATGGGGTCGGATTCTCCGTATATTCTCACTGCATTCACGCGACCTCCGATCCCTGCAGGTCGAATCACCGAGATTTGGAACGACAAGTTGTCCATCTCGAATGACGTCACTCCTATCTATAGCGACTGGATGAACATCCTCTATGCGATTGAGGATTTCTTGCGGTACGTGAAGGAGACCGAGGCCAGTGAGGTCAGTGCAGCCAGGGAGTGGGCGCGACGAACGGCGGGCTTCGTGCAGGAGTTCCGCTGCCTTCAGGCTGAAATTCTGGCTAAGCATCGGCATGTTGAGTAAGCTCCGCCCCTTCAAGAGGTCGTCTCTATTGGCTCGGTCGTCTGTGGACTGTGGTGCCTCCTCTTGTAACTGCCGGTTCTCGGCGAACGCGTAGGACATTGTGGATGCGAAGACCCGCCTCGCGGTGGCGGCCCGCCCAGTGCCCGGCGCCATCGCGGACGCGAAGGCCTGGCGCGACCCCTGCCTCGCCGAGCGCTACCAAGGGGTGACTGTGCTCGGCGACGACGCCTATATCGACACCGGCCTGATCTTCCCGCCTCGCAAACGGCCCGGACGGGCGCTGCTGAAAGGTGAGAAGAGGGCAACGCCGCCTACTCCAAGGTTCGTGCTCGCGTGGATGACCCCTTCTCTCGAACGAAGAAATACGAGATCCTGCGGGACTGCCGACAGCATGGGAACGGTCTGCGCCACGCGGTCTAGGCCGTTGTGCGCATGCACAACCTCGCCCTCGCCGCATGACCGGCCAGGTCAACCGCCCCCTCCAACTGCCTGATCAAGGCCTCCTGTAACGCCTCTCAGGCGCAGTCTCTTTGGTCAGCGTCAGGTCCAGATAAGGTTCGGCTTCATTGCTGCGGCCGTCACTGTGGGGGTGGCAGACTGGACTGCATGGGGGGATCACCAACAAAGGCCTGGGCGCAATTCAAAGCCCGTGTAGAGGAACTAGGTGGCGAGGTGCTCGAGCCGAAGTGGCTCGGCAGCGCTATCAAGCATCGAGTTCGATGCCCGAAGGGGCACGAGACCGAAGCAATCCCGAACAGAGTGCAACAAGGTCAGGGCATGTGCCGACCTTGCTCCGGCAGTGATCCGGCTACAGCCTGGGCAGCGTTCAGGAATCGAGTAAGGGAGCTCGGCGGAACCGTCGTCGAGTTGGAGTGGCTCGGGAAGGACGTGCGCCACCAGGTGATCTGCCCGAAGGGACATCCGTGTAATCCTCGCCCCGGCTATGTACGCGACGGTGGGGGCATCTGCTCGGTGTGCTCTGCTAATGATCCATTAACAGCCTGGGCGGCGTTCAAGGCTCGGGTGAAGGAGCTCGGTGGAACCGTCGTGGAGCCGGAGTGGCTGGGGAAGGCAAAGCCCCATCGCATCATCTGTAGAAATGGCCATTCTTTTAGTCCCACTCCGAACAATATTCGCACTGGTTCAGGTCGATGCCTTAGGTGCGTCGGCATTGACCCTGTCGCATGTTGGGAGTGGTTCAAAGCTCGGGTGAAGGAGTTCGGCGGCCTCGTCGTGGAGCCGGCGTGGCTGGGTGACGGAACGGCACATCAACTGATCTGCCGTGAAGGTCATCGGACCAAGACCATCCCCAGTGGTGTCAAGCAAGGGCAAGGAATCTGCCGGCGTTGTGCGGGCAAGACGTGGGACGTGTTCTACGTCGTAGAGAGCGCGAACCACGTGAAGTTCGGGATCACTTCCGGAGATCCTCGCCCCAGGCTGCGGACTCATGCGAGGGATGGCTTCACTGCCGAGCTTCGCGTCATCCGGGACCTTCCGGGTGATTTCGCGCCCGACTTGGAAACCAGCGTGCTGTTGGCCCTCGCCGACGAGGGCCTGAAGCCAGTGCGAGGACGGGAGTACTTCCCAATCACGGCCACTCCGCTGATTCTGTCCGTCGTCGACTAAGTGACCGTCAGCATCCAGTTTCCGATACTGGTCGTCATTCGCAATCCGCGCGTTCGGTGATTCCTGACGCAGCGCCACATGAGATGACGTCCAGTACACCTGAGCGACGTATCTCTCGTGGTCCTGCGAGGAGTGGCGGCCCTCGTTCACGCGCTGTTCGGCCGGGTTCGGCAAGACCATCACGGCGGCCCGCAGGCGTACGGCCGTTCGGGCCGACGAGGCGCCCGGGACCCTTGTCTCCCGCAATCTGCTGGGTTCCCCCCGGGCGGCGACCCCGGAGAGCATAGGATTCCGGAAATATCGATCATGGGCCGCGCAGCCTGGGGGACTCCTTCCCGGAGAAGAGGGCGCCGCGGCCCCGTCGGCGGGGGAATCTGTGTACTTGGCGCATCTTCGGGTCGAGAACTTCCGGGTCTTCGGAGCTGCGGCCCAGAGCGAGGGCGAGACGGACGCGTCGCTGGACCTGTCGTTCACGGCCGGGACGAACGTGCTCGTCGGCGAGAACGACAGCGGGAAGACGGCGATCATCGACGCGATCCGACTGTGCCTGCAGACCGCGGCGACGGACTACTACCGGGTCTCCCAGGACGACTTCCACCTCGGGAAGGACGGGCGGGCGGAGACTTTCACCATTGTGTGCGCGTTCACCGCCCTGTCGACCGAGGAGCAGGCGGTCTTCCTGGAACTACTCACCCACGACCGCGGCGGCGCTGCCTGGCTCTGCGTGACGTTCAAGGCCCAGCGGATGGACCCGGTCCGGAACCGGGTCTCGGTCACCACTCGGACCGGACCGGACGGCAACGGCCCCGCCCTGGACGGCGCCGCACGCGAACTCCTGCGCGCCACCTACCTGCGCCCCCTTCGCGACGCGGAGGCGGAACTGCGCTCGGGCCGCGGATCACGGCTGTCTCAGATCCTCGCCGGCTACCCGGCGATGAAGGAGCAGGGTATCGATGACTACGACTCCGAAGGCGATGATCCTCCGTCCACTCTGGTGGGGATCCTGCGCCGCGCCGAGCACGACATCCGATGCAATGATGCCGTCTCTGATGTGAGCCAGGACATCAACTCGGCTTACCTGCAGCGGTTCGCCATTGGCGACGACGTCCTGCGCGCCAAAATCAGCGTCGCCACTGACGCGACGCTGGCCCGCGCGTTGGAACGGCTCGAACTGAATCTCTTCGCTGAGTCCGACGAGTGGACGCGCCGCGGACTCGGCTACAACAACGCTCTGTTCATGGCCGCCGAGCTCCTTCTGCTGGGCAAGAGCGAACTGGCACCTTTGCTGCTGATCGAGGAGCCCGAAGCGCACCTCCACCCCCAGCTCCAGACCCGGATCATGGATCTGCTCCGCGAGAAGGCTCAGGAGCCGCAGGAAAGTGACCGAGCCCCGGTCCAGGTCATCCTCACCACACATAGCCCCAACCTCGCCTCATCGACATCCGTCGAATGTCTGACCCTCGTCGTCGGGGGCCGCACCTTTCCGCTGCGGCGCGGTATCACGCACCTGACCGGCGAGGACTACGCGTTCCTGACCCGGTTCCTGGACGTCACCAAGGCCAACATGTTCTTCGCCCGGGGCCTGGCGATGGTTGAGGGCGACGCCGAGGCTATCTTCCTGCCCGCTCTCGCCTCCGCCCTGGGCATGCCCTTCAACGAGCACGGCGTCAGCGTGGTCAACGTCGGCCACGTCGGTCTGTTCCGGTACAGCCGCGTCTTCCAGCGCTCCGGCGAGCAGATCCCCGTCCCCATCGCCTGCGTCCGCGACCGCGATCTCGTCCCCGCCGGCACCTCGGCGGAGATGCGCGGCGGCCTGAAGTGCTGGGACGAGATGACGGAGCCGGAGATCGCCGCGCACGTCGCGGACCTCGCCAGCGACGACGGCGGGCCGGTGAAGACCTTCGTGTCGAACTGGTGGACGCTGGAGTACGACCTCGCCGTCACCTCATGGACCATGGCCAGGCTGATGCACCGCGCGGTGAAGCTCGCATCCGTTGCAGAACGGTCCTGGCCGGACGCCGCCAAGACCAATCAGGTCATCGCGCGGGCCGACAAGGATGTCGACGAGTGGGAAGGCCAGGACCTCACTTTGGAACAGGCTGCCCTGAAGATCTACAGACCGCTTAAGCTCGACAGAGCCAGCAAGTCGATTACCGCGCAGTTCGCCGCGCAGCTCCTCGCCTCCACCTCGCTAACGGAGAGTGACGTCCCGCCTTATCTGGTCGATGCCTTCAAGCACCTGTGCGGCGAGGTGGCCCCGTGACCCGCAGCTACCTGCCCGATGCCTTCGCCACGCACAAAGTGGAGGCCATGGTGAAGCTTCTCGAACTCGACCCGCTCGACGCCGAGCAGTGGGACTTCCTGCAGAGCGAAACCACACAGGACCTCCAGGCCGCCCCGGGGTCGGGCAAGACCACCTTGATCGGGCTCAAGCTCGCACTCATGGCCGATGCATGGACCTCCGCGACGTGCGGGGTGTGCGTGCTGTCCCACACCAACACGGCCAAGAACGAGATCGCCGACCGGGTGGCCTCCCTCGCCACGGGGCGGAGCCTGCTGCGCTACCCGCACTTCATCGGCACCATCCAGTCCTTCGTGCACACCTTCTTCTCGCTGCCGGCCGTGCGGGCCAAGGGCGTCGAGGTCCGGTCCGTCGACGACGCGGCCTTCGAGACCGCAGCAATCAGGCTCCTGCAGCACCCCAACTACTCCACCTTGCGCAGCTACGTGGAACGCCAGCGCGACGGCACCGGCATCGTCACCGGGGCGACGCTCACCTACAAGGAAGGCGAACTCGTGGTCACCGGCGCGACCAGGGAACCCCCCTTCCGCGCTGAGACAAACAGTGGCAAGCAGTTGTCCAGCCTCAAGTGGACTCTGGCCCGCCGCGGTGTCTTCCGCTACCAGGACATGTACGCCATCGCCCAGCAGTACCTCGCCGAGCACCCCGGCATCGTCCCGGCCGTCTCCTCGCGCTTCCCGTTCGTTCTCCTCGACGAGATGCAGGACACCAGCGCCACCCAGCACGAACTGCTGGACCTCGTCTTCGCCTCCTCGCCCACCGTGGTGCAGCGGGTAGGCGACACCAACCAGGGCATCTACAGTGATGCCGGAGCCGTGAGCGGACCTGCCTCGTTCCCGCTGGCTGGCGCCGCGGAGCTGCCAGTCAGCCGCCGCTTCGGGCCGCAGATCGCGGCAGTGGCCAGCCGCCTGGCGGTCCGGCGCCCTCAGCAAGTCCACGGAGCCGGTCCCGAGGGCCAGGTGGCGGTATTGCTGTTCGACGAGGCCACAGCGACCGACGTCGTGCCGACCTTCGAACGCATGGCCGCCGCGACCGTACCCGAAGACGTCCTCCTCAGGCGTCCGCCGCGTGTACTGGGCGCGCGGCAAGGCCGGGGAGGCTCCTCGGCCTACCCACAGTCGATCTCCTGCTATGTGCCCGACTACACCCCGCCCGGCCGGCCGACGGCCCACCGCGCTCTGATCGACGCGGTCCGCGCGGCAGGGACCCAGTGGACGTCCGGCGCGGACAGCCACGAAGCGGCCACTGAGTTGTGGAACGCCCTGCGTGCGTCCTTCGCGCCCCTGACCGGCGAAGGGCTACCGGCGCTGGGCCGCCTTGAGAGGTCTGCGGCGACCCCCGGCGGCAGGGTGCGGATCCTGCTGCGCGAACTCCTCGTCCACGGAGCCGCGTTCGACGAGGCGGGCTGGGGCATGGTCACCGAGCATCTGACCGTCCAGATGAAGCTGCTCGCCGACCGGCCGCTGAAGGCCGTCGGCCTGGAGTTCACCCCCGCGGCCGAGGCGGCCGCAGCAGCGGGCGGCGTCCCGAGGAGCTCCGCCGCAGTGTCGGCGGTGCGGGCCGTACCCGGGACCATTCAGAGTGCGAAGGGCGAGACTCATGCGGCGACGCTGATCCTGGAGTGCCTCGAGAAGAACGGCAAGAAGTTTGACGTGACCGAGGCGCTCCGCATGGTCGCGGAGGGGAGCGACCCCCAGCGGGAGCTGAAGAGTGTCCAGGCCGCTGTCCAACTCATCTTCGTCGGAGCGACGCGCCCCACCCACCTGCTGGTGCTCGCGGCCCACCGCGACCGCGGCAAGCGGTACGCAGAAGCGATGATCGACATGGGCTGGGACCTCCGAGACCTCACCGAGCACTGACCCTGCGTCCATCCCGGCGGAACCGTCCCGCCCGCTGGCTGGGGGCGTCTCCGTCACCTTGCGGGTTGGGCCCGCTGGTTGGCCAGTCCCCAGTACGCCGACAGCGGCGTCAGGACCACCACCATCGGCGATCTTCGCGTCTCCCACCTCAGAATCGAGCAGCGCAAGATCCGAGAACGAGTGCTCGGCATCGTTGAGTAACCCTTGCGGGTGAAGCAGTGAGTGCTTCGAAATGTGTCAGCCAACCACTACGACCCGGTCGGCCCTGGGATGCCAAGCACGAGGCTAATGCCAGATCAAACGCCCGGAACGTGACAAGCCATCTGTCTCATGAGACATGCTGAACGCGAAGAACACTTCCACGCCGATCATGTGCGCGGGCTGCCGGGAGTGCTCAGGGGCAGGGCGGTGGGCGCGATTCAGACGACGAGCCTCGAAGAGCCGCCCGGACAGGCCGCGTTCGTACGGAGGGCGGCGGCCTTGGCGGGGGTCCCGACCATGCGGGCCGTGGCCGGTGAGCGCCGCCGGTGGGGCCCGGTCGAGTGGCGGGTCCTCTGGCCGCGACCCGGGCGCGAGGGAGCGGGCGAGGCGGTGGCAGGGGAGGCGAACGACTCCAGCGTCACCCTGCGCGTGCGAGCGGCCGGAGGGCTGTCCTTGCTGCTGCTCGGGGATCTCGAACCCCCGGCTCAGCGGGAGTTGCTGCGCGGTCGGGAGGCTCCGGGCCCGGTGGACGTCCTCAAGGTGGCCCACCACGGTTCGGCGTTCCAGGACGCCGGGCTGCTCCACACCGTACGGCCGAGACTGGCGCTGATCTCCTGCGGAGCGGACAACCCGTACGGCCACCCCTCGCCCCGTACGGTGGCCGCTCTCGGGGCGGCGGGGGCGCGGGTCCTGCGTACCGACACCGACGGCCCGATCGCGGTGGCGGGCGCGGGGAAGGAACTGCGGGCGGTGGGCCGCTCATGACACCGCGGGACCGGCTCCGCCCGGCAGCCCGCACAAGGTCCCCCACCGCTCGCACAAGGTCCCCCACCGCTCGCGTAAGGCCCCCCGCTGCCCGCTGCCCGCTGCCCGCTGCCCGCTGCCCGCTGCTCGGCCGCCCAGCAGCCCGCCGCTTGGCCGCCCAGCAGCCCGCGCAAGGCTCCCCGCCCTCGGCCCGCGGCTTCCCGCCCCATCCCGGCCCGCGGCTCCTCTCCGGGGCTGGTCGGCCTGCTTGTTCCGCCCCTCCCGTCCCCGAGGCCGGGGGCACGGTCAGACCAGCCAGGTTCCGGTGTGCATCAGGTCGCGGTCGGCGAGTTCGTTCTCCTCACGCCAGGCGCGCACGGTACGGGGGGTGACACGCAGAAACACCCAGCGCGGGCCGTGCGGTCTCCAGCCCCGGAGTTTCGCGGCGAAGGCGTCCTTGGTCGCGGTGGGAAGGTCCGCCGCTTCCACGATCCGCGCCTCGCCCTCGATCAGCACCACGTCGCGTGTGTGGCCCAGGGTGATCCGGATCGGTCCGCGGGGAGTCGCGTTGACGGCCGTCGGGTTGGTCCGCCGGGTGGCCATCACCAGCGTGCCGGTGCCGTCCTCCCAGAGGAACGACAGCGGCACCAGGGTGGGAACGCCGTCCGGGGACGCCGTCGCCACCCATGCGTCCTCGTCCTGCCGCAGGCGCTCCAGGACGTCCTGCGTGCGCTGCTCCCGGCTGCGCGGGGGTTCGTACTCGGTCATGATCGACACGCTAGAGGGCGACCACCGCTCCGCGCCTCGGGCCGGCGGTCTCGGGCAGAAGTCCTAAGGCTCCGCGAATGTCGGCTCCATGAATTCGGACCTTCGGTAACACCTCTGTACAACTCCTTCCGATGCTCTGCGTGTGCCTCGAACGCCGCATCAGTGATCGAATGCATGCTCGTCGGCGGGCCGCTGATCCGACGAAGACGTCCACCTGTCAGGGCCACGAAGTGCGCAGCGCCCCTGGGGGTACGGAAGAGATGTTCGGCCGTTGGCTGGGAATCAGAGGCCAGGCGGGTGGGCGCGGTGGGGCCCTCGCCGGAATCCAGGTGCCCCGTACCGCGGGAGTCCTCAGCTGCCGGGTGCTGGATCCGGTCAACGAGCCGGTTCAGCAGGCCGGCTTCGTGGTGACCGACAGCGTCGGCCGCAAGGTGGCCGCCGGTGAGACGGACCCCTTCGGCGGTCTTCTCGCCACGGTTCCGGCCGGTGACTACCGGCTTGCGGTCAAGGCCGAGGGGTTCACCCCGTTCCACGGGGCGGCCACGGTGACCGAGGGGGCGCACGCCACCCTGGGCGATGTGACCCTCCAGGTGGCGCGGCCCCCGCAGCTGCCCGAACCCGGCGACTGGGACATCGAGCCGAACCACTCGCAGATCGGCTTCACCGCCCGGCACATCGGGCTGGCCCGCGTTCACAGCAGGTTCAACACCTTCGCCGGGGCGGTCCGGATCGCCGACCGCATGGAGGACTCCGCCATGCATGTGGTCATCGACGCGGCGTCGATCGACACCCATGCGCAGATGCGTGACGACCACCTGCGTTCCAGCGACTTCCTCGACGTCGGCCGCTGTCCGACGCTGGAGTTCTACAGTGAACGCTTCGTCCACCGGGGCGGCAACCGCTGGGGTGTCACCGGTGCGCTGACCCTGCACGGTGTCAGCCGTACCGTGACGCTGGACACCCGCTATCTCGGTCTCGGCAACGGTCTGGAGGGCGAGACGCGCGCCGCCTGCCGGGCCACCACCGAGCTGCACCGCGAGGACTTCACCCTCACCTGGCAGACCATGCTGGCGCGCGGGATCGCGGTCGTGGGGCCCAGCATCAGCATCGATCTGGACATCCAGATCGTTCCCCGGGGCTGAACGGGCCGAGTCGTTCACCGGAGCCGAGCGTCCTGACTCCGTCGGTCCGAGCCGAGCGTCCTGAGTCCGTCGGTCCGAGCCGAGCGCCCCGAGCTTGTGGGCGTGAGCCGGGCCGGTCGGCCTCAGCCCGTCTGCCTGAGCCCGCCGGTCGGAGTCTGTCGGTCTGCGCCCGGTGACCCGAACCCGGTGACCCGAGGCGCCGGGCAGGCGGCGGGGGCGTCGGACCGTTACGGCTTCTCCAGCCAGCCTTCGTACTCGGCGGCGAACTCGTCCAGCGCGGACGGGTCCAGGCGGCCGGCCGCGTCCTCCACGACCACCAGCCACTGGGCGTCCTCGGCGTCGTCCTCGCCGGCCAGCGCGTCCCGCACGAGCTGGGGCTCCTCGGTCACGCCGAAACGGTCCGCCAGACCCTCGGCCACCTCCTCGGCGGCGTCGCGGTCGGGCAGCACCAGTACATGTCTCACATCGCTCACCCGGACATTCTCCGGTACAGGCCGCCGTGGCCCGCCCCCGGGAGGAGACCGGACCGCCCGGGCTGTCAGTGGGGCGTGGGATGCTGGATGACGATGGCCACCAGGAAGAACTCCACCGACGATCCGCTCGCCCCCGTCACCCTCGCCGTGGGCCAGGAGGACCTCCTCCTAGACCGTGCGGTGCAGCAGGTGGTGGCGGCAGCGCGTGCTGCCGACGCCGACACGGACGTACGTGATCTGACGTCCGACCAGTTGCAGCCCGGCACGCTCGCCGAGCTCACCAGCCCCTCGCTCTTCGCCGAGCGCAAGGTCGTGATCGTGCGCAGCGCGCAGGACCTCTCGGCCGACACGGTCAAGGACGTCAAGGCGTATCTCGGTGCGCCGGTCGAGGAGATCACGCTCGTCCTGCTGCACGCGGGTGGGGCCAAGGGCAAGGGGCTGCTGGACGCGGCGCGCAAGGCCGGTGCGCGGGAGGTCGCCTGCCCGAAGACGACCAAGCCGGCCGAGCGGCTCTCGTTCGTCCGGTCGGAGTTCCGGACCCACGGGCGGTCCGCGACCCCGGAGGCGTGCCAGGCGCTGGTCGACTCCATCGGCAGCGATCTGCGGGAGCTGGCCAGTGCGGTGTCCCAGCTGATCGCGGACGTCGAGGGCACGATCGACGAGGCGGTCGTCGGGCGGTATTACACCGGGCGGGCCGAGGCGTCGTCGTTCACCGTCGCCGACCGGGCGGTCGAGGGGCGGGCGGCGGAGGCGCTGGAGGCGCTGCGCTGGTCGTTGTCGACCGGGGTCCCGCCCGTCCTGATCACCAGCGCGCTGGCGCAGGGGGTGCGGGCGATCGGGAAGCTGTCCTCTGCCCGGGGCGGCCGGCCGGCGGATCTGGCCCGGGAGCTGGGGATGCCGCCGTGGAAGATCGACCGGGTGCGGCAGCAGATGCGGGGGTGGACACCGGACGGGGTCGCGGTGGCCCTGCGGGCCGTGGCCGCCGCGGACGCGGGAGTGAAGGGCGGGGGTGACGACCCCGAGTACGCCCTGGAGAAGGCCGTCGTCGTCGTCGCTCGCGCCGCGCGAGCGGGGCGGTAGGGCTTTCCCGGGCGGGGTGGGCGGGGCTGCTGCGGCCTGCAGGGTCGCGCCGATCCCACCGACCGGTCCACCCTTCGTGGCCGTGGCCGTGGCCATGGCCGTGGCCGGGGCCGGTGGGATCGACGGGATCGGCGGCACCGCCTCCGCGTCGCGCTGGGGGAGGACGCGGGTGCTCGTGCGATCACCCGGGTCCGCCCGTCGAACGACGGACGGCCTGCGGGCGCCGCCGGACGGGTCGGCGGGCGTCGCCGGACGGGCTGGAAACGCGGAAGCCCCGGAGCGCTGACCTGGGGAGATCGGCGGCCGGGGCTTCCGGTTCGTGCTGGGGTGCGCCGCACCCGCGTGGCGAACGCAGGTTCGGTGTGCGGCGCGGGGGCCGGGCAGGGGCGGGAGAGAGGGCCCGCTGATCCGTTCCGGCTATGTCACATCAGTGAGCTTCGGGAGGAAGCTCAGGCCTGCAGGGAGGCAACCTTGGACGCCAGCGCCGACTTCTTGTTGGCGGCGGCGTTCTTGTGGATGACACCCTTCGAGACGGCCTTGTCGAGCTGACGGGAAGCGTCGCGAGCGGCCGAGGTGGCCTTCTCGACGTCACCGGCGACGACGGCCTCGCGGGCCTTGCGGATCGCGGTCTTGAGCGACGACTTGACGGCCTTGTTGCGCAGGCGCGCCTTCTCGTTGGTCTTGTTCCGCTTGATCTGGGACTTGATGTTCGCCACGAAAGAGCCTTTTCAGGTTCGGTTGGATCTATCAGATGCGCTCGCCGGCCCACAGGGGTCACCGAGCACAGCTGTCCACGGTAGCAGTCACCCTCCGACCGGCCCAAACCGGTCGCTGCCCCGCAGGCGTGGGACGATGGAGCCTACGTATCGATCCGACCGACGATCCGACCGACCCGACAACGACCCGAGACACGGCGTTCGGCGTCTCAAGAATCAGGACCCTGCGTGCCCGCGACTCCTTCCAACGTGCCCGAGCCGAGCCGTACCGACCCGGCGCTGATCCGCAATTTCTGCATCATCGCGCACATCGACCACGGCAAGTCGACCCTTGCCGACCGGATGCTCCAGCTGACCGGTGTGGTCGACCAGCGGCAGATGCGTGCTCAGTACCTCGACCGGATGGACATCGAGCGCGAGCGCGGCATCACCATCAAGTCCCAGGCGGTCCGGCTGCCCTGGGCGCCCACCGAGGGCGAGGACAAGGGGCTGACCCACGTCCTCAACATGATCGACACCCCGGGCCACGTGGACTTCACCTACGAGGTCTCCCGTTCGCTCGCCGCCTGCGAGGGCACGATCCTGCTGGTCGACGCCGCGCAGGGCATCGAGGCCCAGACGCTGGCCAACCTCTACCTCGCGATGGAGAACGACCTCACCATCGTCCCGGTGCTCAACAAGATCGACCTCCCGGCCGCCCAGCCGGAGAAGTTCTCCGAGGAGCTGGCCAACCTCATCGGCTGCCAGCCCGAGGACGTGCTCAAGGTCTCCGCCAAGACCGGCATCGGCGTGGACGCGCTGCTGGACCGGGTCGTGCGCGACGTCCCGGCCCCGGTCGGCGTCGCGGACGCGCCCGCCCGCGCGATGATCTTCGACTCGGTCTACGACTCGTACCGCGGTGTCGTCACCTACGTCCGTGTCGTCGACGGCCAGCTGAACAAGCGCGAGCGCATCAGGATGATGTCGACCGGCGCCACCCACGAGCTGCTGGAGATCGGGGTGTCCTCCCCGGAGATGACCCCGGCCGACGGCATCGGCGTGGGCGAGGTCGGCTACATCATCACCGGTGTGAAGGACGTCCGGCAGTCCAAGGTCGGTGACACGATCACCTCCCTGCACAACGGGGCAGAGGAGCCGCTGGGCGGTTACAAGGACCCGAAGCCGATGGTGTTCTCCGGGCTCTACCCGCTGGACGGCTCCGACTACCCGGACCTGCGCGAGGCGCTGGACAAGCTCCAGCTCAACGACGCCGCCCTGGTCTACGAGCCGGAGACCTCCGCCGCGCTCGGCTTCGGTTTCCGTGTCGGCTTCCTCGGCCTGCTCCACCTGGACGTGGTCCGGGAGCGGCTGGAGCGCGAGTTCGGTCTCGACCTGATCGCCACCGCCCCGAACGTGGTCTACCGGGTCGAGATGGAGGACGGCACCGAGCACACCGTCACCAACCCGAGCGAGTTCCCCGAGGGCAAGATCGACAAGGTGCACGAGCCGGTCGTGCGGGCGACGGTGCTGGCCCCGAGCGAGTTCATCGGCGCGATCATGGAGCTCTGCCAGGGGCGGCGCGGCACCCTGCTCGGCATGGACTACCTCTCCGAGGACCGGGTCGAGATCCGCTACACCCTGCCGCTCGCGGAGATCGTCTTCGACTTCTTCGACCAGCTGAAGTCCAAGACCCGCGGGTACGCCTCCCTCGACTACGAGCCCACCGGCGAGCAGACGGCCAACCTCGTCAAGGTCGACATCCTGCTGCACGGCGACAAGGTGGACGCGTTCTCCGCGGTCACGCACAAGGACAAGGCGTACGCGTACGGCGTCCGGCTCGTCGCCAAGCTGCAGAAGCTCATCCCCCGGCAGAACTTCGAGGTGCCGATCCAGGCGGCGATCGGCGCCCGGGTCATCGCCCGTGAGACCGTCCGCGCCATCCGCAAGGACGTCCTCGCCAAGTGCTACGGCGGTGACATCTCCCGTAAGCGGAAGCTGCTGGAGAAGCAGAAGGAAGGCAAGAAGCGGATGAAGATGGTCGGCAACGTGGAGGTTCCGCAGGACGCCTTCATCTCCGTCCTGTCGACCGACGAGTCCGCGGGGGACGGCAAGGGCAAGAAGTAGCCCTCCCGGGCCCGGCCCCGGCGCCGGGAAGCAGTCCCCTCGGGGCCGCCGCCCGGCCGGAGCCCGCACGGCCTCGCCCGCCCCGCCCGGGACCGGGCCGGTGAACGGTGCCAAGGGCCCTCACGCCGCAGTACCGTGCGGCGTGAGGGCCCTTTCGTTATGAAAGCGGCGGCCCGTTGCCTCTTACGTGGGGCGCGCGTGCGCTCTACTCTGATCACGCATCGATGGTTACTCGCCAGTTAAACAAGCTGAACAAGCAGGTTGCGCAGCAGGACAGCAGCAGTAGTCGCAGGATCAAAGAAGCCGGTCGTAGCAATGCCGCAGGCCCGGAGGACGTCGTGAGCGACACACAGACCTTGATCGACAACCGGCCGCCCTCCGTGGCGTCCCTCTTCATCGACCGCGTGGCGGCGACCCCGGACGGGGAGGCGTACCGCTATCCGGTGCCGTCCGCCTCGGGCGAGGGGCCCGACGACTGGAAGTCGCTGAGCTGGGGCCAGGCCGCTGAGCGGGTCTACGCGATCGCCGCCGGGCTGATCGCGCTCGGCGTGCAGCCGGAGGAGCGGGTCGCCCTCTCCTCGGCCACCCGGGTGGAGTGGGTCCTCATCGACCTCGGGGTGATGTGCGCGGGCGCCGCGACCACGACGATCTACCCCTCCACGAACGCCGAGGAGTCCGCGTTCATCCTCGCCGACTCCGAGAGCCGGATCCTCATCGCGGAGGACGCCGAGCAGCTGGCGAAGGCCCGCGAGCGCCGTGCCGAACTGCCCGACCTCGCCCATGTCGTCGTCATCGACCCGGCCGGCGCCGAGCCCGCCGAGGACGATCCCGAGGGCTGGATCGTCACCCTCGCGGACCTGGAGGCCCGGGGCGGCGAGCTGCTCGCCAAGACCCCGGACGCGGTGACCGAGCGGGTCGCCGCCATCACCGCCGACCAGCTCGCGACCCTCATCTACACCTCCGGCACCACCGGCCGGCCCAAGGGCGTACGGCTGCCGCACGACAACTGGTCGTACATGGCCAAGGCCACCGTCTCGACCGGCCTCATCAACGCCGACGACGTGCAGTACCTCTGGCTGCCGCTCGCCCACGTCTTCGGCAAGGTCCTCACCTCGGGCCAGATCGAGGTCGGCCACGTCACGGCGATCGACGGCCGCATCGACAAGATCATCGAGAACCTGCCGGTCGTCCAGCCGACCTACATGGCCGCCGTTCCCCGGATCTTCGAGAAGGTCTACAACGGGGTCGCTTCCAAGGCGCGTGCGGGCGGCGGCGCCAAGTACAAGATCTTCCAGTGGGCGGCGGGGGTGGCCCGCGAGTACGCCAAGGTCTCCCAGGACACCTTCCGGCGCACCGGCAAGGCGTCCGTCCCCTTCGCACTCGGCGCCAAGCACAAGGTCGCCGACGCGCTCGTCTTCTCCAAGATCCGCGAGGCCTTCGGCGGCCGGCTGCGCGCCTGCGTCTCCGGCTCCGCCGCCCTCGCGCCGGACATCGGCTACTTCTTCGCGGGCGCCGGGGTGCACATCCTGGAGGGCTACGGCCTCACCGAGAGCAGCGCCGCCTCCTTCGTCAACCCGGGCGAGGCCTACCGCACCGGCACCGTCGGCAAGCCGCTCCCCGGCACCGAGGTGCGCATCGCGGACGACGGCGAGATCCTGCTGCGCGGCCCCGGCATCATGCAGGGCTACCACAAGCTGCCCGACAAGACCGAGGAGGTCCTGGAGTCGGACGGCTGGTTCCACACCGGGGACATCGGCGAGCTGTCGGCCGACGGCTACCTGCGCATCACCGACCGCAAGAAGGACCTGATCAAGACGTCGGGCGGCAAGTACGTCGCCCCGGCGGAGGTCGAGGGCCAGTTCAAGGCGGTCTGCCCGTTCGTCTCCAACATCCTGGTGCACGGCGCGGACCGTAACTTCTGCACCGCGCTCATCGCACTCGACGGCCCCACCGTCCTCGGCTGGGCCGCGGAGAACGGCCTGGAGGGCAAGTCGTACGCGGAGGTCGTCGCTGCCCCGCAGACCGTCGAGCTGATCGACGGCTACGTCAAGCGCCTCAACGAGGGCCTCCAGCGCTGGCAGACCATCAAGAAGTTCCGGCTGCTGCCGCGCGACCTGGACGTCGAGCACGGCGAGCTGACCCCCAGCCTCAAGCTTAAGCGGCCGGTCGTCGAGCGCGAGTACCAGGGGCTCATCGACGAGATGTACGCGGGCTCACGAGAGGCCTGATGTACGCAGGCTCGCGCGAGGCTCAGCGGCTGCGCGCGTGAACCCGTCCGGGGGCTCGGCCCCGGACGGGTACGGGCGGGGAGTGCGGACCCTCACGGGCGCGGACTCCCCGCCCGGTTGTCTTCCGTGCGCCGGGCCGTACGTTTCCGTGCGCCGGAGCCCGGCCGGGGCCACGGGCCGCCCGGCGCCTCCCGCCCTCCGCCTCGGCCCTCGTCCTCCGCCTCGGCCCTCGTCCTCCGCCTCGTCCCTCGCCTTCCGCCTCATTCGGCGTTTTCCGCTTTCTGTCTCAGCAGCGGTCTTCCGCCCCGCCTCCCGCGTCTCAGCAGCGGCCTTCCGCCCCGCCTCCCGCCTCAGCCGCGGCCGCCCCACGGACGGCCCGCCGTCCACCGCTCACCGCTCGCCGCCCCCCTGCGCCTCAGCCGCGACGGGCCGCAGGACCCCGGCGAGCAGGACCACCAGCACTCCGGCGGCGGGGATCACCAGCAGGCCGGTGCGCAGGCCGGCCGCGTCGGCTACCTGGCCGACGACCGAGGGTGACAGCAGGAAGCCCAGCCGCATGAGCCAGGAGACGATCGTGAGACCCGAGCCGGGCTTGAGGCCGGGGAGTACGTCGGCCTCGTGCATCGCCGCGGGCACCAGGGTCGCCACCCCGAATCCGGCCAGGGCGAAGCCCAGGACCGTACCGGGCAGCGTCGGCACCGCCAGGGCGAGACCCATCCCGGCCGCGGTGATCAGACCGCCGGACCGGGCCACGGCGCGCTGCCCGAAGCGGTCGACGAGGCGGTCCCCGATGACGCGCCCGATGAACTGGGCGCCCACCAGAGCGATGAAGCCCCAGGCGGCGAGTGCCGCGGAGGCGTGCAGGGCGTCGCTCAGATAGAGAGCGGCCCAGGAGTTTCCCGCGTCCTCCACGAGTGTCCCGGCTGTGGCGATCAGGACGAGGGCCGCCAGCACGAACCGGACCCGCGAGGTGCCGCGCGCCCCCTTCGCACCGAGCGCTTCCCGGCCGGTCTCCTCCGGTCCGTTGTCCGGCCCCGGGAGGCAGAAGCGCAGAGCGGCCACGGCGGCGGCCACGAGGACGGCGGCCGAGCCCGCGAGGTGAACGCCCAGCGACAGGCCCAGCGACATCGCCCCCGCCGCCATCAGGCCGCCGGTGACGGCGCCGATGGACCAGATCGCGTGGAAGGAATTGAGGATGGACCGTCCGTAGAGCCGCTGCACCCGCAGACCGTGCGCGTTCTGCGCCACGTCCGTGAGGGCGTCCATGGCCCCGGCCAGGAACAGGGAGACGGCGAACAGGGCGACCGACGGGGCCAGGCCGGCGGCCAGGATCCCCGCACCAGTCAGCAGGGTCCCGAGGACCGCGACCCGCGCCGAGCCCATGCGGCGGACCAGTACCCCCGCCGCGAGGCCGGCCGTGATGGCCCCCGCCGGGAACGCGGCGACGGCGAGGCCGTAGGCGCCGTTGCCGATCGCCAGGTCCTCCTTGATCTGCGGATACCTCGGCAGCAGGTTGGCGAACAGGGCCCCGTTCGTGAAGAACAGGACGGCCACGGCGGCCCGCGCGTTGCGGGCTGCGGGGAGGGGCCGTGTCTCGATGTCGACGGTCATGCGGACGACCCTAGCTCCAGAGCGTACGAACGTACACTCGTCGCGACGCTGCATTCCGACCGCGTGTCAGCTGCTTCTCTCCGGGGGTGGCGGCTGTTTCTCTCCGAGAGCGAGCGGGGGACCGGTGCCCGCCGTATGCGCGTCCGGTTAGGCTGACCTTGCCTGGTGTGGTACCCGGCGGACGGAACGGGCAGAGGCGGGGCGCAGGTGAGAGACGGTGACCGGGCTCGTGCCCGCCGTGCGCCCGGCGGGGCGGGAGCGCTCATGCGGGTGGGACCGGCGCGGGCGACGCGATCCGCGGCTCGGGAGCCGGTGTCCGGGGTGAGGTGTCGTGGATAAGATCGCGCTCGCGGCCGGGGCCCTGTACGTCATCGTCCTGCTGCGCGCCGGAGGGACGTTCGCCGTCGGGTGGCTCGCCGGAGCCGGTGCCCGGCGCGGCAGGTTCGCCGCGCGGACCTCCTCGGCGAAGTTCCGGCGTGCCGAGCGGGCGATCCAGCGGTGGGGCGCGCCGGTGGTGGCCGTCTCCTTCCTGACGGTCGGGTTCCAGACCGCCGCCAACTTCCTCGCGGGCAGCATGCGCATGCCCCTGTCGCGCTACCTCCCGGCCCTGTTCGCGGGCGGAGCCGCCTGGGCGCTGATCTACGCGACCGCCGGATTCGGTTTCCTCAAGGCGCTGGGGCGTCTCTTCGCCGAGCGGACGGCCTACGGAGTGTCCGCCGTGGCCGTCCTCCTGCTCGTGGTCGGCGTGGTGGTGTACCGCAGGCGACGCGCGGTGGCCGTCCCGTCCCCCGGCGACGCCGCCTCCGGCGAGTCGTAAATCCGTCCCGCGCGTTCGAATCTGCTCGATTTTCTGCTCACTTCCGTAACTCGGTGCTTATGAATGCGGCCGGTCTGTCACTCTGTCGGTGTCGTCCGACCGTAGGAGCCGCCCCGTGGCGCCCATCCCCTTGCAGCGGGACCCCGTGCAGCGTTCCCGCGCCCTCCGTGCCGGGGGCGCGCACGGCCCACGCCTGGCCAGCCGCACCAGCCTGCCCGGGATACCGCTCGCCCCGTCCGCCGCCCGGCGGTTCGTGCGGGCCGCGCTCGCGGAGTGGACCGGGCTCGGGGTGCCCGCCGCCGTGGGCTTCAGCGACCGGTTGGCCGACGATGCCGTGACCGTCACCAATGAGCTGGTCACCAATGCCGTCGTGCACGCCGGCACCACCGTCGACCTGGTCCTCAGGCTGGAGGAGGAGGGCGGCGACGAACCGGCCGCCGCCCTCCTCCTGGAGGTCACCGACCACCACCCGGCCCGCCCGGTCGGCGGCGACGAGCCGGAGTCCGGGCCGGAACCGGACGCGGCGGCCGCGGGGGAGCTCCCGGACCCCGCCGAGTACGGCCGGGGGCTTCACCTCGTCGCGACCCTCGCCGACTCCTGGGGCATCACCTACCGCACCGGCCTCAAGACCGTCTGGGCCCGCCTCCCCGTCGACGACTGGAGCGCCCCGCCCGCCCCGCCCGATGGGGAGGCGCTGCGGCGCGGCCTGCGTGCCGCCGAGATCCTCGCCCCCGCACCCCGGCGCACCGAGCGCGACGACGCGGTCTGGGACAGCCGGGGCGCCCCCGCCTTTCTCGCCGAGGCCTCCGACCTCCTCGCCGGGCAGCTCGACGAGGACCTGGTGGCCGCCATAGCGGGCCAGCTGCTGGTGCCCCGGCTCGCGGACTGGTGCGCGATCTGGCTGGAGACCGAGGGCGGGGGACCGGCCGCCGAACCCCGGCTCGCCCGGGTCTGGCACAGCGACGAGACCGGCGTCGAGCCCCTGCGCGACGCCCTGGAGCGGGCCCCGCTCACCCTTCCCGCCGGGGCGGGCTCCGGCCCCGTCGCCGTGCCCTGGCCCGTGCACCCCGCTGACCGGCCGGACGGGTCTGCCGGCCCCGCCGAACAGCCCGGTCGGCCCGCGAGCCCCGCCGAACAGCCCGGTATGCCCGCGAGCCCCGCCGAACAGCCCGGTCGGCCCGCGAGCCCCGCTGACCGGCCGGACGGGTCTGCAGGCCCCGCCGAACAGCCCGGTCGGCCCGCGAGCGCAGCTGTTCGGTCCGGTGTGCCCGCGAGCCCCGCCGAACAGCCCGGTCGGCCCGCGAGCCCCGCTGATCAGCCCGGCCGGCACGGGGAGCCCGACCAGCACGGAGAGCCCGATCAGCAGAGGGAGGCCGACCAGCACGAGGGGCCCGACCAGTACGAGCGGACCGGGGAGGCCGTGCCCCCGTATTCCGGGGGCCGGGACGGGGCCGCGCTCGCCTTCCGCATCACCGCCGGGGGCCGGATGCTCGGCACCGTTCTCGTCGGGCGCGAGGGCGTCGCCCAGGTGCCCGAGGCCGTCTCCTCGCTGATCGAGGACTTCGTCCGCCGCCTCGGCCTCGCCGTCGGCGCCGCCCGCGCCTACACCCGGCAGGCCACCATCAGCCGGATCCTCCAGCGCGGCCTGCTCCCCAGCAAGGTCGCGGACATCCCCGGCGTCACCAGCGCCCTCGTCTACGAACCGAGCGGCGACGGTGTGGTCGGCGGCGACTTCTACGACATCTTCCCGTGCCCCGGTGACCGCTGGTGCTTCGTCCTCGGCGACGTCCAGGGCTCGGGCCCCGAGGCCGCCGTCGTCACCGGACTCGCCCGCCCCTGGCTCCGGCTGCTCTCCCGGGAGGGCTTCGGCGCCGGGGAGGTCCTGGACCGGTTGAACCGCCTGCTCCTCGACGACGCCATGGAGGCCGCCGAGGCTGCCGCCCTGATGGTCGCCGCCGCCGGGGGCCAGCAGCTCCACGACGGCACCCAGTCGCGGTTCCTCTCCCTGTTGTACGGGGAGGTCGTGCCGCTCCCCGACGGCGGGGTCCGCTGCACGGTGGCCAGCGCCGGGCACCCGCTGCCGCTGCTCCTGCGCCCCGACGGCTCCGTACACCCGGCCGCCGAGCCCCAGGTGCTGCTCGGGGTCGTCGAGGACGTGGCGTACGAGAGCCAGGTCTTCGACCTCGCGCCCGGGGACACGCTGCTCTGCGTCACCGACGGGGTGACCGAGCGGCGGTCGGGCCCGCTGATGTTCGACGACGGGGACGGGCTGGCCCGGGTGCTGGCCGGATGCGCCGGGCTGCCCGCCGAGGCCACCGCCGAGAAGATCCGGCGCGCGGTCCACGAGTTCGCCGAGCAGCCCCCGGACGACGACGTGGCCCTGCTGGTCCTGCACGCGGACTGAACGCCCGGACCGGGCCCGGACCGGCCTTCCGCCCCGCCCGCCCGGTCCGGGAGGCCATCAGCCCGATGCCCAGCCACCCGCCCGGAAAGCTCGGGATACCGGCGACAGCCCGCCCGGAAAGCTCGGGATACCCGCGACAGCCTGCCCGGGAAGCTCCGGATACCCGCGACAGCCCGCCCGCCCCGGAAGCCTCCGTGTCCGGCGACAGCCCGCCCGGGCAGCCCCGGATTCCGGTCACGGCCCGCCCGGTCCGGGAAGCTCCGGCGGCGAGCGACAATGGTCGGTATGCCTTCCGTACTGCCCGATGGTGAGCCCGTGCCCGACGACGGGGCGCTGCCCCGCCATGCCCTGGAAGGCGCAGCCGGCCGCCCGCTCGGCTTCTACCTGCACGTCCCGTACTGCGCCACCCGCTGCGGCTACTGCGACTTCAACACCTACACCGCGACCGAGCTGCGCGGCTCCGGCGGTGCGCTGGCCTCCCGCGACAACTACGCCGTCCACCTGATCGAGGAGGTCCGCCAGGCCCGCAAGGTCCTCGGCGACGACCCGCGCCCGGTCCGTACGGTCTTCGTCGGGGGCGGTACCCCGACCCTGCTGCCCGCCGCCGACCTCGTCCGGATGCTGGGGGCGATCCGGGACGAGTTCGGGCTCGCGGACGACGCCGAGATCACCACCGAGGCCAACCCCGAGTCCGTCGGCCCGGCCTACCTCGAAGCCCTGCGCGAGGGCGGCTTCAACCGCGTCTCCTTCGGGATGCAGAGCGCCAGGCAGCACGTCCTGAAGATCCTCGACCGCACCCACACCCCCGGCCGCCCCGAGGCCTGTGTCGCCGAGGCGCGCGCGGCGGGCTTCGACCACGTCAACCTCGACCTGATCTACGGCACCCCCGGCGAGTCCGACGACGACTGGCGCGCCACTCTGGACGCCGCGATCGGCGCGGGCCCCGACCACGTGTCCGCGTACGCGCTGATCGTCGAGGAGGGCACCCAGCTCGCCCGCCGCATCCGGCGCGGCGAGATCCCGATGACCGACGACGACGCCCACGCCGACCGCTACCTCATCGCGGACGAGGCCCTCGCCGCCGCCGGATTCCACTGGTACGAGGTCTCCAACTGGGCCACCACCGAAGCCGGCCGCTGCCTGCACAACGAGCTCTACTGGCGCGGCGCCGACTGGTGGGGCGCGGGCCCCGGCGCCCACAGCCACGTCGGCGGCGTGCGCTGGTGGAACGTGAAGCACCCCGGCGCGTACGCCCAGGCGCTCGCCGAGGGCCGCTCGCCCGGCGCGGGCCGCGAGATCCTCGCCGGGGAGGACCGCCGGGTCGAGCGCGTCCTGCTGGAGCTGCGGCTGCGTGAGGGCTGCCCGCTGGACCTCCTGAAACCCGACGGCCTCGCCGCGTCCCGCCGCGCCCTGACCGACGGGCTGCTGGAGCCGGAACCGTACGGGAGGGGCCGCGCGGTCCTCACCCTGCGCGGGCGGCTCCTCGCCGACGCCGTCGTCCGCGACCTGGTCGACTGAGCCCGGGGGCGAGGCCCTCCCGTCCGGCGAGCCCCCGGGAGGAGGCCCTCACGGCTTGCAGTCCTTCGCCGTCAGCGGCGGCGCGACCCCGGCGGGCTTGCCGCAGACCAGGGTCCGCTCCGCGCTCGGCCCCGGCCGGACCACCTTCACGATGTTGAGGCCGTGCACGTTGTCCGCGACCGAGGACCGGGCCCGGCTGAACGAGATCGTCCCCGTCGGCATGTTGTTCAGGTCCACCGTGTGCAGCGTCGCCCAGGTCTCCGCCGCGCTCCGCCGCCTGTCGCCGCGCGCCGCCGCGTCGTACAGGGCCGCCGTGGCGCTGTAGGCGATCACGGTCTGCCCGCTGGCGAACAGGTCGTCCTCGTACGCCGGACGCCCCGAGACCAGCGCGGCGACCTCCCCGTCGGGGTGCAGCCGTCGCAGGGTGCGGTACGCGTCCCCGTAGAAGCCGAGGTTCTTCCCCCGGTCCAGCGGGGCGAGCGAGGCGTGGTAGAGCGTGACGTTGGCCGCGATGGACGTGGAGTCGTTGAACGTCCCCTTCGTCAGATCGTCGCCGGTGAACACCGTCATCCGCCGGTCCGAGCACCCGGTCGTCTCCGACAGGCCCCGCATCAGCGTCGGCACGTCCTCGACCCGCCCGGCGAAGTACAGCGCGTCCGGCACCCGCTCGGCCCGGCAGATGTTCGTCAGCGGGGCGTTCAGGCTCGCCCCGCCCGCGAGGTCGTACGTCACGTCCTTGCCCGGCTGGAATCCCGCGTCCTCCAGCATCTTGCGGCCCGCGTCCCGCTGCTCGGCGGTGTACCGGTCCAGGTCTCCGTTGAGGTCCTTGCGCGACAGCACGATCGCGTACGGGCGGTCCAGCCCCCGCGCGATCTGCCGGGCCACCAGACCCAGCACATGCGTCTGCTCCTCGTCCGTCGCCGCCAGGCCGAAGTAGTTCGGAAAATCGCGGGGCAGGTCGCTGCTGGAGTTCGTCGTGTTCACCAGCGGCAGCCCGGCCTCGCGCAGCAGCTTCGTCGCCTGCTCGCTCTCCTGGGTGTTCCGGCCGAGACCGACCACCCCGACCACCGTCGGATCCCGCCGGGCCACCTCGATGATCTTCTCCACGGCGGTGATCTGCCGCAGCAGGTCCTCGCCGCCGTTGGCGGTCAGCACCCGCAGCTTCACCGACCGGCGCACCGTCTTGTTCACCGCGCGCTGCTGGAGGTAGACCCCGGTCAGCTCCTCCAGCCCCTTGCGGGTCGCCTCCGGGTCCTTGCCCGTGGCGGTGAGCGGACCGGCGTAGACGATCGTCACATACGCGTCGTCGTCCTCGATGTCGTCGTTCTCCTCGCGGATCGCCTGCTCGATCCGCTCGAACGTGATGCCCTTGCCCGCCCCGTTCAGCTCCAGGTCGTTGCCCCGCGCGAAGAGCACCTCGGGCGCGGTCGCCACCCCCACGCACTCCCGGTCGCCGTCCGGCCCCTGCCAGATCGCGTCCGTGTTCCGGTCGGTCAGCGGCCCGTGGCAGTAGGTGTCGCGCCAGTGCCCCGCCCACAGGAACGCCCCCAGCAGCGAGCCCACGACGGCCACGGCGAGCGTCGCCCGCGACATCACCCACCACGCCCAGGTGCGCCGCACCCGGTGGGTGACGAGCTGCGCGTGGGCGTGCTCATGGGTCAGCTTCTCGGTGGACAGCGGCAGCAGCAGCACCCACGCCAGGGTCGCCGCCGCCACCGGCGACTGGCCCAGGCTCAGATCGTCGACCCAGCGCTCGTAACGGGCCCGCGCACCGGAGGAACCGGTCGGTGTCCCCGGACCCGGCCGCTCCGGGGGCAGCGGCGGGGTGTGCCGCATGATCTCGGAGGCCGGCAGCGAGGCGAGCAGCAGCAGCGGATCCACCTCACTGCGCCGCGACCGTACGTTGTTGATCGCGTTGATCAGCAGGATGCCGCCGTTGTCCTGCGTGGCCCGGGGCAGGAACACCACCGGCGGGACCGTGCGCTTGCTGCGCCGCCAGTCCAGGGAGTGCGGGCGGTAGTTGTGCCGCAGGTCCTCCAGCAGCGCCTGCACCCGCAGCTCCAGATGGAACTGGCGCGCGTACTCGTCGCCCGCCCCCGCGTCCGCCACCCGCTCCGCGACCGCCGCCGCCCGCGCACGGATCACCCGCCACGAACCGCTCGGCGAGAACCACGACCAGCCGTCCGACGGATACCCGGTGCTGGAGGCGGCCAGCGAGGAGGTGGTGGCGAACCACCGGCTGGCCCGGCGCAGCCACAGCAGCGGCGGCGCGGCCCGCCGCGCCAGGCCCACCACCGCGAGCCCGATCAGCGCGACCGTCGCCACCAGGACCGTCAGCAGCCAGTCGATCTCCCCGAGCAGCACGCTGAGCAGGGCGATGAACAGGGCTCCGACGAACGTCTCGGGCCGCACCGACTGCCGCAGCACGTCCCACCGGGTCCCGCCGCGCGGCCTGCCGGAGCGCCAGCGCAACCGGCTCAGCTGCTCCAGAATCCTTTCCTCGCGGACCTCGGCGGGGTTCCCGCCGGACTGCCCCACCACCGTCGCCGTGGCCTGCTCGATCGCCCCGAGCAGCCGCGAGCGCGGAAAGGCGAAACTCTTGTACTGGGTGTTCTCGCGGGTCTCCCACGGCTTCTCCGAGAGCGTGCGCACCATGTCGAGCGCCGCCTCGTACGGAGTCGCCCCCGCGCCGTCCAGCAGCCGCACCGGCACCCGGCGCAACTCGTTGGCCCGGTGCACCTGGTGCACGAGCTGCTCCACCCGCGCGTCGATCTCCGGACCGGCCCCCGCGTCCGCCGCCTGGGCCACCACGAGCGGCATCACCGGGCGGTTGACCCGGTACCGGTCGATCAGCTGCTGCATCAGGTGGAAGACGGCCGAAGCCGCCTCGTTGTCCGCACTGTCCCGCCAGACCTCGCGCGCCATCGCCCGTACCCTTCCCCCGTGAACCGCCGGCCCGTCCGTCCTCTCGTGTAACCCTCAATAACCGATGGTGCGTGTGGGACGCAGACATTCCCAGAGATCGGTATGCGATCGTCCGGGAAGGGCGGGAGTCAGCCCGGGGACATCAGTCCGGAAGGGTGACGAAGTCGATCAATTCCTCCACTCGGCCCAGCAGTTGGGGTTCCAGGTCCTTGTAGCTGCGGACCTTCGACAGAATGTGCTGCCAGGCCGCCCCGGTGTTCTCCGGCCACCCCAGAGCCCGGCACACCCCCGTCTTCCAGTCCTGCCCCCTCGGCACCACCGGCCAGGTGTCGATCCCCACCGACGACGGCTTCACCGCCTCCCACACGTCGATGTACGGGTGCCCCACCACCAGCACGTGGTCACCGGTCACCCGGTCGGCGATCCGGGACTCCTTGGAGCCGGGCACCAGATGGTCCACCAGCACCCCGAGCCGGGCGTCCGGTCCCGGCCCGAACTCCCCGACGATCGCCGGAAGGTCGTCGATGCCCTCCAGGTACTCCACGACCACGCCCTCGATGCGCAGGTCGTCCCCCCACACCCGCTCCACCAGCTCCGCGTCGTGCCGGCCCTCCACATAGATCCGCCCGGCCCGTGCCACCCGGGCCCGCGCGCCGGGCACCGCCACCGAACCGGAGGCCGTACGCGTGGGACGCGCGGGACCTCCGGGACCCGGGCGCACCAGGGTGACGACCTTGCCCTCCAGCAGGAAGCCGCGCGGTTCCATCGGGAACACCCGGTGCTTGCCGAACCGGTCCTCCAGGGTCACCGTCGGCCCCTGGGCCGTCTTCTCGCAGCGGATCACCGCCCCGCAGAAGCCGGTGGCGACCTCCTCCACGACCAGATCGGGTTCGGCGGGCACCTCGGGCACGGGGGCGGACCGCTTCCACGGCGGGGTCAGGTCCGGCTGGTAGCTGCGCATGGCCCGACGATAATCGGCCCGCCGCCGTGAAGAACCTCACGCCGCCCCGAACCCTCACCCCGCCGTGACGCTCCACACGCCGCCGCGATGCTTCTCACCCCGCCGAGGAACCGCCGCCTCGCCGAGACGCTCCTCACGCCGCCGCGCGGGCCCTCGGCACCGCCGCCAGGACGCCGCCCGCCGCGACGGTGCTCATGCCGCCGTGAACGTCCTCGGCACCGCCGCGATGCTCCTCACCCCGCCGCGAACCGCTCCGCCAGCGCCGCCCGTTGCGCCCGGACGAACGCCGCGTCCACCACCGCCCCGTGCCCCGGCACGTACAGCGCGTCCTCGCCGCCCAGCTCCAGCAGCCTCTCCAGCGCGGCGGGCCACCGCGCGGGGACCGCGTCCGTGCCCGCCTGCGGCTCGCCCGACTCCTCGACCAGGTCGCCGCAGAGCACCACCGGGGGCTCGCCCTCCGAGCCCGGCACCAGCACCGCGAGGTCGTGGCCGCTGTGGGCCGGACCCAGACCGGCCAGCAGTACCCGGCGGCCGCCGCCCAGATCGAGCGCCCGCTCGCCGCGCACCTCCTCGTGCGGGACCACCAGCGTGCCGGCCGACCGGGCCGCCTCGTCCTCCGGGACGCCGTGCCGCACGGCGTCCGCGTACAGCCCCTGCTCCCCGTTCCGCAGCAGGGCGGTGAGCCCCGCCGAGCCGTACACCCGGACCCCGGCGAACGCCGCCGCGCCCAGCACATGATCGAAATGGGGATGACTCAGTGCGATATGCGTCACCCTGCGGCCGAGCAGCGCCTCGGCCTGCCGCCGCAGCTCCACGCCCTCGCGCAGCGTCGACCCCGTGTCGAACAGCAGCACCCCCTCCGCCCCGGCGACCAGCGCCACGGTGGCGTCCCAGCCGGGGAGCCGCCGCCGGCCGACGCCGTCGCCCAACCGCTCCCACCCGAAGTCTTCCCAAGCGACGTCCATACCAGGACGCTATCGGCAGCGACCTGCGCGGTCCGGTGGGAGGGCGGCCGGTCGCCCTTGCCCAGGCCCCACCCCACCCCCGTACACTGACGACGGGATTGCTGGCACTCGTACGCACCGAGTGCCAGTCGGAGACCGGAGACAGACAGCTGGAGGTGTGCGCGATGCTCAGCGAACGCAGACTCGAAGTGCTGCGCGCCATCGTCCAGGACTACGTCGGCACCGAGGAGCCCGTCGGTTCCAAGGCGCTGACCGAGCGGCACCGGCTGGGGGTCTCCCCGGCCACCGTCCGCAACGACATGGCGGTGCTGGAGGACGAGGGCTTCATCGCCCAGCCGCACACGAGCGCGGGGCGCATCCCCACCGACAAGGGGTACCGCCTCTTCGTCGACAAGCTCGCGGGCGTCAAGCCGCTCTCCTCGCCCGAGCGCCGGGCCATCCAGAACTTCCTCGACGGCGCGGTCGACCTCGACGACGTGGTCGGGCGGACCGTGCGGCTGCTCGCGCAGCTGACCCGGCAGGTCGCCGTCGTGCAGTACCCCTCGCTGACCCGTTCGACGGTGCGGCACGTGGAGCTGCTGTCGCTCGCCCCCGCCCGGCTGATGCTCGTCCTGATCACGGACACCGGCCGCGTCGAGCAGCGTATGATCGACTGCCCTGCGCCGTTCGGTGAGGCATCGCTCGCGGATCTGCGGGCCCGGCTCAACAGCCGGGTCGTCGGACGCCGCTTCGCGGATGTCCCGCGCCTGGTGCAGGAGCTGCCAGAATCCTTCGACAGCGAGGACCGGGGGACGGTTTCCACGGTTCTTTCCACCCTCCTCGAAACCCTGGTCGAGGAGACGGAGGAGCGGCTGATGATCGGCGGCACCTCCAACCTCACCCGCTTCGGACACGACTTCCCGGTGATGATCCGGCCGGTGCTGGAAGCACTGGAGGAGCAGGTCGTCCTGCTGAAGCTGCTCGGTGAGGCCACGGACTCCGGCATGACCGTACGGATCGGGCACGAGAACGCCCACGAGGGGCTCAACTCCACGTCCGTCGTCGCGGTCGGCTACGGTTCGGGCGACGAGGCAGTCGCCAAACTCGGCGTGGTCGGACCGACCCGCATGGACTACCCCGGAACGATGGGAGCGGTACGCGCAGTGGCACGTTACGTCGGACAGATCCTGGCGGAGTCGTAAGTGGCCACGGACTACTACGCCGTACTCGGCGTGCGCCGCGACGCATCTCAGGACGAGATCAAGAAGGCATTCCGTCGGCTCGCCCGCGAGCTGCACCCGGATGTCAACCCGGACCCGAAGACCCAGGAGCGGTTCAAGGAGATCAACGCCGCTTACGAGGTGCTCGCCGACCCGCAGAAGAAGCAGGTCTACGACCTCGGCGGCGACCCGCTCTCCGGTAACGGCGGCGGCGGTGGCGCGGGCGGTTTCGGAGCCGGCGGCTTCGGCAACTTCTCCGACATCATGGACGCCTTCTTCGGCAACGCCGCGCAGCGCGGGCCCCGTTCGCGGACCCGGCGCGGCCAGGACGCCATGATCCGGCTGGAGATCGACCTCAACGAGGCGGCCTTCGGCACCACCAAGGACATCCAGGTCGACACGGCCGTCGTCTGCAACACCTGCAGCGGCGAGGGCGCGGCCCCCGGCACCTCCGCCCAGACCTGCGACATGTGCCGCGGACGCGGCGAGGTCTCGCAGGTCACCCGGTCCTTCCTTGGCCAGGTCATGACCTCGCGGCCCTGCCCGCAGTGTCAGGGCTTCGGTACGGTCGTGCCCACCCCGTGCCCGGAGTGCGCCGGAGACGGCCGTATCCGCTCGCGGCGGACGCTCACGGTCAAGATCCCGGCCGGCGTCGACAACGGCACCCGCATCCAGCTCGCCGGAGAGGGCGAGGTCGGCCCCGGCGGCGGCCCGGCCGGCGACCTGTACGTGGAGATCCACGAGCTGCCGCACTCCGTCTTCCAACGGCGCGGCGACGACCTGCACTGCACGGTCACCATCCCCATGACGGCAGCGGCCCTCGGCACCAAGTGCCCGCTGGAGACGCTGGACGGCCTGGAGGAGATCGACATCCGGCCCGGCACCCAGTCCGGCCAGTCCGTCCCCCTGCACGGGCGCGGGATCACGCATCTGCGCGGCGGCGGCCGGGGCGACCTGATCGTCCACGTCGAGGTGATCACCCCGTCCAAGCTCGACCCCGAGCAGGAGCGGCTGCTGCGGGAGCTGGCCAAGCTCCGCGGCGAGGAACGACCCCTGGGTCAGTTCCAGCCAGGTCAGCAGGGCCTCTTCTCCCGTCTGAAGGACGCGTTCAACGGCCGCTGAACCGCTTTCCGCCTTTCACCGCACCGCCCGCCGGTTCCTCACCGGCGGGCGGTGCGGCGTTCGGCGGGAGAACCGGTCAGGCCGTCGACTGGCTGATTCGGCCCCGTGGGCGGGACGTGGCACGATGCGCTCATGTCCTCCGCGTTGACCGATCTCTGCCGGTATCCGATCGTGCAGGCCCCCATGGCGGGCGGCGCGTCCGGACCCCAGCTCGCCGGGGCCGTCGCCGAAGCCGGCGGGCTCGGATTCCTGGCCGCCGGGTACAAGACGGCGGACGGGATGTACAACGAGATCAAACAGCTCCGCCGGCTCACCGCCGGCCCGTTCGGCGTCAACCTCTTCATGCCGCAGCCCGCGCTCGCCGACCCCAGCGCCGTCGAGGTCTACCGCCACCAGCTCGCCGGCGAGGCCGCCTGGTACGAGACCCCGCTCGGCGACCCGGACGGCAGCGGCGACGACGCCTACGAGGCGAAGGTCGCGATCCTGCTGGACGATCCGGTCCCGGTCGTCTCCTTCACCTTCGGCTGCCCCACCCGCGACACGCTCGACGCCTTCGCCCGCGCCGGTACGCACACCATCGTCACGGTCACCTCCGCCGAGGAGGCCCAGAGCGCCCAGTGGGCGGGCGCCGACACCGTCTGCGTCCAGGGTGTCGAGGCGGGCGGCCACCAGTCCACCCACCGCGACGACCCGCAGCTCGACCAGACCGGCACCGGGCTGCTCTCCCTCGTCGCCCAGGTCCGCGAGACCGTGCAGATCCCGATCGTCGCCACCGGCGGCCTGATGCGCGGTTCCCAGATCGCCGCCGTCATCGCGGCGGGCGCGGACGCCGCCCAGTTCGGCACCGCCTTCCTGATCTGCCCCGAGTCCGGCGCGCACCTCCTGCACAAGCAGGCCCTGACCAACCCCCTGTTCGTCCGCACCGAACTGACCCGTGCCTTCTCCGGGCGGCCCGCCCGCGGCCTGGTGAACCGCTTCGTCCGCGAACACGGCCCGTACGCCCCCGCCGCCTACCCCCAGGTCCACTACGTCACCAGCGGGCTGCGCCAGGCCGCCGCCAGGACCGGGGACGCCCAGGGCATGGCCCTGTGGGCCGGACAGGGCCACCGGATGGCCCGCGAACTGCCCGCAGGCGAGCTGACCGAGCTGCTCGCCGCCGAACTGGAGGCCGCCAGGGCGGCCCTGAGCATGAGGAGCCCCCGGTGACCGCACCGGTCTTCGTCGTCGAACGGATGCCCACCGGAACGGAGTTCGTCCTGGAGGGCCCCGAGGGGCGGCACGCCGTCTCCGTCAAGCGGCTCCAGCCGGGCGAGGACGTCGTCCTGACCGACGGGCACGGCCACTGGGCCGAGGGCGTGGTCCGCGCCGCCGAGGGCAAGGACCGCCTCACCGTCGCGCTCCGGGCGGGCGTCCGGGAGGAGCCCGAGCCCACGCCCCGGATCACCGTCGTCCAGGCCCTCCCCAAGGGCGACCGGGGCGAGCTGGCCGTCGAGACGATGACCGAGACCGGCGTGGACGCGATCGTGCCCTGGCAGGCCGCCCGCTGCATCACCCAGTGGAAGGGCGAGCGGGGCGCGAAGGCCCTGGCGAAGTGGCGCAGCACCGCCCGGGAGGCGGGCAAGCAGTCCCGCCGGGTGCGCTTCCCCGAGGTGGCCGAGGCCATGACGACCAAGCAGGTCGCGGCCCTGCTCGCCGGAGCCGACTTCGCGGGGGTGCTCCACGAGGACCGCGACCACGACAGCACCCCGCTGGCCACCGCCGGACTCCCGGCCGAGGGCTCGATCGTGCTCGTCGTCGGCCCCGAGGGCGGCGTCTCCCCGCAGGAACTGACCGCCTTCGCCGAGGCGGGCGCCCGCCCCTACCGGCTCGGCCGCAGTGTGCTGCGCACGTCCACGGCGGGGACGGCGGCGACGGCGCTGCTGCTGGGACGTACGGGCCGCTGGGGGTGAACGGGGCCCGGCGATAGCATGCCCCTGTACTGATCACCCGGTCACGAGTACCGACCTGATCACCTGATCGCGAGTACCGACCCACCAGCGAACGAGGAGGCCCGGCGCCATGGCGGGAGAGCCGCAGTCCGACTGCCTGTTCTGCAAGATCGTCTCGGGGGACATCCCGGCGACCATCGTCCGCGAGAGCGACACCACCGTCGCCTTCCGCGACATCAACCCGCAGGCCCCCACCCACGTCCTGGTCATCCCCAAGGTCCACTACCCCGACGCCGCCTCCCTCGCCGCCGCCGAACCGAAGATCGCCGCCGACATACTGACCGAGGCCGGCGCGGTCGCCGCCGACGAGAAGATCGACTCCACCGGCTACCGGGTCGTCTTCAACACCGGATCCGGCGCCGGCCAGACCGTCTTCCACGCCCACGCCCACGTGCTGGGCGGCCGCGGCCTCCAGTGGCCCCCCGGATAGCCCTCGTGCCGCACAGCCCTTCGTAGCGCAGGAGCGTTTCCCCATGTCCGTACGCGAGCTGGTGGTGCTCGGCACCGCCAGCCAGGTCCCCACCCGGCACCGCAACCACAACGGCTATCTGCTGCGCTGGGACGGGGAAGGCATCCTCTTCGACCCCGGCGAGGGCACCCAGCGCCAGATGCTGCGGGCCGGGGTCGCCGCGCACGACCTCCACCGGATCTGCGTCACCCACTTCCACGGCGACCACTCCCTGGGGCTCGCCGGGGTGATCCAGCGGATCAACCTGGACCAGGTGCCGCACCCGGTGACCGCCCACTACCCGGCGAGCGGGCAGCACTTCTTCGACCGGCTGCGGTACGCCACGGCGTACCGCGAGACCGTCGAGCTGGCTCAGGCCCCGGTCGCCGGGGACGGCGCGGTCCTCGCCGCAACCCCCGCGTACACCCTGGACAGCAGGAAGCTCTCGCACCCCGTCGAGTCGTACGGCTACCGCCTCACCGAGCCCGACTCCCGCCGCATGCTGCCCGCCCTCCTCACGGAGCACGGCATCGCCGGACCGGACGTGGGCCGCCTCCAGCGGGAGGGCTCCCTCCGCGGCGTCACCCTGGAGCAGGTCTCCGAGCACCGGCGCGGGCAGCGGTTCGCGTTCATCATGGACACCCGCCTCTGCGACGGGGTGTACGCGCTCGCCGAGGGCTGCGACATGCTCGTCATCGAGTCGACCTTCCTCGACGAGGACGAGAAACTGGCCGTCGACCACGGCCACCTGACCGCAGGGCAGGCCGCCCGGGTCGCGAAGGACGCGGGCGTCCGCCACCTCGTGCTGACCCACTTCTCCCAGCGCTACAACGACCCGGAGGCGTTCGAGACCCAGGCCCGCGCCGCCGGGTTCGACGGCGAACTCACCGTCGCCCAGGACCTGATCCGCGTCCCGGTCCCCACCCGGCACCACCCCTGAGAACCCCCACCCCCGTTTGCGAGACACCGTGCACCTCCCCAAGGCAGAACTCCACCTCCACATCGAAGGCACCCTCGAACCCGAACTGGCCTTCGCCCTCGCGGAACGCAACGGGGTGACCCTGCCGTACGCCACCACCGACGAACTGCGCGCCGCCTACGCGTTCGACGACCTCCAGTCCTTCCTGGACCTCTACTACGCGCTGATGGCCGTCCTGCGCACCGAGGACGACTTCGCCGAACTCGCCGACGCCTACCTCGCCCGCGCCGCCGCCCAGGGGGTCCGGCACGCCGAGATCTTCTTCGACCCGCAGGCCCACACCGCCCGGGGCGTCCCCATCGGCACGGTCATCGAGGGCCTCGGCCGCGCACTGGAGCGCAGCGAGGAGACCCACGGCGTCTCCACCCAGCTCATCCTGTGCTTCCTGCGCGACCTGTCCGCCGAATCGGCCCTCGGCACCCTCGACGCGGCCAAGCCGTATCTGCACCGGATCAGCGCCGTGGGCCTTGACTCCGCCGAGGTCGGCCACCCGCCCGCCAAGTTCCGCGCGGTGTACGAGGCGGCCGCCGCGCTCGGTCTGCGCAAGGTGGCCCACGCGGGCGAGGAGGGCCCGCCGGAGTACATCCGGGAGGCACTGGACGTCCTCGGCGTCGAGCGCGTCGACCACGGGCTGCGCTGCATGGAGGACCCGGAGCTGGTGGCCCGGCTGGTCGCCGGCCGGGTGCCGCTCACGCTCTGCCCGCTCTCCAACGTCAGGCTGCGCACGGTCGACACGCTGAAGGACCATCCGCTGCCCGCGATGCTGGCCGCAGGACTGCACTGCACGGTCAACTCCGACGACCCCGCCTACTTCGGCGGGTACGCCGGAGACACCTTCGACGCCGTCCGTGACGCGCTCGCCCTCGGCCCGGAGGAGCTGCGCACCCTGGCCCGCAACTCCTTCGAGGCGGCCTTCCTCGACCACGACGAGGAGCGCCGGGCGCGCTATCTGGCCGAGGTCGAGGCGTACGCGTTCGACTGACCGGATCCGCCGTCCGGACCGGCGGTCCGGATCGCGCTGCGCACCAGCCGCCCGCGCCGTACGCGCAGTTCGGTGACGGGTTGCTCCGGTGAGCCGAGCTTCGGCACCGCGCCGGACAGGCCGCCGCCGGTGGTGGCGGCGAGCAGCGCGGCCGGAGCGCCACCGCGACGGCGCACCGAACCGGGCACCAGCGGACGGCCGCCGGTGTGCAGCGCCACGGCGGTCACCGGGGCGGCGACCAGCAGGGTGGCCGCCCCCAGGACCAGCCCCATCGCCGGATAGCCGGCCTCCTCGGAGAGCACGCTTCCCAGCAGCGGGCCGCAGGCCACCCCCACCGAGGAGGCCGAGCCCGCCAGCACCGCCCACCGGCCGCGTACGTCCAGCGAGGCGGCCAGCCCGATCAGGTAGGACAGGACCACCGGGTAGACGGTGTTCCACAGGATCTCGCCGGTCGCGAACGACCCGAGGTCCCGGGCCGAGGAACTGAGCACGATGCTCGCGGCGATGACCACGGTCCCGAGCCCGATCGGCACCGCCCGGCCGAGCCGCGCGCCGAGCAGCCCGGCGCCCGTCACGCCGAGCAGCCCCGCGCCGAGCGCGGCGGCGAACACCGCGCCCACGGTGACCTCGGACAGTCCCGCCTGGTCGAGGCCGATGCGGCTGCTCACGCCCCACAGGGCGTTCTGCGCCATGGACCAGACGAGCATGCCGCCCGCCAGGACGAGCCCGGAGCGGCGGTGCGGCAGCCTGCCGGTGATGGGCGCACTGCTCTCCCCGGCGGCCCGTACACCGTCGAGCCGGGCGGTCGCGGGCCAGACGAGCAGGGCCGCCAGCGCGATCGCGGCGAACGGAAGCCGGTGGCCGCCGCCGAGATGAGGAATCGTCAGATAGAGGACGCCCGCCGTGGCGGACACGGTGAGCAGCCCGAGCGAGGACGTGCGGTGCGGGTCGCGCCGGGCGGCGATCCCGGACGCCGCGACCGCCGTCGCCGTGCCCGAGCCGAATCCGCCGATCATCACACCGAGCACCACCAGCGGTACGGACCCGGCGAGCGCGGCACTGCCGTAGCCGACGGCGGCCAGTGCCAGTCCGGCGCGGGCGGGGGTACGGGCCCCGAACCGCTCGACCCGGCCCGCGAGGGCGAAGCCGGCGCCGGCCGAGCTGAGGAGCAGGGCGCTGCCGACCAGACCGGCCTGGGCGGGGCTCAGCCCGAGATGGGCGCTGAGCCGGCCGACGACGGTGGGCAGCAGATAGGAGGCGAGGTAACCGGCGGTGAACACGGCCACCAAGGGCCACGCGGCACCAGGGCGCGAGGACATGGGCGTTCCTGAGGACATGCCTGAGCAGGCAGAGGGGAGGGGAGGGTAAGGCGACAGGCAAGGGGGAGGTACGGCAGGAGGTACTGCGGAAAGGCATGGGGGTGCTGCGGAAGGTATGGCGATATGCCAGGGGATCGCGGCTCTCGTCGGACAACGTCCCCGAAGGTGCTCGCGGGGCAATTTGTATCAAGCGCTTCCGGCTCCCCGAAAGTGACCCAGATGTGATCTGGGTCACATATGTGTTTATGCAGTCGAACACCGGGTAGTAGCGCATGTTTATGCAGGTCAGGCGTGCTGCGAACACATGGGCGCGGACACTGCGTTCGCCTCCGCTGATCGGGCAGACTGACCGCACCCCACACGGTCCGGATCCCACCGCGATCCGCCGCACGACCCCGGGAGCGCACGGTGAGCACAGACACTCCGGGCATCGACCCGCTGGAGGCGCTGCGCGCCCCGCGCGACCCCGCCTGCGACGTCTTCCTGACGGGCCCGGTCTTCCTCGACATCATCTTCACGGGCCTCGACAGCGCCCCGGTGCGGGGCACCGAGTCCTGGGCCCGGGGGATGGGCTCCAGCCCCGGCGGCGTCGCCAACATGGCCACCGCCCTCGCCCGCCTCGGGCTGCGCACCTCCCTCGCCGCCGCCTTCGGGGACGACCACTACGGCGAGTACTGCTGGGACGCCCTGGAGCAGGGCGAGGGCATCGACCTGTCGATGTCGCACACCGTCCCCGGCTGGCACTCCCCGGTCACCGTCTCGATGGCGTACGAGGGTGAGCGCACGATGGTCTCGCACGGCCACGAGGCCCCCGCCCCGGCCGGACCGGGAACCTCGTCGGCGGCCCCCGGGCCCGGCACCTCGTCGGCGGCCCCCGGGCCCGGCCCGGCCGGACCCGGAACCCCGGCCGCGGCCGCCGGAACCGCCACCTCCGGCGGAGCCGGAGCCCCGGACTTCCCGCGGTGCCCGCCGCGCGCCCGCGCCGCCATCGCCTCGCTCGCCCCCGGCCGGAGCGAGCCCTGGGTGGCGGCCGCCGCCCGTGGCGGTGCGCTGGTCTTCGGCGACGTCGGGTGGGACGAGACCGGCCGCTGGGACCTGGACGCCCTGCCCGACCTCGCGCACTGCGAGGCGTTCCTGCCCAACGCCGAGGAGGCGATGCGCTACACCCGGACCGACTGCCCGCGCGCCGCCGCGCACGCGCTCGCCGAACGGGTCCCGCTCGCCGTGGTCACCCTCGGCGCGGAGGGCGCGTACGCCGTCGACGGGCGCACCGGCACCGCCGCCGCGGTGCCCGCCATCGAGGTGGAGGCGCTCGATCCGACCGGGGCGGGGGACGTCTTCGTCGCCGGTTTCGTGACCGGCACCCTCGCCGCCTGGCCGCTCGCCGACCGCCTCGCCTTCGCCGGGCTCACGGCCGCGCTCTCGGTCCAGGAGTTCGGCGGCTCGCTCTCCGCCCCCGGCTGGGCCGAGATCGCCGCCTGGTGGCAGCTGATCCGCACCTGCGACCGCCAGGACCCGGCCGCCCTGGAGCGCTACGCCTTCCTGGAGGACCTGCTGCCCGCCACGGCCCGCGCCTGGCCGCTGCGGCGCGCGGTGCCCACGATCGGCTTCCGTCAGTGAGCGGGCGGCCGGGCCGCGCACGCGGGAACCGGGCCGTGCCGCCCGCCCGGCCACGCGAGCGTCCGCCCGTCGGCGCACGTACGGCCCGTGCCCGCCCGGCCGTGTCGCACAGACGGCCGGTAAAACCTCTCGGTGTTGTCACTGACAGGTCGTAGGCTTGGTAATCCGGAGGTTGTCGAGCAGCGAGAACCCTGCAACGGGAGGTATGCGCAGGCCATAGGGCCGGCCCATGACTCAGTCACCCACACAGCCGCAGGCGCGTGCCCAGATCAGGATCCCGGCCGCACACCCGATGGTGATGCTCCTCGGATCGGGCGACTCGCTGTTGCGCGTGATCGAAGAGGCTTTCCCGGCAGCCGACATCCATGTCCGGGGCAACGAGATCAGTGCCACGGGCGACGCCGCGGACGTCGCTCTCATCCAGCGCCTGTTCGACGAGATGATGCTCGTGCTCCGCACCGGAGCGCCGATGACGGAGGACGCAGTGGAACGGTCGATCGCCATGCTCAGGGCGGCCGGCGACGGACAGGGAGACCCCCAGGGCGAGACGCCCGCCGAGGTGCTCACGCAGAACATCCTCTCCAACCGCGGTCGCACCATCCGCCCCAAGACGCTCAACCAGAAGCGGTACGTGGACGCGATCGACGAGCACACGATCGTGTTCGGCATCGGCCCCGCCGGTACGGGCAAGACCTATCTCGCCATGGCCAAGGCGGTCCAGGCCCTGCAGTCCAAGCAGGTCAGCCGGATCATCCTGACCCGGCCCGCGGTCGAGGCGGGGGAGCGGCTCGGCTTCCTGCCGGGCACCCTGTTCGACAAGATCGACCCGTATCTGCGCCCGCTCTACGACGCGCTGCACGACATGCTCGACCCCGACTCGATCCCGCGGCTGATGGCGGCGGGCACGATCGAGGTCGCGCCGCTGGCGTACATGCGCGGCAGGGCCCAGCCCGTCTTTACCAACGTGCTGACCCCCGACGGCTGGCGACCCATCGGCAGTCTTGAGGTGGGCGATCTCGTCATCGGTTCCAACGGCGAGCCGACTCCCGTCCTCGGGGTGTACCCGCAGGGTGAGAAGGACATCTACCGCGTCAGCGCCCAGGACGGCTCCTGGACGCTGTGCTGTGGCGAGCACCTGTGGACGGTGCGGACCGCCTCCGACCGCCGCCGGGACAAGCCGTGGCGGGTCCTGGAGACCAAGGAGATGATCGGCGACCTCGGGGCGGCGCACGCTCGCCGCTACGAGCTGCCGATGCTGACCGCGCCGGTCAGCTTCCCGGAGCGCGAGGTCCCCATGGACCCGTACGCACTGGGCCTGCTGCTCGTCGACGGCTGCCTCACCGGCACCGGCTCCACCGCACCGTCGTTCTCCCCTGAGGACCAGGAGCTCGCCGAGGCTTTGGAGGAAGCGCTCACGGGCGTCACCCTCCGGCACAGGGGCGGGCCGGAGGGTGTACTGAACCGCACCAGGGCGCCTGGCGACGTGGTGACGCTGGAGAACCCGGTCACCGCGATCCTGCGGCAGCTGGATCTCCTCGGGTCCCGGTCCCACTCGACGTGCGTTCCGGACGACTACCTGCACAACTCCGCGGAGATCCGCCTCGGAGTCCTCCAGGGCCTCCTGGATGCCGATGGCGGTCCTGTCCCGCAGTCGGACCGTACGTGCCGTGTCCAGTACACGACCTCTTCGATCGTCCTGCGCGACGACGTGATCGCACTGGTGCAGTCGCTCGGCGGAGTTGCCTGCACCCGCCCTCGGCCGACGGCGGTTCGAGCACCAGGCCTTGCCAAGGGCCGAAAGGTCCACGACCGCTACGACGCCCACATCGTCGACATCCGCCTCCCCGAAGGCATCGCGCCCTTCCGCCTCAGCCGCAAGGCCGAGAAGTACGACGCGGCCGGAGGCGGCGGGCGTCCGATGCGGTTCATCGACAGCATCGAGCCCGCCGGTCGTGAAGAGGCTGTCTGCATCCAGGTGGCGGCGGAGGACTCGCTGTACGTCACGCAGGACTACCTGCTGACGCACAACACACTCAACGACGCCTTCATCATCCTGGACGAGGCGCAGAACACCAGCGCCGAGCAGATGAAGATGTTCCTCACCCGCCTCGGCTTCGACTCCAAGATCGTCATCACCGGTGACATCACCCAGGTCGACCTGCCGAGCGGGACCAAGAGCGGGCTGCGGCAGGTCCAGGAGATCCTCCAGGACGTGGACGACGTGCACTTCTCCCGGCTCACCTCCCAGGATGTCGTCCGGCACAAGCTCGTCGGCCGTATCGTCGACGCGTACGAGAAGTACGACAGCCGAAACGGTCAGCAGGACGGTCGGGCGGAAGACCGCCAGGACGGCCGGCGCGACCGCCGAAAAGGGAAGTAGCCGCAGCGCACCATGTCGATCGACGTCAACAACGAGTCCGGAACCGAGGTCGACGAGCAGGCGATCCTCGACATCGCCCGCTACGCACTGGCCCGGATGCGGATCCACCCGCTGTCCGAGCTCTCGGTGATCGTGGTGGACACCGACGCCATGGAGCAGCTGCACATCCAGTGGATGGACCTCCCCGGTCCGACCGACGTCATGTCCTTCCCGATGGACGAACTGCGTCCGCCGTCCAAGGACGACGAGGAGCCCCCACAGGGGCTCCTCGGTGACATCGTGCTCTGCCCGGAGGTCGCGAAGAAGCAGGGCGAGGAGGCCCCGACGCAGCACTCCATGGACGAGGAGCTCCAGCTCCTGACCGTCCACGGGGTGCTGCACCTGCTGGGGTACGACCACGAGGAGCCGGACGAGAAGGCCGAGATGTTCGGTCTCCAGGCCGCCATCGTGGACGGCTGGCGCGGCGAGCACGGGCTCACCGGCGCGTCCCCCGCCCCCACCGTCTCGTGAGCACCCCGCTGATCGTCGGCGCCGTCCTGCTGGTCATGGTCGGCTGGCTGGCCGCCTGCGCCGAGGCGGGCATCGCCCGTACGTCGAGCTTCCGGGCGGACGAGGCGGTCCGGTCCGGCCGGCGCGGCAGCGCGAAGCTCGCACAGATCGCGGCCGACCCGACCCGCTATCTCAACGTCGCCCTGCTCGTGCGGGTCGCCTGTGAGATGGCGGCCGGCGTCCTGGTCACCTACGTCTGTCTCCAGGAGTTCCCCGAGACCTGGGAGGCACTGGCCGTCGCGATGGGCGTGATGGTCCTCGTCTCCTACGTCGCCATCGGCGTCTCCCCGCGCACCATCGGCCGCCAGCACCCGCTGAACACGGCCACGGCCTCGGCGTACGTCCTGCTGCCGCTGGCGAGGATCATGGGCCCGATCCCGCAGCTGCTGATCCTCGTCGGCAACGCGCTGACCCCGGGCAAGGGGTTCCGCAAGGGGCCCTTCGCCAGTGAGGCCGAGCTGCGCGCGATGGTCGACCTGGCCGAGGCGGAGTCGCTCATCGAGGACGACGAGCGCCGCATGGTGCACTCCGTCTTCGAGCTGGGCGACACCCTGGTCCGCGAGGTCATGGTGCCGCGCACCGACCTCGTCTCCATCGAGCGCTACAAGACGATCCGCCAGGCCCTCACCCTCGCCCTGCGCTCCGGTTTCTCCCGGATACCGGTCACCGGGGAGAACGAGGACGACGTCGTCGGGATCGTCTACCTCAAGGACCTCGTCCGCAAGACGCACATCAACCGCGAGTCCGAGAGCGACCCCGTCTCCACCGCGATGCGCCCCGCCGCCTTCGTCCCCGACACCAAGAACGCCGGGGACCTGCTGCGCGAGATGCAGCGGGACCGCAGCCATGTCGCGGTCGTCATCGACGAGTACGGCGGAACCGCGGGCATCGTCACCATCGAGGACATCCTGGAGGAGATCGTCGGTGAGATCACCGACGAGTACGACCGGGAGCTGCCGCCCGTGCAGGAGCTGGAGGACGGTTGCTACCGGGTCACCGCCCGCCTCGACATCGGGGACCTCGGCGACCTCTTCGGGCTCGACGAGTACGACGACGAGGACGTGGAGACCGTCGGCGGTCTGCTCGCCAAGGCGCTCGGCCGGGTGCCCATCGCCGGTGCCTCCGCCGTCGTCGACCTGCCCGACCAGCGTCGGCTCCGGCTGACCGCGGAGTCCCCGGCGGGCCGCCGGAACAAGATCGTCACGGTGCTCGTGGAGCCCCTGCACGAGGACCCCGAGGAGAAGGAAGAGGAATGACGCCGGAGCGGCTGAGGGCCTTCTGCCTGGAGTTCAACGCGAGCGTGGAGGAGTTCCCGTTCGGCCCGGAGACCTCGGTCTTCAAGGTGCTCGGCAAGATGTTCGCCCTCACCGCGCTGGACGCCCGCCCGCTCACGGTCAACCTCAAGTGCGACCCCGACGAGGCGATCCGGCTCCGCGAGACGCACACCGCGATCGTGCCCGGCTGGCACATGAGCAAGCGGCACTGGAACACGGTCACCGTCTCCGGCGTCCCCGACCGGCTGCTGCGCGAGATGATCGAGGACTCCTACGACCTGGTGGTCGCCGGACTCCCCCGAGCGGAACGGCTCCGCCTGGACCGGCCGTAGCCCGCAGACGTACGTGGATGGGCCCGCTCCCCACCGGGGCCCATCCACGTGTCCCGCGTGCGGCGGCAGGGGCCGCGGCGGAGCGGCACTCGTCGAGGGAAGCCGGGAAGCGGGGAGGCCCGGAGCCGGGCCGGTGGACACGGCGGGGGAGGGAGCTGCGTGAGAGCCTGTCCTCATGTCACCGACCACTCCGACAGGGTCCCGGCCGCTGTCCGCGCCTCTCCCTCGCACCATGCGGGCCGTCGTGATCACCGGCCACGGAGGCCTCGACGTGATGGAGGAGCGAGAGGTGCCCGTACCCCGCCCGGGGCCGGGCGAGGTACTGGTCCGGGTGCACGCGGCGGGCTGCAACAACACCGATCTGTGGACCCGCGAAGGCTCCTACGGTGCGGCGGAGGACCCGGACGTCAGGACGGGATGGCTCGGTCCGCTCGACTTCCCGCGCATCCAGGGAGCCGACGTGGCCGGCACGGTGGTGGCCTGCGGCGACGAGGGTGCCTCCGGAAGGATCGGGGCGCGGGTGCTGGTGGACCCGGCCGAGTACGACGGCCCGGGGCCGGACGCGCGCCCGGCCGACGTGCTGGGGAGCGAGCGGGACGGGGGGTTCGCCGAGTACGTCGTCGTGCCGGGCGGCCGGGCCCACTCCGTCGACGGGTCGCCGCTCACGGATGTGGAACTGGCTGCGCTGCCCATCGCCTACGGGACCGCGCTGGGGATGCTCGACCGCGGGTCTGTCTCGGACGGCCACACCGTGCTCGTCACGGGCGCCTCGGGGGGTGTCGGTCTCGCCGCGGTCCAGTTGGCCCGCGCCCGCGGAGCCCGGGTTGTCGCAGTGTGCAGCGGTGAGAAGGGAGACGCTGTCCGCAGCGCCGGTGCCGACGTCGTGGTGGACCGGCGGCGGGGCGAGGTGCTCCCCGACGCGGCCGCGGCAGCGCCCGAGGGGTACGACGCGGTCATCGACGTCGTTGCGGGCGCGGTCCTCGGCCCCGGCCTGGGACTGCTGAGGGCCCAGGGACGCTGGGTGGTCGCCGGCGCCCTCGACGGCTGGGCCGTCGACATCGACGTGCGGCGGCTCTACCTCGCCAATCTCTCCCTGGTGGGCTCGACCATGCACACACCGCGGATCTTCGACCGGCTGGTGGAGATCGCCCGTCGCGGCGACGTCCGTCCCGTCATCGCCGCGAGCTTCCCGCTTGAGCGGGTGGGCGAAGCACAGGCGCAACTCGCCCGGCGCGGGCACGTGGGAAAGCTGATCGTCGTCCCCTGACCCGGCACACCCTCCGCCCGGCACCCTCCGCCCGGCCGCCCGCAGCCCGAAGCGCTGCGTACAGCCCTGGCCGTGCACAGGCTCACGCCCCGGCGCCCGGCGCCCGGCGCCCGAGCGACTGACGCCGGAGCGACCGACGCCGGAGCGACCGGGGCCGCCTCGATCGCCCCGGGGCGACCCGGTCGGCCGGCCCGCCGTCCGCTTCGTATGCTCGTGCCATGACCGACACCACCGACCTCGACGCCGAGGACCGCAAGATCGTCACCCTGGCGCGCAGCGCCCGCGCCCGTAACGGGGTGCCCGAGGGCGCGGCCGTACGCGACGAGACGGGACGTACCTATGTCGCGGGCACGGTGGCGCTGGAGTCGCTGAAGCTCAGCGCGCTGCAGACCGCCGTCGCCATGGCCGTGGCCAGCGGCGCGACCTCACTGGAGGCGGCGGCCGTCGTCTCCGCCGCCGAGACCCCCTCCGAGGACGACCGGGCCGCGGTGCGGGATCTGGGCGGACCGGACACCCCGGTGTTCCTCGCGGGCCCCGACGGCGCCCTGCGCGTCCGCGTCACGGCGGGCTGACCGTCCGCTCGGGCGACTGTTCCTCCCGGCACTCCGGCGCGTCCCGGCGTACCGCTGTACGAGAGCGCCGGCGGGATCGGGGAGAATGGTCGCCATGAGCGCTCGACCGAACCAAGAATCCGCTGCCCCGCAGGCGGAGACCACCTCCTCCCACAGGGCGGGTTTCGCCTGCTTCGTGGGCCGCCCCAACGCGGGCAAGTCCACCCTCACGAACGCTCTCGTCGGTCAGAAGGTGGCGATCACCTCCAACCGGCCCCAGACCACCCGGCACACCGTGCGCGGCATCGTCCACCGGGACGACGCGCAGCTGATCCTGGTCGACACCCCCGGCCTCCACAAGCCGCGCACGCTGCTGGGCGAGCGGCTCAACGACGTCGTGCGGACCACCTGGGCCGAGGTCGACGTCATCGGCTTCTGCCTGCCCGCCGACCAGAAGCTCGGGCCGGGCGACAAGTACATCGCCAAGGAGCTCGCGGGGATCAAGAAGACCCCCAAGATCGCCATCATCACCAAGACCGACCTCGTCGAGTCCAAGGCGCTCGCCGAACAGCTCCTCGCCGTCTCCGCGCTGGCGGACGAGCTGGGCTTCGAATGGGCCGAGATCGTGCCGGTGTCGGCGGTCGGCGACACCCAGGTCGACCTGCTCGCCGACCTCATCGCCCCGCTGCTCCCCGAGAGCCCGCCGCTCTACCCGGAGGGCGACCTCACCGACGAGCCGGAGATGGTCATGGTCGCGGAGCTGATCCGCGAGGCGGCGCTGGAGGGCGTACGCGACGAGCTGCCGCACTCCATCGCGGTCGTCGTCGAGGAGATGCTGCCGCGCACCGACCGTCCCGCGGACAAGCCGCTGCTGGACATCCACGCCAACGTCTACATCGAACGACCCAGCCAGAAGGGCATCATCATCGGCCCGAAGGGCAAGCGGCTGAAGGACGTCGGCACCAAGTCCCGCAAGCACATCGAGGCGCTGCTCGGCACGCCGGTCTTCCTGGACCTGCACGTGAAGGTCGCCAAGGACTGGCAGCGCGACCCGAAGCAGCTGCGGAAGCTGGGCTTCTAGCCCTTCCCGAACGCGGAAGCTGGGTTTCTAGCCCTTCCCGGACACCGCACCGGGGGCCGGTCTCACGCGCCCTCCTTCAGGACGCGTGAGACCAGCGTGCGCTGCGCCCCGGTCAGATCGGGGTCAGCGCAGTACACGGTGCGGCCGTCGATCGTGATCGCGTACCGGAAGCCGTCCGGCACCCCGGCCGACGGGGTGTCCCGCGCGGCGCCGAGCGCCTCCTCGGCGAGGGACCGCCACTCCGCGGCGTCGGCCCGGCCCTCCGTGTCGACTTCCTGGCGGCGGGTGATGCCGGCGAATCCGCCGGTCCGGCTGACCTGAATGCGCATGGGGTCCTGTCTATCGGGAGCCGGACGGGCACTCAACCCCGCCCGCCGGCCGGGCACTCGGTGGTCGACGTCGAACCCGGCCTGGCCTCAGGTGTCCGGGCAGGACCCGGTGGGACCTCAGGCGTCAGGGCAGGACCCGGTCGGGCACTCGGCGGTCCGGGCAATGCACCGGTCGGGCACTCGGTGGTCCGGGTCAGGCCCGGGTGGGGACGCCCACCTCCGACCAGGCCTTGAGGACCGCCTCCCGCTCGTCCGCCTCGCCGAAGCGGGCGCCCGCCGCCGCGACCGTCAGCCGGGCGAACTCCGCGAAGTCCGCGTTCGCCGTCAGCTCGCCGCCGGTCAGCACGTCGAACCAGATCTGCCCGGCGCGCTCCCAGGAATTCCCGCCCAGCGCGGTGGCCAGGAGGTAGAACGCCCGGTTGGGGATGCCGGAGTTGAGGTGGACGCCGCCGTTGTCCTCCTCCGTCTCGATGTAGTCGTCCATGGAGCCCGGCTGCGGGTCCTTGCCCAGGACGTCGTCGTCGTACGCGGTGCCCGGCGCCTTCATCGAGCGCAGCGCGTCCCCGCTGACCCGGGGCGCCAGCAGCCCCGCGCCGATCAGCCAGTCGGCCTGCTCCGCGCTCTGGCCCAGCGAGTACTGCTTGACCAGCGAGCCGATGACGTCGGACACGGACTCGTTGAGCGCGCCCGACTGGCCCTCGTAGCGCAGGTTGGCGGTGTACTGGGTGAGACCGTGGGCCAGCTCGTGGGCGATCACGTCGACCGCGACGGTGAAGTCGAGGAAGATCTCGCCGTCGCCGTCCCCGAAGACCATCTGCTCGCCGTCGAAGAACGCGTTGTTGTACTCGCGGCCGTAGTGCACGGAACCGGTCAGCGGGAGGCCCCTGCCGTCGATCGAGCTGCGCCCGTACGCGGAGAGCAGCAGCTCGAAGGTGGCGCCGAGCCCGGCGTACGCGCGGTTGACGCTGGCGTCGGACGTCGGCTTGTCGCCCTCCTCGCGGACCTTGACGCCCGGCAGGGTGGTGCCCCTCTCGCAGTCGTACAGCGTGCGGTGCGGCTTGCTCGGGACCGCGCCGGCGGTGTGCCGGACGGGCGTCGCGGCGAGCGCCGTCATCATGCGACGGTCACGGCGCGGGCCGTCGGCGGCCAGGGTGCGGCGGGCCGGATCCGCGAGCCGGGCGTCGGTGGACCGGGAGAGGTGATCGAGGACGTGGGGCGGAACGATGGTGCAGAAGACGGGGTTGAGCTCGCCGTCGGTTCGAAGGTGCATACCTACGACTGTGGCACTCCGTCATCACGCTGTCACTGGTTGCGACGATGATTGACGAAATGGAGTGATGAGTCACTGTTCACCCGTCATGCATGCCCGGTCCCGCATACTGATACGGACCGACACCACGGGCCACCCTCGGTTACGCTCGTCGCATCATGCGTTTCGGGCTGCTTCTTCTTAGCTGCCGCGGCGAGGGCCTGTAGTCGTAGGCCGACCCCCTCCCCGCGGAGTCTGGTGCTGCAGCGACACAGTCGGCCGATCCCCGCTGGACCGAGGAGCCCTACGTCATGACCACCGTGAATCCCGCCGGTAATTCTGTCGGCCGCCCCACCCCGATCACCAACGCGACGCAGCTGCAGAAGCCCTCCGGGATGCCGGTCCACAAGTACGGCCGCTACGAGGCCGTCGACATCCCCGACCGCACCTGGCCCGACAACCGCATCACCGTGGCGCCCCGCTGGCTGTCCACCGATCTGCGCGACGGCAACCAGGCCCTGATCGACCCGATGTCCCCGGCCCGCAAGCGCGAGATGTTCGACCTGCTGGTCACGATGGGCTACAAGGAGATCGAGGTCGGCTTCCCGTCCTCCGGCGAGACCGACTTCGCGTTCGTCCGCTCCATCATCGAAGAGGGCGCGATCCCCGAGGACGTGACGATCTCCGTCCTGACGCAGGCCCGCGAGGAGCTGATCGAGCGCACCGTGGAGTCCCTGGTCGGCGCCCGCCGGGCCACCGTCCACCTGTACAACGCCACCGCCCCGACCTTCCGCCGCGTCGTCTTCCGCGGCTCGCGCGAGGAGGTCAAGCAGATCGCGGTGGACGGCACCCGGCTGGTCATGGAGTACGCCGAGAAGATCCTGGGCCCCGAGACGATCTTCGGCTACCAGTACAGCCCGGAGATCTTCACCGACACCGAGCTGGACTTCGCGCTGGAGGTCTGCGAGGCCGTCTGCGACGTGTGGCAGCCGGAGGAGGGTCGCGAGATCATCCTGAACCTGCCCGCCACCGTGGAGCGTTCCACGCCCTCCACCCACGCGGACCGCTTCGAGTGGATGTCCCGCAACCTGACCCGCCGCGAGCACGTCTGCCTGTCGGTCCACCCGCACAACGACCGGGGCACCGCCGTCGCCGCCGCCGAGCTGGCCATCATGGCCGGCGCCGACCGCATCGAGGGCTGCCTGTTCGGGCAGGGCGAGCGCACCGGCAACGTCGACCTGGTCACCCTGGGCATGAACCTGTTCTCCCAGGGCGTCGACCCGCAGATCGACTTCTCGCAGATCGACGAGATCCGCCGCACCAGCGAGTACTGCAACCAGATGGAGATCCACCCGCGCCACCCCTACGCGGGCGATCTCGTCTACACCGCCTTCTCCGGCTCCCACCAGGACGCCATCAAGAAGGGCTTCGACGCCATGGAGGCGGACGCGGCCGCCCAGGGCAGGACCGTGGACGACATCGAGTGGGCCGTACCGTACCTGCCGATCGACCCGAAGGACGTCGGCCGCTCGTACGAGGCCGTCATCCGGGTCAACTCGCAGTCCGGCAAGGGCGGTATCGCCTACGTCCTGAAGAACGACCACAAGCTGGACCTGCCCCGCCGGATGCAGATCGAGTTCTCCCGGATCATTCAGGCCAAGACCGACGCCGAGGGCGGCGAGGTCACCCCGACGCAGATCTGGTCCACCTTCCAGGACGAGTACCTGCCGAACGCGGAGAACGCCGGGGCGCGTTGGGGCCGCATCCAGCTGCGCTCCGGCCAGACCACCTCCGACACCGACGGGACCGACACCCTGACCGTCGAGGCCGTCGTGGACGGCGTCGACACCGTCCTGACCGGATCCGGCAACGGCCCGATCTCCGCGTTCTTCGAAGCGCTGCAGGCCATCGGCATCGACGCCCGGCTGCTGGACTACACCGAGCACACCATGAGCGAGGGGGCCAGCGCCCAGGCCGCCTCGTACATCGAGTGCGCGATCGACGGCAAGGTCCTGTGGGGCATCGGCATCGACGCCAACACCACCCGCGCCTCGCTGAAGGCGGTCGTCTCCGCCGTCAACCGCGCGGCCCGCTGACACCGAACGGGCGCATCCCGAACCCCGACCACCCGCTCCGGGTGGTCGGGGTTCGGCCATATCCGGGGGTTGTGACATCCAAGAGGCTGACGCCCCCTCGCGAATGTGGCTAACATCACGTCCAACACACGGCAGTGTTGCCGGAGCGTTACGGAGGTGTGCGACGTGCGGTCAGCCAAAGGACAACGCGCTCTGAGGCCGGTCCTCTGCGGCGTTCGCACCGTATGGGACGCCGTCGGCGACGGCGCCTTCTTCTGCCCCGGCTGCGGGGGAGACCGCAACTACCGCCGGCTCATCGGCCGCCGCCGCCTCACCGTCCTCGGCGTCCCGCTGGTCGGCCGGGGCGAGGCCGAGCCCGTCGTCGAGTGCGCCGCCTGCCTGGCCCACTACGCTCCCGAGGCGCTGGACCACCCCACCACGACCCGGTTCTCCGCGATGCTCCGCGAGGCCGTCCACACCGTCACCCTGGCCGTCCTGGCCGCCGGGGGCACCACCTCCCGCACGGTCCTGGAGGCCGCCGTCGCCACCGTGCGCGACGCCGGGCTCGACGACTGCACGCAGGAGCAGCTGTTCACCGTCGTCGAGGTGCTCGCCGCCGACACCGGCCGGGGCTCCGGCGCCGACCCGGCCGCCGAGGCATGCGGCCCCACCCTCGCCATCGAGCTGCACGAGGTGCTGGCCCCGCTCGCCCCGCACCTGGCCGCCGCCGGCCGCGCGTCCGTGCTCCTCCAGGGCGCCCGGATCGCCCTCGCCGACGGCCCCTACTGCGCCGCCGAGCGCCAGGTCCTGATGACGGTCGGCAGCGCCCTCGGCATCCCCGCCGAGGAGACCGCCCGGGTGCTGGCCGAGGCGGCCCGTACACCGTCGTAGACGAAGAGACGCCTCCGCGGGGCCGCAGGAGGGCCCTCGTGCACCCGCGTGGGCCAGGAGGGCCCTCGTGCACCCGCGTGGGCCTCAGGGGGCCTTGTACGCCCTCGCAGGCCGGCAGACGAGCCTCCCGCCTTCCGCGGGTGCTCACGGGCCCGCGCCGGGCCTCGTACGCCCTCGACGACCGGCAGGCGCCCCCGTACGCCCGCGCGGAGCCCCGGGCCCCCCGCCACCCGCCGCCCGTGGGCGACAATGGGCCCATGAGCTTGTTCCGGGACGACGGCATCGTGCTGCGTACGCAGAAACTGGGCGAGGCCGACCGGATCATCACGATCCTGACCCGCGGCCACGGCCGGGTCCGGGCCGTCGCCCGCGGGGTGCGCCGCACCAAGTCCAAGTTCGGCGCCCGCCTGGAACCCTTCTCCCACGTCGACGTGCAGTTCTTCGCCCGGGGCAGCGAGCTGGTCGGCCGCGGGCTGCCGCTCTGCACCCAGAGCGAGACGATCGCCCCGTACGGCGGCGGGATCGTCGCCGACTACGCCCGCTACACCGCGGGCACGGCGATGCTGGAGACCGCCGAGCGGTTCACCGACCACGAGGGCGAACCGGCCGTCCAGCAGTATCTGCTGCTCGTCGGCGGCCTGCGCACCCTCGCCCGGGGCGAGCACGCCCCCCATCTGATCCTGGACGCGTTCCTGCTGCGCTCGCTCGCGGTCAACGGGTACGCGCCCAGCTTCGAGGACTGCGCCAAGTGCGGAATGCCCGGTCCCAACCGGTTCTTCTCCGTCGCGGCGGGGGGCGTCATATGCGGTGACTGCCGGGTCCCCGGCAGCGTCGTACCCTCGGCACAGGCCCTCGCACTGCTGAGCGCGCTGCTCAGCGGCGACTGGGCGACGGCGGACGCGTGCGAGGCGCGTCATGTCAGGGAGGGGAGCGGGCTGGTGTCCGCCTATCTGCACTGGCATCTGGAGCGCGGCCTGCGCTCGCTGCGGTACGTCGAGAAGTGACGCGGCGCGTCGGGCAGACGACGCGGTGCGCGGAGAAGTGACACAGGGAGACTGAGAAGCTCATGGCAGTACGCGGGATCCTCGGCGGCCGTAACCGGCGCACGTACAAGACCCCCGAGCCGCACCCCTCGGGCGCGACGCCGCCGAAGATCCCCGGCGAGCTGGTGCCCCAGCACGTCGCCGTCGTGATGGACGGCAACGGCCGCTGGGCCAAGGAGCGGGGCCTGCCCCGCACCGAGGGCCACAAGGTCGGTGAGGGCGTCGTGATGGACGTGCTCAAGGGCTGCATCGAGATGGGCGTCAAGAACCTCTCGCTCTACGCCTTCTCCACGGAGAACTGGAAGCGGTCCCCGGAGGAGGTGAAGTTCCTGATGAACTTCAACCGGGACGTGATCCGCCGCCGCCGGGACGAGATGGACGAGCTGGGCATCCGCATCCGCTGGGTCGGCCGCATGCCCAAGCTGTGGAAGTCCGTCGTCCAGGAGCTCCAGGTAGCCCAGGAGCAGACCAAGGACAACGACGCGATGACGCTGTACTTCTGCGTGAACTACGGCGGCCGCGCCGAGATCGCGGACGCCGCGCAGCGCATCGCCCAGGACGTGGCGGCCGGGAAGCTGGACCCGTCGAAGGTCAACGAGAAGACGTTCCAGAAGTACATCTACTACCCGGACATGCCGGACGTGGACCTCTTCGTACGCCCCAGCGGCGAGCAGCGCACCTCGAACTACCTGATCTGGCAGAGCGCCTACGCCGAGATGGTCTTCCAGGACGTCCTCTGGCCGGATTTCGACCGCCGGGACCTGTGGCGGGCCTGCCTGGAGTACGCCCAGCGCGACCGCCGGTTCGGCGGTGCGCAGGAGGCGGAAGCCGCCGAGTGAGCCGAGAAGGGGCGGGCCCGGTGCGTGGTGCACCGGGCCCGCCCTGCTGTCCGTACGTCCGTCAGGCCTTCTTCGCGGCGCACTCCGCACAGGTGCCGAAGATCTCGACGGTGTGCGCGACGTTCACGTAGCCGTGCTGGGCGGCGATCATCTCGGCCCACTGCTCGACGGCCGGGCCCTCGACCTCCACGGCCTTGCCGCAGAGCCGGCAGACCAGGTGGTGGTGATGGTCGCCGGTCGAGCACCGCCGGTAGACGGCCTCGCCCTCGGTCGTGCGCAGCACGTCGACCTCACCGGCGTCGGCGAGGGACTGCAGGGTCCGGTAGACCGTCGTGAGGCCCACGGAGTCGCCGCGGTGCTTCAGGACGTCGTGCAGCTCCTGGGCGCTGCGGAACTCGTCGACCTCGTCGAGCGCCGCCGCCACCGCCGCCCGCTGCCGGGTGGACCGGCCGCGTACCGGCGCTGCGTTCGTGCCACTGATCGGCGCCGTGGCCACAGGTGCCTCCTCGTGTCGCCCGTACATGTGTCGGGCCATTGTGCCAGCCCGACCGGGCGTCGCACTCAAACGCGCACGTCGTCCGCGCCCCGCCGGGCGGGTGGTACTTCCAGGGTGCACTCGTCACCCTTCGTCCCGCTCGCGCGGGCGCGCCGTCGCGCGAGCGGAGCGGCGAGCGCGGTCAGCGCGACGAACACCGCGATGGCCAGCAGCACGATCGTCGCACCGGGCGGAACGTCCTGGTAGTACGAGGTCACCGTGCCGGTGAGGGTGACGGCCGTGCCGATCACCACGGACAGCACGAAGGTGACCTTGAAGGACTTGGTGATCTGCTGGGCGGCCGCCACCGGCACCACCATCAGCGCGCTGACCAGCAGCAGCCCGACGACCCGCATCGCGACGGTCACGGTGACCGCGGCGGTGACCGCGACCAGCAGGTTCAGCACCCGCACCGGCAGCCCGGAGACCCGGGCGAACTCCTCGTCCTGGCTGACCGCGAACAGCTGCCGCCGCAGCCCCACGGTCACCAGCACCACGAAGGCGGCGAGCACGCAGATCGCGACGACGTCCTCGTCGGAGACCGTGGAGAGCGAGCCGAAGAGGTACGAGGTCAGATTGGCGTTGGAGCCGGTGTCGGACAGGTTGATCAGCATGACGCCGCCCGCCATGCCCCCGTAGAACAGCATCGCGAGGGCGAGGTCGCCGCGCGTGTGGCCGTACCAGCGGATCAGCTCCATCACGACGGCCCCGGCCACCGCGACGGCGGTCGCCATCCACACGGGGCTGGTGGAGAGCAGGAAGCCGAGGCCGACGCCGGTCATCGCGATGTGCCCGATGCCGTCGCCCATCAGCGCCTGCCGCCGCTGCACCAGGTAGACGCCGATGGCGGGCGCGGTGATCCCGACCAGCACGGCCGCGATGAGCGCCCGCTGCATGAAGGGAGGATTGAGGAATTCGAACAGCATCAGGTCAGCAGTCCCGTCCGTACGGGCTCGGCGGCCGCGTGGGGGTGTACGTGGTCGTGGCCGGGCAGGGCGTGCTGGCCGACCGCCTCGGGCGGCGGCCCGTCGTGCGTCACGCAGCCGTCGCGCAGGACGACGGCCCGGTCGATCAGCGGCTCCAGCGGGCCCAGCTCGTGCAGCACCAGCAGCACGGAGGTGCCGCGAGCCACCTGCTCGCGCAGGGTCGAGGCCAGGATCTCCTGGCTGGCCAGGTCCACCCCCGCCATCGGCTCGTCCATGATCAGCAGCTCCGGCTCGGAGGCCAGGGCGCGGGCGATCAGCACGCGCTGGTGCTGGCCGCCCGACAGGGCGCTCACGGAGTCCTTGGCGCGGTCGGCGAGGCCCACGAGCTCGATGGCCCGCTCCACGGCCGCCCGGTCCGCCTTCCCGGGCCACCGCAGCCCCGTACGGGACAGCCGGCCGGAGGCGACGACCTCGCGGATCGTGGCGGGCACACCGCCCGCGGCCGTGGTGCGCTGCGGGACGTACCCGATCCGGCCCCACTGGCGGAAGCGCCGCAGCTCGGTCCCGAACAGCTCGACGCTGCCGCCGGTCAGCGGGACCTGCCCGATGACCGACCGTACGGCGGTGGACTTGCCGGAGCCGTTGGCGCCGAGCAGGGCGACGACCTCGCCGCGGCGCACGGTCAGGTCGACCCCGCGCAGCACGGGGCGTGCGCCGAGGGTCGCCGTGGCGCCGCGCAGGGCTATGACGGGCTCGTGGGCGGGCCTGCGGGCGGCTTCGCGGGGGGTGCTCTCACGCTCCGGCATGAGCGCCTCCGATCCGAACGTCACACGTGGTGGGGGTGGTGCGGGTCACTTCGCGCCGAGGGCCTTCTGCAGCGCGGCGAGGTTGGACTCCATGACCTCGATGTAGTCAGCACCCAGGGACTTGTCCGTGATTCCCTCCAGCGGGTCCAGGACGCCCGTCTTCAGTCCGGTGTCCTTCGCCAGGGTCTTCGCGGTCTTGTCGCTGGCGAGCGTCTCGAAGAAGACCGTGGTGGCCTTCTCCTCCTCCGCGATGGTGTGGATCTCCTGGATGCGCGCGGGGCTCGGCTCGGCCTCGGGGTCGATGCCCGCGATGCCCTGCTGGGTGAGCCCGTAGCGCTCGGCGAGGTAGCCGAAGGCGGAGTGGGTGGTGATGAAGGTCTTGGTGGCGGTGTTCTTCAGCCCGGTCTCGAACGCCGTGTTCAGCTCGCCCAGCTCGGCGACCAGGGCCTCGGTGTTCTTCTTGTAGTCGGCGGCGTGGTCGGGGTCGGCCTTCTCCAGCGACTTTCCGACACCCTGGGCGACCTCGGCGTACTTCACCGGGTCCAGCCAGATGTGCGGGTCGGCGCCGCCCTCCTCGCCGTGGTTGTGCCCGTCGCCCTCGGAGTGCTCCTCGTGGGCTTCCTCGCCCTCGTGGCCGTGCTCGTCCTCGTGGCCGTGGCCGTCTTCGCCCTCGTGGTCGTGGCCGCCGACCTCGGAACCGTGGTCCTCCAGCGTGGTGAGGGTCGCGGCGTCGACGGTGTTCTTCACACCGGACTGCTGGATCGCGTCGTCCACGGCGGGCTGGATGCCCTTGAGGTACAGCACGTAGTCGGAATCGCTGATGGAGCCGATCTGGCGCGGGGTGAGCTCCAGGTCGTGCGGCTCGACGCCCGGCTTGGTGAGGCTGGTGACGGCGACGTGCTCGCCGCCGATCTTCTCGGCCAGGAACTGCATCGGGTAGAACGACGCGGTCACGTTGAGCTTGTCGCCGTTGCCCCCGTCCGCCGCGTCGGAGCTGGAGCAGGCGGAGAGAGCGGTCAGACCGAGGGCGACTGCTCCGGTGACGGCGGTGACGGGTATGAGGCGGCGTACGTTCATGACAGTCATTTTCAACAAAAGTGGAAACGATTGTCAACAAGGCTGATGAGATGCCCGGAAGATCACGAGGTGGCGGAACAGGGCCTCCTGGAGCCCCTACCGATTTGATCCGGGGGGTGCGCGCGCCGGTAACCTGAGTCATTCGCCGTTCGTCGCCGTCGTAATGAAGAGAGCACCGTGGCCGCCGACAAGATCGACACCATCGTCAGCCTGAGCAAGCGCCGTGGCTTCGTCTACCCCTGCAGCGAGATCTACGGCGGCCAGCGTGCCGCCTGGGACTACGGGCCGCTGGGCGTCGAGATGAAGGAGAACCTGAAGCGGCAGTGGTGGCGTTACATGGTCACCGCGCGCGAGGACGTGGTCGGTATCGACTCGTCGGTCATCCTCGCCCCCGAGGTCTGGGTCGCCTCCGGCCACGTCGCCACCTTCTCGGACCCGCTGACCGAGTGCACCTCCTGCCACAAGCGCTTCCGCGCCGACCACCTGGAGGAGGCGTACGAGGAGAAGCACGGCAAGCCGCCGGTCAACGGCCTCGCCGACCTCAACTGCCCCAACTGCGGCAACAAGGGCACCTTCACCGAGCCCAAGCAGTTCTCGGGTCTGCTCTCCACCCACCTCGGCCCGACCCAGGACTCCGGCTCGGTCGCCTACCTCCGCCCCGAGACCGCCCAGGGCATCTTCACCAACTTCGGCCAGGTGCTCCAGACCTCGCGCAGGAAGCCGCCGTTCGGCATCGCGCAGATGGGCAAGTCCTTCCGGAACGAGATCACTCCGGGCAACTTCATCTTCCGGACCCGTGAGTTCGAGCAGATGGAGATGGAGTTCTTCGTCAAGCCGGGCGAGGACGAGGAGTGGCAGCAGTACTGGATGGACCAGCGCTGGAACTGGTACACGGACCTGGGCATGCGCGAGGAGAACATGCGCTGGTACGAGCACCCGAAGGAGAAGCTCTCCCACTACTCCAAGCGCACCGCCGACATCGAGTACCGCTTCCGCTTCGGCGGCAGCGAGTGGGGCGAGCTGGAGGGTGTGGCCAACCGCACCGACTACGACCTCAAGGCGCACTCCGAGGCGTCCGGCACCGACCTGCGCTACCACGACCAGGAGGCCCAGGAGCGCTGGACGCCGTACGTCATCGAGCCCGCGGCCGGTGTCGGCCGCGCGATGCTGGCGTTCCTCCTCGACGCCTACGTCGAGGACGAGGCCCCCAACGCCAAGGGCGTCATGGAGAAGCGCACCGTGATGCGCCTCGACCCCCGCCTGGCCCCGGTGAAGGTCGCGGTCCTGCCGCTGTCCCGCAACGCACAGCTCTCGCCGAAGGCCAAGGGCCTGGCGGCCGACCTGCGCAAGAACTGGAACATCGAGTTCGACGACGCCGGCGCCATCGGCCGCCGCTACCGTCGCCAGGACGAGATCGGCACCCCGTTCTGCGTCACCGTCGACTTCGACACCCTCGACGACAACGCGGTGACCGTCCGCGAGCGCGACACCATGAAGCAGGAGCGCGTCTCCCTGGACCAGATCCAGGCGTACCTGGGTGCGCGCCTGCTCGGCTGCTGACACCCGCCTGCGCGCGTGAGGCCCCCGGTTCCGGGTACGGAACCGGGGGCTTCGTCGTACCGTCCACCGGAGCCCCCCGCCGCCGTCCCGGGAGGTCCGCCATGCCGTCGATCACCACCAGCAAGGTCAGCAGATGGGACCAGCACGGCCGTGAACACGTCGTGCAGATAAGGAAGTCGGGCGTGACGCGCCAGCTGACCTGCGCCACCTGCGCGTGGCGGCGCTCGGCGCAGTTCCTGCCCTGGCTCAAGGCCGAGGAGCACCTGGCGCAGGCCCACCAGGCGACGGTCGACCCGACGGCCTGAGCCCACGGAAGGCCCTATCGAAGGCCCTATCGAAGGCTCTGCCGAAGCACCCACGGAAGGCCCCGCAGAAGCCCCGTGGAAGCCTTGGGCTCCGGGCGGCCGGAAAAGCTGGTGCGGTGCCTCGGGGAGCGGGGTACGGTTCCCGCATGTCTTCGTTCTTCCAGATCTACGAGTGAGAGCGCGGCGGGTGCGAACTCCCCGCCGCAGCCCGGGGACCGGTGCGACGCTCCCCGATCACCTTCACCTGACTCACTTCACCTTCCGTAGGGGAGAACACCATGGCCAAGGGCCGTAACAACCTTCTCGGCGTGGGCGGACAGCGCAAGAAGCTGTCCCGCGCCGACCAGCAGGGCGCGGGCTCCGCACGCGTCGCCGACCGCAAGGCCGCCGAGGACAAGAAGCAGGAGCTGGTCCGCAAGATGCGCGAGCGCGCCGAGGCCCAGGCGGCCACCACCACGGAGCCGAGCGCCGGCCAGGACGCGTAGGCGTCTGCCGCGCGGAGCCGGCCGAGGCCCGAGCGGTAGGTCCCCGTACGACGGTGTGGGCCCGGATCATCCGTGATCCGGGCCCACAGCTGTGCCGTTGAGCCGTGCTGTCACAGATGCAGATCCAGGGCCGCCTGCCGGTCGTGGTTGTCCTGGTCGTTCCACCGGAGCAGGACGTGCGGCGGAAGGGGGCGGTCCGGCGGGACTCCTCGCACTACCCGTCGTCGGGGCGGCCGCGCCACCCGGCGAGAGTCAGGCTCAGTCCGACGGCGGGGTCGAGCACGGTGAACAGGGCGGGGAACCCCGCCTCCAGGGCCCGTATCGCGTGGTCCTGGCACGGGCCGTGGGTGGCCCAGCGGCGCAGCGCTTCGGGGGCGTGCGCCCCGTGGAAGCGGACCGTCCGTACGTCGCCGGCCGGCAGCCGTACGGGCTCGGGTGCGAGGGGCAGCCCGTGGCTGTTGGCCAGGCGCAGGGCCTGGCGCCGGAGCCAGAGGAGGGCAAGCCGCCGGTTGCGTACGGTGACCCCGCCGAGGGTGGCGGACCGCTGACCGTCGGAGACGGTGACCTCGGCGGTGTACCCGGTGACGCGCCGCGTCATGTGGACGGCCCGGGTTCGCCGTGCAGGATCAGCGCCCGCAGCCGGTCGGCCGCCGCCTGGACCTCAGCGACGACGGCGGCGCGGTTGGCGAAGCGGTCCAGGATGGCCGCGTCCAACTCGGCGCAGAACAGCGCTCGGTAGGCCGGGGCGGACTCGATGCGGACGAGTTCGGCGAGGGGCTGTGAGGCCTGCTGCGGGTTCACAGGACCTCGCCCCGGCTGCGGGCGTTGAGCCGTGCGGTACGGGCGCGGAGCTGCTCCATCAGGAGCGCCGGGCGCAGGTGGCGGGGCTCGGCCTCCCACTCCGTGCCGCCCCCGACGGGCCTCAGCGACCAGTAGGGGCCGGCGGACCCCGGAACTCGCCCACACGGTCGGCGCGGCTGGTGTCGACCATGAGGGTTCCGGGGGCGGGGAGACCAGAAGGTTCCTGGATATTCGGGCACACGTTCTCGCCGTCCATCGATCGCTCCTCTCCGTAGCTGTTCGGCTACCGGGGCGATTCAGCGTGACCTAGGGTCGATACGTCTTCAACGTGGGGATCTGGGAGGGCACGTTGGTCAACATCAAGCAGCTGAACCCGGAAGCGAGCCCGCAGGCGGCCTTCGGTGCGCGTCTGCGCAGCATGCGGGAGGAGCGTGGCTGGATCCAGGATCAGGTGGCTGACATGGTCGGCTGCTCGGGCAGGCACATCTCGGCGATCGAAACTGGCCGCAAACCGGCGACTCTGCCTTTCGCGAGGAAAGCGGACCGGTTATTTGATCTCATCGGTTCGAGCGAGTCGTTCGAGCGCCAGTGGCAGGAGATGAAGCACGGGAACCTGCTGGAGGGCTTCCCGGAGTACGTGGGGTACGAGGGCCGGGCGGTGGAGATCAGGCTGTTCGAGGTCGGCCTTATTCCGGGTTTGTTGCAGACACCGGAGTACGCGCGGGCCGTTGCCTACGGAGACGTACAGCGTGGGTCCATCACCCCTGAACAGGCCGACGAACGCGTCGCGTTCCTGGCACAGCGGCAGGCGGCCCTCGTGCGGCCCCGGCCGCCCATGGTGTTCGTCGTCATGGACGAGAGCTGTCTGCACCAAGCTGTCGGCGGTCCTGAGGTCATGGACGCTCAGCTTCAACGCCTGGAGGAGATGGCCACGTTGTACAACTGGATCATCCAGGTGTCACCGTTCAGCCTGGGCGCACGCAGGGCGTTCGATCTGCCGGTCAATCTGCTGACCATGGCGGACAGGTCCATCGTGGCGTATGCCGAATCACAGGCGCAGGGGCACGTCGAGCGCGAAACCTCGTTCGTGGTGCCCCTACTCACGTCCTACCATCAGTTCCAGAGCGAGGCGCTGTCGAAGGCGGCGTCTGTGGCCAAGATCAGCCAGTTGCGAAAGGGCACCCCGTGACGACCGAATCCCCTCGTTGGTTCAAGTCCTCGTACAGCTCGAACGGCGGCAACTGCATCGAGGTCGCCGCGAACCTCGCCGCCACGCGCGGCATCGTCCCGGTCCGTGACTCCAAGGTCGTCGACGGCCCCGTGGTCACCGTCCCCGCCACCGCCTTCTCGGCGTTCGTCGCGGGCGTTCAGGGCGGAACGTTCGACACCGTCTGAGAAACCGAGCCACAGGATGCCCCGCCGTGCCGCGCACGGCGGGGTATCCCGCTGATCCCACGAGGTCGTGCCGCCAGTCGAGCGCGGGGCGGCCGTCGACTGCACCGACCGGACCTCGGACAGCCCCGCAGTTCGCGACACCGGTCTTTCCCATCGCCCTGGCGTCTGCTCCGCCCAGGCCTCTCGCGATGAACGGCGGCCGACCACGCGCCATGGCTCCGAGGGCACTCGGGCTACCCGCGGACTGCCCCCATGTCCCTTCCACCGGAGTGGCGATCCTCTGCACACTGTCGTCCGAGCTGTAGTCCACGACCAGGGAAGAGTGCCCGTGCGCGCACACAGCAGGGAGAAGGACGAGGCCGAGCAGCGGTCCCCGCAGAGGCGGGCGGTGGGCTTCGCGGACACCGAGCCCTTCGCCGGGCCGCACCACCTGCCACGGGCGGCGGCGGGCAACGCGGCCGTCGCACGCGCGATCGCCCGGGGGCGGCAGGATGCGCCCGCAGAGCCCCGGAACGAAGCCGCGCCCACCGCCGGTACGCACCAGGGCTCCGGGGCCGTGCACATCCAGCGGACCGCGGACGAGGAACTGCGTGAGGCGAGGACACCGGAGCAGATCGTCGCCGCTCTCCAGAAGTCGGGGCACTCCGAGGACGACGCCTGGGAGCTCATGCGGTACATGACGTCCCAGCAGTTCCCGGCCGGTGAGGGACAGGCCAACTTCGACATGCTCGGCAGCATCAAGGACGCCTCCGAGCAACTGCAGAAGGTCAAGGCGGTACGCCGGAAGATGGCCGCGCCGCTCATGGCCAAGCGGTGGACGATCCGCCACTACACCGGCGCCGACCCGAACACCCCTCCGGGGTTCCAGGAGATCGCGTCGACCTACGACAACGCGGCTGCGGGAAGGGCGAGCGAGCACACCAACGTCGCGGACTGGCGCTCCCTCGGCAACATCAAGTTCTCGTTCTACCTGGTGGCCGTGGACGGCCAGGTCCCTCCGCGCAACTGGCTCAACAACACGCACTGGTACGCCGAGTGGGACCTCGACCGGATTCCGGAGTGCTGGGTCTCCCCGGACCTGCTGGAGCGGATGAACAAACCGATGGACGCGGACGGGGCGCGGACCGCGATGCAGGGGGCCAAGGCGTTCCGCGGCACCGGCGCCCAGCTCAAGGAACTGCTGGCGATCAGTGCCTTCGGCGCCGGCAACGACCCGGCTTCCGCTCTGGACACCGCCATCGGCGGCGCGTTCGAGCTCAAGGTCCCCGACGGTCTGCCGGTCGCCGAGTGGCACAAGAAGTAGGCGGTGCTCCCCGGTTCGGCCCCGGGCTCGACCCCGTCCCGAGTGTTCCGGGCGGCACTGATCCGGGCCGGGCTCCCGGCACGAGAACAAGCCAAGTGCTGATCGCGGGGCGTGCCGGCCGGAGAGCGGAGGGTAGGCAGAGGGGTGTTCACAGCCGGGTGCCCCTCACGTGCGGCGCCCGGAGCGTCCCCGCTCCCGAGGAACCGTGGAGGATTCGTATGGCCGACCGCATCCCCGCTCTGACCGTCGTCCAGACCGCCGACGGATGGAAGCACTTCGCCTTCGTCGGGGACCACTACGTGGAGTTCGACGAGACCCGCGTGCTGGATTCCGGAGAGATCGGTGGCGGTGGCGGGCGCTGGGGCTCCGTCGTCCCGGAGACGTTCTGGCAGGACAACACCGGTGCCGGCGTCGTCAACGCGACGTCCGTGCCGTACGGGGATCCGCAGTTCAACACGTACACCCTCGTGAAGGGCGAGGAGCTGGTCATCTTCCGGGACCTCGAACTCCTGGAGCAGACCACGGTCGCCAAGAAGTGGGCGGGGGTGAGTTCCTGGCTCGCCGGGGCCTCGTTGCAGGCCCTCGCTCCGACGCTCAGGGATTCCGGCGAGAAGTTCCTCGCCCTGGCGGGGGATCGTTACTGCTTCTTCCTCGGCGACGGCAAGCTCGTCGAGAACGGCGTGATCGCCGACAAGTGGAGGTTTCTCCCTTCCCGGTTCCACGCCGACATCGACTCCGCGGCCATCATCGTCGGATCACCGCGGTGGAGGTACCTCTGCACCAAGGGGAGCGAAGTCGTTCTCTTCGACGACTCCGGAATTCTCGAGGGGCCGCGCCCGATCTCGGAGAAGTGGCCGCACCTGGTGGAGCAGTTGAGGGAGTGGGACGCAGCGGCCCCGCCGGCCGCGGGCGAGGGGGGATCCGATACCGGCGCGACCCGGCCGCAGCCCTCCGGCGAGATCACGCTTCCCGCAGGGGCCATCGAGCGGAAGTTGAGCGACGCCACGTGGCCGGGCTTCGAGGACTTCAGGCAGTACTTCGAGTCCTGCGCTCAGCGTTTCTGGGACTACCGGGCCTCGCAGGGGGTTCATGCCACCTCCTCGGCCATCGTCTTCGGCGACGGGGAAGTCAAGCAGATCGGTACCACGCTGGGGAGCTTCGGCAGGCTCGAACCGGTGATGTCCGAGAAGCAGGACGAGATGGTCCGGATCATGAACACGCCGGAGTTCCGGGCCATGTACAACCTGCTGCCTGCCGGGACCCACGTGGTGACCGCCTTCTGCCAGCTCTACGTGCTGAAGTACCGGCAGAAGCTGGGCCTGGCCAACGCCAGGGGCACGTACACCCTCACCTTCTCGGTGTGGCCGCACGTGTCGGAGCACCAGAACGAGGCGCAGTTGTCGCAGGAGACCCTGATCACCTATTCGGCGTCCGGCACCAGGAAGAACTGGCCCGTCACCGTCTGCCTCTGAAGCCTGCCCAGCCCCGTAAATCAGCTCGGGCGCGGGAACGGTGCCGGCACTCCGCCATCACGCCTCTCCGGGGCCGTTCCCGCCGTCACGGCTCACCGAACTCGCTGAGCCCTACCGCGCCGGAGTCCACCGCGCCTCACTCATCCTCCGCCTCCGGCGAACCCACCCAGGATCCATGGTCAGGCAGGACCGGGCAGGCGTCCCGGCCCGGAGGCGGCGCGCGGTTGCGGTTTTGAACGGTTGCCCGGGGGCAACCGGCCGCCATGGAAACCAACACGGGCACCACCACGAGTACCGAAGAGGTCGCTCCGACCCAGGGCGAGGAGAACCACCTTCTTCTCAGCGCCGACACCAACGGCGACGGCAAGCCGGACGTGTGGATGACGGACACGAGCGGCGACGGCACGGCGGATCTCTACCAGTTCGACACCACCGGCGACGGCACGGTCGACGTGACGGTGGTCGAGGGAGCGGAGCAGCCCGGCACGGACCGGCTCGTTCTTGAGGGCGACGGCGGCCATCCCCAGGAGGTCTGAGGAGCCCCGCGCGGCACTCGGCACGGGCGCCGCGGTTCGAAATCAGCCCGAGTCGGTATCTGAGGGTGGCCCGCAGGGTGCGGCGGGGCGAAACGCTGGATGATCCCGTCGGCCCGGCGTCCGGCGCGGCAGCGCTCGGTCCGGGTGGCGTGTTCGCCTCGGCCGGCTTTCCCGTCGCCGTGGGCCCGGATCGCCGACGGCGGCGAACGCGGTGACGATGGCTGCGCTCCGGCCGGTGTCGGGCATCGTCCCCGCACCCGGCAGGATGGCGCGCATGCCGGAGAACTCAGCGGACCGCGCAGGGGCCCGCCCCAGCCCCCACGACCTCGCCCCGCCGACCCCGATTCCGGCCGGGCTCGTCGTCCTCGTCGGTCCGCCCGCTTCCGGCAAGACGAGCTTCGTCCGGGCGTTGGTCGAGCGGCGGCAGATCGAGGCGGAGGCCGTGGTGTCCAGCGACGAGATGCGTCTGGAACTGTTCGGTGCTGTCTCCGAGCCGGCGGACTCCGACGCGGCGGACGCGGCCGACGCCCGCATCTTCGAGGAGCGCGACCGCCGGATCGCTGCCCGGCTCGCCGCCGGGCGCAGCGTGATCGCCGAGTCGACGAACGTCACGCCGCAGGCACGGGAACGGCTCATAGTCCTGGCCCGGCGCTTCGGTGCCCCGGTGACCGTCCTGCGGTTCGCTCCGGATGTCGCCGGCCTGCTCCAGCAGTACGCCGAGCGCGGCCGTACGGACCTCTCCGCGGCGGACGTCCGCGCCTACGCGGCCGTGATGAGCCGGGACGCCGGTGCCGACCGGCTCCGGGCCGAGGGGGCGGCCGCCGTCCACGACGTGCCGGGGCGCCGCGAGGCGGTCACGCCCGCCGGAGCCGCCGCCCGTTTCACCTTCGCCCCGGGCCGCCCGCCGGGGCGGTGACCGGCCCGGCGGGGCGCCCGGCGTGCCGGGCCTGCCGGGACCGTGGCGGACCCGGCGCCGTGACCGCCGCAGCCGTCACCGACGGACCGGCCTCCGCCCGCCCGTCGGCACGGCGGACGTCACTTCACCACGACGTTGTCCCCGGACGACTTCGACGCCCCGGTGGTCGTGTTGCCGTAGTACACCCAGCGCCACGTACCCGTCCTGGCCGCCTTCACGGTCGTCCTGAGGTTGCCCGAGCCGTCCGCGTACACCTTCTTCACCGTGGAGTAGGAGGCGGAGCCGGAAGGCTTGAACTGAAGGCTGACGTGGCGGCCACCGTAGGAGGCGTACTTCCTGGTCTCCCAGTTGGCCCGCGTGACCTTGCCCGTCACCGTGATGGTCCTGCCCTTGGCCACCGGTTCCGGCGAAGCGTTGACGGTCAGGCGGGAGTTGCGCTGTACGTACACCGCCATGCCCTTGTCGTCGACGTCACCGCCGCCGCCCTTGAAACGCACCTCGGCCCCGACCCGCCAGGCCCCGGCCTCACTGTTGCGCATCTCCCACACGCTCGGGTTGAAATACATCGTCTCGTCGATGTCGCAGACACCCGGGCCCGCTGTGGGGCAGTCGTTCGTCTCGATCGAGTGCCACAGCTGCTCCCTGCCCTTGTCGCGGTGCAGGAACACCAGCCCCGGTGCCTTCCACTTCTTCGTGGTCGTCATGCGGAAGGACGCGGGCGCCGCGACCTGCTTCGTCGTCCCGATCACGATCGGCTTGCCGCCGTTCACCTGGATACGGCTGAACGCGGCCCCGCCCTCGGCCGCCCCGGCCGGCACCGCGGCCACGGCCGTGAACACCGCCGCCGCACCACCGGCCACGACGGCTCTCCAGACCTGCTTCCCCACCTGATCCCCGATTCTCCGTACGGAAAGACGCCGGAGGCTCGTCCCTCCGGCGCTTTACAGACACCCGGGATCCATCCAGGGTTGCGCGCCCGTAGATCACGAAGAGGCGTCGGACGGGGCATGAGCTGCGTATGTGGTGCTGCGGCTGCGGTGGTCAGGCGCTCTCGGGGGTGGCCTGTTCGCAGCCCGCGGATGTTGGCCGAGGAGTCGGCCACGGTGGCCAGGACGGCCAGACCGACGGCGTCGCCGGCCCGCTGTGCCTGGTCCGGAGCGGCGCTCCCCGGCCGGCCCCGGCGAGCAGCACACTCCCCGGCCCCCGGGCCAGGATGCGGGGGAGTGGGAGATCCTCGCGTCCCGCTCCAGTACGACCGCATCGACCCCGAGGGGCTCGCCTGGCTCCAGAAGGTGGGAGACGTGATCAGCGACAGCGAAAGCATCGTGGGGGTTGCCACGGGCTGCATCGCCGGCCTGGGCGCCGCATCCGAGACAGGGATCATCCAGGCCGCGGGCGTCTTCGGAGGCGGGATCGGCGCGGTGGGCGCGGCAGTCGGCAGCTGCGCGGTGGGTGGCGCCATGGGCTACGCGGGCATGGACATCATCAGTTACGGATGAGTGCCGGCGGACATCGACAACTGATCGGCCACAACCTCTGTCGCGGGGCGGATCGCATCCGCCCCGCGACAGAGGTCCGCACGACAAGGCAACAGCAGCAGCTGTTTCCCGCAGCGAATCCCGACAGATCCCGAGTGAGGAGAGAAGCGATGAACGACAAGGTCAAACTGCAGGTATTCGCAGTCGTGTGTTTCGTGGTGTCGATCGTCTGTGTTGTGGTGGGACTGCGGGCCGGTGATGTGGTGTACCTGGTCTTGGGCGGCTTGGGACTTCTGGGAATGGCGATGCTCGTGTTCGGAGTGCTGCGCAAGAGGGGAGCCTCCTGAGCCTGCCCCTGGGGGAGTTCTCTGAGCCTGACCCTTTAGGGAATCCTGGAGTTGCCGAGGTCTGAAGTTCCCCGTGGCCGCGGATACGTGATCGTTACGCCGCGAGGGCGTGCTGATGCCGCTGCCTGGTCTCGGCCGGAGTGAGGTAGCCGAAGGCCTTGTGCTTGCGCAGGCGGCGGCGGTTGCGGAAGAGCTCGATGAAGTTGAACATCTCCGCGCGGGCGGTGGTGCGTCGGGCCGGATGCGGGTGTCCAACTCTTCTTTGAGCAGGGCCCAGAAGCGCTCCGCGGCGGCGTCGTCGAAGCGTGATCCGGTGCGCCCGCAGCTCTGCCGCGGCCCGAACTTCAACTGGCCCGTACCACGTGCCGCGAAGCCTCCTCGCGGCAATCAAGGGGCGGCCGGTACACAGCACGAAGGCGAGGAGATACCTCTCCTCGCCACTCTCAACGTATAGCGCACAGGGGGTCTTGCCGCAAGGCCCCGGGTGGGGCGCAGAATGTCCGCCTATGCCACAGCCTGCGGAAGAAACCTGGAATGACGTCGTGCGCGATCAGAGGTTCGACGAAGGACACGAGGGACCGGGCGGCTCGGGTGCCGCCGGTGAGCGCGGCGGCCCCGGCCATCGCGAAGGGGGCGGTGTGAGCGGACGGTACGTGCTGGGTCTCGGCGAGGCCGACGAGGAGCAGGCCGGGCTCGTCGGCGGGAAGGGGGCCCATCTCGGTGCGCTCTCCCGGGTCGACGGGGTCCGGGTGCCGGACGGCTTCTGCGTGACGACGGAGGCCTTCCGCCGGGTCGTGGCGGCCGCGCCGGAGGCCGACGCGCTGCTGGACCGGCTGGCGGGCGCCGACCCGGACGATGTGCGGGCGGTCCGGGCGCTCTGCGCGGAGGTCCGGCGGGCCGTCGAAGCCGCGGTGATCCCCGACGACCTCGCGGCCGAGATCACCGGGGCGGTCGCCCGGTACGGCGAGGGGGCCGCGTACGCCGTGCGGTCCAGCGCCACGGCGGAGGACCTGCCGACGGCCTCGTTCGCCGGGCAGCAGGACACGTACCTGAACGTCGTGGGGCCCGCGGCGGTCCTCCGGCACATCAGCCGCTGCTGGGCGTCGCTGTTCACCGAGCGGGCGGTGGTCTACCGGCGGCGCAACGGCATCGACGACCGTACGGTCCGCATGGCCGTGGTCGTCCAGCGCATGGTCCTCCCGGACGCGTCGGGAGTGCTGTTCACCGCCGACCCCGTCACGGGCCACCGGCGGACCGCCACCGTGGACGCCGGGTTCGGGCTCGGCGAGGCGCTGGTCTCCGGGCTGGTGAACCCCGACGTCTTCAGCGTGCGGGACGGCGAGGTCGTCGCCCGGACGATCGCAGTCAATCAGCGCGCCGTTCACGCTCTGCCGGGTGGCGGTACGCGGGAGGTGGACGTCGAACCGCGGCAGCAGGAGCGGCCGGCGCTGACCGATGCGCAGGTCGTGGAGCTCGTACGGCTCGGGCGGCGGATCGAGGCCCACTTCGGGTGCCCGCAGGACATCGAGTGGTGCCTGGCCGACGACGGCTTCCGGATCGTGCAGAGCCGGCCGATCACGACGCTGTTCCCCGTCCCCGTCCCCGACCCCGTTCCCGACCCCGACTCCGTACCGGAGGCCGTGCAGGGCCGGACCCCGCGCGTCTACGTCTCCGTCGGCCATCAGCAGATGATGACCGACGCCATGAAGGCGTTGGGCTGGTCGATGTGGCAGCGCACCGCCATGGTGCCGATGCACGAGGCCGGCGGGCGGCTGTTCGTCGACGTCACTCCGCGGCTCGCCTCACCGACGTCCCGTGCCGCCCTCCTGGACGTCATGGGGAAGGGCGATCCGCTGGTCCGGGACGCTCTGGAGACGGTCCTGGGGCGGGACGAGGCAGATCCGCCGGTTCCGGACGCGGGCGGTGACGCGGGTGACGCGGGCCGCGCCGGCCCTCCGGCGGGCGGCGCCCCCGAAGGGTCGGTGACCGAGGCCGACCCGGCCATCGTCGCGGAGCTGGTCGCACGCAGCGAGGCGTCCCTCGCCGCCCTGGAACGCGACATCCGGACGAAGACCGGCCCGGAGCTGTTCGACTTTCTGGCGGAGGCCTTCGAGGAGCACCAGCGCGTGCTCGGCGACCCGCTGAGCATCCGGGCGATCATGGCGGGGATGGAGGCCACCTGGTGGCTCAACGACAAGCTGGGGGAGTGGCTGGGAGAGAAGAACGCGGCTGACGCGCTCACGCTCTCCGCTCCCGGCAACATCACGTCCGAGATGGGACTCGACCTCCTCGACGTGGCCGACGTGATCCGCCCGCACCCCCGGGTGGTGGCGTTCCTGAACGACGTCCGGGACGACGCGCACGGCGACGACTTCCTGGACGGCCTCGTGCGGCTGCCCGGCGGCAGCGCGGCACGCGCGGCGATCGAGACGTACCTGCGCCGCTACGGCATGCGCTGCGTCGCCGAGATCGACATCACGCGGCCCCGGTGGAGTGAGCGTCCGGCCACGCTGGTCCCGCTGATCCTCGACAACGTCCGGAACTTCGGTCCCGGCGCCGCCGAGCACCGCTTCGAGCAGGGCAGGCAGCGCGCGCTCCGGGCGGAGCGGGACGTGCTGACCCGGCTGCGGGCCCTGCCGGACGGGGAGCGGAAGGCCGACGAAACGAAGCGGATGATCGACCAGGTGCGGGCCTTCGCCGGATACCGGGAGTACCCGAAGTACGGCATCGTCTGCCGCTCCTTCCTCTACAAGCAGGCCCTGCTGGAGGAGGCCGGGCGACTCGTGCGGGACGGAGTGCTCGCCGAGCGGGAGGACGTCTTCCACCTCACCTTCCAGGAGCTGGAGGACGCCGTACGTTCGCGCCGGGCCGACGGCCGGCTCATCGAGCGGCGCAAGGAGGCGTTCCGGTCGTACGAGGCGCTTACCCCGCCCCGCGTGCTGACCTCGGACGGCGAGGCCGTCACGGGCGCGTACCGGCGTGACGACGTACCGGCGGGAGCGCTGGCCGGTCTCGCGGTATCCGCCGGGAGCGTCGAGGGGCGGGCGCGCGTGATTCTCGACCTGGCCGACGCCGAGCTGGAGGAGGGCGACATCCTGGTCACACGGTTCACCGACCCCAGCTGGTCCCCGCTGTTCCTCGGTGTCGCGGGGCTGGTGACGGAGGTGGGCGGCCTGATGACCCACGGCGCGGTGATCGCCCGCGAGTACGGACTGCCCGCCGTCGTCGGCGTGGACGGGGCCACCGGGCTGATCCGGGACGGACAGCGCATCCGCGTGCACGGAACGGACGGGTACGTCGAGATCCTGGGCTGACGGGGACGGGGACGGGGACGGGGACGGGGACGGGGACGGGGACGGGGAGGGGGAGGGGGAGGGGATGCATGGGCGCCGGTCGGTGGACTACAGGCCCGCCGACCAAGGGTGCCCCGGGTGGACGCGGTCCAACAGCTGTGCCAGGTTCGCGCGTTGCTCCGGGTTCAGGTACGGGACCGTCGTGTCGAAGTCCGCTTGGTCCTTCGGGCGGGTGTGCTTGGCCTTGAAGAGCAGGACCAGTTCGGGCACCAGGTACGGGATGCCGTCCCGGGTGTGGTGGACGATCTCGTCGTAGGGGCGCCGGATGCTTCCGTCGCGGCGGCAGATCCAGGTGCCGCCGTCGTGCGGCTCGCGGAACACGTCCAGCAGATAGGTGCCGGTGGCCGGATCGCGGAGCCACGTCTGATGCACGCCGGCCGGCATGTCCGGCCCGGCGTCCTCCCAGATCCGGCCGCCGCCCACCGCGTCGAAGACGTAGCCGGGGAAGCGGCGGCGCACCTCGGGGAACCGCCCGGCCGGGACCGCGATCTCGATGTCCCCGTGTGCCCGGGTCTGCCTGCCGCGGAACAGGTCCAGCGCCCAGCCCGCGGCCACGTACCAGGGGGTCCGGACCCCGGCCATCCGCCGTGCCACCTCGTCCGGAGTCCAGCAGGAGGCCCACCGGGAGTCGAGGGCCTCGATCTCGTGGGGCGACGCTTCCGGACCACCCTCGGGAAGCTGATCACCGGCGAGTGGCGTCCGCCCCGGTCGGCCGTCCGGCGGCCGTCGCTCACTCATCACGGCAGGCTATCAACCGCCTCGTGATCTCTTCCGCCGACAAGGAGGCGTGTGCGCAGGGGACTTGGGGGCACCCGAACCTCACGCCGGTCACTTCGCGACGGGATCCCGGAGCGACCGACCCGACCCGAAGGAGCGAGAGATGACCACGCCGTACGGCAACCGGCCGACCGGACAGCAGCACTACGGCGCGCCCGAGGCCGGTGCCTCCGGAAACGTCTTCAGCATCATCGCGATCGTCCTGGGCGTGATCGGGTTCATCTTCCTGCCGATCGTCTTCGCGCTGGGCGGGCTCATCATGGCCATCATCGCCAAGACCGTCCGGCACGAGCGGCTCGCCACGATCGCCATCGTGGTCAGCGCGGTCGGACTGGTCGGCGGGATGGTCCTGGGCGCGATCGTGGCGAGCATGTAAGGGCTGCTGCGCCCCGGCCTGCACGGGGAGTCCCGAGGCGGGACGCGCGGGACGCGGTGCGGGGGACCGGCGGCGCGGAACGGGGGGCGTTTGGGTTGTCTCCGGCGGGCGTGCAGACTGTGTGCGCTCTCCCCGGCCCGGCTCCGGCCGCCGGGCCCGCTCCGCTCCCCGTCAGGAACCGCCGTGTCCCACGCCTCCGCCGCCGTCCCGGCCGGCAGTGCCGCCCCGCGTGCCGGTGCGCACCGCTTCAGCGCCGTCATCAGCCGCATAGCCGAGGAGATGGCCGCGCGTGCCGACCACGGCACCCCGGCCGACTACATACCGATGCTCGCGGGTGTCGACCCCCGCCGCTTCGGTATGGCGGTCGCCGAGCCGGACGGGACCGTGTACGGGGTCGGGGACTGGCGGCAGCCGTTCTCGACGCAGTCCATCTCCAAGGTCTTCGCCCTGGCCCTCGCGCTCTCCCTGGACGGCGAGCGGATCTGGCGGGGCGTGGGCCGCGAGCCCTCGGGCAACCCCTTCAACTCCCTGGTCCAGCTGGAGTACGAGAACGGCATCCCCCGCAACCCGTTCATCAACGCGGGCGCTCTGGTGGTGACCGACCGGTTGCAGGCGCTGACCGGGGACGCCGCGGGGCAGGTGCGGGAGCTGCTGCGTACGGAGAGCGGCAACGCCGCCATCGACTTCGTCCCGGACGTCGCCGCCTCCGAGGCGGCCCACGGCGACCGCAACGCGGCGCTGGCCCACTTCATGGTCTCCTACGGCAACGTCACCCTCCCGGTCCCCGACCTGCTCGCCGCCTATTTCCGCCAGTGCTCGATCGAGGCGTCCTGCGCGGACCTGGCGCTCTCCGCCGGGTTCCTCGCCCGGCACGGGGTCCGGGCCGACGGGTCCGCGCTGCTCACCCGCAGCCAGGCGAAGCAGGTCAACGCGGTCATGCTGACCTGCGGGACGTACGACGCGGCCGGGGAGTTCGCCTACCGGGTGGGGCTGCCGGGCAAGAGCGGCGTCGGCGGCGGGATCATCGCCATCGTGCCCGGGGAGTGCACCCTGTGCGTGTGGAGCCCGGGGCTCGACCGGCGCGGCAACTCGGTGGCGGGCGTGGCGGCGCTCGACCGGTTCACCACGCTCACCGGGCTGTCCGTCTTCTGACGCCGTCCGAGGGCCCCGGCCGCGACTCCTCGCCGCGCCGGACGACGATGACGCGGCGGCCCCGCGCGTGGCCCGCCCGGCTGTCGGCGTGCGCGGCCGCGGCCTCCGTCAGTGCGTAGGACTTCTCGACCGGGATGTGCAGCCTGCCGCGCGAGATGAGCGAGGCGGCCTCGGCCAGCGCGTCCGGCACGCTGCCCGCCACGCCGGAGAAGCGGACGCCGGACCGCGGCGCGTCCAGGTCGGCGATGGTGACCACCTTCCCCGGGTCTCCGGTCAGTGAGCCTCTTTCGTCCTGCATAGCTGCAGATCAGGAGGGTGTGGACGGCCTGGATATGGTGCCGATGTGGCGGGTGGAGCATCTGGCTCGCCGGAATAGCCGCCAGGACTTCAGCTGAGCGAAGGCGCGTTCGCCCGGAGCTCTCAGCCGGGCATGGTCCTGGTTGAACTGCTGGTAGTGCTAAATGAATAGGGATCTTCAGGGTCGCCTCTCGAGGGTGAGGACGGCCTTGGTGACTGACGGGAGCCGGTTGGGGCTGATCCGGGCTCTGCGGAAGATCCGCCAGGCCTTGGGGCGGGCGAAGGCGCGCTCGACGGGGACGCGGAGTCGGGCGTGCGCTCGGTTGACGGCTGCTTGTCCGGTGGTGAGGGGGCGTCCGAGGTGGCGTTTGAACGGCACCTGGAACGTGCCGCCGGCCCCGGCATAGGCCTTGTCGGCAAGCACGGGGATCCGCAGGCGTTCACAGACGGTGATAATTCGGTGGGTGCGGGCCGCGGTGATGTCGACCGTGCGGCCGGGCAGCGCCGACGAGTACCAGATCAGGTCGCCGGCGGGGTCGGTGACGGCCTGGATGTTCACTCCGTGCCGTCGGGCCTTGCCCGAGTAGTCCCGTTCGTGGTCGCCGACCCGGTCGCACTCGGCGATGGTGCCGTCCACAAGGACGGCACCATCGCCGGCGAAGGGCCTGTGTCAGGGACGGTGCCTTTGAGGCGAGGAGTTTGATCACGCTCTGTACGTAGGCGTGGGCGGTGCCCTCGCTGATCCGGAAACCCGCGGCGAGTTTCGCGTAAGTCGTGTGCTCGCGCAGGTAGACCAGAGTGATGATCGCGCGTTGCGAGGGCCGCAGCTTGCATCGACGGTCACCCTCGCGGGTGACGATCAGCATGGTCACCCACTCCACGAGCGCGTGCGGCAGGTCAAGTGCGGCAGGATAGGGGACCAACGAGGCCTCCGGTCACAGCGGTTGAGACGTCAGACATCTCGAACCACTGCCCGAAGGCCTCGCCTGCTATCCGCCCCTGGCCGTCACCCGATCGGTGACCACTCTGAAGATCCTTGGTGGTTGCCTGAGCCAGTGCACTCACTTGCCCTGGATTTGAATATGCGCCTTCTCTCTAACGGGCAAGGAGGCACATGCCGTTGTCCATTTCCTCTCTTCTGGGTACGGGCGTAGCCCGCAGGATTTTTTCCGCAACCTCCGGTTGTGTGATCACGATATCCGGGACGGTTGGTACCGTCTCGCCGTCGTACAGCATGATCGAATCCCACTGTTCGGGATCAGAGACGCCGTGTCGGTCGACAACCAGGGATCGAGTGGGAATCTGGGGGTCCAGGGCGATATCTTGGAGGGTTGTTTCTGAGAGTCGTGTTTCCTGTGGGTCGAGACCATCGAGCCAGATCGTCTGAATGTCGAACCCCAGTGGGTTAAACGAATACTCATCGACCAAGTTCACGTTGGCTGAGAGCCACCAGTTCACATTGATTGACGCGATTCGGATCGAAAGTAGACGGTCCAGTTCCCTGCGCTCTACGGGGATGTCGTTCCCCTCCACGTCCAGTACCAGAGTAGTGCCCAGCACTGGGTGGGTCAGATGGATTCCGCGCCTCCTGAAGAAATCCACCTGTTTGTCGAGCTTCGAAGCGGATGTTGATTCCTGATACCAGCGAATGAATCCTTTTGGCATGTGTTAGCACTCCGGAAGTGTGAAGATGTGCACGTTCTCTTCCCCGAATGCCTTTTTCGCTTGCTTGATTGCGGTGTCTGGCGTGTTGTCGGCCAGATAGTAGACGGCATTGACGCCGGCCTGGTCTGCGACGAACTTGGAGATCTTGAGGAGTTTACCAAATTTTGCCGGATCCTTGGCCTTGGCGCCGCCACCCACGAAGATGAACTCACCGTTTGGCCCCAGGACGTCGAGGCCGGTTGACCCTACGTTCGGCATGACCAGCTTGATGTCCTGCCCCCTGGAGTCCTTCGGCACGGTTCCGCCGACCAGGCTCGCGACGTACTCCTCGCGCTTTATGCCAAGATCGCCCGCGTCGTTGGCGCGCGCTACCGTCAGCGTCGTTGAGCTAGTTGCGTAAAAAGCGCTACGCGCTTCACGCGGGAGCAGCTGAGTGTTCTGCTGAAGAGAGCTATATTCTGGCTTCTTCTTTGTTTTGCAGAGCTTCTCAATGCTTCTCTTGAGTTTTCTGAGGCGTGTCGACTCGGCAATCTCGTCGATCTTTTTGTTGATCTTTGCTAGCTTCTTTAGCTTTCCTGACGGGGTCATGGATGCGGCATACTGGCCACACTTGGAGATTCCGGGGTCGTCTATGCACTCTTTCAACTCGTCGACGCTGAAAAGGAAATCCTTCATGGCATCGGTATAAGCCTTGCGGGCTTCTTCCGCGCCTTCGACGTCTACGTAGGCATCGTCCTTCAGTAGGCAGACCCAGTTTGGCGGAGCCTTTCCAGTGATGGGCGGAAGGCAGGGTGTCCCCTTCTCCTTTTCTTTCGCCGCCTCCGCCTCTTCCTTCTTCTTTCTTGCCTCTTCGGCGAGTCGGGCGGCCTCGGCTTCTTCCTTTCGGCGCAGTTCATACGTCGCCTTCCAGGCAGCCGAAGCCTCCTTCTCCGCGTCCTCGGCGCTCTTCCCAGCGGCAGCTGCGGAAGCGCGAGCCGCATTGGAAGCCGCGTTTGCCTCTCGGGCCGAATCGCGGGCGTAGGAGGCGGAGAACTCGGCGCGGGTGGCGGAGGCCTCCGCCGCGCTGGCGTCCCGGTTGGCGGCGGCTGCCGCGTTGCGGGCGGTCGTCGCGGACTTCGCCGCGGCGTTGGCGGAGATGGCGGCGGCCTGAGCGGACTTCTTGGCATCCGCCGCGAACTTCGCCGCCTGGTCGGAGGACTTCTTCGCCTCACCCGCAGCCTCGTTCGCCTCGGCGGCGGCCTTGTTGGCTATCGCCGCGGCCCGGGCGGCTTCCCAGGCGTTCTGGCGTGCCTTCGCCGCGGTCTGGGAGGAGCCGGCGATCAGCCGTTGCATCTGGGCGATGTGGGTGGCGGCGAGCTGGTCCTGGCGGTCGGCCATGTACTGGCCGGCCTGGACGAAGTAGTGCAGCAGGTCGGGAGGCCCGGCCAGCGCGATCTTCGCCGCGGACTTCACCTCGGGACCACCGGCACTGTGGAGCTGCCCGGCGCGCACCCGCTCGTCCGTGTTTCTGGCGAGGTACTGACCGTTGTTGATGAAGGCGATGAGCGCCTTGGGCGAGCCGTCCCGCAGCGCGGTTTCCGCGGCCTCCTTCACCCCCGAGTCACCGGAACTGTGGATCTGGCCCACCTGGATCCGGTAGTCGGTGACAGCTGCCTGGTACTGGCCAACCGTCAGGAATTCGCGGAACTTCCCGGCGTCGTCGTCTTCCAGAACCCCGGTGGCGGCCTTCCGAACGGCCTCGAACGGGCTGTCGTAGGTGAGCCGCGTGACGCGCTGGCGGAGGTCATCCTGTGAGGCCTTCGTCAGACCATGGCGAACATAGGCCAGCACGTCCTGCTCGGATCCGCTCAGCGCGCGTGCGGCGGCCTCCTGACTCCACGGCCCCTTGCTCTTGAGAACCTTCAGGGCGAGCTCGCGCCCCTTGACGGCCATCGCGGGCACATCGACGTTGGGCTTGGCCGCCTCGGTCGCGAGCCGGTCGGCCTCCTTGTCCAACTCACGGTCGTCCCGGAGGAAGGAGCCCACCTGGACGGTGAACTCCTCGGCAGCCCGCTTCTGGTCACGTGCCCGTTCGACGGCGGCGGCGGTACGTGAGGCCAGGTCCTCGCTCTCCGTCTCTCGGGCGACGTCGAAGACCTTCTTGGCGGCCGTCACCGCCGCGTCGGCCGCGTCGGCGGCACGTTTCGCCTCGCTGGCATGTTTGCTGGACTCAGCCGCGGCCTTGGAGGAGTCCCCGGCGTGCTTGGCGGCCTCCTCCGCTGCGTCCGCGGCCCGGTAGGCGTGGCCGGCGGCGGACTTCGCGGCGTCCCGGGCCTCGAAGGCCGCCGCGGCGGACTTGCGGGCGAGGGCGCCGGACATACCAGCGGCGCGGTTGGCCTCGTTGGCGTGGCGACGGGCCTGGGCGGCCGCGTAGCGGGCGTCACTGGCGTTGGCACCAGCGGAGGTCGCGTAGTCGCTGGCCTCCTCGGCCGCGGTCGCGGCCGCCGCGGCATTGCTGGCGGCGCTTCGCGAAGCGTCGGCTGCGGCTCCCGCCGCCTTTGAGGCCGCGCCGGCGTAGGCAGCTGCATCCGCCGCCTTCTCGGCGCCCCGCGCCGCTACCCGCGCCTCCTTGGCGAGCTTGTTCGCCTCGTCGGCGAGACTCGCGTCCGCCGCCGCCGCCGCGGCGGCGCCGCGGCCCGCGAGGCCGCGTTGGCGGCCGAGGACGCCGCGCTGGCGGCGCGTGCTGCGGCGGTGGCTGCCACCCGGGCCGCCCGGTTGGCGGCGTTCGCGGCCCCGATGGCCTGGCGTGCGGCAGCGGCCGCGCCACGAGCGGCGTCGGCGGCCCGGCCGGCCGCGTTGGCGGCACGTACCGAGTCCTTCCCTGCGGCCGCTGTCTCCTCCGCCGCGGTCTTCGCGGCCTCCTTGGCCAGTCGGGAAGCGTTCACCGCTCGCGTCGAAGCGGTCTTGGCTGCGTCGGTGGCTTGTTGTGCCTGGACCCCGGCGTGAGTGGCCTGCTCGACCAACTGCTCGATGGTGGCCCGCTCCTCGTCCCGGTCGCGTGCCACGAACTGGCCCACTTCCAGGAACTCGGTCACGTCCGCCGGGGTGCCTCGGAGGGCGACCTTGGCGGCCTCCCGTACCGCCGGACCGCCTTCGCTGTAGATCTGGCCGACTCGGATGCGGTCGTCCGTTATCCGGGCTTCGTACTGGCCGTTCTCCAGGAACTCGCGCACATCCTCGGGAGTCCCGTTAAGGGCCGCGATGCCGGCTTCCTTCACCCCCGGTCCACCGGTGCTGATGACCTGTCCGGTCTCCACCCTGCGGTCCTGTTCCAGCGGCGCCTGCCAGCCGTCCAGCAGGAAGGCCCGTAGGTCCTCGTGGGGGGCCGAGGGGGACAGCGCGGCCTGGGCGGCCTCCTGTACCCCGGGCCCGCCGACGCTGAAGACCCGGCCCGCGTCGATGCGGTCGTCGTGGTGGCGGGCCTGCTCCAGCTCCACGTCGAGGAAGCGACGGACGTCCTCGTTGCTGCCGATGAGGGCCGCCTCGGCGGCCTCCTTCACGCCGGTGCCGCCGTGCGTCCACAGCTGCACGACGCGTGCGCGGTCCGCGGCCGTGTCCGACGCCTCGGTGACCGCGAGGGCTGGTGTCGCCCCCAGGAGTCCCGCGAGCATGCTCGCGGGCAACAGAGCAGTGCAGAGTGTTCTCAGCCCTGGGAAGTGTCTGACTCGGCTGACTCTTCTCCCCCCTCTCTCGTCAGCTCTCTCCTCTCCGGTTCGAATGGCTCTGGTACTGGTCGCTCTTGCCGAGCGCGGCTGCCTTATCAACAAGCCAACCCATCTATATCTCGGGCATGTGGTGCATCCCGACCCTGGTGTGAGTGGGATCATGGTCGCTGGTAGGATACATATGATTTGCATAAATGAAGCCCGTGTAGGTTATGGGCTTCGGAACGAAAGGGGGGCTGCGCATGCGTTATGCGCGAAAAGCGTTCTTCGCTGGTGTTGTCGGAGCGGCCGCTACGTTTACCGGTGTCGCGTTCATCGCGGGGTCGCCGTCGGCGGTTGCCGAGGTGCAGTCCGTGGCGGCCGTCGACGACGCGATGCCTTCGGCTGTTGAGGACTTCTCCTACCCCGGGGCCGACCGGATCTCCGAGGAGCGGGGTATCAAGCTGAAGAGCGGCGATGGGAAGCTCCTGTTCGTCGACTGCTCGGTCGGGTACGACGTCTTGGTGGAGTCGCGCGTCGATCGGGCCGGGTACTGCTTCAAGGCGACCGGGAAGCAGGGGTTCCTGACGATGGAGCTGCCCGGTGCTTACCACATCTGGACCGAGGGGCACCCGGTGCGGGCCAAGCTCACCGCCGAGGGCGAGACGATCACGGTTGACGTGCCCAAGAACGGGTTCAAGCCCGTCGGGGAATCCGACAGCAACACCGGCCGCAAGCCCTCGGTCCTGGTCGAGCTGCGTATCACCGGCTAGCGATCCGGCCACCGTCTACTCAGAAATTTGATGCGCGGTGTGTCAAGGTCTGTCCTGGGTGTCGGAGTAGTAGGGACGGGGGTGACTCGGGAGCCGGGTCAGCTGCTCGGTGAAAGTGGCCGTGATGGCCTTCTCTCCGTGTTCGTAGATGCCTTCACGGGCCCGAGCGTGCTGAGTTCCTGGGTGTTTTCCATAATTTCTCGACCGGCTTCCCGGAATGATTGTGCTGTTTCCGGAGACCTTTCTCCGGGTGAATAGCCCTGGTGTGGCTGACTGTTACGTTGGCCGGTGTGCATAACAAGAAACTCAGAAATCCCCGTCCGCGCGGAGCGCGGATATCCGCTCTGACGGCGTTGACCGCCACCGGGTCGTTGATGCAGGGCCCCGGCGTTTGCCCGGATCGCCCCCGCCTGGGCCTGTTGATCATGCTGGCGGGCCCCGGAAGCAGATGAACACGGCACCTGTGGATCATGGAGTTCTCTACGCTGCAAGATCCACGAAGGTGCCGTGTTCGTTCCTTCATCATCCCCTGCCGTCGTTTCCGTCTCTTCGGCGCCCCGCCTGGAGGCCCTCGGCTCGGATGCTGCGCGAGGCCAAGTCCGCGGCTTCGTTGCCGAGTTCGATTCGGTCACCGATCCTCGCGGGGCGTGCGGGGTGCGCTACCAGGTCTCCTCGCTGTTGGCCCCGGGTGGTCTGTACGAAGACCCCGGCGGGCCATGACTCCATCACCGCGGCGGCGGAGTGGTGCCGACGTGCGATGCCGGAGGAACTGGCCGCTTTCGGTCCGCCCCACCATCCGTTGCTCGGCCGGTACCGGATCCCGAGCGAGAAGACGTTGCGCACCGTTCTGGGGCGGCTCGATCCCGGTGAGATCACGCGGCCAGCTACGACCAGCTGCGGCCCCTGCTGTCCACGGTGGCCCACTCTCCCGAGCCGCTCATGCCTGACGGCGGCATCGAACGCGAACAGCGCCGCGCCCACCGGGCGGCCGCCCGCGCCGAACCGGTGCGCTCCCGGCGCCGCCGCCTACCTGCGCGAACGCGGCGCCCACTACCTGCTGACCATCAAGAACAACCAGCGCAACCAAGCCCGTCAACTCCACGCCCTGCCCTGGAAGGAGATCCCCGTCATCCACTGTGACGACGCCCGCGGCCACGGCCGCCACGAACAGTGTCTCGTCCAGGTCGTCACTGTCATCGGCCTGCTCTTCCGGGGCGGGCGATGACCTGCACGTTCATGCCGTGCTTGCGGTGCTTTTGCGAGTAGTACGGTTCGTCGGCGGCGACGCGGTCGGTGGGGATCAGGGTGCCGTCAACGGTGACGTGGTCGCCTTCACCGGGGCCGATGAGGGCTTCGTGTAGTCCGGGTGCCCAGGCCGCGAGGATGTCGAGGGTCTTGTCGACGTACCGCCAGGCTGTCGCCTGGGATATCCCGAAACCGGCTCCGAGCTGCGAGAACGTCTCGTTCTTCCGCAGGTGAACCAGCGTGAGAAGAGCTTGCTGGAAGCAGCCGAGCTTGCGCCACCGGGTGTTGCGGGCCCGGCGGCGGTCGTACAGCAGTCAGGCGACATGCTCGACGAGCTCGTGCGGGACGTCGAGCGTGGCTCGATACGGAACCAACAGGGCCCCTTCGGTCGCGGGTGTGTTGAGTGAGATCACCACGCCAACGACCAGGGGTCCTGCCTCGTCACCACACCCGCTGACCAGCCCATTTCACCCTCCAGCGCAGAATGAAAGAGGCTCAGTTCGTCGAGTTCGCCAATCACGCCGGAGCCCGCCAGATCGAGCGCCCCGTCGACGCGGCCGAGGCCCCGCACCCGCTCGGCCCAGCCCTCGCCACGTCGTGGCGAGTGCGCCCAGGCCGCGCAGGTAGTCCTGCAAGAAGGCCGCGACCCGCCAGAAGATCGCCGACACCGCTCTGCGCCTCTTCCTGGAACGCGGCTACGACGACGTGGGGATCCGGGACGTGGCCGCCGAGGCCGATGTGGCCGTCACCACGCTCTTCTCGCATTTCGCCGCGAAGGAGGCGCTGGTCTTCGAGCGCGATCAGGGCTTCGAGCGCGGCCTCGTGCGGGCGGTCACCGACCGGGCGCAGGGCGAGCCGCTGATCCCGTCGCTGCGCCGGGAGATCCACGCCCTGGTGCGCCACTGCACGGCGCCCGAGGCCGCCCCGGTCCGGCGTCTGATCGAGTCCTCCCCGGCGCTGCGGGAGTACGAGGAGTCGATGCGGATGCGCCACGCGGACACGCTGGCCGCCGCCATCGCCGCCGACCTCGGCGTTCCGGAGACGTCGACGGCCTGCCGGACCGTCGCGCGGTTCGTGATCGACGCCTACGCGCTGGCCTGCGAGGCGCCCGAGCCGGGGGACGCGGTGGACGAGGTCTTCCGCATGATCGAGGCGGCCTGGGGCGCCTCGCGCCTCGCCTGACCGTCGGCGGGGCGCCCCCGGCCGGGCGGTCCCGGCGGCCGGAAGGCAGCCCGCTCACCCCACCGTGCGCGGCAGCCGCAGGCTCAGCCCCACCGTCAGCGCCACCGCCGCCAACTGCGCCAGCAAGGTCACGACCAGCGCGTCCCGCATGCCCAGGGCCGGCACCAGCGCCAGGAACAGGGTGCCCAGCGTGGCCACCCCGAGGGCCAGTGCCGCCTGCTGTGTGGTCGTCAGCACGCCGCCCCCGACCCCCGCCTGCTCCGGGGGTACGTCGGAGAGCACGATCCGGAACAGGACGGGCAGCTGGAACCCCTGGCCGAGGCCCGCGACCGCCACCCCCGGCAGCAGGCCCCACGGGCCCAGGCCCGCCCAGGAGCGGTGCACGGTCAGCACCAGGACCACCACGCCGACCGCCTGGATCAGGCCGCCCGCCGTGACCACCCGGGCGCCGTACCGGCGGACCAGGCGGGGACCGGCCAGCGAGGCGCCGAAGAACGCCAGCGCCATCGGAGCCAGCGAGAGACCGGCCGCCGCCGGGCCGAGCCGCAGACCCTGCTGGAGCGCCACCGCGATCACGAACAGGAAGCCGCCGTACCCGACCGAGAACGGCACGACCAGCGCGAGGCCCCGCCGCAACGAGTCCAGCCGCATCAGGCTCGCGGGGACCAGCGGCACCCGGCCCAGCCGGTCGGCCCGGCGCTCCACCCGGTAGAAGGCGTACGCGGAGAGGGGGCACAGCGCCAGCGAGACCCAGGTCCACAGCGGCCATCCCGCCGCCCGGCCCTCCGTCAGCGGAGCCAGCAGCGTGACCAGGGCCAGCGCCAGGAGCAGGGTTCCGGGAACGTCCACGGGGGCCGGCCGGTCCGCACGGGTCTCCGGCACCGCACGGGCCGCCAGGACCAGGCCCACCATGACCACCGGCACGTTCACCAGGAAGACCGACCGCCAGCCCGCGCTCTCGCCGAACACCGAGGACATCGGGGCGGCGGCGACCAGCACCCCGCCGAGGACCTGGCCCGTGACCATCGACAGCCCCGCCGTCGCCCCGTACAGGCTCATCGCCCGCGCCCGGCGCGGGCCCCGCGTCGCCGCCTGGATCGTGGCCAGCACCTGCGGCAGCATCAGCGCGGCGGCCGCGCCCTGCGCCACCCTGGCGCCGACCAGCGTCCAGGCGTCCGGGGCGAGCCCGCAGGCCAGCGAGGTGATCCCGAAGGCGGCCATGCCGACGAGGAACAGCCGCCTGCGGCCCGCCATGTCGCCGAGCCGTCCGCCGAGGACCAGCAGGACGGCGTACGCGAGACCGTAGCCCGCGACGACGAGTTCGAGCATGGCCGGGCCCGCGTCCAGATCGCGGTCGATCGTGGGCAGCGCGACGTTCACGACGAAGAAGTCGACCAGCGGGAGCGCCGCGCCCAGCAGGACGGTGAAGAGGCCCAGGGAGCCGAGCGCGGGGGCGGGGTGGTCGTGGCGGCGGACGGGTTCCGGACCGGCGGGGGCCGTCCGTACCGGTGCGGAAGCCGTACGACGGGATGCGGGTGCGGACGGGTGCACGGAAGATTCACTCACGCCGACGACGATCTCGCCGAACCCAGCCTGGTACCAGAGTCTTCTTATCCTGGTATCCGGAGTACCCGGCAACAGGCCGGGAGGCCCAGCACGCTGGAGGCATGACGACCGTGACAGCCCACCCGCCGCTCGCACCGGACGGCACGGAGTCCCCCTCCGACATCCGGCGGCACGAGCTGGCCGCCTTCCTGCGCAGCCGCCGCGAGCGCATCACCCCCGAGCAGGTCGGACTGGTCAGGGGCCGGCGCCGCCGTACGCCGGGGCTGCGTCGCGAGGAGGTCGCCCAGCTCTCGGCGGTCGGGGTCACCTGGTACACCTGGCTCGAACAGGCCCGGGACATCCAGGTCTCCGCCCAGGTGCTGGACGCCCTCGCCCGCGCCCTGCTCCTCGACCCGAGCGAGCGCGCCCACCTCTTCGCCCTCGCCGCGGCCCCGGACCCGGCCCCCGGCACGGAATGCCCCGCCGTCACCCCGGCACTGCGGACGCTGCTGGAGCAGCTGGACCCCATTCCGGCGTGCGTCCAGAACAGCCGGTACGACATCCTCGCCTACAACCGCACCTACGCCCGGATGCTCTGCGACCTGGACTCGGTCCCGCCCGAGGACCGCAACTGCCTGCTCCTGGCCTTCACCCACGCCGACTGGCGGGCCTCGATCGTCGATCTGCCCGAGGTCACCCGCGTGATGGCGGCGAATTTCCGTGCCTCGACGGCCGGGCACCTCGCCGAACCGGCCTGGAAGGCGCTGATCCACCGGCTGGAGGCGCGATCGCCGGAGTTCCGCGAGGTGTGGGGGCGCCACGAGGTGGTCGACCAGCGCGGGCGCAGCAAGTACCTCCGCAACGCGCACGTGGGACTGCTGCACGTCGAGCACACCAGTCTCTGGCTCGGTCCGTCCAGCGGGCCGCGCCTGGTGAGCTATCCGCCGGTGGACGAGAAGACCCGGGACCGGCTGGAACGGCTCCACCGCATCGCGGTGGACCGTGACCGGCAACGGGATCAGGAGGCCCCGGCCGGCCGAGCCGCCCGGCCGGCGTGACGACGATCCGCGGCGGGCCGCGGGGGTCGCGGAGCCGGCACGGATTCGCCCGACCCGCGCTTCGCCCGCCGGCTCCTTTCGGCCCGCGCTCCACCCGTCGGCTCCGGGCTGCCGAAGTCGAAGGCGAAGGCGTCGATCAGGGGTGCACCCGGCGTCGGGGGCGAAACCCCAGGTGGAGATCGTCCCGCCGTCGCGGTGCGGGCTCCGCCGACGGCACCGCGGACCTGGCCCGGCCCGCCCCGTCCGGCGTACGCGACAATGGAGCCATGACCACGCTCGCCCCCGCCCTCCCGCAGCTCCGCATCGGCCCGCACACCGTGCAGCCGCCGGTCGTGCTGGCCCCGATGGCCGGCATCACCAACGCCCCCTTCCGCACCCTGTGCCGGGAGTTCTCCGGGGGCAAGGGGCTGTTCGTCAGCGAGATGATCACGACGCGGGCGCTGGTCGAGCGCAACGAGAAGACCCTGCAGCTCGTCCACTTCGACGCGACCGAGACACCCCGCTCGATCCAGCTCTACGGAGTGGACCCGGTCACCGTCGGCAAGGCCGTCCGCATGATCGTGGAGGAGGACCTCGCCGATCACATCGACCTGAACTTCGGCTGCCCCGTCCCCAAGGTCACCCGCAAGGGCGGCGGCTCCGCGCTTCCGTACAAGCGGCCCCTGCTGCGGGCCATCCTCCGGGAAGCCGTCTCGGGCGCCGGGGACCTCCCCGTCACCATCAAGATGCGCAAGGGCATCGACGACGACCACCTCACCTTCCTCGACGCCGGACGCATCGCCGTCGAGGAGGGCGTGACCGCCGTCGCCCTGCACGGGCGCACCACCGCCCAGCACTACGGCGGCACCGCCGACTGGGACGCCATCGCCCGGCTCAAGGAGCACGTCCCGGAGATCCCCGTGCTCGGCAACGGCGACATCTGGTGCGCCGACGACGCGCTGCGGATGATGCGCGAGACCGGGTGCGACGGGGTCGTCGTGGGGCGCGGGTGCCTCGGGCGGCCCTGGCTCTTCGCCGATCTGGTCAGCGCCATGGAGGGGCGCGCCGAACGGCACGCGCCCACCCTGCGCGAGGTCGCGGACGTCATGGTGCGCCACGCGACGCTGCTGGGGGAGTGGATCGGCGACGAGGCGCGCGGCGTCATCGACTTCCGCAAGCACGTGGCCTGGTACCTCAAGGGCTTCGCCGTCGGCTCCGAGATGCGCAGGAGGCTCGCCGTCACCTCCTCGCTGGAGGAGCTGGCGGGCCAGCTGCACGAGCTGGACCTCGACCAGCCCTGGCCGGACGGCGCCGACGGGCCCCGCGGGCGGACCTCCGGCAACAACCGGGTCGTCCTCCCGGACGGCTGGCTCAAGGACCCCTACGACTGCGCTGGTGTCAGCGCCGACGCCGAGCTGGACACCTCCGGCGGCTGAAGCGGTACGGGTGTGGCTCAGCCCGCCACGCCCGGCCCCGCCCGCCGCTCCAGCGGCGCCGCCGCCGCGCTGTTCATCACGTTGAAGACGACACTGCCCGCCCGGTAGCGGTCGTCGGTCCACTCGATGGCCCGGCCCGCCGCCGTGTACGTCAGGTGACGCTGGCGCAGCAGCGGGCTGGCCCGGCGGACCCGCAGCAGCCGGGCGTCCTCGCTGCCCGCCGCCACCGCGTCGATCAGGTGCTCACCGTGGTGCGCCACGATGTCCGCGCGCTCCGCGATGCTGTCCATGACCGAGACGCAGTCCTCGGGCAGCGCGCGGACCACCGGGGCGACCCAGTCCGCGTACACCGTGCGCTCCACCATCACCGGCTCGCCGTCCAGATGCCGCAGCCGCAGGACGTCCAGGATGCCGCTGCCCGGCTCGGCGCCCAGGCGGGCCGCCTCCTCGTCGGTCGCGGGGCGCGTCGTGCGGGCGAGGATGCGGCTGGAGGCCTCGTAGCCCATCGCCCGCGCCCACTGGGCGAAGCTGTTGAGCTGCTCGAAACTCTGCCGGCGCTCCTGGCACAGGACCACCCGGCGCGCCCCCTGCCGGGAGCCGATCAGGCCCTCCGAGGCCAGCAGCGCCACCGCCTGGCGGACCGTGCCGCGCGAGACCTCCCACGTCGCGGCCAGGTCACTCTCCGACGGCAGCCGGGAGCCCGGCGGACGGACGCCGCTGCGGATCGCCTGCCGCAGAGACTCGGCGATCTCCTCGTAGCGTGAACGGCCCACGCGCCCCCCGTCGGTCGGTGTCCCCCAGCTGTGCACAGGTACGGGTCCGGGCCTGAGGGTGGATCCCACTCTATCCCTCCCTCCCGGTGCCGCCGTGCACGGATTCCGTACCTACCACAACCCCGAAACGACGGGCCTTCCTCTTCCTCGCCTCTTGCGGCACCGGTCATCGGACGTTAACTCCTCGGACACCTGAGCCGGGCGAACTGATGCCAGCTTGTATGAACAAGTGGCCATCCTCGCTCCCCGGGAGACACACCGTGCACAGAGCCCGACCCCGCCCCCGTCCTCGCGCCACCGGCCGTGCCGTGGCCGCACTCGCCCTCTCCACCGCCGCCCTCACCGCCCTCACCGCGTGCGGCGCCGCACCCGAGGAAGAGGCCGCCACCGGGGTGAACGGGGTGAAGTCGACGGAGGCGACCTCGGCCGCCGACTTCGGCGGGATGGAGGAACTCGTCGCCGCCGCCGAGAAGGAGGGCGAGCTGAACGTGATCGCCCTGCCGCCGGACTGGGCGAACTACGGCGAGATCATCGAGGCCTTCCAGGCCAAGTACAAGGTGAAGATCAAGAGCGAGACCCCGGACGCCTCCAGCTCCGACGAGATAGCCGCCGTCAAGTCCCGCAAGGGACAGAAGCGCGCCCCCGACGTCCTCGACCTCGGCATCGCCTTCGCCCGCAGCGGCGCCGCCGAGGACCTCTTCGCCCCGTACAAGGTCGCCTCCTGGGACAAGATCCCCGACAGCCAGAAGGAGGCGGACGGCCGCTGGTACAACGACTACGGCGGGTACGTCTCCATCGGCTGCGACGCCGCCCGCATCACCACCTGCCCCGAGACCTTCGCGGACCTGCTGAAGCCCGAGTACAAGGGGAAGGTCGCCCTCAACGGCAACCCGACCAAGTCCGGCTCCGCGTTCGGCGGCGTGTACGCGGCCTCCCTCGCCAACAAGGGCTCGTTCGGCGACATCCAGCCCGGCATCGACTTCTTCGGCAAGCTGAAGAAGAGCGGCAACTTCATCCCCGTCGAGTCCACCCCGGCCACCGTCGAGAAGGGCGAGACGCCGATCAGCATCGACTGGGACTACCTGAACGCCGGGTACGCCGACCAGTTCAAGAGCAAGGGCGTCGACTGGCAGGTCTCGGTGCCGTCCGACGGCGTGTACGCCCAGTTCTACTCGCAGGCCGTCAACAAGGACGCACCCCACCCGGCCGCCGCCCGGCTCTGGATGGAGTACCTGTACAGCGCCGAGGGCCAGAACCTCTGGCTCAAGGGATACGCCCGCCCCGTGCTGCTGCCCGCCATGACCGAGGACGGCACCGCCGACAAGGCCTTCGTCGCCAAGCTGCCGAAGGTCGAGGGCACCCCGGCCTTCCCCTCCTCCGAGGAACTGGACCGGGCCAACGCCACCCTCGCCGAGAACTGGGACAAGGCCGTCTCCTGATGACCGTCCCGCACCCGTCCGCCGCCCCGGGACCCGGGGCGGCCGCCGTGAGGGGCGGCGGCCGCATCCGCCGCCGCCCGTCCCGTGTCTGGCTCGGCGCGCTCCCGCTGCTCGTGTTCGCCGGGCTCTGCTTCGGACTGCCCGCCGGGGCCCTGCTGTACGGGGCGCTCACCCGCACCGATCCGGTCGCCGGGACCACCGCGTTCACCGGCGAGCACCTGTCGCGCTCACTCCAGGGCCCGTACCTCACCTCGCTCCTCGGCAGCGTCCAGCTCTCCGCGCTGACCGCGGCCCTCGCCACCGTGCTCGGGGTGCTGATCGCCCAGGCCGTCGTCACCTCCCGGCGCGGCGCCCTGCGCGGCGCGGTCCTCACCGCCTCCGGGGTGCTCGCCAACTTCGGCGGGATCCCGCTCGCCTTCGCCTTCGTCGCGACCCTCGGGATCTCCGGCGTCGTCACGGAACTCGGACACCTGGACGCCCTCGGCTGGAACCTCTACTCCTTCACCGGGCTCACCGTCATCTACCTCTACTTCCTCGTCCCGCTCATGGTCCTCGTCGTCGTCCCCGCGCTGGACGGGCTCCGCCCCCAGTGGCGGGAGGCCGCGCTCAGCACCGGGGCCTCCGTCCCGCAGTTCTGGCGCCACGTCGGCCTGCCCGTCCTCGCGCCCTCGCTGCTCGGCGGGTTCGTCCTGCTCTTCGGCAGCGCCTTCGCCGCGCACGCCACGGCCGCCGCCCTGGTCGGCGGCTCCGTACCGCTGGTCACGCTGAAGATCGCCGACGCCCTCTCGGGCAACGTCCTGGTCGGCCAGGAGAACGTGGCCCTGGCGCTGAGCCTCGACATGATCGTGATCGCCGGACTGGTGATGGCGGTCTACCTGCCCCTCCAGCGACGGAGTTCCCGATGGCTGCGCTGACCCCCGTCTCCACCGCTCCCGTCTCCGCCCCGGTGAGGACGGCCCGCCGCCCCCGCTACTGGCGCGGCGCCGTCCTCACCGTCGCCGGGCTCTACTTCCTCACCCCGCTGGTCTCCTCGTTCGTCTTCACCGTCCAGGTTCCGGGGCAGGGCCTCACCGTCGCCGCGTACAGCGGAATCCTGTCGGCCGACGGCTTCACCGAGAGCCTGTTCCTCTCGCTCTCGCTGGCCGCCGCCACCATCGCGCTCGCCCTGCTGCTCGTCGTGCCGGCCCTGGTCGCCGTCCGGCTCGGGCCGCCCCGGCTGCGCGCCGTCGTCGAGATCGTCTGCATGCTGCCGCTGGTGGTGCCGCCGATCGCGCTGGTCACCGGGATCGCCACCGTGCTGCGCTGGGGGCCCGACCACTTCTCCCGCACCCCGCTCTACCAGACCTTCCTCGCCGTGCAGAACGAGTCGTTCCCGGTGGTGCTCGTCCTCGCGTACACCGTGCTGGCGCTGCCGTTCGTGCACCGCTCGCTGGACGCCGGACTGCGCGCGGTCGACGTGCCGACGCTGGTGGAGGCGGCCCGGAACTGCGGGGCGGGGCGGCTGTACGTGATCCTCCGCGTCATCCTGCCCAACCTGCGCTCCTCGCTCGCCGCGGCCTCCTTCCTCACTCTGGCGCTGGTGCTCGGGGAGTACACCGTCGCCTCGCTGCTGGGCTTCCGCCCGTTCGCGGTGTGGATCGTCTCCGTCTCCGGCGCCGAGGCGCGGATGTCGGTCGCGGTGTCCCTGCTCTCCCTGCTCATCACCTGGGTCCTGCTGCTCGCCCTCTCCCGGGCCGGAAGCGGTCCGTCCGCCCCGGCCCCCGATTCCGCCCCCGCGGCCGTGGCCGCCGCACCGGCCTCCGGGTCCGCCCCGGCCCCGGCCGCCGCCGGACCCGTCGCCACCACCCCGGCCGCCGCCCCCACTCCCGTACCCGGCAAGGAGTAGCCGACCATGTCAGCCCTGCCAGTCCAGCCCACCGCCGCAGCCGGCCGCCGCCCCGACGCGGCCCGGCTCGCCGGGGATGCGCCGCCCGCCACCGGAGCCCGGGTGGAGTTCCGCTCGCTGCGCCGGGCGTTCGGCCCGACCGTGGCCCTCGACGGGCTCGACCTCACCGCCGAACCCGGCGAACTGCTCGCCCTCCTCGGCCCCTCCGGCTGCGGCAAGACCACCGCGCTGCGGGTGCTCGCCGGGTTCGAGCAGCCGGATTCCGGTGAGGTCCTGGTCGATGGCGAGGACATCACCCGCGTCCCCGCCAACCGGCGCGACGCCGGAATGGTCTTCCAGTCCTACAGCCTCTTCCCCCACCTGAACGCCCGCGACAACGTCGCCTTCGGCCTGCGCGTGCGGAAGGCGCCCGCCGCCGAACGGCACGCCACCGCCGCCGAACTCCTCGACCTGGTCGGGCTGCCCGACCACGGCGGCCGCTTCCCGCACCAGATGTCCGGCGGCCAGCAGCAGCGGGTCGCCCTGGCCCGCGCGCTCGCCCTGCGCCCCCGGGTGCTGCTGCTGGACGAACCGCTCTCGGCGCTCGACGCCAAGGTCCGGCTCACCCTCCGCGAGGAGATCCGCCGCCTGCAGCTCTCGCTCGGGATCACCACCATCTTCGTCACCCACGACCAGGAGGAGGCCCTCTCCATGGCCGACCGGGTCGCCGTCCTCAACGCGGGCCGCCTGGAGCAGTGCGCGCCCCCGGCCGAGCTGTACGAACGGCCCGCCACGGCCTTCGTCGCGGAGTTCGTCGGCACCATGAACCGGCTGCCCGGCCGTCTGACCGGCACCGGTTCGGTCGAGGTCGCCGGCTGCACCCTGCCGGTTCTGCCGGCCGACGGCGAGGTCCTCGGCGGCAGCGGGCCCGTGGACGTGCTGATCCGGCCCGAGGGCGTTCGCGTCGAGGCCGAGCCCGGGGGGCCGGCCACCGTCGTCTCCGCGTCGTTCCTCGGCTCGGTCACCCGGGTCCTGCTCGACCTCCCGGACGGTGTCGCGGTCAAGGCCGACCTGGCGTCCCGGGACGCGGCGGACCTGCTGCCCGGCGTACGGGCCCGCGTCACGCCCGTACCGCGTCCGGTGCTCGTCGTTCCCGCGGGTCCCGCCGCCGGTTCGCGGACGGACGGCCGGGCCGGGAAGGCGGCGGCATGAGCATGCCCGCCGCCGTGCTGTTCGACATGGACGGCACCCTCGTCGACACCGAGGTGCTCTGGTGGGAGACGGCCCACGAGGTCGCCGCCGGACTGGGCCACCGGCTCACCGAAGCGGACGCCCCGGAGGTCGTCGGCCGGGCCGTCGCGGACACCGCCGCTCATCTGATCGCGGTGACGGGAGGCACGGCGGCCGGGCTGCCCGGGGTCGTCGCGGAGCTGACCGGCTCCTTCCACCGCAAGGTCGACGCGGGCGCCCCGCTGCGCCCCGGGGCCGCCGCGCTGCTGGCGGCCCTGGAGCGGCACCGGGTGCCGTTCGCCCTCGTCAGCGCGTCCCCGCGCAGCGTCGTGGACGCGGTGGTGGCCGGGTCGCTGGCGAAGGTGCCCTTCGCCTTCACGCTCTCCGCCGACGACACCGTACGGACCAAGCCGCACCCCGATCCGTACATGGCGGCGGCGACCCGGTTCGGGGTCCCGGCGTCGGCCTGTGTGGCCGTCGAGGATTCCCCGGACGGCACCGCGTCCGCGCACGCCGCGGGGTGTGCCGTGCTCGTGGTGCCCTCGCTGCTGCCGGTCGATCCCGCGCGGGGCAGGACCTTCGCCCGTAGCCTGGAAGAGGTGGATCCCGGGGTGCTCGGCGACTGCCTGAGGCGTCCCGAGGAGTCCGGATCCTGAAATCCGGGGTCCGAATCGGGCGTGATTCACGCCACCCTTGATCGGGGTTGCGCTCAGATGAGCGGAAAACGGCTGGCTGCACTTCTGGAAGACGTGGCACTGAGTGCCACCCTCTTCCCTTCGAGAAGTGGACTCACCTGCTCCGCTCTCCGCTCGGATGAGCGGCTATGGTCAAGATTCGGCCATGTCGCCTTCAGGAGGTGAACTCAAGGATTCCTGCGCTTCGGCCGGGCGACCCTTTCGATCTGCTGGCGGACGGGTGGTTGCGGCCGTATGACGACCAAGTGGACGTACCCATACACCTTCGATCTGGGTATGTTCCTCGCCGTCAGGGCAGCCACCGCGTCCTCGAGGAGTCGAGACCCGTGTCGGAAAACAACGATCCCCAGAAGTTCGTCTACGACTTCACCGAGGGCAACAAGGATCTGAAGGATCTTCTGGGCGGCAAGGGCGCCAACCTCGCCGAGATGACCAACCTCGGGTTGCCCGTCCCTCCGGGCTTCACGATCACCACCGAGGCCTGTCAGGTCTACCTGGAGAGCGGTGACGCGCCGACCGCGCTGCGCGACGAGGTGAGTGCGCACCTCACGGCGCTGGAAGAGCGCATGGGCAAGCAGCTCGGCCAGGCCGACGACCCGCTCCTGGTCTCCGTCCGCTCGGGTGCCAAGTTCTCCATGCCGGGCATGATGGACACGGTCCTCAACATCGGGCTCTCCGACGCCTCCGTGGCGGGTCTCGCCACCCAGTCCGGTGACGAGCGCTTCGCCTGGGACTCCTACCGCCGCCTCATCCAGATGTTCGGCAAGACCGTCCTCGGGGTCGACGGCGAGCTCTTCGAGGAGGCCCTGGAGGCCGCCAAGCACGCGAAGAAGGTCACGGTCGACACGGACCTCGCCGCGGCCGACCTGAAGAAGCTGGTCAAGCAGTTCAAGAAGATCGTCGAGTCCGAGGCCGGGCGCGAGTTCCCGCAGGACGCGCGCGAGCAGATGGACCTCGCCATAAACGCGGTCTTCGACTCGTGGAACACCGACCGGGCCAAGCTCTACCGCCGCCAGGAGCGCATCCCCGGCGACCTCGGCACCGCCGTCAACGTCTGCTCGATGGTCTTCGGCAACCTGGGCCCCGACTCCGGTACGGGCGTCGCCTTCACCCGCGACCCGGCCAGCGGCCACCAGGGCGTCTACGGCGACTACCTCCAGAACGCGCAGGGCGAGGACGTCGTCGCCGGTATCCGCAACACGGTGCCGCTCGCCGACCTGGAGTCGATCGACAAGAAGTCGTACGACCAGCTCATGCAGATCATGGAGACCCTGGAGAACCACTACAAGGATCTCTGCGACATCGAGTTCACCATCGAGCGCGGCCAGCTCTGGATGCTCCAGACCCGGGTCGGCAAGCGCACCGCCGGCGCCGCCTTCCGCATCGCCACCCAGCTCGTCGACCAGGGCCTGATCGACGAGGCCGAGGCCCTCCAGCGGGTGAACGGCGCGCAGCTCGCCCAGCTGATGTTCCCGCGCTTCGACATCGAGGCGAAGACCGAGCTGCTCGGCCGGGGCATCGCCGCGTCCCCGGGCGCCGCCGTCGGCAAGGCTGTCTTCGACTCGTACACCGCGATCAAGTGGTCCCGCTCCGGCGAGAAGGTCATCCTGATCCGCCGCGAGACCAACCCCGACGACCTCGAAGGCATGATCGCCGCCGAGGGCATCCTCACCTCGCGCGGCGGCAAGACCTCGCACGCGGCGGTCGTGGCGCGCGGCATGGGCAAGACCTGTGTCTGCGGCGCCGAGGACCTGGAGGTCGACACCAAGCGCCGCCGGATGACGGTCGGCGGCATCGTGATCGAGGAGGGCGACCTCGTCTCGATCGACGGCTCCACCGGCAAGGTCTACCGGGGCGAGGTGCCCGTCGTGCCGTCCCCGGTCGTCGAGTACTTCGAGGGCCGCATGCACGCGGGCGCCGACGACGCCGACGAACTGGTCGCCGCCGTGCACCGGATCATGGCGTACGCGGACCGGGTACGCCGGCTGCGCGTACGGGCCAACGCCGACAACGCCGAGGACGCCCTGCGGGCCCGCCGCTTCGGCGCCCAGGGCATCGGCCTGTGCCGGACCGAGCACATGTTCCTCGGCGAGCGCCGCGAGATGGTCGAGAAGCTGATCCTCGCGGACACCGACGAGGAGCGCGAGACCGCGCTGGCGGCACTCCTGCCGCTCCAGAAGGCCGACTTCATCGAGCTGTTCGAGTCGATGGACGGACTGCCCGTCACGGTCCGCCTCCTGGACCCGCCGCTGCACGAGTTCCTGCCCGACATCACCGAGCTGTCGGTGCGCGTCGCGCTCGCCGAGTCCCGCAAGGACGCCAACGAGAACGACCTGCGTCTCCTCCAGGCCGTGCACAAGCTGCACGAGCAGAACCCGATGCTCGGCCTGCGCGGCGTGCGCCTCGGGCTCGTCATCCCCGGCCTGTTCGCCATGCAGGTCCGGGCGATCGCGGAGGCCGCCGCGCACCGCAAGAACGCCAAGGGCGACCCGCGCGCCGAGATCATGATCCCGCTGGTCGGCACGGTCCAGGAGCTGGAGATCGTCCGCGAGGAGGCCGACCGGGTCATCGAGGAGGTCCAGGCGGCCACCGGCACCGACCTCAAGCTGACCATCGGCACCATGATCGAGCTGCCGCGCGCCGCGCTGACGGCCGGCCAGATCGCCGAGGCCGCGCAGTTCTTCTCCTTCGGCACGAACGACCTGACCCAGACGGTGTGGGGCTTCTCCCGCGACGACGTGGAGGCCTCGTTCTTCACCGCGTACCTGGAGAAGGGCATCTTCGGGGTCTCCCCGTTCGAGACGATCGACAAGGACGGCGTCGGCTCGCTGGTCCGCAGCGCCGTCGAGGCCGGCCGGGCCACCCGCCCGGACCTCAAGCTCGGCGTCTGCGGTGAGCACGGCGGAGACCCGGAGTCGGTGCACTTCTTCCACCAGGTGGGCCTGGACTACGTCTCCTGCTCGCCGTTCCGCATCCCCGTCGCCCGCCTGGAGGCGGGCCGGGCCGCAGCCGAGTCCCGGGGCAGTGACAGCCGCTGACCCGGACTCATGGTCCGGGGTGCACGAACACCCCGGACCTCAGGGGCAGGGCTGCACGAACAGCCCTGCCCACCGACCACGGCCGCTGAGCGGCCTGCCCCTCCGGGACCGCCCCGGCAGCCGAGCCCGGCCCTCACCGGGCGCCCCGGCCCGGCGGCGGCCCCGGAGCACCGAGAAGCGGCGGCACCCTGTGCGGGGGTGCCGCCGCTTCGCTTTGCGCCGACCGAAGTGACCGGCGGTAAGGGGCCCGGTGCGGCCGGATGCGACCGGCGGTACGGGAGAGGTGTGCGCGGAAATGACCGGCGGTACGGAGAAGCCGTCAGGAGCGCGCACCGAATGTCAACGAAGAATGTGGCGCAGAGCACATTGCTTCGTTTAATGCGCAAAGAAATTCGGGTGACGGTCGGGAAGCCGGACCGGGGTGCGGTCCATGGATCCCCACCCATGGACCGCACCCGGCTTACCCCCGTCGGGTACGGAGCCGCACCGTCGCCCACCGCCGCCGAACACGCAAAGCCCCCCACGGCCTTCACGTGCTCATCCGGTGGGCACCGGATGCGTACCCGACGTCGTACAGCCTCTTCGGTGAAGCGGAACGGGGCGAGGCCTTTCACTTCTGGCCGAAACCCCGTGGTGACCTCCTGTGACGGTCCGCATACCCTTCGGTGGGGGGAATTGCGGATGCAACAGGTGGGGGAGTAGTGCTGCGGATCCATGTGTCCAGGCTGGACCTTTCGCGGGTGCGGATGGCCACGAGACCGGACGCGTTGTGGGAAACCATTCTGAGTTTTCACCGGCTCAGGGACCGGCGCGCTTCGACGGTGTTCGGGAAATGGCGTACGGAATCCCGGGCACGGTTGAATGGTGAAGCGCAGCTGCTGGCGGCGGTCGTTCCGCCCCGGGGCTATTTCCCGGATTTCCTGACGCCCTCTCAGGAAGGCGCCGAGCCCTTCGGGCTCGACGTCGGCATGGAGGCCCTGCGCGACACCCCCGCCGACCGGGTCCACGCGGAGCTGGAGCTGCTGGCCGCCGACCGCACACGGCACCGTACAGACCGGTCGGTCGGTCAGCGCGCGGCCGGGGCGGGCCGCGCGGCCACGGCGCTGCCCGCCGCGCTCATGGAAGGCCGTGCCGAGCCGCTCACCCGGCTCATCGGCGCGCTCCGCAGCTACCACCAAGCGGCCGTCGAGCCCTACTGGCCGCACATCCGGGCCAGCATCGAGGCGGACCGGGCCGTACGCGGCCGGGCCCTGCTGGACGGCGGCACGGACGAGCTGCTGGCCACCCTGCCCCCGACGATCCGGTGGCGCTCACCCGTGCTGGAGGCGGACTACCCGGTCGACCGCGACCTGCATCTGGACGGGCGCGGGCTGCTGCTCCAGCCCTCCTTCTTCTGCCGGGGCACGCCCGTCGTCTACCGGGACCCCTCGCTGCCGCCGGTCCTCGTCTATCCGGTGACCAACCCCGGCGCCCCGGTCTTCGCCGAGCCGGGCCCCTGGCTCGGCCGTCTCGTCGGCCACACCCGCTCGGCCGTCCTCTCCTCGATAGGGACGGGCTGCACCACCAGCGAACTCGCCCGCAGGGCCGGGGTGTCGCTGGCGTCCGCGAGCCAGCACGCCTCCGTGCTGCGCGAGGCGGGCCTGGTCCTGACGCTGCGCCACGGCAGCTCGGTCCTGCACACCCTGACCCCGCTCGGCGGCTCCCTGCTGCGCGGCGGGGCCCCGCTCACCCTTCACTAGGGGCCGATGGTCACACCGCTGCCGGCCGTCCGCCCTCCGCTGCCTGCCGTGTGCCGTGTGCCGTGTGCCGTCCGCCGCCTGCCGTCCGCCGTCCGGGAAATTTCTCCGCCGAACGGCGATGAGTTCCGCGCGGCCCCGCCGTCTACCCATCGAAAGCGCCGGACGGAGCACCGCGGGCGCCACGGGACAGAGGAAGAGGAAACGGCCATGACTCAGATGATCTTCGTGAACCTGCCGGTGAAGAACCTGGAGACGACGGTGGGCTTCTTCGGGAAGCTCGGCTACACGACGAACCCCGCGTTCAGCGACGACAAGACCGCGTGTCTGGTGATCAGCGACACGATCTTCGCGATGCTGATGACGGAGGAGCGCTTCAAGGAGTTCACCAAGAAGGACGTGGTCGACGCCTCGACGGCGACCGAGGTCATCCTCGCCCTCAGCGCCGACAGCCGCGAGAAGGTCGACGAGCTCGCCGACGCGGCGCTGGCCTCCGGCGGCTCCCCGGCGGGCGAGACGCAGGACCTGGGCTTCATGTACGGCCGGTCGTTCCAGGACCCCGACCACCACATCTGGGAGGTCGTCTGGATGGACCCGGCCGCCGCCGAGGGCCAGGCCTGAGCCGTGATGGCGGGTGCCGGTGTCGCGGGGGTGCGCCGGGGCCGTGGGAGTGCGCGGGGGCCGCGCAGGGGGCGTGGACGCCCCCTGCGGGCCACCCGGCGCGTGCGGAGCGTCCGCGTCAGCTGCGGAACGGCCCCTTCACCTCGTACGTGATGCCGCCGGACGAGCTGCCGCTCGTCCCGCGCTGCGAGGAGAAGTAGAGGCGGCTGCCGTCCGGCGAGAACGCCGGCCCGGTGATCTCCGAGCCGGACTGGCCGGTGATCCGCAGGAACGGGGCCACCGTGTCGTCCGGCGTGATCAGGCAGATCTCCATGTTGCCGCCGTCCTCCGCGATGTAGAGGTCGCCGGACCCGGAGCGGGTGACGTTGTCCACCCCGGTCAGCGGGGCGGAGCCGCCCGTCACCAGGGAGTCGTCGTAGGCGAGGGAGATCGACGAGGTGGTCGCGTCGTACGCCCACACCCGGTTGTCGCCCTTGGTGGTGAACCAGCAGGTGCCCGCCGCGTAGAAGCAGCCCTCGCCGCCGTTGAACACCTTCGCCCCGGACACCTGGTACCGCGTCTGCGTGGAGGAGGCGGCCGGATCCGGCACGTTCGACCAGGTCACCGGACCGGACGTGCCCGAGCCGGCGACCAGCACCTGAAGGGTGCCGCTCGACAGATTCCCCCAGGTGGAGGGCCGGAAGCGGTAGAAGCGGCCGTCGCTCTCGTCCTCGGTGAGATAGATGTAGCCGTGGTCCGGGTCGGCCGCCGCCGCCTCGTGCTTGAAGCGGCCCATCGCCGGGCGCCGCACCGCCGCGTTCACGCCCCACGGGTCGGTCTCGTAGACGTACCCCCGGGTGACCTCCTCGCAGGAGAGCCAGGTCTTCCACGGGGTGGCGCCGCCCGCGCAGTTGTTGTTCGTGTTCCCCAGGATGCGGTACGCGGAGGTCACCGTCCCCGAGGAGTTGAACCGCACCGCGCTCGCCCCGCCCCCGCTGCCGGGGGACACCTCGGCGTTCGAGACGTAGATCCAGCCCGAGCCGTCGGCGTACGTCGCGCCGCCGTCCGGCGCCCGGTGCCAGCGGTAGGAGGTGCCGGGCACGGTCTGCCCGGAGCGGGCGATCACGCGGCTGGTGAAGCCGCTCGGCAACCGGATCCCGTCCCCGTTGGCCGCCTGGAGCGCGCCGTACGGGCCGGGGGCCGGCTGGGCCGGGTCGGCGAAGGCGGCGCCCCGCCACAGAGTGCCGCCGAAGGCGGCCGCCGAACTGCCGATCACCGCGGTGCGCAAGAAGTTCCGACGTTCCACGATCACTCCACGCATGAGTGTGGCCCGCTGCTCCGGACGGACCGGCGGGTCGCGCGTCAGCACTGTAGGAGTGCGGAGTTGACGGAACGGCAAGGGGAGATGAACGGGTGACGGAGAGGGTGCGCAGGGCACCCCGACCGCCCCCGGGGCCGGTTCAGTCCGCTCGTACGGCGAACACCGGCACCGACACCTCCTCGTCGTCCAGGCATGCCCCGGACGCCAGGTCGAAGCGCTGCTTCAGGAGCGGCGAGGCCACGAACGCCCGCCCGTCCGCCGAGCCGAGCAGCCCGCGCGAGAGGACGTACGCCCCGGTGAACGGGTCCCGGTTGCCGACCGCGTACACCCGGCCGGCCCGGTCCATGAAGACGGCCGCCTGGTCCCCGTCGGGCAGCAGCACCGCCACCCCCCGGCCGGGGATCAGCATCCCTCGCTCGCAGACCGTCAGCCAGTCCCCGCCGTGGGCGAGCCGGACGGATCCGGTGCCCCGCGCTGTCGTGCTCGTCGCCGTGGCCATCAGGACGCGGTCCCTTCGAGGGTGCGGACGGCGAGGACGGGTCCCGCGAGGAGTTCCAGATCCGGCTTGATCTGGTCCCTCTCCGGAAGGAACCTCACCGAGGGGTCGGGGGCGTCGGGGGCGTTGACGAAGGTGACGAACCGGCGCAGCCGGTCCGGGTCCTCGATGGTCGCCGCCCACTCGTCGCGGTAGCCCGCCACATGGTCGGCCATCAGCCGCTCCAGCTCCTCGCAGAGCCCCAGCGCGTCGTGCACGACCACGTCCCGGACGTGCTCCAGGCCGCCGTCGATCCGCTCCAGCCAGGCGGAGGTGCGCTCCAGCCGGTCGGCGGTACGGATGTAGAACATCAGGAACCGGTCGATCAGCCGCACCAGTTCGGCGTCCGAGAGGTCCTGGGCCAGCAGGTCCGCGTGGCGCGGGGTGGCCCCGCCGTTGCCGCCGACGTACAGATTCCAGCCCTGGGCGGTGGCGATGATCCCGAAGTCCTTGCCCCGGGCCTCCGCGCACTCGCGGGCGCAGCCCGAGACCGCCGACTTCAGCTTGTGCGGGGAGCGCAGCCCCCGGTAGCGCAGCTCCAGGTCGATCGCCATCCTCACCGAGTCCTGCACCCCGTAGCGGCACCAGGTCTGCCCCACACAGGACTTGACCGTGCGCAGCGACTTCCCGTACGCGTGCCCGGACTCGAAGCCCGCGTCCACCAGCCGGGTCCAGATCAGCGGGAGCTGGTCGACCCGGGCGCCGAAGAGGTCGATGCGCTGACCGCCCGTGATCTTCGTGTAGAGGCCGAAGTCGCGGGCCACCTCGCCGATGACGATGAGCTTCTCCGGGGTGATCTCGCCGCCCGGGATGCGCGGCACGACCGAGTACGAACCGTTGCGCTGGAGGTTGGCCAGGAAGTGGTCGTTGGTGTCCTGGAGCGCCGCCTGCTCGCCGTCCAGCACATAGCCGCTCGCCCCGACCGTGGGCGCCAGCGAGGCGATGACCGAGCCGACCGCCGGCTTGCAGACTTCGCAGCCGTCGCCGCCCCGCGCCTCCTCGCGGCCGTGCGAGTCGAGCAGTTCCACGAACGACGTGACCCCCAGGGTGCGGACGATCTCGTACAGCTCGCCGCGGCTGTACGGGAAGCAGCCGCACAGCCCCGCGTCCTCCGGCGGCGGCATCAGCTGCCCGATCACCTTGAGACAACTGCCGCATCCCGTACCGGCCTTGGTGCACCTCTTCACCTCGGGCAGGGTGGTGTGCCCGCAGACCGCGCCCTTGGTCACGTTGTGGCAGGAGCAGATCACCGCCTCGTCCGGCAGCGCGCCGGGGCCGAGCGACACCGGCCCGCCGCCCGGCCCGGCCGGCAGCACCAACTGCTCCGGGGCGACGGGCAGTACGGTGCCCGTCAGCGGGCGCAGCGTGCCGTAACCCTCCGCGTCCCCGACCAGCACTCCGCCCAGCAGGGTTCCGTCCGGGCCCATCACCAGCTTCTTGTAGACCCCCGCCCTGGCGTCGGAGTACACGACGTCGAGCGATCCTTCGGCCGCCCCGTGCGCGTCGCCGAACGAGGCCACGTCCACCCCGAGCAGCTTCAGCTTCGTGGACAGGTCCGCCCCGGTGAACGCGGACCGCCCGCCCGCGATCACCTCGGCCGCCGTCCGGGCCATCTCGTAGCCCGGCGCGACCAGCCCGTACACCCGGCCGTCGGCGGCCAGCGCGCACTCGCCGATCGCGAACACCGCCGGGTCCGAGGTCCGGCACTCCTCGTCCACGACGATCCCGCCGCGCTCCCCGACCGCGAGGCCGCACTCCCGGGCCAGCTGGTCCCGGGGCCGTACGCCCGCCGAGAAGACGACCAGATCCACGGCGAGCGAGGACCCGTCGGAGAGGGACATCCCGGTCACCGCCCCGTCCCCGCCCACGGTGACCTCCCGCGTACCGACCCCCGTGTGCACGCTCAGGCCCATGTCCTGGATCGTCCGCAGCAGCGCCGCGCCCCCGCCCTCGTCCACCTGGACCGGCATCAGCCGGGGCGCGAACTCCACCACATGCGTGGCGAGCCCGAGCCCCTTCAGCGCCCCGGCCGCCTCCAGGCCCAGCAGCCCGCCGCCCACCACCGCACCGGTCCCGGCGCCCTTCGCGTACTCCTCGATCGCGAGCAGGTCCTCGATCGTCCGGTACACGAAGCAGCCCCGGGCGTCCTTCCCCGGCACCGGCGGGACGAAGGGGTACGAGCCGGTCGCCAGCACCAGCGTGTCGTACGGGAACACCGCCCCGGACCGCGTGGTCACCGTCCGCCCCGCCCGGTCGACGGCGGTCGCCGGGTCGCCGACGTAGAGCTCGATGCCGTGCCGGGCCATGAAGTCCGGCTCCACCAGCGAGAGTTCCCCGGGACTCCGCCCGGCGAAGTACGAGCTGAGCCGCACCCGGTCGTAGGCGGGCCGGGGCTCCTCGCCGAGCACGACGACGCGGGAGCGGCCGGCCGCCGGGGTCAGCCCGCGCTCGGCCAGGGACTCCAGGAACCGCTGGCCGACCATGCCGTGCCCGACGACCACGATCGTCGGAACGGCGGTGTGCGCCGGGGCGTTCGGGGCGGCTTCGGGGGCGGTGGTGCGCGGCTCGAAGGTGGGCTCCGGCATCTCAGTGGCCTCCGTCGGTTGTCCTCATGCCCCGAGCCTGGGCGGGAGGTGTTTCCCGGCCGCATCCCGGCTGTTACCCGGGCGGAACCGTGCGCTCAGCGACCGCGCCGGGGGCATGTGAGGGCGACCGTGCCGAGGACATGCGAGGACATGCGAGGACATGCGAGGGCATGCGAGGACTTTCGGGGCGAGAGGCAGGGCGGGGGAGCGGAGGCCCGGCGACAGGCGTCTAAGGTCGGTTCGTGCCTGACATAACACTGACGACCCTGATCCTCCTCTGCCTCGCCGCGGCCGCCGCGGGCTGGATCGACGCGGTGGTGGGCGGCGGCGGACTGCTGCTCCTGCCCGCCCTGCTGCTCGGCCTGCCGCACGTACCGGCGGCCCAGGTCCTCGGCACGAACAAGGCCGTCGCGATCGTGGGCACCTCGGGCGCGGCGGTGACCTTCCTGCGGAAAGCCCCGGTACGGGTCGGGCTGGCGGTGCGGATCGGACTGATGGCGCTCGCCGGGTCGATGACGGGGGCGTTCTTCGCCGCCGGGATCAGCAGCGAGGTGCTCCGCCCGGTGATCATGGTGGTGCTGCTGGGGGTCGCGGCCTTCGTCCTGCTGCGCCCGTCCTTCGGTACGGCGGCGGCGGGCGACGGCACGGACCGGCCGGTCGCCCGAACCCGGATCATCACCGCGATCGTGCTGGTCGGTGGCGGGATCGGCTTCTACGACGGGCTGTTCGGGCCGGGCACCGGCACGTTCCTGGTGCTGGGCCTCACCGCCGTGCTCCACCTGGACCTGGTGACCGCGTCGGCCACCGCGAAGATCGTCAACGTGTGCACCAACGCGGGGGCGCTCGCGATGTTCGCCTACCAGGGCACCGTGCTGTGGCAGCTCGCGGCCGTGATGGCCGTGTTCAACCTGGCGGGCGGGATGATCGGGGCGAGGATGGCGCTGAGCCGGGGGAGCGGCTTCGTCCGGGCGGTGCTGCTGACGGTGGTGTTCTCGCTGGTCGCCAAGCTGGGCTTCGACCAGTGGAACGCGTAGGGCCCCAGGTGGTCAGCGCACGTCCGTGAGGTGCGCGTACGCCACCACGTTGCCCTGGTAGCCGGTCTCCTTCGAGAAGCCGCCGCCGCAGGTGATCAGCCGCAGCGCGGCGTGCGGCGCGTCGCCGTAGACGCGCTGGTCGGGGAAGTCGTCGTTGTCGTAGACCTCGATGGCGTCGATCGAGAACACGGCCGTGTGCCCGTCCCTGCGGTCCACCTCGACCCGGGTCCCCTTGGCCAGGGCGCCCAGGGCGTAGAAGACGGACGGGCCCTGGGCGTTGTCCACGTGCCCGGCCACGATCGCGGTGCCCCGCGCGCCGGGCGGGACACCGTCCTCGTACCAGCCCGCGAGATTGCGGTCCTCGTCCGGCGGTACGTCGAGACTGCCGTCGGCGGTCAGCCCGAGCGGCGTCATCGGCGCGTCCACCTCGATGGCCGGGATGCGGATGCGGACCGGGTCGGAGGGGTCCAGCGGCTCGGCGACCGGGGAGCCGGGCTGGAGCTGGGGCCCGGCGGCGAAGGCCTGGGCGCTGGAGGGCTGCGGCGGCATCACCTGGCCGCCGGGCCCGTTCTGGATGAGCCAGATGCCGCACAGCACGGCGATGCCCACCAGCCAGCCCTTGGCCTTCTGCGCGCTCGGTGACACGGCGTCGTCCTCGGTCGGTGGTCCGGGGCGGGCGGGACGCGCTCGGGGACGCGCCCCGCCCGGTCAAGGGGGGAAGCGGCGGTTCGGCTTCCCATGGCGCCTGCGGGGCGTCATTCCCGCGGCGCCCTCGGTTCCGACGGCGCCTTCGGGAGGTCATTCCCGCGGCGCCCTCGGTTCAGCTTCCTTCGGCGCCCTCGGAGCGGCGGCGCAGCAGCCACAGCCCGCCGACGGCGGCCAGACCGATCACGCCGACGCCGAGGGCGACCTGCGTGGAGTTCGGTTCGACGCTGCCGCCGACCCCGGTCCGCACATGGCCGGACGGTCGGTCGTGGACGGGCTTCTCGTGCTTGCCGCCGCCGATCACCTCCAGGTCGCCGACCGCGTCCTTGCCGTTGTCGCACGAGACGACGATCTCGTAGACGCCGGGCCGGGTGTCGTGCGGCACGGTGAACCGGCCGACCACGACCTCCTTGTGGGTCCCGGGACGCACCTCGAAGTCCCCGGCGTCCAGGGCGTTCGCGTCGCCGATGCCCGAGCCCTTCTTGCCGCAGGCGGTGGTGTTCACGGTGATGGTGGCGCCGGGCGGAGCGGTCGCCGGGGTGATCTCCAGACGGCCGAAGTCGCCCGCGTACGCGGACGGAGCGGCGGCGGTGAGACCGAACGCGATGACGGTGAACGCGGCACCGACGGTGCCGGTCACGAGGCGGGCAGGACTGCGCATGGGGATCCTCCGGGCAGACGGCGCGAACGGGTGTGTCCTGACCCCGAGCCAACGGGGGTGCGGCCCGCCACGCCTCCTGACGCCGGGTCAGCATTCACCCGTACGGACCGGCGCGGCACTCTTGCCCGGATGGATCACCGCAGGTCGCGGCGGTGCGGCTGCGCCGTTCGGTCCGTGCCGGCGCGCCGGGTGCCGATCGGGTGAGGCGTACGTGCGATGTGACGCGGGTCACACGTGTGGCCCGGTGGGTCGCGGGCACACGCACAGCACCCCCCACGGGACGGACCCCCGCCCCCCACGGACCCGTTCCCACCGGTCCACTCCCCCCTGGACCGGTGGGAACGGCGTCGGCCCTCCTCCGGCCGGCCGTCACCCGCGGGTCACGCTGCGCCTGTGGCGCTCCAGGTGATCTGCGGCGGGCGCACCCGGGCGCACAGCGGTCGGCCCCGGGGGTCGGTGAGCCCGAGCCGCCCCGTGAGCTGCCCGGAGCGCGCGGCGGCGGCGAGGACGTCCGGCTCGATGTCGCTGAACATGAGCTTCGCGCGCCGGAACATGGTGAAGACCCCGGCGTCGTCCACCGTGCCCCACGACAGATAGACGAACCGCCCGCCCAGCCGGTTCTGGACGTACGGGCCCGACACCTCGACCCCGTCCTCCGTCACGGTGGCCGTGCAGTCGAGCACCCACGACGCGGAGGGGGCGTCCCCGGGGTGCAGGCCGAGCAGCTCGCCCGGCCGGTCCTTGCGCTGCACACCGACGTGGATGTTCTCGTAGCCGGGAAGGTCGCCGTCCGGGACGCAGGCGCGGCCGGGGAGGGCCGACGCCTCGATGTGGATCTGCATGCCCCCATGGTCCGCCACGGCCGGGGCCGCCGTGCCCCCGCCCCTCGGCGCGGAGCCCGGCCCTCCCGCCGGGAGTCTCACACGGCGTCCTCCGGGGTGCCGTCGTACACCGCGCCCAGGTCCCTCATCAGGTCCTCGTCCACCGGGAACACGGTGTCGTCGATCCGCCCCACCGGCGCGATGCCCTGCGAGTTGCAGACGAAGGCGGCGGAGAAGCGGCCGACCCCGTCCGGCCCGGCCAGTGTCACCGGGCGGCGCACCGAGGGCCGTCCCGCCCGCTCCAGCCCCTGTTCCAGCAGCGTCATGGTGATGCCGGTCAGAGCCGGGGCGTCGGGCCACACCACCGAGCCGGAAGTCCCGTCCCGGAAGCCGATGTTGGTGATGGCCCCCTCGGTCACCACGCCGCCCGGCGCGGTCAGCAGCGCGTCGTCGAACCCCGCCCGCCCGGCCAGCATCCCGTAGTACGTCTGCCCGAACTCGCCGGGCCGCTTGATGTGCGGGGCGGTACGCGCGTACGGCACCGACATCAGGCTCCGTGCCCCGGACGGCATGGCGGCGGGCTCCCGGACCGTCACCATCAGCGTCGTGTGCGTCGCCCCGGGCGGCAGGTAGGCGTTCACCCGCACCGAGGCGTCCCGCCGCCCCGCCCCGCCCAGGGCGTGCCGGATCAGCTCCCGCACCCGGTCGCCGCGCACCGGCAGGCCGAACAGCTCCCGGTTCGCGGCGTCCAGCCGTGCGAGGTGCAGGCCCAGCCCCCGCGCCCGGCCGTCCCGCACCTGGAGCGCGGTGAAGTGGCCGAAGCCGTACAGCGCGGGGATCCGCAGGGTCTCCTCGGTGGCAGGGTGGCCGTCGAGCTCGATGTGGAGGGCGGGCGGCGGTGTCGTCATGCGGCCACCGTAGAGGGAGCGCGTCGACACGGGCGGGGCTTGACCTCAACCATGGTTGAGGCGGAAGGGTCGATCGCATGGACACCACAGCCGCATCCACGTCACCCATCCCGCCCACGACGTCCGCCCCGCAGAGCTCATCAGGCTCAGCTGCCTCGAAGGCGGCGCCTGCCCCGCAGACCTCATCCGCTTCGCAGAGCGCAGCGGCCGCATCGGCCGATGCGGCTCCCCTCAAGGCCGCCGTCATCCTCGGCAGCAACCGGGACGGCCGCTTCGGCCCCGTCATCGCCGACTGGTTTATGGGCCGAGCGGCCGGACACCCCGGCATCGAGACCGACCTGATCGACGTCGCCGAGGCCGGCCTGCCGACCGCGATCACCTTCAGTCCGGGCCCACAGGAGGCGGCGCGTCTCGCCGCGGTCTCCGAACGGCTCGCCGCGGCCGACGCCTTCGTCGTCCTCACCCCCGAGTACAACCACTCGTTCCCCGCACCGCTGAAGACGCTCATCGACTGGCACGGCGCCGAATGGCAGGCCAAACCCGTCGCCTTCGTGTCGTACGGCGGCATCTCCGGCGGGCTGCGCGCCGTCGAACAGCTCCGGCAGGTCTTCGCCGAACTGCACACCGTCACCGTCCGCGACACCGTGTCCTTCCACAACGCGGGCGCCCTCTTCGACGACGAAGGGCGCCACCGGGACCCCGGCCCCGCCGACGCGGCCGCCAAGGTGCTGCTCGACCAGGTGGTGTGGTGGGGCACCGCCCTGCGCGACGCCAGGAGCGCCCGTCCGTACGGCGCCTGACGCCCGATGGGCCGACAATCGGACCGAAGGCCCGCGGGCAGAGCGCCCGCCGTAGTCCGTATCCCGAGGAGACCGACGATGACAGCGCCGGCCGCATGGCTGACCGTACTGACCACGACCGACAGCGAGGACAAGGCCCACGCCCTGGCGCAGTCGGCGGTGGAGGCCAGGCTGGTGGCCTGCGCGCAGATCTCCGCCCCCGTCACCTCCGTCTACCGGTGGCAGAACGCCATCGAGACGAGTGAGGAGTGGCAGGTGCTCTTCAAGACGACGGCGGAGCGCTACGACGAACTGGAGGAGCACCTCCAGCGGGAGCACGACTACGACACGCCGGAGATCATCGCCCTGCCGGTGATCCGGGGAAGCGCCCGCTACCTCGGCTGGGTGACGGCGGAGACGGCCCCTCCGGCGGCCCTGTGACGGCGGCGGACATGACCACCCCCGCCCCGGGCGCCGGCGCCGCCGATGCCGAGCTGCCCTTCTTCGTGTACGGGACGCTGCTGCCGGGTGAACCCAACCACGACCTGTTCCTGCGGGGCCGTACGGCGGAGGAGCGCCCGGCCGTGCTGCCCCGGGCCCTCCTCTACGACGGCCCCGGCTACCCGTACGCCATCGAGGGCCACGGCCGCGTCCACGGCACCCTGCTCGTCGCCGCGCCCGGGGTGTACGGGGAGCTGCTCGGGCTGCTGGACCACCTGGAGGAGTTCCTCGGCCCCGGCCACCCGCGCAACCTGTACGAACGTGTCGTCCGCGAGGTCGAGCCGCGGGACTCCGGCGACGGGGGCTCCGTGCGGGCCTGGGTCTACCTCGCCGCGGCCGCCGTCACCCGTTCCCTGCGGACCGGCGGCGTCCTCATCCCCGAGGGGCGGTGGATCACCGGACGCACCAGGGACGGCTCCTGAGAGGACGCGCCTCCGGCCGCGGGACCCGGTCCTGCGGCCGTCCCGGCTCCCGCCGGACTCGTATGGGCGGGCGTCGGGCTCTTGGGGGCCGCGCCGGGGCCCCGCGCCGGACTCACCGGGACGCGCGGGGGCCCGCGTCGGGATTCCCTCGGGCTCACGGGGCTCCGCGCCGGGATTCCCCGGGGGTGCGGCGGAGCGCTTGCGCCGGACGTCCCCCGCCCGGCGCAAGCCGCTCCGTCGCACCCTCCGGGCCTGCCAGCGCACCCCCCGGGCCCGTCAGGGCACCCCGGCCCGTCAGCGCGCCCCGGCCGCCAGCGCCTCGGCCACGCCTGCCTCCTCGGGCCCCAGGAAGCGCGGGTCGGGCCGGAACACGGTGTCCAGGGCCGCCTTCCCCGAGGCGGCCAGCTCCCGGACGCCGCCGTAGTACCAGGTGGCGTCCCGGGGTTCGTCGACCCCGACGCCGTACGCGTCGATCCCGGCGGACCGGCACAGCGCGACCGCCCGGTGGATGTGGAACCCCTGACTCACCAGCACCGCCCGGTCGACCCCGAAGATCTTCTTGGCCCGGACACAGGAGTCCCAGGAGTCGAATCCGGCGTAGTCGCTCACGATCCGCTCGTCGGGCACCCCGCGTTCGGTGAGATACGTGCGCATCGCGTCCGGCTCGTCGTACTCCACCCGGCTGTTGTCCCCGGTGACGAGGACGACCTTGGCCTTCCCGGTCCGGTACAGCTCGGCCGCCGCGTCCAGCCGGTGCGCGAGATACGGGGTCGGCCGGCCGTTCCACAACCCGGCCCCGAACACCACGGCGACCTCCCGGGCCGGAGCCTCGGCCGTCGTGCCCACCCGGTCACCGGCCGCCAGGCGCATCCAGGTCGCGGGCACCAGCGCCAGCACACAGACGGCCATCAGCCCCTGCACCAGCCGCCGTTGCCCCCGTCGGGTACGCGGCAGCCGCAGCAGGGCCGGCCACCGGACCTCCCTCAGCCGTCGCCCGAGCCGCTTCCGTCTCTCCCCGCTCTTCCCGCGCATCGCAACCCCCGATCTTCAACGTCGTCCGTCGGCCGTGCCGTACGCGCACTCCTGCCGCCACCCCACCTGACGACCTGGGCAAGGCAAAGGTTCGCCCGCCGCCCCGGATGTGGCATCCGACACCTGGCGCACACCGCCCCTCCCCGGCCCCGCACATCGTCCCCGCCCCCGCCGTGAGGCGGCGGAAAACACCGGTGACCCTCACGCAACGGCCCGGCAACCTCCGCCCGGCATCATCGGTCCATGACGGAGCCGGCCCCGGAACAGCCCCAGCAGTCACCCCCGCTGACCGACAGCACCGCGCACCTCCTCGCCCGCATCACCGACCAGCTCGGCGCACAGCTCAGCCTCGTCTCCCGGAACGGAACCCGCAGACCCATGCACCGCACCCGGCACCCCGACCGCCCCACCGAGGACGGCGCCGCCTCCGCCCGGCCCCCGGCTGCCCCGGCCCTGGTCGCCGTGGCGCACGGCAGCCGCGACCCGCAGGCCCTGCGCACCGTGGAAGCCCTCCTGGACCGGGTCCGCGAGCTGCGCCCCGCTCTCGACGTCCGGCTCGGCCACATCGAGCTGAACGCGCCACTGCTCCCGGACACCCTGGACGGCCTGCGCGGGGCCGAAGCCGTCCTCGTACCGCTGCTCCTGGGGCGCGGCCACCACGTCAAGCGCGACCTGCCCGCCGCGACGGCCGCCGCCCCGGGCGTACGGACCCGGATCGCCGCGCCCCTCGGCCCGCACCCCCTGCTCGTCGAGGCGCTGTACGGGCGGCTCGTGGAGGCCGGCTGGGACCCCGCCGACCGGGACGGCCGACACGCGGGTGTGGTCCTCGCCGCCGCCGGGTCCCGCGACCCCGACTCCGCCCAGGACACCCGGCGCACCGCCCGCCTGCTCTCGATGCGCCTCGGCGTGCCCGTCGTCCCCGCGTACGCCTCCGCCGCCACGCCCACCGTCCCGGCCGCCCTGCGCGCCCTCGCCGCCCGGGGACGCCACCGGACCTTCGTCGCCTCGTACTTCACCGCCCCCGGCCGCTTCGCGAGCGCCTGCGCCGACGCCGTACCGCACCGGGCCGCCGCCCCGCTCGGCGCCCACCCGGCGATGGCCCGCCTCGTCCTGCACCGCTACGACCAGGCACGGACATCCCCAGGGTGCGCCCGGCCGGCCAGGCCGGACGCGCGTGCTCTGGCAGCGCACCTGGCCGCGTAGCCGTCACCCGCCACGGCCCCTTCCCGAGCTCTCCACTCCGTTCGAGCAGGGGAGACCCCGTCCGATTCCCCCTCCGCCCCGGCGATGCACGGCACCAGTCCCGTCCCCGATCCGGCCTGACCGGCCCGACCGGCCTGACGCCCCCTCGCCCCGCCGACGCTGTGAGCCTGCTCGCCCCCGCCTACGCCTGCTCCGACGCCGTGAGCCTGCTCGCCCCCGCCTGACATCCCGGCCCGCTCACGCCCGTTGTCCGTTCCGGTCGCTACTGTCGGGACCATGGACGGCACACAGGGCACACAGGGCGCACACGAGGCGGAAACGGTACACGGCACGCGCGGCGCACGAAGCGCGCAGAGCGGTCCGGGGGCGAGCCCCTACGGTCCCGCGGACACCGAGCGCTTCGACACCGAGGAGGACAAGCGGCCCGGCCGTACCGCCTTCCAGCGCGACCGCGCCCGGGTGCTGCACTCCGCTGCCCTGCGCCGGCTCGCCGGGAAGACCCAGGTCGTCACCCCCGGCACCCGGTCCCATCAGTGGGACGCCAGCCCGCGCACCCGGCTCACCCACTCCCTGGAGTGCGCCCAGGTCGGCCGGGAGCTCGGTGCGGTCCTCGGCTGCGACCCCGACCTGGTGGAGACGGCGTGCCTCGCGCACGACATGGGCCACCCCCCGTTCGGCCACAACGGCGAGCAGGCGATCGACGACTTCGCCTCCGACTGCGGCGGCTTCGAGGGCAACGCCCAGTCGCTGCGCCTGCTGACCCGCCTGGAGCCCAAGCGCTTCGTCCGCGACCCGCGCACCGGCGAGCTGGTCAGCGTCGGCCTCAACCTCACCCGGGCCGCCCTGGATGCCGCCACCAAGTACCCCTGGCCGCGCGGCGCGCACCCCACCGACCCGCACTCGGCGAAGTTCGGGGTGTACGCCGACGACCTCCCGGTCTTCGCCTGGGCCCGCGAAGGCGCCCCCGCGGACCGCACCTGCTTCGAGGCGCAGGTGATGGACTGGTCCGACGACGTGGCGTATTCGGTGCACGACTTCGAGGACGGCCTGCACGCCGGGCACATCGACCCCAACTGCCTCTACGCCGAGCCGGAGCGGGAGGAGATCTGGGCGGTCGCCATCGGCCGCTACGTCCCCGCCGACACCGACCCGCAGGAGCTGGCCGAGGCCCTGGACCGGCTGATCGACCAGGACTGGTGGCCGCACGGCTACGACGGCTCCGCCGTGGCCCAGGCCCGCCTGAAGGACGCCACCAGCCAGCTCATCGGCCGCTTCTGCCTCGAGGCCGAGACCGCGACCCGCGCGGTGTACGGTCCAGGACGCCTCGGCCGGTACGGCGCGGAGCTGGTCGTCCCGCGCGCCGTCCGCAACGAGTGCGCCGTCCTCAAGGCGGTCGCCGACCGTTACGTGATGCAGCGTGCGGAGCAGGAGACCCTCCGCGCCGACCAGCGCATCGTCATCGCCGAGCTGGCCGCCGCCCTCACCGCCCGCGCCCCCGAGGGCCTGGAGCCGCACTTCCGCGCCCTGTTCGACCAGGCCCCCGACGACCACGCCCGCAAGCGGGTGCTGATCGACCAGATCGCCGCCCTCACCGACGCCTCCGCACGATCCCTGCACGCCGCGCTCACCGCCCGTCGCGGCTGACCGGCAGACTGGGAGGGGCCGGACTTCTGACCACGGGGTGTGACCTGTCCGGGGCACACCCTCTTTCGCCATCACACTGTGTGCGGGACGCTCGCAGCTGTGGGGGCGCCGCGCAGCACAGCACTGAGGAGGCATCAAGTGGTCGACGCACACCAGACATTCGTCATCGTCGGAGCGGGACTCGCAGGGGCGAAGGCGGCCGAGACACTGCGGGCCGAAGGGTTCACCGGCCGGGTGATCCTCATCGGCGACGAGCGCGACCACCCCTACGAACGCCCGCCGCTCTCCAAGGGATACCTGGACGGCAAGGCCGACCGGGACAGCGTCTTCACCCACGAACGCCCCTGGTACGCGGGCGCCGACATCGAGCTGCACCTCGGCCAGCCGGTCACCGCGCTCGACCGGTACGCGAAGACCGTGCAGCTCGGCGACAACACCGTCATCCACTACGACAAGCTGCTGCTGGCCACCGGCTCCGAACCACGCCGCCTCGACATCCCCGGCACCGACCTGGCCGGCGTCCACCACCTGCGCCGCCTCGCCCACGCCGACCGGCTGCGCAACGTGCTCGCCGCCCTCGGCCGCGACAACGGCCACCTGGTCATCGCCGGAGCCGGCTGGATCGGCCTGGAGGTCGCCGCCGCAGCCCGCGGCTACGGCGCCGAGGTGACCGTCGTCGAGGCCGAGCCGACCCCGCTGCACCAGGTCATCGGCCCCGAGCTGGGCCAGATCTTCACCGAGCTGCACAGCTCGCACGGCGTCCGCTTCCACTTCGGAGCCCGCCTCACCGAGATCACCGGCCAGGACGGCATGGTGCTCACCGCCCGCACCGACGACGGCGAGGAGCACCCCGCCCACGACGTGCTCGCCGCGATCGGCGCCGCCCCGCGCTCCGCCCTCGCCGAGGCCGCGGGTCTGGAACTGGCCGAGCGCGCCCACGGCGGCGGCATCGCCGTGGACGCCTCGCTGCGCACCTCCGACCCGCACATCTACGCCGCCGGGGACGTCGCGGCGGCCGCCCACCCGCTGCTCGGCACCCGGCTGCGCGTCGAGCACTGGGCCAACGCCCTGAACGGCGGACCGGCCGCCGCCCGCGCCATGCTCGGCCAGGACGTCACGTACGACCGGATCCCGTACTTCTTCTCCGACCAGTACGACCTGGGCCTCGAATACTCCGGCTGGGCCCCGCCCGGCTCCTACGACGAGGTGATCATCCGGGGCGACGCCGGGAAGCGGGAGTTCATCGCGTTCTGGCTGAAGGACCGCCGCGTCCTCGCCGGGATGAACGTCAACGTGTGGGATGTCACCGAGACGATCCAGGAGCTGATCCGGGCCCGTCAGCAGCACGACCCCGAGGCCCTCGCCGACCCGTCGGTCCCGCTGGACTCCCTGCTCTGAGACGTACGGCCGGGGGCGCGGGCCGCGCCGCCCGCACCCCGGCCCACCGCCCGGGTCCCGGCCGCCCGCCCGCCGGGACCCGGGCTGTCCGAGGTCACCCGTAGACTTCATGCGTGGCCGGAAGGATCAATGACGACGACGTGAAGGCGGTACGGGACGCGGTCCCGATCGACGCCGTCGTGTCCGAGTACCTCCAGCTGCGCAACGCGGGCGGCGGGAATCTCAAGGGCCTCTGCCCCTTCCACGACGAGAAGTCCCCCTCCTTCCAGGTCAGCCCCTCCAAGGGCCTGTTCCACTGCTTCGGCTGCCAGGAGGGCGGCGACACGATCGCCTTCGTGATGAAGATCGACCACCTCTCCTTCTCGGAGACGGTCGAGCGCCTCGCCGCCAAGGCGGGCATCACCCTGCGGTACGAGGAGGGCGGCTACAACCCCTCCCACCAGCGCGGCGAACGCATCCGGCTGATCGAGGCCCACCAGGCCGCCGCCGAGTTCTACGTCCGCGCCCTGGAGAGCCCCGAGGCCGAGATCGCCCGCACGTTCCTCGCCGAACGCGGCTTCGACCAGGAGGCCGCCACCCACTTCCGGGTCGGCTACAGCCCGGCCGGCTGGGACCACCTCACCCGCTATCTGCGCGGCAAGGGCTTCAGCGACAAGGAGCTGATCACCTCCGGCCTCTCCCAGGACGGCCGGCGCGGCCCCATCGACCGCTTCCGCGGCCGCCTCATGTGGCCGATCAGCGACACCGCGGGCGACATCGTCGGCTTCGGCGCCCGCAAGCTCCGCGACGACGACAACGGCCCGAAGTACCTGAACACCCCCGAGACCCCGGTCTACAAGAAGTCCCAGGTGCTGTACGGCATCGACCTGGCGAAGAAGGACATCGCCAAGGCCAGCCGCGCCGTCGTCGTCGAGGGCTACACCGACGTCATGGCCTGCCACCTCGCCGGGGTCACCACCGCCATCGCCACCTGTGGCACCGCCTTCGGCAACGACCACATCAAGATCCTGCGCCGCCTCCTCATGGACAACGGCAGCGCCCGCGTGATCTTCACCTTCGACGGCGACTCGGCCGGCCAGAAGGCCGCCCTGCGCGCTTTCGAGGACGATCAGAAGTTCGCCGCCGAGACCTACATCGCCATCGCCCCGGACGGCATGGACCCCTGCGACCTGCGGCTCGTCAAGGGCGACGACGCCGTGCGCGATCTCGCCGAGCCGCGCACCCCGCTCTTCGAGTTCGCGCTGCGCCAGATCGTCGGCCGCTACGACCTGGAGACCCCGGCCGGGCGCGCCGCCGCCCTCGACGAGGCCGCCGCCGTCGTCGCCAAGATCAAGACGAGCAGCGTGCAGCGCGAGGTCGCCGTCCAGCTCGCCGGTCTCGTCGGCATCCTCGACCAGGAGTTCGTCGTCCGCCGCGTCGCCCAGCTCGCCCGCTGGGCCCGCGACAAGGGCGGCGACCACCAGGACCGGGGCGGCCGGGGCGGACCCCAGGGCCGGGGCCCGCGCGGCGGCCCCCCGCAGCAGACCGCCCCCGCCCCGGCCCCCGCCTTCTCCGGCCCCGCGCTCAACCTCCGCAGCCCCGCCCACCGCACCGAGCGCGAACTGCTCAAGCTCGCCCTCCAGCGGCCCGCCCTGGTCTCCCCGGCCTTCGACGCGTACGGCGTGGACGAGTTCACCGCCCCGCCCTACGCCGCCGTGCGCCGCTGCATCGAGGAGGCGGGCGGCGCCGAGCAGGGCATCACCGACGACCGGGCGTATCTGGGCGCGGTCCTGGACGCCGCCCCCGACAACACCGTCCGCAACCTCGTCACCGAGCTGGCCGTCGAGGTCTTCCACGGCCGGACCATCGACGAGACCTACGCGGGCATGCACCTCGTCCACGTCCGGCTGCGCGCGGTGGACCGCCGCATCGCCGACGTACAGAGCAGCCTCGCCCGCCTCGGCAACCACGTCGCCCCCCAGGACCTGGCCGCCGCGCAGAACGAGGTGTGGGTGCTCCAGCAGTACGCCCAGACCCTGCGCGCCCACGGCGCCGCCGCCCTCTGAGCCCTCCCACCGGCCCGGCGGGACGGTAACCGCCCGGTGACGGACCGGAATCAGAAAGTGCCCGCACGCCCCTCGTGGCGGCCGTGTGCCGTACCCCACACTGGGGAATGTCTGAGGCATCGGAGCACGCCGGTCCGCAGGGGAACACCCGGGTCCGGACCGGCCTCCACCCCGTCATCCGGCAGCGATCACCTGGAGGTCGCCCCCGTGCAGACCCGGACCGTGACGACCACGACCGCGCCCGTGGCGGCCATCCCCGCGCAGAACAGGGCCCTGCACCACCCGGAGACCGCAGCCGGCCCGCCCGGACCCGCACCCGAGGCGGTCATGGTGGAAGCGACGCACCTCCCCGAACCGCCGGACCCCAGGAACCGGGCGGACTCCGGCGGCCCCACCTCCGACCTGTTCCGGCAGTATCTGCGCGAGATCGGCCGCATCCCGCTGCTCTCCGCCGCCGAGGAGGTCGAGCTCGCCCGCCGCGTCGAGGCCGGGCTCTTCGCCGAGGAACGCCTCGCCGGCACCCCGGACCTCGACTCCCGCCTCGCCGTGGACCTGGACCGGCTGGTGGTGATGGGCCGCACCGCCAAGCGCCGCCTCATCGAGGCCAACCTGCGCCTCGTCGTCTCCGTCGCCAAACGCTACGTGGGCCGCGGGCTGACCATGCTCGACCTCGTCCAGGAGGGGAACCTCGGTCTGATCCGGGCCGTGGAGAAGTTCGACTACGCCCGGGGCTACAAGTTCTCCACGTACGCCACCTGGTGGATCCGCCAGGCGATGTCCCGCGCCCTGGCCGACCAGGCCCGCACCATCCGCGTCCCCGTCCACGTCGTGGAACTGATCAACCGCGTGGTCCGTGTGCAGCGCCGCCTCCTTCAGGAGCGCGGCGTCGAACCGACCGCCGAGGACATCGCCGTCGAGCTGGACCTGACCCCCGAGCGGGTCACCGAAGTCCTCCGCCTGGCCCAGGAGCCGGTCTCCCTGCACGCCCCCGTCGGGGAGGAGGACGACGTCTCCTTCGGCGACCTCATCGAGGACGGCGACGCCGCGTCCCCCGTCGAGTCCGCCGCCTTCCTGCTGCTGCGCCAGCACCTGGAGGCGGTGCTCTCCACGCTCGGCGAGCGCGAACGCAAGGTCGTCCAGCTGCGCTACGGCCTGGACGACGGGCGGCCTCGCACCCTGGAGGAGATAGGACGGATCTTCGGCGTGACACGCGAACGTATCCGCCAGATCGAGTCCAAGACCCTCAGCAGACTGCGGGACCACGCCTTCGCCGACCAGCTCCGCGGCTACCTCGACTGACCCCTGCCGGGGAACCGGCCGTCCCGGCCGACGCCTCCGCGAACGGACGGCGGCCGAACCGCACGGGACGCATCAGCCCGCCCCCGCCTACGAGGGGGGCGGCCGATCCGCGCGGGGTGACATCAGTCCACCTCGGCCAGTGCCTCCGCGAACTGGGCCGCATACAGCCGGGCATAGGCTCCACCGGCCGCCAACAGCTCCTCGTGCGTGCCCTGTTCGACGATCGATCCGTTCTCCATCACCAGGATCACGTCCGCGTCCCGGATCGTGGAGAGCCGGTGGGCGATCACGAACGACGTCCGCCCGTGAGCCAGACGCGCCATCGCCTTCTGGATCAGCACCTCGGTCCGGGTGTCCACCGAGCTGGTCGCCTCGTCGAGGACCAGGATCACCGGGTCGGAGAGGAACGCCCGCGCGATCGTGATCAGCTGCTTCTCGCCCGCGCTGACCCCGGTCCCCTCGTCGTCGATCACCGAGTCGTACCCGTCGGGCAGCGTCCGGATGAACCGGTCCGCGTGGGCCGCCCTCGCCGCCTCCTCGATCTCCTCGCGGGTGACCTCGCGCGAAGCGCCGTACGCGATGTTCTCCGCGATCGTCCCCCCGAACAGCCAGGTGTCCTGGAGCACCATCCCGATGGACGACCGCAGGTCGTCCCGGGACATCCTCGCCACGTCCACCCCGTCGAGCGCGATCCGCCCGCCCGTCACCTCGTAGAACCGCATCAGCAGATTGACCAGCGTGGTCTTGCCGGCGCCCGTCGGACCGACGATCGCGACGGTCTGCCCCGGCTCCACGCTCAGCGACAGGTCCTCGATCAGCGGCCTGTCGGGCTCGTAGCGGAAGGACACCTTCTCCAGCGAGACCCGCCCGTCCAGCCGCTCCGGGCGCTCGCCGTCCTGCGGGTCCGCGTCCTGCTCCTCGGCGTCCAGCAGCTCGAAGACCCGCTCCGCCGACGCGACACCGGACTGCACCAGGTTGGCCATCGAGGCGACCTGCGTCAGCGGCATCGAGAACTGCCGCGAGTACTGGATGAACGCCTGGACGTCACCGATCGACAGCGCGCCCGACGCGACCCGGAGCCCGCCGACCACCGCGACCAGCACATAGTTGAGGTTCGAGATGAAGAGCATCAGCGGCTGCATGATCCCGCTGGCGAACTGGGCCCTGAAGCCCGCCTCGTACAAGGCGTCGTTCTGCTCGGCGAAGTCCCGCGCCGACTCCTCCTGCCGGCCGAACACCTTCACCAGGGTGTGCCCGGTGTACATCTCCTCGATATGGGCGTTGAGCTTCCCCGTCACCTGCCACTGCCGCACGAACTGCGGCTGCGACCGCTTGCCGACCTGGGTGGCCACGACCACCGACAGCGGGACCGTCACCAGCGCCACCAGCGCCAGCAGCGGCGAGATCCAGAACATCACGATGAGCACGCCGACGATCGTCAGCAGGGAGTTGATGAGCTGGCCCATCGTCTGCTGGAGCGTCTGCGAGATGTTGTCGATGTCGTTCGTCGCCCGGCTCAGCACCTCACCGCGCTTGGCACGGTCGAAGTACGACAGCGGCAGCCGCGCCAGCTTCGTCTGCAGGTCCTCGCGCAGCTGGAACACGATCCGGTTGATCACCCGGATCGACACCCGCGTCGCCACCAGCATCAGCAGCCCGGCCCCGACGTAGACCACCAGGGCCATCAGCAGGACGTTCCCCACCGCGCCGAAGTCGATGCCCTCGCCCGGGGTGAAGTCCACACCCGACAGCATGTCGGCCATCGACCCCCGGCCGTCCTCCCGCAGCCCCTCGATCACCTGCGCCTTCGTCGTGCCCTCGGCCATCTCCCGGCCGACCACACCGGCGAAGACCAGGTCGGTCGCCTTCCCCAGGATCTTCGGCCCGGCCACCGACAGCGCGACGCTCACCGCCACCGCGCCCAGCATCAGCCACAGCGAGGCCTTCTCCCGGCCGAACCGCTTCAGCAGCCGCTTGCTCGACCCCTTGAAATCCATCGACCGGTCGGTGGGCGCGCCCCCGGCCATCATCCGTCCGCCCGGACCGGCCATTACGCGGCCTCCGCTTCCGTCAGCTGGGAGAGCACGATCTCCCGGTACGTTTCATTGCCGTCCATCAGCTCGTGATGGGTGCCGGCGCCCACGAGCCGACCCTCGTCCAACACCAGGATCCGGTCCGCGTCACGGATGGTGGACACCCGCTGCGCCACGATCACCACGGTCGCCCCGGCCGTCTCCCGGCCCAGCGCCGCCCGCAGCGCCGCGTCGGTCGCGTAGTCCAGCGCCGAGAACGAGTCGTCGAACAGATAGATCTCCGGCCGCTGCACCAGCGTCCGCGCGATCGCGAGCCGCTGCCGCTGGCCGCCGGACACATTGGTGCCGCCCTGCGCGATCGGCGCGTCGAGCCCGTGCTCCAGCGCCTGGACGAACTCCTTCGCCTGCGCCACCTCCAACGCGTGCCACAGCTCCTCGTCGCTCGCGTCCGGATTCCCGTACCGCAGATTCGTCGCCACCGTCCCCGAGAAGAGGTACGGCTTCTGCGGCACCAGGGACACCGTCCTCGCCAGCAGCGCCGGATCCAGCGTCCGCACGTCCTCGCCGTCGACCAGCACCTCGCCGTCCGTCACGTCGAACAGCCGGGGTACGAGCCCGAGCAGCGTGGACTTCCCGCTGCCCGTGGACCCGATGACCGCGGTGGTCTCCCCGGGCCGCGCCACCAGATCGATGTTCCGCAGCACCGGTTCCTCCGCTCCCGGGTACCGGAACTCCGCGCCCCGCACCTCCAGGTGCCCGTGCCGCCGCAGCTCGGTGACGGGCGCGACGGGCGGAGTGACGCTCGACCCGGTCCCGAGGACCTCCTCGATGCGCTCGGCGCACACCTCGGCGCGCGGCACCATCATGAACATGAAGGTGGCCATCATCACGGCCATCACGATCTGCATCAGATAGGCGAGGAACGCGGTCAGCGCACCGATCTGCATCCCGCCGCTGTCAATGCGGTGCGCGCCGAACCACACCACGGCGATCGACGACAGGTTGACCACCGTCATCACGGTCGGGAACATCAGCGCCATCAGCCGCCCGGTCGCCACCGACACATCGGTCAGCTCGGTGTTCGCGCCCCGGAAGCGCTTCTCCTCGTACCCGTCCCGGACGAACGCCCGGATCACCCGGTTGCCGGTGATCTGCTCGCGCAGCACCCGGTTCACGCCGTCCAGCCGCTCCTGCATGGTGCGGAACAGCGGACCCATCCTCCGCACGATGAGGCCGACCGAGACACCGAGCACCGGCACGACCGCCAGCAGCACGGCGGAGAGCGGCACGTCGAGGCCGAGCGCCATGATGATCCCGCCGACGCACATGATCGGGGCCGACACCATCAGCGTGAACGCCAGCAGCACCAGCATCTGGACCTGCTGGACGTCGTTGGTGGTCCGGGTGATCAGCGAGGGAGCCCCGAAACGCCCCAGCTCCCTGGCCGAGAAGGACTGCACCCGGTCGAAGACGGCGGCCCGCACATCACGCCCGAGGGCGGCGGCGGTGCGGGCCCCGAAGTACACGGCCCCCACGTTGCACAGCACCTGCACGACGCTGACGGCGATCATGAGACCGCCGAACTCCAGGATGTAGCCGGTGTCGCCCGTGACGACACCGTTGTCGATGATGTCGGCGTTCAGGCTGGGCAGGTACAGGGTGGCGCAGGTCTGGAGCAGCTGGAGGAGGACCAGCAGCACGATGGGTTTCTTGTACGGGCCCAGATGGGCCCGCAGGAGTTGTATGAGCACGCGCGTCTCTCGGAATCGGCGGCAGGCAGAGGCCGAGCCAGTTTCGCGTACGCCGTACGTCACGGGCGAACCGTTTTCCCCAAGCCCGGGTCAAACCTGGTGCGCGGGCGGGAGTCCGCGCGCTCGGGCCGCACGGGCGCGCGAACGGCCCCGGCACCGGGCACGCTCGTACGCCGGAGACGGACCCGGCCCGACCGGCGTACGGCGGGCGCCGGGGCACCGGAAGTGGCCCCGCGGCCAGGCGGATCCGACCGACCCGTGCGGGCGCTGGAGGAGCAGGACGCCAGCGAGGAGGGCCCTGCGCGGGGTGCGGCGGGTGTGCGCCCCCGGCCGGGAAACGGGCCCTACGCGGGGTGCTGCCCACCGAAGGCCCCGGGGTGGATCTGGTCCCGGGTCGCCGTGTACTGCTGCCGCACCGCGCCGCCCACCGCCAGCTCGTCGCCGGGCTCCAGCACCTGGGCGGCGGCGCCCTGCCAGGGCGGGGGAGTGTGCGGGTCGAGGGAGCCCTGCGAGACCCCGAGGGCCCAGGCCGCCTGCCGGGCCGCGCCGATCGCCGCGTACTGGGCGGGCTGCGGCACCACGACCTGGCTGCCGAACACCGCCGGAGCCAGCGCCTGTACGGCGGGGAGCTCGGCGGCGGCCCCCAGCAGGAACACCCGCCGCACCTCCACACCGCGCCCGCGCAGCACGTCCAAGGCGTCGGCGAGCGAGCACAGCATGCCCTCGAACGAGGCGCGCGCCAGGTGCTCCGGCTTCATCGACTCACGCCGGAGCCCGCAGAGGGTGCCGGCGGTGTGGGGAAGCTGAGGGGTGCGCTCCCCTTCCAGATAGGGGAGCAGGACGAGTCCCGAGGCGCCGGGCGTCGACTTCAGGGCGAGCGAGGACAACTCCTCCAGCCCGTCGAGACCCAGCATCTCGGCGGTGCCGCGCAGCGCCCGCACGGCGTTGGAGAGGTGGACGACCGGCAGGTGCATGCCGGTGGCGTCGGCGAACGAGGTGATCATCCCGCTCGAATCGGCAAGGGCCTCGTGGTGCACCGCCATCACGGAACCGGAGGCCCCCAGCGACACCACCGCGTCACCCACGCCCACCCCGAGCCCGAAGGCGGCGGCCATGGTCTCGCCGGTGCCCGCCGAGATCAGCAGGCCCTCCGGCGTCATCCCGGCGGAGTCCGCGGGCCCGAGCACCTCGGGCAGCGCGGCCGAGTGCCCGAGCGCCAGCTCGACCAGATCGGGCCGGTAGGAGGCGGACCCGGCCGACCAGTACCCGGTGCCCGAGGCCGCGCCCCGGTCCGTGGTCCGACGGGCGGGGCGGCCCAGCAACTGCCACACGAGCCAGTCGTGCGGCTGGAGCACGGCGGCCACCCGCTGGGCGTTGTCCGGCTCGGTCCGGGCCAGCCACCGCAGCTTCGCCACCGGCTGCGCGGCGCTCGGCACCGCCCCGACGGCCTCGGCCCAGGCCTGCCGACCGCCCAGCCCGTCGACGAGATCGGCCGCGGCGACCTGCGCCCGCCGGTCGTTGCCGACCAGGGCCGGGCGGACGAGATTGCCCTGCTGGTCCAGGGGGACGAGCCCGTGCTGCTGGGCGGAGACCCCGATGGCCTGCACACCTTCGAGCAGCCCGCCGGAGGCCGCCTCGCCGAGCGAGAGCAGCCAGGCCTGCGGATCGACCTCGGCGGCCTTGGCCTCGACCGGATGGGCGGCGTACCCCTCCCGGAGCACGGCGCCCGAGTCCGTGTCGCAGACGACGATGTGAGAGAAGGCGGAAGAACTGTCCAGCCCCGCGACTATGCCCATACGAAGATTCTGCCGCACCACGGGACCAACCCGGAACCGCCCCGCGCCCCACGGGCCCCGCCGGACCTCCCGCTCCGATCAGGCCGGGCTCGCGGGATCCGGCCTGATCCGAACGGCGACCCTAGGTGTTGGTCGTCCCCCAGTCGTCCTCGAAGCCGTTCTGGCTGCTGCGGTCGCGCAGCGACCGGACCCGCTCGGCGACCGACGCGGGCACCTTGTCCCCGACCTTGTCGCTGACCGAGTGGTACGCCTTGCCGGCGATGTCCCGCCCGCTGTGGGCGGCGCTCTCGGCGGCGTTGCGCACGGCGGGGTTCTCCGCGAACTGCCGGGCCGACTTCTTCAACTGCTCGTAACGCTCGCGCCCGGCTCGCGTGCCGAGCACGTAACCGAGGGCCACTCCGGCGATGAACGTGAGCCGGTACCGCATGGCTGCCACCCTTCCTACGCTTGGTGCGACGTGTGCAGCCCGCCTACCCGCGAGCACCCGAGATCACCCCGGGCGATACCGATTGGCGGAGCACCCCCCTGCTTGCGCTAATGTATGTGTCGCAGCGAACGCGCGCCGCCCGGCAGCCGCCAGGCAGGTACGATTTCGAGGCAACGCAGCAATCCCCTGTAGCTCAATTGGCAGAGCAGCCGGCTGTTAACCGGCAGGTTACTGGTTCGAGTCCAGTCGGGGGAGCGCGATCCCCTGTAGCTCAATTGGCAGAGCATTCGGCTGTTAACCGGAGGGTTACTGGTTCGAGTCCAGTCGGGGGAGCGGAACGGGAGAGGACCCTTCGGGGTCCTCTTTCGCGTGCCCGCCCGCACCCCTCCAGGGTGGTGCCCGGGGCCTCGGGGTGACTCTTTCGGGTCTCCCCGGCCTTGACCGCAACCGGGCAGCACGCAGCGACGTCCTCAAGATCAGGAGAAGCCGGCCAACCTGAGCGAGAGATCGTATGACCGGCTATGCTGCGGCAGACGGTGCGCACACTTGTACGCGCCACGCCGAAACGGGGCGGTAGCTCAGCCGGTTAGAGCAGCGGACTCATAATCCGTCGGCCGTGGGTTCGAGTCCCACCCGCCCCACCGAGCGTCCCCAGGCAGAATCGTTCTGACCTGGGTAAACGCGTTTTTCACGGTCATATTGCGTTAGGTGTTCGCCTCACGGTGGTGTGGCGGACGAGGGTCTTCATGTGTCGAGAGGGCTTCCTGCGTGGCTGTGACCTGGACCTTTCCGGTCTCGGCGCCGCGGGATGGTTAACAGCGGTCCCACGGCCCTCCCGTGAGGGGTTCACCTGCACCTAGCATCCGTACCCGTGGTTCCCCGGCGAAGTGGTCCTGCTTTTCGGGTTGCGGCCAGGCCAGGGGTGTGGTCGCCGTGACTGTGTCTTGCGGGTGTCTGTCGGCGATCGGGTCGCGTCTTCCTCGTGCGTGATGGCCCGCGCAAGGCAATGTTGGTGATGTATCGTGCTTATGTACATCACGGACTCTCGGTGAAAGGTGGCTGGCATGTCTGTTACCCAAGTCGATCTCGATGACGAGGCGCTGGCCGAGGCGATGCGGCTCATGGGTGTCTCGACGAAGAAAGAGACGGTCAACGGGGCTCTGCGGGACTACGTGGCGCGCATCAAGCGGTTGGAGGCTGCCGAAAAGCTGGTCGCGCGGGGTGAGCGGGGCGAGTTCGAGGCCGCGGCTGCGGCGCATGCGGCTTCCAAGCGCGCCCGGCGGGCAGCCTTCGAGTGATCACGTACCTCCTCGACACCTCCGCGCTCTGGCACCTCTTTCGCACGCCGGGGGCGTTGCTGCCCTGGGAAGGGCACATCGCCGCGGGCGTGTTCCACATCTGCGAGCCCACGAGGGCGGAGTTCCTCTACTCGGCCACCAGTCCGGCCCACCGCGACGAGTTGGCCGAAGAGGTGGATGCTCTCTGCCAGTCCTCGCCAGTTCCCAAGAACGCATGGCGCTGGGTCGATACCGCGCAGTACAAGCTCACCCAGCAGGGACAGCACCGGGCCGCCGGGCCCATCGATCTTCTGGTGTGTGCGACCGCGGTTCATCACGGCCACACCGTGCTCCATGTCGACAACGACTTCGCCACGGTGGCGGCGGTCCTCAAGGAAGTGCAGCAGCGGGACGTGCGCGCCTGACGATGTCCAAGTGGGTCGCCGTGAAAGGCTGGCTCATTGCCCTCAGCCTGTTGCCCGCGTGAGACGAAAGTACCTGCGCCCCAGAGCGCGGCCCTGTAAGACTTTCCCCGCGCACCCAGCCGGGGATGCTGGTACGCATCGCGATTCCAGGGGGCGTTTCATGGCGGCACCGCACACCACATCCGACCAGCCGCAGGACCGGGGCATTTTTGACTGTGACGAGGCCCACCGGAGCCCACTTCGCTCTGACTATGAGCGGATCTTCGATTCCGGTCTGGTGGTGCTCGACACCAATGTGCTGCTCAATCTCTACCGCTCGAACGAGAGTACCCGCCGGGACATGCTTGCCGCCCTCGCCAGGCTCCGCGAGCGACTGTGGATCCCACACCAGGTGCTCACGGAGTTCTGGCGCAACCGCGAGTCGGCGACCGTACGCCATCACCACGCGACCAAGGCCAATGAGGCGGGCACCGCACTCGACAAGGCGGTCAAGGCGGCCCGGACAGCAGTGACCACCTGGCTGACCGCCGTTCAACTCAAGGATGACGAAGAGGCTGCGCAGCGGACTGACCAAGACCTGACCGAACTCACCAAAGCGGCCGACAGCCTCAAAATGTTCATCCGGGCACAGGCGGAGTGCGACGCGCTCAAGGAAACTGCCACCACGCACACCGACCCGGTGCTCAACGTCCTTGAACCGCTTTTGCACGGGCGGATCGGCGAGCCGCTGCCGCCGGACGAGTACGACAAGGCCGTGAAAGAGGCACAGGAGCGCGCCGATGAGGGGATACCGCCGGGACACGAGGACTTCCGCACCAAGGAACCTGAGCTGGCTGCCGGTGATTACCTTCTGTGGGTCCAGCTCATGGCGGAGGCCCGGCACCGTGGGCGCGACGTTCTGCTGGTCACCGGGGACGTGAAGAAGGACTGGTGGACCAGTCGCGGATACGACATCCCGCCACGCCCCCGTGCCGAACTCCTCCTGGAACTGCGGGAGCACGCCCGGGTAGACCTCTACATGCTCACTCCAAGCGAACTGCTCCGCTGGGCCGAGGAACTCCTCGAACTGAACGTGGACGAAGGCTCGGTCCGCGACCTGGAGCAACTGGGTGAGGCATCGGCCGCCGAAGACTTCGAAGAGGGGGCCTGGACGGCGGAGTCGCTAACGGTGTTCATGGACGAGTTGATGAGGCGCTACCCATCCCGAGTCAAAGCGATCGTTGCAGCTGCGGCGAACGGCGGGTTTGTGGACAGGGAGGCGGTGTACGAGCTTGCCGGCTATGACGAGACACGCAGACTCCGCGGCTTCACCCAACCGATCGGCACCCTGTCGAGGGATTTGCAGGCGGTAGGAGCGCTGACGGGTGGAGAGCCCTTCCTGCTGACCACCGTCTACGGTCACGCCGTCGACCCTTCCTGGGCGAAGGGATTCCGCATTCCCAGCGCTGTGATTCCCCTGCTCCGGAGCAAGTACGAAGGGGGCAGCCTGTGGCAGACCAGAGACAGCGGAGAGGCTGGGAGCGAACCTTCCGACAGGGCCTAGTAGGGCTTGGTCATGTGCGGTCTGTGATGGCGTGTCTTCTTGATCGGTCGTGTCGTTGACTGGGTCTGCTGGGTGAGGAGTTGGCTGCGGCCCGGTGTGATCTGGAGGACTTCGCGGCGGAGATGTTCGAGCCGTTCGCGCGAGCGGATCAGCGTCGGTGGGGCAGGGTCTATCTGCGGGGCCTGCTGCTGGACGGTGCGTGAAAGTCGGTGGAGCCGATGGCCGCCCGTCTGGGCGAGGACGGTAACCGGCAGGCGCTGGCCCACTTCGTCACCTCCAGCCCGTGGGACGCGGCGCATGTGCGGGCCCGGCTGGCCTGGCGCATGCAGCCGGTCATCAAACCCACCGCGCTGGTCATCGATGACACCGGGTTCCTCAAGGACGGGGACGCGTCGGCGTGCGTGACCCGGCAGTACACCGGCACCGCGGGCAAGGTCACCAACTAGTTTCGCTTCATCTGGCTTCCAACGGCGCCTCGGCGGCGGTGAACTGGCGGCTGTTCCTGCCCGGAAGCTGGGATCCTGCCTCCCCGAAGGCCGACCGGGCCAAGGTGCCCGCCGTGACAAGTGCGCCATCCCGGCCGAGGTGGGGCATGTCGAGAAGTGGCAGCTGGCCCTCGACATGATCGACGAGACGCGGTCCTGGGGCATCGAGGCATCGAGAACGACTACCGCGAGATGAAGCAGGCCCTCGGCCTGGCTCACTTCGAAGGCCGGACCTGGCCAGGCTGGCACCACCACGTCACCCTCGTCTCGGTCGCCCACGCCTTCTGCACCCTGCAGCGACTGAGCCGATCCCCAAAAAAGAGACGGCGCCGGCCTGAGCCTCTACCAAGTCGTCCGCGAGCTGCAGATCCTCCTCGTGATCTGGACCGGCGCCTGCCCCACCTGTCACCGCGACATGCCAGACCCCGCACCAACATGGCACTAGCCACTCTGCACGGTTCTCAGCCGCTGTTCCCAGTCGCAGGTGTGCTGGTTGCTGGCAGGAGTGGTTGTCGCAGGTATGGCAGACGGTCGGGCTGTCGATACTTCAGCCGAGCCGAGGGATGACACCGTGCGCGAGCTGGTACCCATGAAGATGGCCCGGCACCGTGCCGCGCCGCGTCCTGCCCGGCCGCGAGGCGGCCCTGAAGCTGTCATGGCCGGTGCTAGAGATCCCGCCGAAGAAGAACCAGCAGTCCTCGGTTGACGAGGTTCGGTAGACCTTTGCCCAGTACCGGGCTTGAACGGACTCCTTGGTCAGCCAGACCGACCACTCAACGGTCGGTAAGGGCACAGGTGTTGGCTCACCGATGAGGGCAAGCTGCTTATCAACACGAACGGGCCCGGGCCCGAGCCCGTTCACAGCGGCAAGCGGGAAGAGCCCGAGTCCGCGGTCGTTCTCAGACGGCATTAGCCCGGCTACCGTCCGCTGTGCCGACCGGGACCGGGATGCCCGAGGTCAAGGAAACCGCATCCGCCACATCCGCCCGAAGGCTTGCGGGCCCGGGTGGGACTGGGCCGCGTGGCGCGGGCCCGCAGCGATTCGATGATCTTTTTCGCGCGAGCGGCGGTAACAGGCTTTGCTTCGCGTTCCAGTTCTTCCGCCGGCACACCCAGAAGCTCCGAGACCAACTCGGCGTTGTTGTCGAACAGCCGCAGAGCTACGGCGGCGGCTTCCCGCGTCGCGACGTCGGCCTCGTCCTTTGCCCGTGCGGCCTTCACCGCCCCCTCGCGGGTGGTCAGCACATTGGCCGCAGCCATCTCCCGGGTTTTCGCCTGGAGCGCTTCGACAGCGCGAACTCGCCGTCGTAGCTCTGCTCCGCTCACCGATGCTGCTGGAGTCGTGCTCACTCGTGCTCTCAATTCTCCGAAAACGCTGCTCATCGTGCGCACCGTAGGCACAGGTCCGCGGACGTTTCGAGCCAGATTCGGTGCGGGACAGGGGAGCGTCGGCAGGGGTGCCGAACTCGATGTCAGCAGCAGATGCGGTGTGGGGCTCGCGGTGGCCGACATGCTGCCCCGGCGCGCGACTTCTGATCCTCCTGATCGGTCAGTCTTCGCATACGAACGGGCTCGGCCACCACGCGTCCATCGGTCGGATCGGACGTCACCCACGTCCAACCCGCCACAAGGACCATCCCGGCGAAGCTGTGCGGTCACAGCATTAGATCCCGTAGGTCTTCCTGTACTTCTCGAGGATCTCCTTCGCCTGGCCCTTCATCCGCCGATCCGCCCGGTCCTGTGCTACCTCCGCGATCTCTTGCGCAGTGAACCCGAGGTTCCGGAGATGGTTCAGAGCGATGCTCACGACGTCGACGAGCTCGCGGGCCGCCGCTTCACGGTCACCTCGGGCGAGGTGCTCCTTCAGCTCCTCGAACTGAATTTGAGTCGCTCGCTCGAAGTGCTCCAGCGGCTTTTGGGCGATCTCTTGTTCGACCTCGATCCATGCATCCCATATGCCTTGGAAGGGGCCCAGTTGCTCTGACACGGTTCACCACGGATTCGTCGGACGGGTTGAAGGTCAGGAGCCGAGGCCTCCTGTCACCAGTGGCAAGGCGATGAAGAGAACGCCCAGCGCGGCCAGTGTGATCGCGCGGGCTCGAGAGAGCCGGCGGACCTCCACCTCGCTGATCTTCAGTCCCTCGCCGATCAGGGAGACGAGAATGCACAGGGCTCCGATCACCTGAAGAGTCAAAACTCCCCCATGTGTTCACGCGTGGACTCCGCTGGAAGGAGTTCACTCTCGTGTGTGTAGAATTACACATAGAGGTGCGTACGTCTACTCCTTCAGCTGTGCTGTAGCGCGCAGAGCGTGGACATCGTGCAGGATGAGCGTCTGGCGCCCCGTGCTGACCAGCCCTTCTTCCCGAAGGTGGCGGAGTGCCGCAGCGACTCCTTCCCGCGAGGAGCCGATCCGGCTCGCGATGTCCTGCTGGGAAAAGGCGACGTCGATCAGCCAGTCGCCTCCCGTCTGCTCGCCCATCTCCTCGGCCATCGCCACCAGCCATCGGGCCAGGCGGACCTTGACGCTGTGCCGCGCGAGGAGAGCTCGTTCCTCGTCGGACTCGCGGCGGCGGATGACAGCGCTGCGGTACATCTCGGACCACAGCTTCTTCTCGTTAATGAAGCGGAGGAGGGTCTCGGCCGAAACGTCCACGCCGGACACCTCGGTCAGGGCGCGAATGCTGGCGGACCGAACCTCGGACATGAGGACGCCTTCGTCGCCCAAGACGACGCCCGGGCCTCGGGTCGCGAGGAGGATCTCCGAGCCGTCTCCGGCCTTGCTCACAATCACGTGCCCCTTCTTGAGGAGGAGAACGGTATGGGACGGATGGCCCTCCGTGAAAATCGTCTGCCCGGCCTGGAAGGTGACCGGGGTGCCGAGACTTTCCAGCTCACGGAGCTGGCCCTCGTCCTCAAGTGGTGATGTCGCATCCTTCTGCATGGTTCGAGTGTAGTTCTGCGCATAAGGATGTGTAGAAATACGCTGGCACGGCTCTTTTGTTCATGCCGTACTCGCACGCGGTCACGACGACGGCGGAAGTTGCAGCGCTCACCGCGCTCCTCCCCTTGGCACGCCGTGGGAGAGATCACGGGGAGGGCGCTCAACTCTCACGCCCTCCGGCATCACGAGCGGCCTTTCCAGAGGGACGTGGTTCCGTGGCAGACCGATGCTGGCCAGGCGTTCGGCGTTCATGGCGTCGTCCGTGCTGGCGAAGGCGTTCATGTGGGGTGCTCCCGCTTGTCGAGTAGTTGGCCTACAAGAGGGAACTGCCAATCCGCAGCGCCCGGAATGGGGTCAAGGGCCGGGGGGTGGTCAAGGTGGTCAAAGATCGTCACCGGTCGGTTGGTCGGTACGGCGTCTTCGTCTTCCTCAAAGGCAGCCTTGTCTGCTGGAGCCGTCTCGGGAGGACCGACCGTGATCGCGTTGCGAGGTCTTGGCACGGAAGCCGAAGCTTCGATCTGGGTGGCTGTGGGGCATCTTCCCTGCGCCAGGCGATAGTTGAGCACTACACTGAACTAGTGCTCGTCCCGCGCTGCCTGACAGGGCGGGACGGCCAGTGGGTCGGAGGCGTCCAGCCTTCAGGGATCGCTCCGGTTATCTTGTGGCAGGCGCTGGCCCGTTGCTTGAAGCGTGAGATCACTCCACAAGAAGTCGGATTCGCAGCCGCCACCTCACCAGCGCAGGAAGCGCTGGACCGGCGCGTCGATCCTCTGATCGCGCTGAGCGACTTGGGGAGTGGCGTGGACACGGCTGCAGGGGATCACGGATGCCGGTCCGGAAACCTTTGCCGCCCCACTCGATCGTCGCCACGTGAAAGGGCGGCGGCACTCGCCGGAGCGTTGGTACGCCCGAATCACAGCTCGCGGCCGGCGGGCGTCGGCGGCGCCGCGACACCTGAGCAGCGGTCGGGGGCGGTTACGGGCGACGGCGGCCCCACGCGGAGATCATCGGGGCGGTGGCCAGGTCGAGACGGCCAGTGGCAACGTTCGCCAGATGGCGGTCGATCTCCTCGTCGGTGGCGATTCCGTTTCCCACCAGACGGTGGCGGATCTGTCGCACCGTCGCATCCTCGAGTACCGCGCACGCCGGCGAGGTGATCGGGAAGTACGCGTCCGCCTGCACATCGTCCAGACCGGCTTCGCGGAGCACCCTCCTCGGCAGGGTCCGCCCGTACGCGAGGTCCGCGCCGCGCGCCGCCATCAGGGTGCGGAAGCCGGACCGCAGCCGGTTGGCGAGACGCTGTTCGGGACCCGACTCGTCCGGGCACAGCAGCGGCTGCAGGGCGGGGTCGGCGTCCTCCAGGAGCAGCCAGCCGCCGGGCCGCAGCGCCTGGACCGCACGGCGGGCCCGCGAGAGGCGCGAAGCATGCCGTTCGAGCTGACGACAGAGATTCGCGCGCATCATGGCGGCGGCACGACCAGGGGGCCGGGCCGGGCCGGGGCGCCGTGCGCCAGACGTTCCGACGCGAGACGTCCGCCCGCATGACCGGGCGGGCGTCTCGCAGGTGACGGCACGGGCCGCGTGCGGGCTGTCGCGGTCTTGCCGGGAGACAAGCGTCGCTTTCCCGCAGGAGGGATGGTCCTCCACCACGGAACGTGACTACCGCAGGGAGCCCAGGCCGTGAGGACTGGACCGCTTCACAGGGGCTCGGGGTGCCTCAGCGGCAGGAAGGGGAGGGTTGCCTGCAGCGGTCCCGTGCGGCCGAAGGCCCGCGATGAACTGCGGTGTGGCGAACACCTAACCGATAGCCACCCGTGCGGGATCGAGCCGGACCCAGTCGGATGGAAACGGGTGACTATGCCCGGTGTTTCGGCATCATCGCAGGTGAGAGGCGTCACGCTTATGGGTTCGAGTCCCACCCGCCCCACCGTTCGATCTCGTGGAGAACCGTTTCTACCCGCGGGAACGCGAGAACGGGGCCGCCACTCCACAGTGGCGGCCCCGTTCATCCGTTCGGGTCACGATCCGGCGGCGGGCTCCCGGCAGGCCGCTGATGCCTCGACCGCCTTGGTGTAGGCGGTGAGGAGCTTCTCGATGGCCTCGGGGTCGTCGATGCCGGTGTCGCGGGTCTCGACCGCTATGTAGAGGTCCTGCTCCGGGTGTTCCGATGTCTTGCAGGAAGGGACGGTTCTGCCGACGCCCGCCTGCCCGCTGTAGATGAACCGTTCGTCGTCGGACATCGTTCCGTCCTTCGTGCCGGGGTACGCCGGCGCGACCGCTGCCGTGGCCTTCCCCTCACTCCACCACGCCTGAGCGAGGCTGAGAACCAGCTTGTCGTCCACGTACAGGTTGCAGCGGATCGTTCCGCCGTTCGGCTTCTGAGTGGCGGAGGTGAGGGAGTCGCCGCCGGGCAGCGCGGCTTTCACCAGGGCGGGTTGCACAGCGATGCCGCACAAGGAGCTGGGCACGGTGTACGCCTTCTCGGGCGGTTCGTCGCCGGAGCACGCCGACAGGGTGGCGGCGAGGGCGACAGCGGCCGACAGGGAGCTGACCCTGCCGCTGAACCGACGACGCCGAAGTGTTTCATGGGCAGACAACGCGAGAAGCCTTTCGATACGGGAGTGGGGAGACGCGGCAGGCGCCGGCCCGAGCATCTGATCAGATGTCCGTCTTCAAATGGGGGTTCATTTGCTCGGTGCTCGTACTGGCGGCCATGAACCCGTCCTGCGTGGACCTGCGCGCCTTCTCATCGATGCTGATGTCCATCAGGTCGTCACGGCCGTGCGACTTCGCCGCTGCCTCCACAGCTTGCTCGGTGTACTCCGAGTTCTTTTCGACGCCGCTCTCCCACAGTTCGCCCATGACGGGGCCGGCGTTGTCCTTGGCCTTCCCCTCGGCGTCCTTGAAGAGGGATTCGAGGACCATGCTGCTCACCGTCTCCGCCGCACCGCCGGCCACCGCGCCGCCGACGGGGCTGGCGACGAACGACGTGCCGACGCCGATGCCCGTACCGATCCCCCCGGAGATGGCGTTCTTCCACTGAGCCACGGACTGTTCGTACTTCTTGTCGGCTTCCTCGGCTTCGCCGGCGACTGCCTCCTGGCGGCCCATGGCCAGCGTGCCGGACACCTCGCCCGAACCATGGGCGATCTCACGGATGGCGAACTCTGTGTCCTTCGAGTAGACCTTGTCGGCCGGCAGGTCCGGGTTCATGTGGTAGTCCATGAGGTTCGCCATGTACTGCTTGTTGGCCACCTCCACGGCCGCGTACCCCTCGGCGTTCTGGCCCACGGTGAGCAACAGGGCGTTCACATCTCGGTGGTTGAGCTGGGCGGAGCTGCCGGCGACGGGGAACAGTCTGTCCGTCTCCCCGTCGGAGTCGTTCGTCATGGCCCGGTTGATGTCCGGCAGGTACTCCGAGGTGATCTGCCCGATGCTGTCGGTCATGTAGTTGTGCTTGGTGAGTCGTTCGTTGTCGTCCGCGACGGAGGCCACGAGCGACTCGAAGAGCTTGGTCTGCCCCTCGTTGTGGGCGGGTGTGTCCCTCGTCGGCAACTCGCCCGCGGGGTGCCCGGTCGTGGCGGCCTCCAGGGCGAGGGCGAGAGTGTTGCGGCCGGTGATGTCGTCGTCGCCCTTGAGGTCGGTCTCCTGCGGCCACTCCCGCTCCTCGAAGAGGTACTGGAAGTTGGAGAGCGGGATCTTTCCGTTCTTGCCGTTGCCGTCCGTGTCGCGTTCGAAGGGGGAGTCTTCCTTGGAGACGTACTCCTGGTTGAAGAAGTCGGTCGCCGCGTCCGGGCTGTTGGACAGCCCCTTGAGGTAGCCGGTCAGCGGGTCGTTGCCGCTGTCCCCGCCGATCCTGTTGAGCCACGGGTCCGATCCCATGCGCTGCCACGCCATGTTCTGGTGCTCGCCGTTGCCGGTGAGCCTGCGTTCCGTCTCCATGAGCTTGGTGCCGTAGCTCTTGAGGAACTGATCGTCGTAGTCGCCGGTCCGCATCAGATTGCTCATGACCTGGAACCCCATGGGGCCCGCGCCGTCCCGGCCGATGGGCTGGTCGCCGAGCTTGATCATGTTGCCCTTCCAGCTCGTCATGTCGGCGGAGTCGCTCTGGGTGGCGGTGGCGAGCGTGAGGCCGAGATTGCGCTGGAAGTCGTCCAACTCGTCGAGCCGTTCGCCGCCGACATGCGGGTTCACGGCGTAGTCGCTGATGCCCTCCCAGAGCTCCAGGGTCTTCTTGGGCCCGAGCTGAGTGGCGAACCGCTCGGCGAACAGCGGGTCGTTCTTGTACTTGTCCAGACCGTTGTTGATCTTGTCGAAGTCGGCGGGCGTGAGGTCCTCGGGGCTCTTCGCCGCGATCCTGGCGAGGCTCTCGGCCGCCTCGACGGCTTCGACGGCGGAGTCACGGTCCTTGTAGGAGGCGTCCGAGAAGCCCATCTTGGCCTGGTCGGCGATCGCGGTCAGGACCTTGCTCGCCGAGTTGTCGCTCTCCGTGGCCTTCTTGAGGATGCCCTGCACCTCGTCCCGCAGCGCGGTGACATCGCTCTCGTCGTGCTCCGGAACGGACGTGCCCTTCGCCGCGCGGTCCGGGTGGATGTTCATCGTGACGGTGAAACCGCCGCCGCCGGTACTGGTGACGGTCAGGTTCTTCCGGGCCCCGCGGCTGATGGCTTCATCCAGATCCTTCTTGTACTGCCGCAACTCGTCGCGGGTGTCGGTGAGGATCTTGTGGATGGTGTTGGCCTGGGTGTGGGCGTCGGCGAACTCACCCGCGGTCTTGCCGACGAACTCCTTGGTGACCTGGGCGTTCAGGCCGGCCCAGTCGGCCGAGTTGGCCGCCTTGCGCAACCCGTCCTGGGCCTGCTTCTTCAGTTGCGCGAGGTTGCGCACGAGCAGACCCCAGTCCGTGACCGCCTCGTCGAGCGTGGCGAAGTTTCCGAAGCGCAGCGCGTCGAGATCCATGAGTGGTTGTTTCTCCTGTACGTCTCGGGGGTCGCGCCGCTACTTCTTCTGCTCGTATGCCGGGTTCTTCTTGCCCGGCTCGCCGACCCGCTCGTCGAACCCGGCGTCCAGGGTGTCGATGCTGCTCATCTGGCGTTGGATGTAGTGGTGGTCACCGGCGTGCACCTTCTTGGTGACCTGCATGTGGTTGGCGATGTGGGCGCACGCGTCCATGAGTGACTTCAGCTGTTCGTCCCACCGGTTCGCCACGTGCTTGAGTCCACCGCCCAGTGCGAAGCCCTGGCCGCTGAGGTCACCGGCCGCCTTGTCGCTGCTGGGGACGGCCACCCGGGCCTTTCTCCAGAGCTGATCGTAGAGTTCGTGCGCCTGACTGCCGATCTTCACCAGATCGCCGTTGCTCACCTTGAGATCGCCGGTCTGTCCGGGCAGGGGCGCGGAGCCGCCGCCCCCGGGGTCGAGCTGGTTCAACTGCATTCCGGTGGACTGACGCTGAACGGCATCCGCCTTCAGCTGTTCCCACTCGTCCCACGCCATGAAGAACCCTTCCCCCAGCTCACCCGTTGTGGTTGGTCGCGCCCGGTGGCGCCTCTGCTTCGAGCCAAGCTAGCAACTCGACCGGGTGTTCACGCGGGGCGAAGTCGGATCCCTGGAGGGCCGTTGTGACCATCGTGTGGAGGGTTCGGGAACGCCACTCCGAAGTGTTCCGTATTCGAGCGTTTAGCTCGCCTTTGCGTCGTGTGAAGCCCTGGCGCGGGGTCGACGCCTCACCGGCAGGCCGCTGCCCCCTCGACCGCCTTGGTGTAGGCCGTGAGGAGCTTCTCGATGGCCTCAGGGTCGCCGATGCCCGTGTCGCGCGTCTCGACCACGATGTAGAGGTCCTGCTCCGGGTGCTCCGACACCTCGCAGGACGAAACGGTCTGACCAGTCGGCAATCCGTTCGGTTGTCCCAGCCAGTCGCGGTGCTGACCCGGCCCCTGGATCCGTCGGGAAGGTGCGGGGCTACCATCCCCTGTGACCGAGTCAGCCGAACCGCGTGCGCGACGCACCCATATACTCGCCGACCTCACACCCCTGCGGACCTCGCCCGACTACCGGCGGCTCTGGGTCGGGAACACCGTCTCCTGGATCGGCCAGGGCATGACGGCGCTGGCGGTCTCGCTCCAGGTCTACGACATCACCGGGTCCGCGTTCTCCGTCGGGCTCATCGGCTTCTGCTCGTTCGTGCCGCTCGTCGTCTTCGGGCTCTACGGCGGGGCCGTCGCCGACACCGTCGACCGGCGCAAGCTCGGACTGTTCAGTGCCGTTGGGTCGTTCGGGCTCTCCCTCGTCCTGGTGGCGGCGACCGTCGTCGGCATCGAGCAGGTCGGGCTGCTGTACGCGATCGTGGCACTCCAGGCTGTCTGCTTCGCCCTCAACGCCCCGGCCCGCTCCTCGATGATCGCCCGGCTGCTGCCGGCCGGACAACTGCCCGCCGCGAACGCGTTGACGAGCATGACCAGTACGACGGGCACCCTCGTCGGCCCGATGCTGGGCGGCCTGATCGTCGGCTGGTGGGGCTACCGGGCCGCCTACACCGTGGACGCCCTCTGCTTCACCGCCTCCCTGTACGCGATGTGGCGCATGCCCTCGATGCTGCCCGACCGCAAGGACGGCGAGGCGGGCAAGCGGGCCTCCGTCCTGGACGGGCTGCGGTTCCTCGGAACCCGGCCGAACCTGCGGATGACCTTCTTCACCGACCTGTGCGCCATGGTCCTGGCCCACCCCCGCGCCCTCTTCCCGGCCGTCGCCGTCCTCTGGTACGGGGGCGACGCGCGGACCACCGGCCTGCTCGTCGCCGCCCCGGCCCTCGGCGCCCTGCTCGGCGGGGTGTTCTCCGGCCGGCTCGGCCGCATCCGGCGGCACGGGCTCGCGATCCTGCTGGCCGTCGGCTCCTGGGGCACCGCCATCGCCGTCTTCGGGCTCACCCGCAACCTCTGGCTCGGGCTGCTGTTCCTGGCCCTCGCCGGCTGCGCCGACACCGTCTCCATGGTCTTCCGCACCACCATGCTCCAGGCGGCGGTCCCGGACGAGATGCGCGGCCGGCTCCAGGGCGTCTTCATCGTTGTGGTGGCGGGCGGGCCCCGCCTCGGCGACTTCCTGGCCGGCTCGGTGGCGGACCTGGCCTCACCCACCCTCGCCGTCACCGGCGGCGGCGTCCTCTGCGTGGCGGCCGTGACCCTGCTCGCGCTGAAGTGGCGCGCCTTCGCCCGCTACGACGCCCGCGACCCGCAGCCGTGAGCGCGTTCTAGGTGACGATCGAGCGCGCGATCCCCAGCTCCACCAGGTCCTGCGGCCTCAGCCGCAGCTGGTCGGCGGTGGCGCCCGTCTCCTCCGTGGGCCGCTTGAGGATCGCCGCCGCCAACTCCGGGGCGATGACGGAGAAGTAGCTGTCCACCGTGACATGGGTGTGGTCCGGTGCCGCGAGCGCCAGTGCCCCGCCCGAGCCGCCCTCGCCGATCACCAGCGTCGTCACCGGGACCCGGGCCGCCGCGATCGCCGCGAAGGTGTCCGCGATGGCCGCGCCCGCGCCCGCCCGTTCCGCCTCGGCGTCGTTGGCCGCGCCCGGGGTGTCGACCAGGGTCAGGACGGGGAGGCCGAGCCGGTCCGCCAGCCGGATCGTCCGGGCCGCCGCCCGGTAACCGGCCGGGCGTGTCGGGGTCCCGCACTGGGCGACGTACGCCACGGGCTGCCCGTCCGCGCGCAGGCCGAGGCCGCAGAGCAGCCCGGGGTCCGTGGCGCCGGAGCGGTCCCCGTGGAGGGGGAGCCGTACGGCGAAGTAGTCGGCCAGGTACGCCTCCGCGCGCGGCCGTCGCGGATCGCGAGCCCGCTCCACCGCCTCCCGCCCGGTCTCCGGGAGCCGAGCCGCTCGGTTTCCATCGGCCGTCGGCGCCGTGCGGGCTCCCGGCGCCGTGCCGGCTCCCGGCCTCGTACCGGCCGCCGCCTCCGTTCCGGTCCCGGGGCTCGTTCCGGTCCCGGGGGCAGTGCCGGTCCCCGGGACCATGCCGACCCCCGGGTCCGTTCCGGTCTCCGGGTCCGTGCCGGTCCCCGGGGCTGTGCCGGCCGCCGGTTCGACACCGGCCCCTGCCCCGGCCTTCGCCCCCGCCCCCGGCAGCGCGCGCGGCACCGGCGCTGCGGGCAGGTCGTCGTGCGGCCCCAGCGCGCGCAGCCAGTGCGTCACCGTGCGGGCCAGCTCACCTGCCGGGACCACCGCGTCCACCTGGCCCGCCGCCAACTGGCCCTCGGCGCTGTACGCGTACGGGTCGGCGTCCGGCGGCCGTACCCGGGAACCGGCGAAGCCCACCTGCGCGCCCGGCAGCGCCAGCACCACGTCCGCGCCCGCCCCCACCGTGGCCCAGCCGCCGCCGGTCGTGGGGTCGCGGACCACCGCGATCTGCGGGAGCCCGGCCGCGCGCAGCCGGGTGGACGCGGCCGCCACCCGTTGGAGCTGGGTGAGCGCGACCATGCCCTCCTGCATCCGGCTGCCGCCCGTGGCGACCAGGGCGACCAGCGGGAGGCGGCGGGTCAGCGCCAACGCGTACGCGGCCGCCAGCCGGTCCCCGGTCCGGCAGCCCAACGAGCCTCCCAGGAAGCCGAATTCGAAGGAGAGCAGGACGCACGCGCGGTCTCCGACGACCCCGGTGCCGTAGAGCACGGACTCTTCCTCGCCGGTCCGGGCCGAGGCACGTTCCCGTGCCGCGTCGTATCCCGCCCAGCCGAGCGGACCGTCCGGCGGCAGGGGGTGCGGCGGCGGGCGGTGCTCGGTGAAGCCCGCCGCGCCGGTGAGCAGGGTGATCGCCTCCCGGGCCGTCGCGCGGGCGGGGTTCTCGTCAGGCACGGAGCGACCTCTTCATGATCTTGCCCAGGTCGTTGCGGGGCAGCGTGTCCAGGTAGCGCACGGTGCGCGGGCGCTTGTGCGGAGCCAGTTGGGCCGCCACCCGGTCCGCCAGCTCTTCGGCTGACGGCGGAGAGCCGGGGTCCGTCGCGACCACCCAGGCCACGACCCGCTCGCCGAGGTCCGGATCGGCCTCACCCGTCACCGCCACCTCCCGGACTCCGGGGTGCGCGAGGAGGACGTTCTCGATCTCGCCCGCGCCGATCTTGTAGCCGCCGCTCTTGATGAGGTCGGTGGCCTTGCGCCCGACGATGGTGACGTACCCGTCCGTGCCCACCGTGCCCACGTCCCCCGTACGGAACCAGCCGTCCGGCGTGTGCGCGGCGGCGGTGGCGTCGGGCCGGTTCAGATAGCCGGTGAACAGGTTCGGTCCGCGCACCTGGATCTCGCCGATCGCCCCGGGCTCGTCGAGCACCGCACCGTCGTCCTCCGCCAGGCGCAGCTCCACTCCGGCGAGCGGCGGCCCCACCGTGCCGGGGCGCGGTACGCCGTCCGCCCGGATTCCCGTGTTCATCAGGGTCTCCGTCATGCCGTACCGCTCGATCACCCGCCGCCCCGTCGCCGCCTCGATGCGCTCGTGGTCGTGCACGGGCAGCGCCGCCGAGCCGGAGACCAGGAGCCGTGCCCCGCTCAACGCCCTTCTCAGCGACTCGCGTTCGGCGTCGCCTGCCGACCCGTCCAGCACCTCCGCCAGCCGGTGGTACATCGTCGGTACGCCGAACAGCATCGTGCCCCCGGACCCCAGCTCCCGGGCCACGCCTCCAGGTGAGAACTTCCCCAGGTGGCGTACGGAGCCGCCGCGCCGCAGCGGGCCGAGGACGCCCAGGATCAGCCCGTGGACGTGGAACAGCGGCAGCGCGTGGACCAGCACGTCGTCACCGGTCCACCCCCAGGCGTCCTCCAGTGCGTCCAGGGACGCGGCGAGGGCCCGGCGGGGCAGGACGGCGCCCTTGGGCGGGCCGGTGGTGCCGGAGGTGTAGACGATCAGGGCCGGGGCCTCGGCGTCGGCCTCGTCCGGCCCGTATCCCTCCGGGGCCTCGTACGCCGTCCGCGCGTCCACCGTCACCCGGCGCAGCTTCTCCAGGGCCGGGGGCAGTTCGTCGTCCGGGCCCGCCAGCACGGCCGTGGGCTCGCTGTCCCCCAGGATGTGCGTCAACTCGCGTTCGCCCGTACGGGGGTTCAGCGGCACCGCCGGCACCCCGGCCCGCAGCGCCGCCACCACCGCGATCACCGTCTCCGGTGTCGGGGTGGCCCAGACGGCGACCCGGCCCGCGTCCGCGATCCGGGCGGCGAGGGAGTCGGCTGCCCCGGCGAGCAGGCCGTAGGTCAGGGAGAGGTCACCGAAGCGGACGGCCTCCCGGGAGGCCGCCGGGCCGGTGGGGGACTGGAGCGCGGGAAGGAGGAGGGTCACGCGGCGAAGCCTAGGGCTTGGCGGGCGCCCGGCCCTGGATCCTGCCGCCGATGAGGGGAGCATCACGCTGGCCCCGGTCCCACCTCGCCTTGGTCCCGCCCCGGCCCGGCCCCGGCCCCGCCCCGGCTCCGGCTCAGCCCTGCCCCCGGCCCGGCTCAGCCCTGCCCCCGGCCCGGCTCAGCCCTGGTCCCAGCCCTGGCCTCGGCCCCGCCCCGGCCCCGGTCCCGGCTCCGCCCCGGCCCCACCTCGTCCCGGCTCGGTCCTTGGTTCCGACCCCGGCTTCGGCCACCCTGCCCCCCGCCCCGGCCCCGACCTCGGCCCGCCCCCGCCCCCGCCCCGGGCCGGTCGGCCGGAGGTGCCGTGCGGAGCCCCCACCGCAATTTTGACACGACCTTGACAAATTAATTTTGCGTTGCCAGCATGCAAAAAGCCTCCCGGAACGCAGTGTTGGAGCGCTCTCCAGGAGAAAGAAGCCGCCTGTGCCCGTGCGCAGGAGCGGTCGCCGCACGTCGTACGCACGCAACCGCGCACCGCACGGCACGCCCTGCACACCGCACAGCGCACCCCGCACACCTGCACTTCGCGCACGCCCCGCACGTCGTACCGCCCCGCCGCCGGGACCCGTACGTCGCAAAGCGCGACAGCGCCTTGCCTGACAGACCCCACGTACCGTCAGGAAGGAACCACCCGACCATGTCACCCGCACCCGCACGGTGGTCCAGATGCGCCACCGCCCTCGCCGCCCTCCTCGCGGCCACGCTCGCCATTCCCGCCGCCGGCCCGGCCCTCGCCGCCGACCCCGAGGCGCGAGCCCCACGCATCGCGGCCGACATCCCCGCCGCCGACTACCAGCAGGTCCAACTCGCCCTCGGGGCGGCCGAGCTGGGCGAGGCCATGTCGCTCGCCGTGCTGCCCGACCGGTCCGTGCTGCACACCGCCCGCGACGGTACGGTCCGGCTGACCGACGCCGCCGGGGCCACGAGGACGGCGGGCAAGCTCGACGTCTACACCCACGACGAAGAGGGCCTCCAAGGCATCGCCGTCGACCCGGACTTCGCGGCCAACCGCTACGTCTACCTCTACTACTCCCCGCTCCTGGACACTCCGCCCGGCGACGCCCCCACCACCGGCACGGCCGCCGACTTCGCACCGTGGAAGGGGCACCTCAACCTCTCCCGCTTCGTCCTCAGGGCCGACGGCACGCTCGACCTCGGCAGCGAGAAGGTCGTCCTGGAGGTCGAGAGCGACCGGGGCCAGTGCTGTCACGTCGGCGGCGACATCGACTTCGACGCCGCCGGGAACCTGTACCTGACCACCGGGGACGACACCAACCCCTTCGAGTCGAGCGGCTACGCCCCCATCGACGAACGCACCGACCGCAACCCGCAGTTCGACGCCCAGCGGTCCTCCGGCAACACGAACGACCTGCGCGGCAAGCTGCTGCGGATCACGCCCACGGCGGACGGCGGCTACACCGTTCCGGCGGGCAACCTCTTCGCGCCCGGCACCGCGAACACCCGCCCCGAGATCTACGCGATGGGCTTCCGCAACCCGTTCCGGATGTCCGTCGACCAGAGGACCGGAGCCGTCTACATCGGCGACTACGGCCCCGACGCCGGAACCACCGACCCGAACCGGGGGCCCAGCGGCCAGGTCGAGTTCAACCGCGTCACCCGGCCCGGCAACTTCGGCTGGCCCTACTGCACGGGCACCAACACGCCCACGGAGACGTACCGCGAGTACACCTTCCCCAGCGGCCCCTCCGGTGCGACGTACGACTGCGCCTCCGGCCCCGCCAACAACTCCTTCCGCAACACCGGCCTCGCCACCCTGCCGCCCGCCCAGCCCGCCTGGATCCGGTACGCCGGTGACGCGGGCTCCCCGCCGGAGTTCGGCGGCGGCTCCGAATCCCCGATGGCCGGACCCGTGTACAACTTCGACCCGGACCTCGACTCCGCCGTGAAGTTCCCCGCCTCCCTCGACGGCCGCTTCTTCGCCACCGAGTACGGTCGCAAGTGGATCAAGCCGGTCGAGGTCGGGGCCGACGGATCGCCGGGCGCCATCGACACCTTCCCGTGGACCGGCACCCAGGTGATGGACTCCGCCTTCGGCCCCGACGGCGCGCTCTACGTCCTCGACTACGGAACCGGCGCCGACAACCAGGCCCTGTACCGCATCGAGTACCTCGCGGGCAGCAACCGCTCCCCGGTCGCCCGTGCCGCCGCCGACAGGACGTCCGGGGCCACCCCCCTCGCCGTCTCCTTCTCCTCTGCGGGCAGCGCCGACCCCGAGGGCGGACACCTCACCTACGCCTGGGACTTCGGTGACGGAGCCACCTCCACCGACCCGGACCCCAGCCACACCTACACCACCGCCGGGACCTACACCCCGACCCTGACCGTCACCGACCCCGAAGGGCTCACCGGCTCCGCCAGCCTCGTCGTGACGGCGGGCAACACCGCGCCCACGGTCACCCTGACCACCCCGGCGGACGGCGGCCTCTTCTCCTTCGGTGACTCCGTCCCCTTCACCGTGACCGTCAGCGACCCCGAGGACGGCGCGGTCGACTGCTCGCAGGTCAAGGTCACCTACCTCCTCGGCCACGACAGCCACCGCCACCAGATCACCTCGAAGAACGGCTGCTCCGGCACCATCGACGTCCCCGTCGACGGGGAGCACGACAGCGCCGCTGACATCTACGGGGTCTTCGACGCCGAGTACACCGACGCGGGCGGGCTCACCACGCACAGCGACGCGGTCCTCCAGCCCCGCCACCGCCAGGGCGAGCACTTCACCGCGCAGCAGGGCATCCAGCTCGCCCCGCACGGACCGGCCGAGGGCGGCGCGGCGGTCGGCTACACGGATGACGGCGACTGGGTCTCCTTCAAGCCCTACGCACTGGCCGACGCCACCTCCATCACGGCCCGCGTCGCGTCCGGCGGCGCGGGCGGCACCCTGGAGGTACGGGCAGGGTCCCCGACGGGCACCCTGCTCTCCTCCCTGCCCGTCGCCCCGACCGGCGGCTGGGAGAACTACGTGGACGTCACGGCGGACGTGACCGACGCCCCCGCCGGACCGACCGAGCTGTTCTTCGTCTTCACGGGCCCGACGGGCCGGGGCAGCCTCTTCGACCTGGACGCCTTCACCTTCACCACCCGGGGAGCGCAGGTGAACGAGCGATGAGACGGTCCCGTACCCGACGGCTCGCCTGCGCCGCCGCCCTCGCCCTCGGGGCCGCCTTCCTGGGCCCCGGTGTGCCGAGTGCGGCAGCCGCCGACCCCTACCAGGTCCTCGTCTTCTCCAAGACCGCCGGATTCCGCCACGACTCCATCCCGGCGGGCATCGCCGCCCTCCAACAGCTAGGCGTGGAGCATGACTTCACCGTCACCGCCACCGAGGACGCGACCGCCTTCACCACGCGGAACCTCGCCGAGTACGAGGCCGTCGTCTTCCTCTCCACCACCGGCGACGTCCTGGACGACACCCAGCAGAGCGCCCTGAAGGGGTACGTCGACGGGGGCGGCGGATTCGTCGGCGTCCACGCGGCGGCCGACACCGAGTACGACTGGCCGGAGTACGAGGACCTGGTCGGGGCGTGGTTCCGGAGCCATCCGGCGATCCAGGAGGCCCGCCTCACCACCGAGGACCACGACCACCCGGCGACCGCGCACCTGGACGACACCTGGACGCGGACCGACGAGTGGTACAACTACCGCTCCAACCCCCGCGACAGCGTCCGCGTCCTGCAGTCCCTGGACGAATCCAGCTACAGCGGCGGCGAGATGGGCGGCGACCACCCCATCACCTGGTGCCACGAAGAGCAGGAGGGCCGCTCCTTCTACACCGGACTCGGCCACACCGCCGAGTCCTTCGCCGACCCGGACTTCCGCCGGCTCCTGCTCGGCGGCGTCCAGTACGCGGCCGGAGCCGTCGAAGCCGACTGCTCCCCGGGTGACCCAGGACCGGACCCGGGCGGCGACAGCGCGGAGGCGGAGGCGTACACCTCCTCCTCCGGCGTCCAGACCGCCGCGCACGGACCCGCGAGCGGCGGAGCCACCCTCGGCTACATCGACGACGGCGACTGGGCGGGCTACTCCTCCCTCGACACCGCCGGGGCCACCGCCTTCACCGCCACCGTCTCGTCGGCCGGCGCGGGCGGCACGATCGAGATCCGCTCCGGCTCCGCCACCGGACCGCTCCTCGGCTCCGTGGACGTCGCCCCGACCGGCGGCTGGGAGACCTTCACCGAGGTCACCACCACGCTGAGCGCCGGAACGGGCCCGCTCTTCCTGCGGTTCACCGGGGGAGCGGGCGCCCTGTTCGACGTCGACCGCTTCACCCTGACCCGCGCCCCGGCCACCGAGGACGAGGGCTCGTCCAACGTGCACCTCTTCTACTACCCCTGGTACGGGACGCCCGAGGGTCCGGGAGGCGGCTGGCGGCACTGGCAGCAGGGCGGCCACACCCCGCCCGACTCCATCGGCGCCGACCTCTACCCGAAGCTCGGCCCGTACGACTCCGGGGACATCGCCGGAGCGGTCGACCAGCACATGGTGTGGGTCAAACGGTCCGGCGCGGGCGTCATCGTCTACAGCTGGTGGGGACAAGGGGGGTACGAGGACGGCCTCGCCGCTGACGTGCTGGACGCCGCCGCCCGCCACGGCATCGAGGTCGCCTGGCACATCGAGCCGTACAGCGGCCGCACCGCCGCGTCCGTCGTCGACGACATCGGACATCTGGAGGAGAGGTTCGGCGACCATCCCGCGTTCTTCCGGGACCCGGCACACGGCGACCGCAACGCCTACTACGTCTTCGAGAGCCTGAGGATCCAGGACTGGTCGGCACTGGAGGCGGTCAAGGACACCGCCATCGTCCTCGCCCAGACCACCGACACCAGCAAGGTCGACCACTTCGGGGGGATCTACACCTACGACGGCATCGCCGGAGCCACCGCCCCCGGCTGGAAGAACGCGGGCGACTACGCCCGGGCCAACGGCCTCGTCTGGGCCCCCTCGGTCGCCCCCGGCTACATCGACGACCGGGCCGTGCCCGGCAACACCACCCCGACCCTGGGCCGCGAGGACGGCGCATCGTACGACCTGGAGTGGAGCAACGCCCTCGACCCGGCCATCAGCGGTGAGCCCGCCTGGGTCTCCGTCACCTCGTTCAACGAGTGGCACGAGGGCAGCTCCATCGAACCGGCCACCTCCACCCCGCCCCCGGGCCACGGGTACGAGACCTTCGAGGGGGCATACGGCACGCGTGGCGAGGCCTCCGAGACGGCCTACCTCGACCGGACCGCGTACTGGGCCGACCGGTTCGAGCAGCAGCTCCGGCAGCGCGGGTAGGCCTGCCGGACCCACGGACGAACGTCCGCGTTCCGGCGGGAACGCGGGCGTTCTTCTCGGCCCACGGACGTCATGGGCGCCACGGCTGTCACGCGTGGCACAGGTGCCACGGACGTCACGTATGGCGCGGGTGCCACGGACGTCATGCGTAGCGCGGGCGCCACACGTGGCACGGGTACCACGCACGGCGCGGATGTCACGCACGGCGCGGATCTCACGTCGGGCACGGACCTTACGTGGGGCATGGACCTTACGTGGGGCATGGCAGGGGTTTCCGCGGCGCTCGGGTCTCCGGAGCGTGACGACCGGGCGAGGGCCGGCCCGCTCCCGACTCCCTCAGCCAATATCGTCACAAGCTGGGACAATCGCCGTATGGATCGGCTGGACAGAGAAATCCTCGGCATTCTCCAGGAGGACGCCCGGATCTCGTACCGGGATCTGGGCGTACGCGTGGGGCTCAGCGCCAACGCGGCGGGCGACCGGGTCCGCCGGATGCGCCGCGACGGGGTCATCCGGGGCTTCACCGTCATCGTCGACCCGGCCGCCGACACCCGTTCGGGCCTGGTCGTCTTCATCGATGTGACCTTGCGCCTCGACACGACGAACGAGGAGTTCGAACGGTCGGTGCTGATGCTGCCCGGGATCACGGAGGTGGTGCACGTGACCGGTGGCCACGACTACCTGCTGCGGGCCACGGCCGCGGACCCGGGGGCCCTGGACAGCCTGCTGCGCCGGCTGAAACGGGAGGCCGGTGTCGCCCACTCGAACACCCGGATCGCGCTGCGGGCGGCCCCGAAGCACTGAGGCCGGACCGCCGGGCCCGGGATCAGACCGGGGCCTGCCAGGTCACCGTCGTCGGCCTGCCGTCGTCCTCGCCGCGCCCGTCGTCCGCGACCACCAGGCGTACCCCGGCCCGCCCGTCCGGGAGCCGGACCGTGGCGTCCACCTCGACCTCGATCGCCGAGACCCCGGGCCTGCGGTGCGCGGCGGCCAGCGCCCCGCGCAGGGCGGCCAGCAGCTCCCGGCCCGTCACCTCGTCCACCAGCGCGTCCACGGCCCCGGTGAACTGCACCGACGGCGGAAAGCCCAGCAGGGCCGCCGCGCCCCCGGTCTCCCGCAGCACCCGTCCCCGGAAGGTGCTCGGGGCCGCGGCGGGCGGCTGCTGGAGGGCGAAGATGGCGGTGCGGACCTCCTGGATGGTGGAGTCCAGCTCGTCCACGGCCCGCCCCAGCAGCACACCGGCCTCGGTCTCCCCGCCCGCCTCACCGCCGTCTCCTGCACCGCTCTTTCCGCCATTCCGGGCCTCCGGCTCTCCGCCCGCCCCGGCGCCCGCCTCTCCGCCGTCCCGGACCTCTGCCTCTCCGCTGTCCCCTGCGCCGCTCTTTCCGCTGTTCCGGGCCTCGGGCTCTGCGCCCGCCCCGGCACCCGTCCCTTCGCCGTCTCCGGCACCGCCCTCTCCGCCGCCTCCGGCCCGCGCCTCCCTGGCGTCCCCGGCGCCCGTCCCTCCGCCGCTGCCGTCCTCCACGGGGCCCGCGGGCTCCTCCGACGCCGCTCGCCGCCGGGTCGACTCCAGCATCATCTCGGTGGCGAAGAGCCGCTGGACCACCAGATCGTGCAGGTCACGGGCGATCCGGTCACGGTCCTCGTACACCGCGAGCTGCTCCCGGTCGGCCTGCGCGTCCGCCAGCACCAGGGCGAGGGCCGCCTGCGAGGCGAACTGGGTCGCCAGCAGCCGGTCCACCTCCGTGTAGGGGCGCTCGCCGCGCCGCCGCGGCAGCGCGAGGGTTCCGATGAGCCGCCCGCCGCTCTGCAACGGCAGCATCATGCTGGGCCCGAAGCGGGAGCGTACGCCGGTCGTCATCCGGGGATCGGTGGCCGAATCGTCGATGAAGACCGGTTCGCCGCCGAGCAACTGCACGAGCACCGGCGAACCGGGCTCGATCACCGTGCCGACGATGCCTGCCGGGTCGTCCGGTGTCGAGGCGGTGACGATCTCCATCCCGCCCTCCTCCGTCGGCTGGAGGATCACCCCGGCCGACGCATCGGCCAGCACCCGGGCCTGCTCGGCCACCGTCATCAGGGCGTCCGCCGCATCGGTACCGGTCAGCAGGGCCGTCGTGACGGCCGCCGCGCCCGCGATCCAGCGCTCGCGCTGCCGGGCCGTCCCGTACAGCCGGGCGTTGGCGATCGCGATACCCGCCTGGGCGGCCAGGACCCGCAGCAGACCCAGGTCCGTCTCCGTGAACGGCCCCGGCCGCTTCCCGGCGACGTACAGGTGGCCGAACTCCTCGGTCTGCACCACGATCGGCGCCCGGAGGAAACCCGGCTCGGCCTCCGCCGCTCCGGTGGTGTAGAGGGCGTCGATCCGGTCCCGGTCGGGTTCCAGCACCGCGAGCGCACCGCGGCGTGCTTCGGTGAGCGCGGTGGCGGTCTCCACGATCTGCTGGAGGGTGGAGCCCAGATCCAGATCACTGCCCACGCTGAGGACGGCTTCCAGAAGCATCGGCAGCCGCTCGACGGCGGCGTCGGTCCCGCCGGATCCGCTCCCGGCGGGTCCCGTTCCGGCCGGTCCGCTCCCGGCGGGTCCTGTTCCGGCCGGTCCGCTCCCGGCGGGTCCTGTTCCGGGCGGCCCGTTCCCGGAAGGGCCGTTCCGGGCCGGTCCTGTTCCGGCGGGTTCGGCGTCGGCCGGTCCGGGCTCAGTCGATCCGTTCCGGGCCGATCCGTTCCGGGCCGGTCCGGAGTCCACGGGCCCGCGCGTCCGCGCCGACGCGCTCACCCCGCCAGCGGGTTGAGGACCATCGGCTGGATCTTGCCGTCCAGCATCGCGCCCAGGCCGAGCACCGAGCAGACGTCGGGGCGCTCCGCGATGTGCACCGGCATCCCGGTCGCGTCCCGCAGCATCTGGTCGAGGCCCGGCAGCAGTGCGCTGCCGCCGACCATCATGATCCCGCGGTCCGCGAGGTCGGCCACCAGGTCCGGCGGACAGTCGCGGAGGACCTTGCCCACGCCGTCGAGCACCGCGGTGAGCGGGGTGTGGATGGCCTGCCGCACGGCGGCGGTGTCGACCTGGACCGAGCGGGCCAGCCCCGTCGCCACGTCGCGGCCGTGGATCTCCGTGAGGGCGGGGCCGGTGAGCTGGAGGCCGTTGCCGTGCAGCGCCAGCTGCAGCGGGCGCACGGACTGGCTCGGCAGCAGCAGCTCGTGGTGCTGCCGCAGGTGCTGGATGATCGCCTCGTCGATCGCGTTGCCGCCCACCGGAATCCGTACGGCGGTCACGATCGAGCCGAGCGAGAGCACCGCGATCTGGGTGGTGGCGGCCCCGCACGCCATGATCATGGTGGCGGTCGGCTGCTCGACCGGCAGCCCGCAGCCCACGGCCGCCGCGATCAGGGTGTCGACCAGCTCGACGCGGCGGGCGCCGAGCCCGACGAGGGTCTCGACCGTCGCCCGCTGCGCCAGTGGATCGGCCTCGTGCGGGGTGCAGGCGGCGGCACGCAGCCGGGGCTTGCGGCGCAGCTGGCGGCGGAGCTTGTCGCCCAGCAGATGACGCAGCATCCGCTGGGCCATCTCGATGTCGACGACGGTCCCGCCGGAGACCGGGCGGGCCACCCGGATGTACTCCGGGGTGCGGCCGGCCATCTGCTCGGCGAGCGCGCCGACGGCGATGAGGGAGCCGGTACGGGTGTTGACGGCGGCGACGCTCGGTTCGTCGACGACGAGCCCGAGCCCCTTCACGTACACCCGGGTCCTCGCGGCCCCCAGGTCGACGGCGACATGGCAACGCTGCAACTGCTCAAGGCTGACGGTCACGGCGATTCTCCCGAGCGCGCGGATGGGGGGCACCGGCGGGCGGCCGGTCTCTCCTTGCCATGGTGGCGCTGCCCGGTCCTTCGCGCGCGTTGAGATGCGCCGTAAGAGAAGTGGGAGCTGACGACTCCTCAGCTCGCGGGCCCGGCAGCAGCCGCTGGAACAGTCCCCAGGTGAACTCCGCGACCCTCTCCCGGCCGGACCCGGGATCCGTGACGGCCAGTGACCACCGGGTCGGGGCGCTGCCCTCCATCGGCCGGGCCGGGGGAAAGGCGCGGGCCGCCTCCTCCACGGTGCACGACCAGGGGAGCAGATCCGTTACGGAGGTGAGCTCCGGGCCCGCCGCGCCCGGGGCCCGGACCAGCCACTCGTTCCAGACGGCGCCGCCGGGCCCGGCCATCACCTCGAACCGCAGATCCGGCCAGAGGGGCACCGGCCACAGCAGCGCCTCGCACTCCAGGTCGCCGACCCGGCGCGGCAGGACCAGCTCCGGTTCCCCGAGGACCGAGCGGTAGCGCCGCAGCGATCCCCGGCCCCGGGGCGCCCGCACCATGGCCTGCCAGCGGCGGTTGGCCTCCCGCATGTCGGCGAGGGAGGCGCTCAGCTCGTGCCGGGCATCCTCGACCAGGCCGGGCTGGAAGTCGGCCATCCGGCGCAGCAGGACGAGCTGGAACTGGAGGGGGCCGAAGGGGGCGGGGGTACTCATGCCGCCCATCCTCCCGCGTGTCCGGCGTATCGGACCGGGTGTCCCCGGAATCCCGGCTTCGTCACACGATCCTCACCTGGGCGGGTTCCCCGGCCGTTCCGAGCCCGCCTAACCTGCGGGCGCCATGGATTACTGCCACCCGTGCCGACGGCATCTCAACGGAGCCCTGGCCTGCGCCGGGTGCGGTACGCCCGCCGAGGCGCTGGGCCCCTGCGCGATGCCCGCGGCCACCGGCCCCGCCCCGGAGGGGCTCCACGGTCCGGCGGCCCCGGCCGACCGGGCCGACCGCCACCGCCGGACCCGCCGGGACGCCCGGCGCGAGGCCGCCCGGACGTCTCGGAGCGAGGCCGCACGCGGGCCCCGCCCCGGCTCCCGGCGACGGGCTCGCGGCAGTCACCGGCGGCGCGGCCGGACCCTGCTGCTCGGGGCCCTCGGGCTGCTCCTGGCCGCGGGCGCCCTGAGCCTGGCGGAACTGGCCCTGGAACCCGGGCGGGACGACACCGCGGCCGACTTCGTCAGCGAGGCGCCGCGCGACCCGGCCGACCCCGCGCCTCCGCAGCCCTCCGCCGAGGAGCCGCGCGACCCCGGCCCGGCCGGCTCCCGGGCCCCGTCGACCGCGGGCCCCGCCCGGACGCGGAACCGGCGGACGCCGGCAGCGGCACTCCGGAGCCGTCCGGGCCGCCGGATCCCGGCGCCTCCGCCCCGGTCGGGCCGCCCCTCTCCCCGGGCCCCGGTGAGGGGACCATCCCGGCGCCCCCGCCGAACCGCCGGGGCAGGGCGACCCGCAGGAGCCGACGACCGCGCCCGCGTCACCGCCCCCGGCGGACCCGACGCCCAGCCCGAGCCCGAGCCCGTCCCCGACCTGCACCCGCTTCCTCTGGTGGTGCACGTAGCGGTCGGTCCAGGTCAGCGGGCGGCCCACGTCAGCGGGTGGTCCGTCAGCTGCCGGAGCGCACCGGCGGGCGGCCCACATCCGCGGTCGGCGCCCGTGAGCAGGAGGGCCCGGCGCCTACGGGCTGTCCTCGCCCAGCATCCGGCGCAGCAGGTCCCGCAGGACCGTGCGCTCGGCCTCGGAGAGTCCGGCCAGCGGTTCCCGGGCGAAGTCCAGCGCGTCCCGCAGCTCCCGGGCCGTACGCCGGCCCTCCTCCGTCGCGGCGGCCAGCTTCACCCGGCGGTCGGCCGGATCGGGCCTGCGCTCGACCAGCCCCCGGGTCTCCAGCCGGTCGACGATCCCGGTGATGTTCGACGGCTCGCACTTCAGCCTGACGGCGATCTTCCGCATCGGCAGGGGCTCCAGCGAGAGCAGCCCGAGCACCCGGGCCTGCGCGCCCGTGAGGGAGTGCTCGGCGGCGGCCCGGTCGTACTCCTCGTGGTAGCGCGCCACGACGGTGCCGATGAGCTCGACGACCTCAAGGGTCAGGGTGTCTGTACGAGTGGCCATGGACGACAGCGTACCGATTTACTTGACATCATGAAATATTCAGGAGCATGGTTGTTTCATGTCATGAAGCTTTTCGTGCCGTCCGGCGCGGAGGCTCACCCCCCCCCGTAGGACATTGAGGAGAACCCGAGCCCATGTCTGCAGCACTTCCCGCGTCCAGCCGTGAATGGCACCTCGTCGCCCGCCCGCACGGCTGGCCCAAGGCCGAGGACTTCGCGCTGCGTGAGGCCGCGGTGGCCGCTCCGGCCGAAGGCCGCATCCTCGTCCGCAACCACTACTTCTCCGTCGACCCGTACATGCGCGGCCGGATGAACGACGTGAAGTCCTACACCCCGCCCTTCAAGCTCGACCACCCCATGGACGGCGGCGCGGTCGGCGAGGTCATCGCCTCGAACGCGGAGGGCTTCGCCGTCGGCGACCACGTCCTGCACGGTCTCGGCTGGCGCGAGATCGCCGACCTGCCCGCCCGGCACGCGGTGAAGGTCGACGCGGGCATCGCCCCGCTCTCCGCCTACCTCGGCGTGCTCGGCATGCCCGGACTCACCGCCTACGCGGGCCTGTTCGAGGTCGCCTCCTTCAAGGAGGGCGACGCGGTCTTCGTCTCCGGCGCGGCGGGTGCCGTCGGCAGCCAGGTCGGCCAGATGGCGAAGCTCAGGGGCGCCTCCCGGGTCATCGGCTCCGCGGGCTCCGACGAGAAGGTCAAGCTCCTCGTCGAGGAGTACGGCTTCGACGCCGCCTTCAACTACAGGAACGGGCCGGTCCGCGACCAGCTCAAGGCGGCCGCCCCCGACGGCATCGACGTCTACTTCGACAACGTCGGCGGCGAGCACCTCGAAGCCGCCATCACCTCGCTCAACCTGCACGGCCGCGCCACCCTCTGCGGCATGATCGCCCAGTACAACGCCACCGAGCCGACGCCCGGCCCGAACAACATGGCGATGATCATCGGCAAGCGGCTGCGCCTCCAGGGCATCCTCGTGAGCGACCACTCCGACCTCCAGCCGCAGTTCGTCCAGGAGGTCGCCGGCTGGCTGGCCTCGGGCGAGCTGAAGTACCAGGAGACCGAGGTCGAGGGCATCGAGAAGGGGTACGACGCCTTCGTCGGTCTGCTGCGCGGCGAGAACACCGGCAAGATGATCGTCTCCCTGGTCTGACCCGCCTCCTGGCCCCACCGGCCACGCGTTAGGCTCGTCCGCAGGCCGTCGCGATCGTGGGCGCGAGTCGCGGCGCACCAACCGGAGGAAACGTCACACCATGACCATCCAGAAGATCGACGTCGCCTACACCGCCGTCGCCACCGCCGAGAACGGCCGCGACGGCCGGGTCTCCTCCGACGACGGTCAGCTCGACGTCGTCGTGAACCCGCCGAAGGCCATGGGCGGCAGCGGCACGGGCACCAACCCCGAGCAGCTCTTCGCGGCGGGCTACAGCGCCTGCTTCCAGGGTGCTCTGGGCGTCGTCGCCCGCCAGGAGAAGGCCGACGTCTCCGGCTCGACCGTGACCGCGTCGGTCTCCCTCGGCAAGACCGAGGCCGGCGGCTTCGGCCTGGAGGTCGCGATCAGCGCCTCCATACCGAACGTCGACGCCGCCACCGCGCAGGCGCTCATCGAGAAGGCCCACCAGGTCTGCCCGTACTCGAACGCCACCCGCGGCAACATCAAGGTCGAGCTCTCGGCCGCCTGACCGCCGAAGCCGCCCGCGAGGACCGCACCCCGCCCCGGGGTGCGGTCCTCGCCCGGTTTCCGCACGCCGTACGCTGACGCCCATGAGCGATCTCGGGGCGGGTTTCGGCTACGTGATGAAGGGGCAGCGCTGGGTTGCCCAGCACGGACGATGGTTCGGCTTCGGGCTGCTGCCCGGACTCGTCACCCTCGTCGTCTACGCCGGAGCGCTGATCGGACTGGGCTACGGGGCCGACGACCTCGTCGGCTGGGCGACCCCGTTCGCCGACGACTGGTCCTCGCCCTGGCAGGGGCTGCTGCGCACCGGACTGACCGCGCTCGTCTTCGTCCTCGGCCTGTTCCTCGCGGTCATCACGTTCACCGCCGTGACCCTCCTGGTCGGCCAGCCCTTCTACGAGTCGCTCTCCGAGGAGGTCGAGCGCGGCGAGGGCGGCGAGGTCCCCGAGTCCGGACTGCCGCTCTGGCGGGAGCTGTGGATCTCCGCCCGCGACTCCGTACGCATCCTGCTGCGCGTCGCCCTGTACGGGATCATCCTCTTCGCCTGCGGTTTCATCCCCGTCGCCGGGCAGACCGTGGTCCCCGTGATCGGCTTCTGCGTCTCCGGCTTCTTCCTGGCCGAGGAGCTGACCGCCGTCGCCCTCCAGCGCCGGGGCCTGGTCCTCAAGGACCGCCTCGTCCTGCTCCGCGGCCGCCGGATGCTGGCGCTCGGCTTCGGTGTCCCGCTGGTCCTGTCCTTCCTGGTCCCGCTCGTCGCGGTGTTCCTGATGCCGGGAGCCGTCGCCGGGGCCACCCTGCTCGCCCGCGACCTGGCCGACCCGGCCCCGGACGCGCGGCCCGGTCCCGGCGCCGCCGACGGCGGCGCCGCTCCGGCGCCCCGGACCCGGTCCGTGTGACGCAGCCGCCCGGACCCGGTGACCGAGCCTAGGACGGAGGTCCGTCCGCCGTGATCGTGCGGTAGGCGATCTCCGCCAGCCGGGCCTGGCCGTCGCGGCTCGGGTGGAACCAGTCCCACGGGCTGAGCTGCGCCCCGGTGAACCGGAAGTCGAACACCGCCCCGCCGTCGTAGCGGCAGTGGCGGTCCTTCGCGCACACGTCCCGCAGGACCTCGTTGTACGCCACCACCCGGTCCCGCACCGCGTCCCGCCGGGCCACCGCGGCGGGCCCGAGGTCGTCCGCGTCGGCGAGCATGGACCGGCAGATCCCTAGGTCCCAGATCTTCTTGCCCAGCTCGTTCACCCGCCCCGTCGACCAGAGCCGCTTCAGATCCGGCACGCTGGAGACGTACACCTGCGCCTTCGGGGCCCCCGCCCGCAGCTGCCGCATCGACGCCTCGAACGACGCCCGGAAGTCCGCCACCGGCGTCATCAGCCGCACCGAGTCCCGGCACGCGTCGTTCGCGCCCGTCATCACCGTCACCAGCTCCGGCCGCTCCTTCGCCGCCCTCGCCATCTGCTCGGGCAACTGCACCATCCGCGACCCCGACACCGCGAGGTTCCAGCTGCGGTCCGCCGCCTTCGACGGGCCGAGCAGCCGGACCGCGAGACTGCGCACCGCCTCGTCCGTGCCGGTCGCCCACGACACCTCGGGGCAGTCGGCCAGTACCGAGCACGCGTCGAAGCCCCGGGTGATCGAGTCCCCGACCGCCGCGATCGACCGGGGCCGGGGGTTCCAGTCCGGAGCGGGGGAGGGGGACGGCGAGGCGCTGCGCGAGGCGGCCGGCGCGTTCTGCGACACGCCGCCCTCCGGGCCGCCGCCGGAACATCCGGCCAGCGCCGCGACGCCGAGGGACGAGAGCGCCGTCAGCGTGGCGGCAGCGGTACGCATCCGTGGGCGTGTCGCACGCTCCGGCATCGGTCGGATCCCCTCCGGTCACCCTGTGGCGTATGCCTCTGGACATGCCCCCGGCAAGCACATGATCCCCAGGTCGGGGCCGTGCGCGCCCTGCCGGGTGAAACCCGGCGAATCAAGGGCCTGAGACCGACGGTACGTCACACGGACGGCCCCGGCGCACGGTAGCTTTTCCCCGTCGAACCAGCGGCGTTCCGCCCGCCCGCGCGCACACGGACGGCTCCGGTACATTACGTCACGTCACATACTGTTCCCTTTCAGGAGATTAACTCCCGATGCTGTTTACTGATGACAACCTCGGGCCCTGGCCGGAAAGAGGCGGTACGGACGCGAGGCCGCTGGGGAAGGCGTACCTCGTCCCATACGGGAGGTTCCGGTGACGACACGTGGAGTCCTGTACGTTCACTCCGCACCGCGCGCGCTGTGCCCACATGTCGAGTGGGCAGTGGCGGGCGTCCTCGGTGTGCGGGTCCAGCTGGACTGGATCAGACAGCCGGCCGCGCCCGGCACCTGGCGGTCCGAATTCTCCTGGAAGGGCCGTGCCGGCACCGCCTCGCAGCTCGCCTCCGCCCTGCGCGGCTGGGACCTGCTGCGCTTCGAGGTGACCGCCGAGCCGTGCCCCACCGCGGAGGGCGAGCGGTACAGCTCCACCCCCGGCCTCGGCATCTTCCACGCCGTGACCGGCATGCACGGCGACATCCTGGTCCCCGAGGACCGGCTGCGGGCCGCCCTGGCGCGGTCGGTGCGCGGCGAGAGCGACCTGGAGGCCGAGATCGCCTCCCTGCTCGGCAAACCGTGGGACGACGAGCTGGAGTCCTTCCGCCACGCGGGCGAGGGCGCCCCGGTCCGCTGGCTCCACCAGGTCGTCTAGCCGCCGGGGGCGCGACCAAGCCCCTCCGGCGCTCCTGACCTCGCGGTGACCGGGGCCGTCGAGCCCCACCGGCGATGTGAGGGGCGGGGCCCGGGGCGGGACCCCGAGAACAGCGAAACCCGCCCCCTCCGAGAGCAGCGAAGCCCGCCTCCCGGGAACCGGGAAGCGGGCTTCACCCGTGAACGCCTTCGTGTCACACGGACCGGAACGCCAGCACCACGTTGTGCCCACCGAACCCGAACGAGTTGTTCACCGCCGCGATCGGCCCCTCGGGCAGCGCCCGGGGCTCGCCGCGCACGATGTCCGCCTCGACCGCCTCGTCGAGGTCGTCGACGTTGATGGTCGGCGGTGCGATGCGGTGGTGCAGCGCGAGCACGGTGGCCACCGTCTCGATACCGCCCGCGCCACCGAGCAGGTGCCCCGTCATCGACTTCGTCGCCGAGATCGCGACGTGGTCCAGGTCGTCGCCCAGGACCCTCCGCAGCGCCTTGATCTCCGCGATGTCACCCTGCGGCGTCGAGGTGGCGTGCGCGTTGAGGTGGACCACCTCGGACGGCTTGAGGTCGCTGGAGTCCAGCAGGTTCTGCATGGCGGCGGCGATGCCCCGGCCGGTGGGCTCGGGCTGCGCGATGTGGTGGGAGTCGGCCGACAGGCCCTGGCCCAGCACCTCGCAGTAGACCTTCGCACCACGGCGGGCGGCGTGCTCGGCGGACTCCAGGACGACGACGCCCGCACCCTCGCCGAGGACGAATCCGTCCCGGCCGGTGTCGTACGGACGCGAGGCCTTCTCGGGCTCGTCGTTGTTCTTGGACATCGCCATCATGTTGGCGAACGCGGCGATCGGCAGCGGGTGGATGGCCGCCTCGGTACCACCGGCGACGACCACGTCGGCACGGCCGGTACGGATCATCTCGACGGCGTACCCGATGGCCTCGGCGCCGGACGCGCAGGCCGAGACCGGGGTGTGGACACCGGACTGGGCGTTGACCTCCAGGCCGACGTTGGCCGCCGGGCTGTTGGGCATGAGCATGGGCACGGTGTGCGGGGAGACGCGGCGTACGCCCTTCTCCTTCAGCACGTCGTACTGGTCGAGCAGGGTGGTCACACCGCCGATGCCGGAGGCGATGACCGAGCCGAGACGCTCGGGGCGGACGGTCTCGTCCTCCTCGCCGGCCTTGCCGGTGTAGCCCGCGTCCGCCCACGCCTCGCGGGCCGCGATCAGCGCGAACTGCGCCGAGCGGTCCAGCTTGCGGGCCAGCGGGCGGGGAAGGACGTCGCCCGGGTCGACGGCCGCGAGGGCGGCGATCCGGACGGGCAGTTCGGCGAAGCGCTCGCCTTCGAGAGGCTTGACGCCGGACCGGCCGGCCATCAGACCTTCCCAGGTCGATGCGGAGTCGCCACCCAGCGGAGTGGTTGCGCCGATACCGGTGACGACCACGGTGCGATTGGTCGAGTTCACTGGAAAATCTTCTCCACGTGTAGAGGGTCGTGAATCAGCGGCGCCACCGCCGGGTGGCGACACAGCCGGGCTGGGATCAGCCCTGGTGCTTCAGGATGTAGTCGGCAGCGTCGCCGACCGTCTTGAGGTTCTTGACGTCCTCGTCGGGGATCTTCACGTCGAAGCGCTCCTCGGCGGCGACGACGACCTCGACCATGGACAGCGAGTCGACGTCCAGGTCGTCGGTGAAGGACTTGTCCAGCTGGACGTCCTCCTCCGGGATACCGGCGATCTCGTTGACGATCTCGGCGAGACCCTTGACGATCTCTTCCTGCGTGGCGGCCATCTTGGCGCTCCTTCGGTGGTTTTCTTCGGTGTTCGTAGCTACGGACCCAAAAGGTCCGGTGTGCCTAGGGGAGGGTAACGACCGTCGCGGCGTAGACGAGACCCGCCCCGAAGCCGATGACGAGCGCGGTGTCGCCGCTCTTCGCCTGACCGGTCGCCAGAAGCCGCTCCATCGCGAGCGGGATCGAGGCGGCGGACGTGTTGCCGGTTGACTCGATGTCACGGGCGACCGTGACGTGCTCCGGCAGCTTCAGGGTCTTCACCATCGAGTCGATGATCCGCATGTTGGCCTGGTGCGGGATGAAGACGTCCAGGTCCTCCGGGGCGATCCCGGCCGCGTCCAGCGCCTGCTGGGCGACCTTCGCCATCTCGAAGACGGCCCAGCGGAAGACCGCCTGCCCCTCCTGCGTGATGGCGGGGAACTTGACCTCGCCCTGGGAGTCGAGCGGCAGCTGCGAGACGTCGCCGAGACGGAACTCGTTCCAGCCGACCGTCTGCTTGATGGTCTCGGACTTGTCGCCCTCGGAACCCCACACGGTCGGGCCGATGGCCGGCTCCTGGGAGGGGCCGACGACGACCGCGCCCGCGCCGTCGCCGAACAGGAAGGCCGTCGCGCGGTCCTCCAGGTCGGTCAGGTCGCTGAGCCGCTCCACGCCGATCACCAGGACGTACTCCGCCGAGCCCTCGGCGACCATGCCCTTGGCCAGGGTGAGGCCGTAGCCGAAGCCCGCGCAGCCGGCCGAGATGTCGAAGGCGGCGGGCTTGCCCGCGCCGATCCGGTGGGCGATCTCGGTGGCGACGGCCGGGGTCTGCTTGAAGTGCGAGACGGTCGAGACGACGACCGCGCCGATCTGCTCGGGGTCGATGCCCGCGTCGGCGATGGCCTTGCCGGAGGCCTCGATCGACATCGCGGCCACGGTCTCCTCCTCGGAGGCCCAGTGGCGGGTGACGATGCCGGAGCGGGAGCGGATCCACTCGTCGGACGAGTCGATCGTCTCGAGGATCACCTCGTTCGGCACGACCCGGGTCGGGCGGTAGCCGCCGACCCCGAGGATCCGTGCGTACGGGGCGCCCTTGCTGGGCTTGATCTTCGACATGCTCGCTCCTTAGACGCCCGCGTGCTCGGAGATGAGCGCGCGGGCCGCGTCGAGGTCGTCGGGGGTCTTGAGCGCCAGCGTCCTGACACCGGGCAGCGCGCGCTTGGCGATCCCGGTCAGGGTGCCGCCGGGGCACAGCTCGACGAGTGCGGTGACGCCCAGGGACTGGAAGGTCTCCATGCACAGGTCCCAGCGGACCGGGTTGGCGACCTGCCCGACCAGCCGGGCGATGACCTCGGTACCGGTGGCCACGGTGTGGCCGTCGGCGTTGGAAACGTAGCGCACGGTCGGGTCGGAGACCGTGAGGTCGCCGACCGCCGCGCGCAGCTTCTCCACGGCCGGGGCCATGTGGTGCGTGTGGAACGCGCCGGCCACCTTCAGCGCGACCACCCGGCGCACGCCCTCGGGCTTGTCGGCCTCCAGGGCGGCGAGCTGGGCGGCGGTGCCGGCGGCGACGATCTGGCCGCCGCCGTTGACGTTGGCCGGGGTGAGCCCGAGCTTCTCCAGGTGCGGGACCGAGACGGCGGGGTCGCCGCCGAGGAGGGCCGCCATACCGGTCTCGGTGACCGCTGCGGCCTCGGCCATGCCGAGCCCGCGGGTCCGGACGAAGCGCAGGGCGGCCTCGTCCTCGATGACACCGGCGAGCGCGGCGGCGGTGATCTCACCGACGCTGTGGCCCGCGACGACGTCGGGGGACGCGGCGTCCAGGGCGGTCGCGGACAGCAGCCCGGCCGCCACCAGGAGCGGCTGGGCCACGGCCGTGTCGCGGATCTCGTCCGCGTCGGCCTTCGTGCCGTAGTGGGCAAGGTCGAGCCCGATGGCGTCGGACCAGGCCGCGATGCGGTCGGCGGCACCGGGGAGGTCGAGCCAGGGAGTCAGGAAGCCGGGCGTCTGAGCGCCTTGGCCGGGAGCGACGAGTACGAGCACCCTCACACTCTCTCTTGTGGACGGCTCCGCACGCCCGTGGGGACAGGGACGAAGAACCGTCGGGGGAATTGTTGAAGTCCAACAAAAGTCTAGGACTGAGGATCGGCTGCGGCCAAGCGCCCCAGGATCAGGGCGATCCGCAGCGTGAACGCGGAGCGCACGTCGGAGGGTGACCATCCGGTGACGTCGGTCACACGTCGCAGCCGGTAGCGCACGGTGTTGGGGTGCACAAAAAGCATCCGGGCGGCGCCTTCCAGACTGCTCGCCTGCTCCAGATAGACACTCAGTGTTTCCAGGAGCGCCGAACCGGCCTCCTCCAGCGGTCTGTAGATCTCCTCCACCAACTGCTCCCGCGCGGCCGGGTCTCCGGCCATCGCGCGTTCCGGGAGGAGATCGTCCGCCAGCACCGGGCGCGGCGCGTCCTGCCATGCCGAGCACGCCTTCAGCCCGGCCGCCGCCGCCTGTGCGGACCGGGTCGCGGCCAGCAGGTCGGGGACGACGGGCCCGGCGACGACCGGGCCGGCCGCGTACGGCCCGATCAGGCCCTTCGCGACCTGGAGCGGATTGTCGCTGCCGCCCGCGATGACGACGAGCCGGTTGCCCAGGACCCCGGTGAGGACCTGGAGCTTGGCGTGCCGGGCGGCCCGCCGGATCGCCTCCACGGTCAGTTCGCTGTCGCCGTCGGGCGCGGTGCCGAGGACGACGCAGACGTGCTCGGGGGAGTTCCAGCCGAGCGCGGCGGCCCGCGAGACGGCACCCTCGTCGGCCTCGCCGGAGAGCACCGCGTTCACCACCAGCGACTCCAGCCGGGCGTCCCAGGCGCCCCGGGCCTCGGCGGCCTGGGCGTAGACCTGGGCGGTGGCGAAGGCGATCTCGCGCGCGTAGACGAGCAGCGCCTCCCGCAGCACCGACTCGTCGCCGGGGGCGGCCACCTCGTCGATCGCGGCCTCCATGACCTCGATCGTGGTCCGCACCATCTCCACGGTCTGCCGCAGGGTGATGGCCCGGGTCAGTTCGCGCGGGGCGGTGCCGAACACATCGGTCGAGATCGCCTGCGGGGTCTCGGGATGCCGGAACCACTCGGTGAACGCGGCGATGCCGGCCTGGGCGACCAGGCCGATCCAGGACCGGTTCTCCGGCGGCATCGCCCGGTACCACGGCAGCGATTCGTCCATGCGGGCAATCGCGTTCGCGGCCAGCCGGCCGGAGGACTGCTCCAGCCGTTTCAGGGTCGCGGCATGCAGGTGGGCGTCGTGGGCGGCGGGCTGCTCAGGATCGGGTCGGGGCACGAGGACAAGACTGCCTTATCGGGCCGGTGGTCCGGTGGGCCGGGGCGACGGTGCCCCGTACCGGCGGGTAGTCGAACTCCTGGCGGCCACCCCCGCCGAACGCGCGTCCGCACGGCTACCGTGGCCGGGTGATTTCCGTGCACCGGTCCGACGACCGCTACCGGGGCGGGGACGAGGCCGCCGGGATCGACACCCGGCACGCCCTGTCCTTCGGCCCCTTCTACGACCCGGACAACCTCCGCTTCGGACCGATCCTGGCCTGCAACGAGGAGCGCCTCCTGCCGGGCGCGGGCTTCGAGGAGCATCCGCACAGCCATACGGAGATCGTCACCTGGGTGGTCGAGGGCGAACTGACCCACCGCGACTCGGCCGGCCACTCCACCGTCGTCCGCGCCGGGGACGTGGCCCACCTGAGCGCCGCCTCCGGGGTCCGCCACGTCGAACGCAACGACGGCACGGACCCGTTGACCTTCCTCCAGATGTGGCTGGCCCCCCTGGAGCCGGGCGGTGAACCCGCGTACACGGTGGTGCCCGGCATCGCCGATTCCACCCCGTACGCCCTGCCCGGCGCGGGCGCGATGCTCCATGTCCGCCGCCTGGCCGAGAGCGAACGCACCGCGGTCCCGGACGCGGTGCGCCTGTACGTGCACGTGGTGCGGGGCCGGGTCGCCCTGGACGGCGAGGATCTCGGCCCCGGCGACGCCGCCCGGATCACCGGCGCGGAGGGCCTGGAGGCGGTCGCGGCCGCGGGCCCCGCGGAGCTGCTGGTGTGGGAGCTGGCGGGCTGAGGCCCCGCCCCCGGCCGCCCGGGGGCGGGGGCGGGGCCTCAGTTGCTCCAGGGTCGGCCGGGGTCAGCTGATGGACTTGATGCTGCCCCAGCCGCCGGTGCCGACCTGGATGCTCGGGCCGTCCACCGGGCCGTGGATCGAGCTCGCGCCCTTGTAGAACTTCAGGGTGCCGTCGCCCGCGGTGGTCCACATGTCGGCGACGCCGTTGCGGTCCGCGTCGGCCGCGCCCGCGATCAGGGGGCGGTGGGAGACGGTGTAGCCGTGGCCGTACTCGGTCCGGCTGCCGAACGTGTTGTTCGACAGGCCGAGGTAGATGTACAGGATGCCGTCACGCCTGTCCCGGGCCAGCAGGTCGACCCGGCCGTCCTTGTCGGCGTCGCCGGGAGCCGACAGGTCCATCACGTCCCAGCCGCTCGTGCCGATGACCACCGGGGCGGCGACGGTCGGCGTGGGCGCGGACTTCCCCTTGTACAGGTACAGCTTGTTGCTGTGCTGGACGACCAGGTCGGGGTGCCCGTCCCGGTCGACGTCCCCGGCGCTCACCAGCTTCGAGTCGGTGGGCAGCCCGGTGAGTAGCTTGACCGGGGAACCCAGCGTGCCGGTGCCCCGGTTGGGGTAGACGCGCAGTTCGCCGCCCACGATGGCGACGACGTCCTCCATGGCGTCCCCGGTCCAGTCGCCGCGGTGCGTCACCGCGGCACCCGACCAGCCGCCGGTGCCGATCTGGATCCGCGAGCCGAGGGCGCCGGTGCCGGTGCCCGGGTAGAGGTACAGCTTGCCGGTGTTGTCCACCGCGACCAGGTCGGGCTTGTTGTCGCCGGTCAGGTCGCCCGGGACGGCGGCGGTGGTGTCCGTGATCCAGGCGCGTACGTCGTCCACGCGGGTCGCGACGGCGCCCGTACGGGTCTCGGTGGCCGGCGTACCGGTGCAACCGCCCATCCAGGACCTGCTGGTGACGGCGAGCAGTTCCTGCCGGCCGCCGCTCTCGCGCAGGACCGGGCCGCCGGCGTCCCCCTGGCAGATGACCGCGTCGCCGACCGCCGTCAGCGCGATGTCCGCCGAGGCGTCGCCGTTCGCGGTGAACGACCCGGTGTGCAGCCGGTCGGGCATCCAGGTCGTCCTCGTCCGGCCGAACCCGGCCGCGGTCACGTTCTCGTCGGCCGTCGCCGGGGTGGCGGCCAGGGCGATCGGCTGCACACCCGCGACGCCCACGCCCAGCTTCACCAGGACCAGGTCACGGTCGGCGTGCGGGACGAGCTCGACGGCGGTACGGACGGCCCCGCCCGTGGTCTGCGTCAGGTCGGTGCGCCCGACCGTCACGGTGGTCGTGACCTTGGGCTTGCCCGGCTGGACCACGCCCGTGGCGTCGGTGAAGCAGCTCGCGGCGGAGAGCACCCACCGCGGATCCACGAGCGTTCCCGTGCAGGAGCGGTCGGAGGGTCCGACGACGATCCTCGCGGTGTGCCCGAAGACGGCCGCGTCGGCCGGCGCCCCCTGCAGGGCCATGGCGGGCGAGGAGACGAAACTCCCCGCCACGGTTGCGGCGACAGCTGCGCCGACGGTCCAGAATGTGCGTCTGTGCGAACGAGGCACGACGTTTACCCCCATGGAATGAATGTCCGGGGCCCTCGCCGACTGAGGACGAAAGCCCGTAAGTGACCGGATTCAAACACGGCTTGACCGGCTCCGTCCGGCCAAGATCAGGAACAACGGGCAAATTTCACGGCGGACCGTGTGGACTATGTCACTACAACCATGTCCCTTTTACGCGTACGGGCTCGGCCGACCGGCGCGACGGGCCCGCCACAGGTCGCGGAGGAGCGCGATCTCGGCCATGTGATGAATGAGCTCCAGATTGGCGTTGGCCAGGGTGCCGACGTACGCGTCGTCGGGGTCGGAGCCGTACGGATACTGCGAGAGGCCGACCGTGTCGAGCTGCTCCTCGGTCAGCGTGCCCATGCTCGCGCGATGGCGGTCGAGCGTCGCCCGGAACCGCTCCAGCGCGAGCGAGGCGGACGGGGTGAAGTCGACCAGCAGGTGCGGGTCCTGCCGCCGTTCGCCGAAGGTCCACTCCCAGCGGCCCGCGAAGTCGGAGTGCAGATGCCCCAGCCGCCACGCGATGGTGGTGACCGGTACGACGTCGGGCTCCGGCTCACCGGTGAAGGCGAGGACCTCCTCGACCCGTGCGACGCTGACGCTCCAGTCCTCGGCGATCTTCGCGACGGACATCCCGTCCGCCGCCTGCCGCGCGACCTCCGCGTACTCGCTCGCGGGAATCTCCGGTGCGCCCTTGTCCATGACCCAGTCGCCGGGCCCGTACGCCCGGGGCGTGACCGCCTCCTCCCGGCGCCGGATCGACCAGCTTCCGGGCGCGGGCTCCCACAGGTACTCCTCGTCCCCGAGGCCCCGCAGCCGGACGTCCGCCATCTCCCGTGCCTGATCGAACTGGTCGATCAGGATGCCCAGTCGGTCGGTCCGCGGACCCTGGCCGCTCATCAGCAGCTCCCTCGTCGTGAAGCCGCGGGCGGTCCCCGGCGTCCGGAGGGAAGGTAACGGCTCGCTCCGTGCGACGCGACCGAATTCCCGGAGGCCCCCGGGGCGTCAGGTCACCCCTCGGACTGCTGGGACTCCCGCTTGTACTTCTCCGCCAGCCGGTCCAGCTCACGCATCGCCTGGGCGTGCCCGCTCAGACGCAGACTCACACTGCCGGTCGTGAACAGCGCCGTTCCCACGAGCGCCACCGGGACCGAGAGCCCGAGGACGGCCAAGGCCTCGGGCCAGTCGCGTTCGTTCGCGCAGTAATCCCCCGCTTGAACCCCCTCGTTGGCGGTGCCGCCGTCGGTGAACAGGCGCGCCGAGCACTCCCTCTCGAAGCCGGTGCGTGTCTCGATCGAGTACTCGGTCGTCAGCAGAATCGCGCACCAGCCCCAGAGCAGGCCGGCCAGGATCAGCAGGCCGGTTCCCGCGTCACGTATACGGGTTGATCGCGCCCGGAATTCGAGGTCGTACTCTCGTGATCGCATGGCGGACGAATCTAGCAGCGCACCGCGCGGCTCAGTCCATCCGGGCACGGACGGCCAGGACGGCGACCAGCAGGGCCGGCAAAGCAGGAGCGTGAAGGCGATCGCGCAACCGCCGAGCCGGCCCGCCCGGGCCGCCGGACCGGCGTTGAGGACGGCGGTGGTGAACGCGAGGACCACGGCCTGCCCGAGGTTCATGGTGGTGGACCACCACCCCGGGGCCAGGAGAGAAGTTGAGTCAGGGCCGAAGCGCGGGCAACCGGATACTGGCGTGAACTCGGCACGGGGGCAGGCGAGACGGGGCTCGCTGCGTGGGGTCGGGTCAGCCGGACGCCAGGAGAGCCGCAACGGCGACGCCGATGGTGGCGAGGAGACAGAAGTCGGCAATCCAGGAGACGGTGATGGTCCGCCGTGACTGCTCTTCGGTGCGCGGGCCCCTGCGCTGCCGGACGATCTCTTCGATCCGTGCGACGGCCCGGTCCGACGATCCGGTGAAGTGGTCCAGGAGCGACCCGCCGAACGCGGCCTTCGCCTCCATCTCCGCGTACGGCTCGAACCGTGTGGGCAGTTGGCTCCCCTGCACCAGGCCAACCGGGCGGGAGAACGTCCCGTCCCGGAGGAGTCGTGGGTGGGGATCTTCTTCGTCGTCTCGATCTGGCCGGGAGACCGTCTGGTTCGCGTGCCTGACCACGCCCGAGCGGGGCGGCCGCCGGGTTCAGGGCAGCTCGGCCAGAACCGCGTCCGTGAACGGGGTCCACGCCTCCGCCGCCCACGGGCCGAAGGCGCGGTCGGTCAGGGCGACGCAGGCGACGCCCGCCACCGGGTCGATCCACAGGAACGTGCCCGACTGGCCGAAGTGCCCGAAGGTGGCGGGGGAGGACGTGTTCCCCGTCCAGTGCGGGGACTTGGAGTCGCGGATCTCGAAGCCGAGGCCCCAGTCGTTCGGGTTCTGGTGGCCGTAGCCGGGCAGGACGCCCTTGAGGCCCGGGTGCACGACGCTCTGGGCCTCCAGGACCGTACGCGGGTCGAGGAGGCGCGGGGCCTGCACCTCGGCGGCGAAGCGGACCAGGTCGTCCACCGTCGAGACGCCGTCGCGGGCCGGGGAGCCGTCCAGGGTCGTGGAGGTCATGGCCAGGGGTTCCAGGACCGCCTGGCGCAGGTACTCCGCGAACGGGATGCCGGACGCCTTCGCGATGTGGTCGCCCAGCACCTCGAAGCCCGCGTTGGAGTACAGGCGCCGGTTGCCGGGCGGGGCCGTCACCCGGTGTTCGTCGAAGGCGAGGCCGCTGGTGTGGGCGAGCAGGTGGCGGACCGTGGAGCCCTCGGGCCCGGCCGGCTCGTCCAGCTCGACGGCCCCCTCCTCGTACGCCACCAGCGCCGCGTAGGCCGCGAGCGGCTTGGTGACCGAGGCGAGGGGGAAGCGGTGTCCGGTCGGCCCGTGCGTGCCGAGGACCGTGCCGTCCGCCCGGACGACGGCGGCCGCCGCCGTCGTGACCGGCCAGGTGTCGATGATGCGCAGGCTCTCCATGCGTCCGAGCCTAACGGCCGCACCCGGCAGCCCGCCCCGGGCCCCTGGGCGCCCGGGGCAGAGTGGTCCGGCGGAGGTCCCGGGGTGCCCGGGGGAGGGCGGTCGGGTCGGGGTCCCGGGGTGCCCAGGGGCCGGGCGGTCCGGTCGGGGCCCCGGGTGGCCGGGGGCGCGGCTCTGTGCCTGCCCCGGGGCGGCCTGCGGGGAGCCGAGGCCCCGGGGCGGCCTGCGCCGCGCCCCCCGGGCCGCGGGGCATCACGCGGCCAGCGGCTCCAGTGGTGCCAGCCGGGTTCCCAGCGCCATGATCCGCATCGCCCGTTCCGTCGCGTCCGCCAGGAACTCGCCGCTCCGGCCGATCGCCTCCACCAGCGTCATCGGCGCGGGCAGGATCGCGCTGTACGCGTCCACGCCCACCGCCCGCACGTCCTGCGCCCCCGGCCCGATCGTCCCCGCCAGCACCAGGACCGGCACCCCCGCCGCCCTGGCCCGCCGCGCCACCTCCGCCGGGATCTTCCCGCGCACGGTCTGGTGGTCCAGCGCCCCCTCCGCCGTGATCACGAAGTCGGCGCGGGCCAGGCGGGCGTCCAGGTCGAGACCGTCGAGCAGGACGTCGTAACGGGGGAGGAGGCGGGCGCCCACGGCCGCCAGCCCGGCCCCGAGGCCGCCGGAAGCGCCCGTACCGGGTGCCGTACGCAGATCGGGGGCCGGGGCCCCGGGCGGCGGGGCGAAAGCCGGGGACACATCCCGGGTGAGGACGGCGGCCAGCCGCTCCAGGCCCGCCGAGAGCAGCTCCACCTCCGCCGGGGTCGCCCCCTTCTGCGGCCCGAACACCCGGGCCACGCCGCGCTTCCCGCACAGCACGTTGTACGGGTTGCAGGCGACCAGCAGTCCGGCGTCGGCCAGCCTGGGGTCGAGGCCGGACGGATCGATGCGCTCCAGTTCGTGCAACGCACCTCCACCCGGCCGGAGTTCACGGCCGTGCCGGTCGGTCAGCCGGGCCCCGAGCGCCCGGAGCGCGCCCGCGCCCCCGTCCGACGTACCGGAGTCGCCGCAGCCGACGAGGATGCGCCGCGCCCCGGTATCCAGGGCCGCCCGGATCAGCTCGCCGACACCGTACGTCGTCGTCGCGCCCGGATGGCGGCGGTCCGGCGGGACCAGGGCGAGGCCCGCGACGGCCGCCATCTCCACGACGGCGGTCAGCGGGCCGGGTCCGCCCAGCAGCGCGAAGTGCGAGGCGACCGGCTCGCCCACGGGGCCCGTCGCCGTGCACGGCACCAGGCGGCCGCCGCCGGCCAGGGCCAGCGCCTCCGCCGTCCCCTCGCCGCCGTCCACGAGAGGGATGAGGTCGAGATCGGCGTCGGGGAGCACCCGGCGTACCCCGGTGGCGATGGCCTCCGCGACCCGGGCGGCCGACAGGGACTCCTTGAACCCGCTGGGGGCGATGGCGATGCGGTGAGCGGGACGGACGGGACGGGTCATGGCTGGGTCTCCAGGAGGACGGGCACGCCGAGCAGCGGCCAGACGACGAGCGCGAAGGCGAGGACGAGGGCCGCCGTGAGCGGCGCGAGGAGGGCGGACAGCCGCAGCAGGTCGCGCGGGGTGTACGTGGGGGTGCCGGGCACGTCCGCGAAGAGCGCGACCGGCTTCGCCGAGGACGGCAGGGTGTGGCAGAAACCGGCGGCGGCCGTCGACGCAAGCGCCGCCGTCACCGGGTTGACCCCGGCCCCGACCGCCGCCGCGACCACCAGCGGGACGAGGACGGAGGAGCGGGCGGAGCGCGACTGGAGCGCCAGATGGGCGGCCGTGCTGACGACGACCACGCCGGCCAGGAACAGCCACGGGGGCGTGGACGCCCCCAGGGGGATCCACCCCACCAGCCAGCCGGCCGCACCCGAGTCGGAGAGCGCGACGCCCATCGCCATCGTGGCGGCCATGAACAGCAGCAGCGGCCAGGGAACCGATCGCAGGCCGTCCTTGAAGCGGACCGTGCCCAGCGCCGGAGAGGTCGCCACCAGCGCGCCGATCAGCGCGACCACGGCGGGTGACACCCCGTGCAGCGGCTCGCTGCACCACAGCAGGACGACGGTCGCCAGGAGCAGCAGGCACCGGGACTCCGCCAGCGTGAACGGGCCCTCGACGGCCGTCCCGGAGTGCTCCTGGATCTGTCCCGCCGTGATCGTGACCGGACCCTTGCGGTCGGCCCGCCGGGTCGTCGTCAACAGCACAAGCTCGGCGGCGAGATGGGACGAGACGACGGCCAGCGGCAGCCCGAGGACCAGCCAAGGGACGAAGCCCAGCCGCTCCCCGGTCTGCTCCCACAGCACCCCGACCGTGATCAGGTGCGCGCCCGCCCCGATCAGCGTCGCGACGGCGGACAGCAGGATGACGGTGGGGAAGAGCAGCGCCAGCATGACGACGAGACGCCCGCGCTCACGGAGTGCGGCCGCCAGGGCCAGGAACACCGGAAGGGCGAGCGCGGCCCGCCCCGACGTGGCCGGCACGGCGAACGCGGTGACGACGAGACCGGCCGTGGTGAGGTGCACCAGTTGGCGTACGGTCCTGGCCCCGCCGACGAGGAAGACGGCGGCCCGGCCCGCGAGACCGGTCCGGGTCACGGCGGCGGCGAGGACGAAAGCGCAGATCAGCAGCCAGACCGTCTCGTCTCCCAGGGTGGCGAACAGGGTCTCGCTGCTGATCACCCCCGTCACCGTCAGCGCCAGGCCCGCGCCGAGCGCGATGTAGGCGTCGTCCACCGGGGTGGCGATCCAGGCGGCGGTGGCCAGGGCGAAGACGGCGAGCGAGAGCCGCCCGTCGGCGCCGAGGCCGGGGGTGGCGCCGGGGACGGCGAGGAGAGCGCAGAGCCCGAGGACGGCGCAGAGGCCGACGGTCTGCCGGAGAGGGAGAGGCACGCTGTACAGCCTCGGAAGGCGGGGTGAGCGCTCGATGAGCCGCCCGTGAAGGACCCTTCATCTCCGGTGCTCCGGTGCTCGGGCCCTCGGGGCGGACCGCCGCCGGGGGCGGAGCAGCCCCGCACACGGACGCCGGGGCCCGGACCGCTCGCCGGTGTTCCCTTCCTCCGGCCGGACCGCCGCCGGACGACCGGGGCGGCCCCGCACGCGCACGCCGGGGCCCGGTCCGTTACGGCAGCCGGTACCCCATGCCCCGTACCGTCTCCAGCCGTTCGGCCCCCAACTTCCGGCGCAGTGACCGGACATACACGTCCACGATGTTGGAGCCGGGGTCGAAGTCGTACCCCCACACGTGCGACAGGATCTGCTCGCGCGACAGCACCTGGCCCGGGTGGCGCAGGAACATCTCCAGCAGCACGAACTCGCGCGCGGTCAGGTCCACCGTCCGGTCCTCCGCGCGGGCCCGGCGCGTCCGCAGGTCCAGGGCGAGGCTGCCGCTGCGCAGCAGGGTGACCTCCGGGGCGCGGGCGGCGGTGCGTTGCCGCAGCCGTACCCGGGCGAGCAGCTCCTCGAAGCGGAACGGCTTCGTCATCCAGTCGTCGGCCCCGCCCTCCAGGCCCGCCACCGTGTCCCGGACCGAGTCGCGGGCGGTGAGCACGATCACCGGCAGCGTGACGCGTGCCTCGCGCAGTTCACGCAGCACGGTGAACCCGTCCCGGCCCGGCAGTCCGATGTCGAGCACCATCAGGTCGAACCCGCCGGTCAGCGCGTGACCGAGCGCCAGGTCGCCGTCCTCGGCGACGACCGTGGTGAAGCCGTTGGCGCGCAGGCCCTTCTGGACGAACGAGGCGATGCGCTCCTCGTCCTCCGCGATCAGGACGCGGTTCATCAGCCGGTCTCCAGGGTGAGTACGAAGGTGGCTCCGCCGCCCTCGGTCGGGCGGAGTTCGACGTGGCCGTGGTGGCCCTCCGCGATGGCTCTGACGATGGCGAGGCCGAGACCGGCCCCGCTGGTGCGGGTGCCGCGCCGCGACGTGCCCCGGCGGAACCGCTCGAAGATGACCTCGGCGTCCTGGGGCGGAATGCCGGGCCCGTGGTCGGCGACGTACAGCTCGACGAGGTCGGCCTCGGCCCGGCCCGCCCGGTCCCGTCCCGCCTCGGCCCGGGAGCCGACGGCCCGCGAGCCGATCCGGATGCGCCCGCCGGGCGCGGTGTGCTGGACGGCGTTCTGCGCCAGCTGGACCATCGCCTGCGTCATCCGCTGCGCGTCCAGGCGCACTTCGCGGTCCGCGACCCCGTCGAGCACCCACTCCCGCTCGCCGAGCGTCCGCACCTTCACGAACACGTCGGCGGTCAGCTCCGCGAGCTGGACGGGCTCGGGGGTGACGAAGTCGGGGCGCTCGGCCCCCGCGAGCAGCAGCAGGTCCTCCACGATCCGGCTCATCCGGTCCAGCTCGTCCGTGACCAGCCGCACCGTCTCCTCCCGGTCCGCCGGATCGTCGCCCATCAGCTCCAGGTGGCCCCGGACGATGGTGATCGGGGTGCGCAGTTCGTGCCCGGCGTCGTCGACGAAGACCCGCTGCGCGGCGAACGCCCGCTCCAGCCGGTCCAGCATCGCGTTGAACGTCTCGGCGAGGGCCGCGATGTCGTCCCGGCCCTCCACGGGAATCCGCCGGGTCAGGTCCTGCTCGGTCAGCTCCGCCGCCGTCGTCCGCACGAGCCGGACGGGCGCGAGGATACGCCCGGCGACGGCCCAGCCGATCCCGGTCGTCATCAGCAGGGCGACCCCGGACAGGGCGAGCAGCATCCAGAACGTCCTGTCCGCGACGGCCCGTTCGCGCTCCGGGTGGAAGGCGACGACGAACGCCCCGGGCCGCCCGCCCGCGGACGGCCCGATCTCGACCTTCGCCCAGCGCACGTCGCCCTGAGGGCGCTCCAGAGTGCCGAAGGAGTCCTCGGAGGCGCGGATGCGGGTGAGGGAGCCGGTGTCCTGCCACAGGGCGATGCCCCGGGGCAGATCGCGGCGCTGCCGGATGACGTCGGGCCGGTCGCCGGCCGGGCCGGTCAGCCCCAGCAGCTCCTCGTCCGGGTCGGCGTACTGGCGTTGCAGATAGACGCGAAGCAGCCGGTCGGCGGTGGCGAACCGGCCGCCGGTGTCCGGGTCCACCCCCTGCGGAACGAAGTTCGCGAACTCGCCGGTCTCCTGCGTGAGCAGTTGGCTGATGCGGTGGTCCACGTCCCGCTGGAGGATCGAGCGGACGGTGACGGCGACCGCGCCCAGCGCGAGAGCCATCACGACCAGCAGCCACAGCAGGATCCTCACCCGGGCGGAGATCCTCCAGAACCCCAGGGGCGACCGGCTAACCGTCATCACCGAAGTCGTCGTCATCGTCGTCGTCGGCCGCGGAGGGGCCCGGGACGACGGAGCTGTCCGGGGTACGGGTCGGGGCGGCGGAGCCGCTCGGCGCCGGGAAGCCGCCCGGGGAGGCGGCACCGTCCGGCGACGGTGTGGGGCGAGGGCTCTCCTCCAGGTGGACGGTGGGCGGCACCTTCGGTGCTTCCGAGGTGTCGGTCATGGCATAGCTGGTGGCCGCTATGCCCAGCGGCACGGCGACGACGGCTGCCAGGGCCGCCAGACGAGGTGAGAAAGCCATGCGTTCACCCTGACGGTCCCGGGCGGTACGAACATGAAGCGAGGATGAACATTCCTTCATCTTGGACAAAGGAGACATAGGGGCAGGGCGCGTCCGGTCGGTGGGGTCCGGGGCGTCGGCCCCCGTTCCGCTTGCTTCGAGTGCACTCCAAGGATCTAGCGTGGAACACATGACGGAGCACCCCCGCCCCGCGGGCCAGGACAGCTACTCGATCAGCGAGGTCGTCGCCTTCACCGGACTCACCGCGCACACCCTGCGCTGGTACGAGCGCATCGGCCTGATGCCGCACGTCGACCGGTCGCACACCGGCCAGCGCCGCTTCAGCAACCGCGACCTCGACTGGTTGGCCTTCGTCGGCAAGCTGCGGCTGACCGGAATGCCCGTCGCCGACATGGTGCGGTACGCCGAGCTGCTGCGCGAGGGGGAGTCCACCTTCGAGGCACGGCAGGAACTGCTGGAGGCGACCCGCCGCGATGTGATCTCGCGGATCGCGGAGCTCCACGACACCCTCGCCGTCCTCGACCACAAGATCGATTTCTATGCGGGCGCCCGCCGGGCGCCGGAGAGGCACAGTGCCTGATGACTGTTGACACGATCGCCACCGTCGAGCTGGGAGCGGGCGGACCGCAGGTCGGCGTCCAGGGCCTCGGCTGCATGGGCATGAGCGAGTTCTACGGCGACACCGACGAACGCGCCGCCCGCGACACCCTCGACGCCGCCCTGGAGGCCGGAGTCACGCTCTTCGACACCGCCGACGCCTACGGGCGCGGGGCCAACGAGGAGTTCCTCGCCCCGTTCGTCGGGGCCCACCGGGACGAGATCACCCTCGCCACCAAGTTCGCCCTCGTCCGCACCGACGACCCCCACTACCGGGGCATCAGCAACGACCCCGCGTACATCCGTACCGCCGTCGAGGCGAGCCTGCGCCGGCTGAACACCGACGTCATCGACCTCTACTACATGCACCGCCGCGACCCGGCCGTCCCGTTCGCCGAATCGGTCGGCGCACTGGCGGAGCTGGTCCAGCAGGGCAAGGTCAGGCAGCTCGGGCTGAGCGAGGTGACCGGCCCCGAACTGCGCGAGGCGCACGCGGTGCACCCGATCGCCGCCCTCCAGTCGGAGTGGTCCCTCTTCAGCCGGGACGTCGAGAAGAGCGCCGTCGGCGCGGCGGCCGACCTGGGCGTCACCCTCGTCCCGTACTCCCCGCTCGGCCGGGGCTTCCTCACCGGGGCGTTCACCGACGCGGGCAAGGACCTGTCCGAGGGCGACTTCCGCAAGCACCAGCCCCGGTTCACCGGCGACAACGCCCGGACGAACGCGGCCCTGCTGGAGCCCGTCCACACGATCGCCGCCGCGCACGGGGCGACGGCCGCACAGGTGGCCCTCGCCTGGGTCCAGCAGCGCGCCGGGGTCCACGGCCTGAACGTGGTCCCGATCCCCGGCACCCGTAAGCGCGGCCGCCTCCTGGAGAACGTCGCGGCGACCCGGCTGACCCTCACGGCGGACGAACTGGCCGCGCTGGAGCCGATCGCGGGCCGGGTGGCGGGGGACCGCTACCCGGACATGAGCAGTACGTCGGCGGCGCGGGAGGAGTAGCCCGGAGGCGTACGCGGTGATCGCCTGGCTCATGAAGTCCATACCGTTCATGAGCTCATGGGAATCACGGGGTTCGCGGGGTTCACGAGGGCCGTGGTGGCTGAGCACGACCGAGCGATCCTCCCCGGGCCACACCGCCGTCCCCTCACGCCAGCCCCAGCGCGAACACCGCGAACCCCGCCGCGAGCACCCCGGCCAGCGCGCGGCGGGCGTTCGCGGCGCGGGTGCCCGATTCCCACGGGGCCTCGAAGCGGCGCGCGTACCGGGCGGTCAGCACCAGCAGCCCGGTGAACACCGGCAGCCACGCCGTCCGGGCGAGAATCCAGCCCACCGTGTCCGGCGCCGTCGTCAGCCCCGCCACCGCCGTGCCACCGGCCCCCGCGAGCGAGGCCGGTACGGCGGCGGCCAGCATCGCGCTCTGGTGCCAGCACAGGATCGTCATCGCCGACAGGTTGATCACCACCACCGGAGCCCAGAGCAGCGGCCTGCGCAGCAGCCGCCCGAGCCGGTCGCGCAGCAGGATCGCCGCCCCGCTCTGGGCCGCCGCCAACGCCACGACCAGCAGCGACGGCGGATGCGAGTTCGTCCGTGCCTCACCCGGCACCCCGACCATCGACGCCGGGTAGTGGAAGACCAGCAGCAGCACGGCGAACAGCACGGCGCCACCGGTCAGCAGCAGCCGGGCCCCGCGCCTCCCGATCCGGCCCTCGCCCCAGGACACGCCGAGCTGATACGCGAACAGCCAGCCGGGCAGGACGTTGAGCACGCCGAGCCAGGAGGGCATCGCCTCCGCGTACGGCCCGTAGCGCAGGAAGTCCACGACGGCGACGAAGGCCGTCAGCGGGAGCGCCGCCCAGCCGCCGAGTCCGCGCGCCGACGTGACGCAGACCGGGGTGAGAGCGGTGACCACGGTGTACACGCCGACGAACCAGAGCGGCTGGATCACCAGCGTCGCCCCCGTACGCAGCGTGTCACCCGGGACGCCCAGCGCGGAGAGCGCCGCGAGCAGCACCGCCCACACGGCGCTCACCCCGAGGACCGGCCGGCCGAGGCGGGCCAGCCGGCCGCCCAGCCAGGCTGCCGTCGTCGAGGCCCGGCGGCGGTAGGAGAGGACCGAGGCGTACCCGCCGACCAGGAAGAAGATCCCCAGCATCTGGAGCACCCAGCTCGCGGGGGCGAGCGCGCCGAACGCGGCCAGCGGGCTCGCGTTGTGCAGGCCGTCGGCGTCCAGCCGGAACCCGCCCAGCATCCAGTGACCGAGCGGCACGGCGAGCAGGGCCAGGGCGCGCAGGCCGTCGACGGCACGGTCACGGTGGGCGGGGGTGGCGGTGTCGATACGGGCGGCGAGCCGCCGCGCGTTCTCCCGTACGGCGTTCATCGGGCCGCCCCTTCCGGGACCGTCGCGTTCGCGGAAGCCTGTGCGCCGGCCGGGACCGTCGCGTTCGCTGAAGCCAGTGCGCCGGCCGGGACCGTCGCGTTCGCTGAAACCTGTGCGCCGGCCGGGGGCTGCGCGTTCGCCGGAGCCTGTGCGTCCGCCGGGGACCGGGCGCCTTCCGGTGGGGCCGTGCCCCGGGCGATGGCGGCGAAGGTCCGCAGCGAATCCGTCCCCGGCGCGAAGTAGCCGGCATGCCCCCGGGCCTCGTCCGCCGGTACGCGGCGGGCGCCGAACGCCGGGTCGGTCGGGTCCGTGCCGTGGCCCAGCCCCGCGAAGCGCACGTTCGGCACGTGGTCGATCCAGTCGGTCGGGTCCTTGGCCGCCCACACCCGGGCCTTCGTCCGCAGCCCCGCGGCATCGTCCGCCCGCATGCCGGGGGAGCCGAGGACCACCAGGTCGGTGGCGGGGAGGCGGTGTGCGGCGATCCCGCAGACGACGGAGCCGTAGCTGTGGCAGAACACGGCGGGCTCGGGCAGCCCGTCCGCCCTCAGCCCCTGCGCGAACCGGGTCAGCCGCCCGGCGCCCGCCTCCGCGAGGCTGCCGGTGGCCGCGTCGATGCCGACGCCCACCGGAGTGGTGTAGCCGACCCATGCGACGACGGCCGTCCCCGGACCGGCCGCCGTGTGCAGGGTCCTGGCCATCCCGGGCGGGGCCCCGTGCGCGGCGACCCTCCGGTCGAAGGTCCCGGCGTCGTTGTCGGACCCGGGCACCACCACGGAGACGCGGCGCGCGGTGCGCAGGTCCCCGAAGACCTCGGCGACCTGGCCGCGCCCGCGCGGGTCGAACGCGAGGATCTGCCGGCCGGGGGCGGCGAGCGAACGGTAGCGGGGGTCGTCCTCGGCCGCCAGGGCAAGGGAGTTGGCGCGGTAGCGCAGCTCCAGCGGCGCCCCGTCGAGATTCCCGACGACGGACGGATGCCGGACCAGCAGCAGGTGCTGTTCGGCGGTGCTCAACCGCGCGAAGAAGCGTGCGACACCGGCAGGTGCCGTGTGCTCCGGGTCGGGCAGCTCCGCGCCCAGCACCCGGTCGGCCCGCCACTGGGCACTGCCGGGCGGAGGCCCGGTCAGCGCCTGCTGCGCGTTGCCCGAAACCCAGCCGGTGGTCCCCGCCGCCACGCCGGCGGCCAGTACGAACGCGACCAGGGTCCTCGCGTATCGGCGCATCGTGCCCTCCCTCTCCGGATCCGCACCGACCGGTGCGACCGGGAGGACGGTAGGAAGAGGGCGGGTGACGCGACGTCACACCGGGGAGCCAACCACGGAGTGATACCGGAGTAGGGGGTGGAGGACCCGCGGCGGCCCCGCACCCGGCGCCGACGGGCCGGGCCCCGCCCGGTCGCTACGCCCCCGCGTCCCCCGGCGTCACCAGCCCCGACTCGTACGCGAAGATGACCGCCTGTGCCCGGTCCCGCAGGTCCAGCTTGGCCAGCACCCGCCCGATGTGCGTCTTCACGGTCTGCTCGGCCAGCACCAGGCGCCCGGCGATCTCCCGGTTCGACAGCCCCCGGGCGATCAGCTCCAGCACCTCGCTCTCGCGCGGGGTCAGCCCGTTGAGCCGGAGCGCCTGCCCGGTGCGCGTCGCCCCGGCGGGCCGCTGCGCCGCGAAGTCCGCGATCAGCCGCCGGGTCACCGAGGGCGCGAGCAGCGCGTCCCCGGCCGCCACCACCCGTACCGCCGCGATCAGATCGGCGGGCGGTGCGTCCTTCAGCAGGAACCCGGACGCTCCGGCGCGCAGTGCCTCGTAGACGTAGTCGTCCACGTCGAACGTCGTCAGCATCAGGACCTTCGGCCGGTGCACCACCCCCGCCGGCGGGTTCAACAGCTCGCGTGCGGCGGCCAGTCCGTCCATCTCCGGCATCCGCACATCCATCAGGACCACGTCGGGACGCTGGTTGCGGCTGACGTGCACGCCCTGACGGCCGTCCGCCGCCTCGCCCACCACGTCGATGTCGCTCTGAGCCGCCAGCAGCGCCGCGAACCCGGCCCGCACCATGGCCTGGTCGTCGACGATGATCACGCGGATGGTCACAGATCCTCCGGAGCAGGGGGTACGGAAGGGGAGTCGGGCGGGGGAGCGGCGGAGGAGTCCGCCGGGTTCAGCGGCATCCGGGCGGCGACCCGGAACCCGCCGTCGGGCAGCGGCCCGGTGTCCAGCGTGCCGCCGGTCAACCGTACGCGCTCGCGCATCCCCACCAGTCCGTGCCCGGTCCCGGCGGTCTCCAGCGGCGAAGCGGGCTTCGGCGCGGGCCCGTTGACGACCAGCACGTGGAGATGGCCCGCCGACGGCCGGACCGAGACCCGGGTGCGCGCACCCGGCGCGTGCCGCACCACGTTGGCCAGTGCCTCCTGCACGATCCGGTACGCCGACAGATCCACCGCCGACGGCACCTCGCCCGGATCCGCGGCGAGCGACAGCTCCACCGGCAGCCCCGCCCGCACCGTCGCCTCCACCAGCTGCTGGAGCCGGTCCAGGCCCGGCTGCGGCGCCCGGTCGCCCCCGCCGCTGTCGCTGCGCAGCACCGACAGCAGCCGCCGCATCTCGCCGAGCGACTCCCGCGCGGCCGCCGCGATGGAGGCGAACTCCTCCCGCGCGGGCTCCGGGAGACCGGAGATCCGGTACGGCGCGGAGTCCGCCTGGACGGTGATCACCGACATGTGGTGCGCGACCACGTCGTGCAGCTCACGGGCGATCCGCGTCCGTTCCTCCAGCAGTGTGCGCCGGGCCCGCTCCGCCTCGCTGATCGTCTCCTGTTCGGCCAGCCGGCGGGTCGCCTCGCCCCGCTCCCGTACCGCCGCGCCGATCACCAGCACCACCGCGCCGAGGATCGGCAGCAGCAGGGCGCTTCCGGTGTTCCGGTCCGAGGGCGCGACCAGGTGCAGGACCGCCCCCGCCGCGGCCGTCACCGCCCACACCGCGACGACGGTCCGCCGGGTCTCGCGCAGGCCGAGGGCCAGCAGCAGGAAAAGGCAGGCGATCAGGGTCGGCGGGGGCCACGGCCAGCTGTCGTGCTGCCCGGGGCCGTGGGCCAGCAGCACCAGCGCGCTCAGGATGTCGGCCGGGAAGATGATCCACCACGCCTGGAGGGGCCGGTGGGCGAGCATCAGCAACGGAGCCGACTGAGCCACGCCGAGCGCCCCGGCCAGCGCGCCCGGCACGCCGTACTCCGAGGCGAGGACGGTGATGGTGATCGGGATGAAGGTCGCGGCCAGGGAGAGCACCACGACGTACGGCAGCAGGCGCTGCCACGGCTTCGGCGCGCCCGCCAGCAGCGGCGTGGACGGATGGGAGGGGTGGGACAGCCCGTGGGCCAGCTCGCGCAGATTGCGGCGGGCGGCGCTGAGCAGGCCGTCGGCGGGCGGCGGGGGCCCGGCGGGGGAAGGAGAGGGAGAAGTGGCCATGGCCCGGTCAGCCTAAGGGCTGTCCCGCAATCCCTGCCGGGCGCACGACGACAGCTACGGCGCCTCGCCGCGTTGTCGGAACGCCCGAATACATCCAGTATGCGGACGTCCCTCCGCCTTGCGATGCACCGCATCTGACGCCGCGCGCTGATCCGGCAAGGATTACGGGACAGCCCTTAGGCAGGCGAAAGCCCCTCGGGCGTCATACCGGGGTTCCGACCCGGCTGCACCGCCTGGTACTCCGGTAGGGGGTGCGGAGCCACGGCCCGGCGAGCGGCCCACGGTCCCGGCGTGGGCGTCGGCCCCGGCCCCGCCCCGGCCCCGCCCCGGCCCCGCCCCGGCCCTGCCACGGTCCTGGCCACGGCGAGGGCCGTGGCGTATGCCGCGAGCCCTGCCCCGGTCACAGCTCCGCGAGCAACTGGGCCTTCTTCGCGGTGTACTCGGCGTCCGTCACCAGTCCGGCCCGGTGCAGCTCGCCGAGGTGGTGTATCCGCTCGGCGATGTCCGCCGGGTCGCGCCGCCCGGCGTTCACCAGGACCGGGGCGGAAGCGGCCGGCGCGGGCTGCGTACGGCGTACGGACTCCAGGACGGCGGCGGCGAAGGGCAGCGATTCGTGCACCGGCCCGTAGCCCAGGCCGAACAGCACGGCGGCCGGATCCTGGTCGGCGGCCCGGGTGGCCGGAGCCGCGGCGGGCACCCCGACGGCGCCCGTGCCGTCCACGCTCCCGGAGCCGCCGGGGCCGTGCAGATCGCCCAGGCTGCCGCCCGTGCGGTGGTCCACCGGGGCCGTCGCGCGGGGCAGCAGGCGCAGATAGCCGTCGAGCGCCTCGGGCGAGCGCCATACGATTCCGGCCAACTCGCTCACTTTGAACGTCTGGTCGCCGGCTTTCCACTTGGCGCTGGAGGCTCCGGTCCAGGACCACCGGAAGGAGACCCGCTCACCGTCGAAGCCGGCCCGGCCGTCGTAGGCCTTGAAGTTCATCGGGGCCTCGGGGGCCGCCACCAGGAAGCGGTCGGCGGGCTCGTCGGACGCCGGGTCCAGCAAGGCCCGCAGCTCGTCCGCGTAGTACTCGGCGAGTACCTCCCGCTCCGCCGGAAGCACCAGGCGATAGGGGTCGCATCCCTCCTTGAGCTGCCCGGAGGCAGCCTCCACCAGAGGATCGGCCCCCGCCCTCGGCACGGCACGCAGAACCACCGTGCTCCGCTTGCCGGGGGTCAGCGTCACCGATGACAGCGCCGCATACGGGATGCGGCGTTCCCGCAGGCTCTGGAAGAGCTTCGGTGTGCGGATGCCCCGTTCGAAGCGGATGAGCACGGAGTCGGCGTCGAACTCCCAGGTGGCATGAATTCCGGCCAGCACATCACCCATGTGCCACATCGTATGCGGCACAGTCCCGCACGTCCCCCCTCGAAGTACGTCCGAATTTTTCGGCCCGGCACGGTTCTCTACGCGCGTCAGCCGTCCCGCTCGCCGGAAATACCACGGTGGCATGTGCTGTCGGTGCTCGCACAGCTGACCGATCCGTACGCTCCGACGCCGATCGCGGCGAAGTTGTCGAGGCTCTCGGTGCCCGGTTCGAAGTAGCCGCTGTGCCCGGCGGCCCCGGCCGCCGAGACGATCCGCGCACCGAACGCGGGGTCGACCGGGTCGGCCCCGTGGCCGATCCCGCCGAACTCCAGGTGCGGCACGTCCCCGATCCAGTCGTCCCCGTCCCGCGTCGCCCAGATCCGGGCGCCGGTCTCCAGCTGGCCGGCGTCGGCGGCCCGCATCCCGGGGCTGCCCGCGACCGCGATGTCGGCCACCCGGCCGGGGGTCCGGTGCGCGGCCACCCCGCACACCACGGAGCCGTAGCTGTGGCAGAACAGCGAGACCTTGGAGGTGCCGGGCAGCGCGCCGACCATCGCGTTCAGCCGCACCGCGCCGTCGGACGCCAGTCCGCCCAGCGCCGCGTCCACGCCGAGACCGGCCGGGGCGGTGTAGTCGGCCCACGCGATGACCGCCGTACGGGTGCCGGGCGAGGCCGAGCGCTCCGCCCCGTACAGCGACTCGGCCATCCCGACGGGGGCCGCGTAGCGGCGCTTGCTGCGTTCCAGGGTCAGCAGATGGGTGTCGACGCCCGGGACGACGACACTGACCCGGGCCGCCCGGTCGAGATCGCCGAACACCTCGGCCGCCCGGCCCTTCCCGGACGGGTCGAACGCCAGGATCTGCCGGTCGCCCCTGAGCAGCGACCGGAACCGGTGGAAGCGGGCCCGAGCCTCCTCACGCCCGTCCGGTGACAGCCTCTCGTCGTGCGCCCGCGCCTTCTCCGCGGCCATCGCCCGTCCGAGGGCCACCCGGTTGGCGTGGTAGCGCAGGGTGACCGGCGCGCCGTTCAGGTTCCCCACCACGGACGGGTACTTGTCCGCGAGCGCGAACCGCTGACCCGAGGTGAGCGTGGCGAAGAAGTGGCCGAGCCGGTAGGCGGAGGCGTCGGCCTCCGGCAGCGCATGGCCCGCTATCCGGTCCCGCGCCCAGGCGGCGAGCGCCAGCTCGCGCTCCCCGCCGGCCTGCTGATCACGTACGGCGCTCCAGCCCGTCGTCCCCAGCATCACGAACACCACCGCTACAGCGAGCAGCGCGCGCCATGCGGTCAACGTGGGGGAGGTGTCGAAGGAAGTCACTCCGGCACACCCTAGGAGACGCGCGGCGGCGACCGTGATCCAGGTGAGCCACATCACCCGTCCGCGAAGGATTCACCCCGGGTTCATCACGGAGGGTCACCGACGCCCCGCGGCCGTAGCTCGACTGGCGGCAGGTCCTGGCGCTCCCGCCAGTCGCGGGCGAGGGCCGGGACGAGCTGGTCGAGATACTCCTCGGTCAGATCCCGCAGCGCCTCCACGCTCGGATCGCCTGCCTGCCCCCACAGCTGGCCGGTCACCCGCATCACCCCGGAGAACGCGGCGACCGCCACCCGAGGGCGGGGATCCCGCTCCACGTCCAGCCCCTCGCGCTCCGCGATCAGCCGGGCGGTCTGGTTCTCCAGGGCGATGTTGCGCCGGATGTGGGCGGCGAGCAGGGAGGGGGTCGACTCGATCATCTGGTAGGTCCGCATGTGGAGGTCGACGGTGATGACCTCCTCGATCGCCTCGCCGATGCTCCCCCACGCGCACAGCACCGCCCGGCGCATGGCCTCGAAGGGCGCTTCGTGCGCGGGGCGCCGGCGCAGCTCCTCGGCGAAACGGGTCTCGACCACCTCCTGCACGGCGAAGGTGGGGTCCTCCTTGCTCGCGAAGTAGCGGAAGAAGGTGCGCTGGGAGACCTCCACCGCGTCGACGATCTCGTCGACGGTGGTGCGTTCGTACCCCTGGGTGGTGAACAGTTCGAGGGCGGCGCGCAACAAGGCGTCCCGGGTGCGCTGCTTCTTGCGTTCGCGCAGTCCGGGTCGGGGCTCGACTGTCTGCCCGTCGGTCACGTACAGGTCCCTCTTTTCCGTGTTTGTCCAGCTCACCATACCTGTGAGTGACCTGTGAGCTACGTGACAGTTACTGACTTGTGAATCGGATTGTCAACTGTCAGAGACTGTCACTAGTCTCGGTGTATGACTAGTCAGACCACTGTCGAGAAGGCGCCGCGGGAGCCCGAGGACAACGCCGGACCCGCCCCGGCCAAGGGGCTTCGCGGCCACCCCTGGCTGACCCTCTTCGCCGTCGCCATCGGCGTCATGATGGTCGCCCTCGACGGCACCATCGTCGCCATCGCGAACCCCGCGATCCAGCGTGACCTCGGCGCCTCGCTCGCCGACGTCCAGTGGATCACCAACGGCTATCTCCTCGCTCTCGCCGTCGCCCTGATCACCGCGGGCAAGCTGGGCGACCGCTTCGGCCACCGTCAGACCTTCCTCGTCGGCATCGCGGGCTTCGCCCTCGCCTCCGGCGCCATCGGCCTCTCCACGGAGATCTCCCTGGTCATCCTCTTCCGTGTGCTCCAGGGCCTCTTCGGCGCCCTGCTCATGCCGGCCGCGCTCGGTCTGCTGCGCGCCACCTTCCCCGCCGAGAAGCTGAACATGGCGATCGGCATCTGGGGCATGGTCATCGGGGCGTCCACCGCGGGCGGCCCGATCGCCGGCGGTCTGCTCGTCGAGCACGTCAGCTGGCAGTCGGTCTTCTTCATCAACGTGCCGGTCGGCATCGTGGCGCTCGCCTTCGGCCTGGTGATCCTCAAGGACCACCGTGCCGCCAACGCGCCGCGCTCCTTCGACATCCTCGGCATCATCCTGCTCTCCGGCGCGATGTTCGCCCTCATCTGGGGCATCATCAAGGCCGGTGAGTCCTGGGGCTGGGGCGACGCGCGGACCTGGGCCTGGCTGGCCTCCGCCGTCGCGCTCTTCATCGCCTTCGGCCGCTGGGAGAACCGCGTCCGCGAGCCGCTCGTCCCGCTGGGGATGTTCCGCTCCATCCCGTTGACGGCCGGTGTCGTCCTCATGACGCTGATGGCCTTCGCCTTCATGGGCGGCCTCTTCTTCGTGACGTTCTTCCTCCAGGGTGTCCACGGACTCAGCCCGGTCGACAGCGGTCTGCACCTGCTGCCGCTGACCGCCATGATGATCGTCTCCTCGCCGGTCGCCGGCCTGCTGATCACCAAGTTCGGCCCGCGCGTCCCGCTGGTCGGCGGCATGGTCTGCACGGCCACCGCGATGTTCGGCATGACCACGCTCACCGAGTCCACCGGCACCCTGACCATGTCCCTCTGGTTCGCCCTGCTCGGCTGCGGGCTCGCCCCGGTCATGGTCGGTGCCACCGAGGTCATCGTCGGCAACGCCCCCATGGAGCTGTCCGGTGTGGCCGGCGGTCTCCAGCAGTCGGCCATGCAGGTCGGCGGCGCGCTCGGCACCGCCGTCCTCGGCGCCGTCATGTCCTCCAAGGTCAGTGCCGACTTCGCGGACAACTGGGCCGGTGCGGGCCTGCCCGGCTCCCCCGACCCGAAGCTGGAGGAGGCCGCGGAGTTCGGCATGGTCCCGGCCGACGCGCTCTCCCAGGCCCCCGGCATGACGCCGGACATCGTCGACCGCATCGGCGGGGTCATCCACGACACCTTCATGTCCGGCATGGGCCTGGCCTTCACCGTCGCGGGCAGTGTCGCGGTCGTCGCCGCCCTCGTCGCCACCCTCACCAAGCGCGGCGAGAACGCCGAGGCGGGCGCAGGCGTCGGTCACATCTGAGGCACCCCGCACGACGGCACGGACCGTCAACACAGCGCAGGTCACAGCCCCGCCGAATCCTTTCGGCGGGGCTGTCGCCTATCAGGGTGGAGCGCCCCCGACCCTCTTCCGGACCCCTGGTCCGGTGACGCAGAGTGAGCACCGCAAGCACAACACCGACCAACCACGGGGGTTGATCCAGCATGCGTACGAATCCCGGCCGCACGAACCTGACGCGTACGGCTGTCCTCACGGCCGTTCTGGCCTTCTCCGCAGTCGTTCCCCAGGCCCTGGCCCAGGACCGGGCGGCAGCACCCCAGGACCGGGCGGCAGCGCCCCAGGACCGGGCGGCAGCGCCCCAGGACCGGGCGGCAGCGCCCCAGGACCGGGCGGCGGTGACCCGGGACGGGGCGGCCTCGGTCCCCGAGCGGCCCCGGGGCGTCGCTCTCGGAGCCTGCGAGGCGGGCCGGCTCTGCCTCTGGAAGAAGCCCGACTTCACCGGGGCCCGCCACACCTTCGAGCTCGCCGACACCGACATCGAGAGCTGCGTCCCGCTGCCCCGGGGCGGCGACGCCCAGTCCCTCGCCAACCGCACCGGGCGGCCCGTCACCACCTACCAGTCCGCCGAGTGCGCGGAGACCGGGGAGTTCGAGACGTACCCGGGCGGGGGCACCTGGACGCCCCGGTCGCCGTACCAGGTCCGTGCCTTCAAGATCTGGGAGAACTGAGCCGCGACACGCGAGGAGGCCACGTGAAGGGCCCGTGTGCAGGGCCCACGCGAAGGGGCGGTGACGCGAGCGCGTCACCGCCCCGGAGAGCCCGTTTCCGGACGACCGCCCTACGCGTCGCCGCCCGCCGCGCCCGGATCGGCCGCGGCCACGTCCAGGAGCTCGTAACGGTCGAGGGCCTTCTTCAGGGCCGACCGGTCGACCTTGCCCTCCTTGGCCAGCTCGGTCAGTACCGCCAGCACGATCGACTGCGCGTCGATGTGGAAGAACCGGCGGGCCGCACCCCGCGTGTCCGCGAAGCCGAAGCCGTCCGCGCCCAGCGACTGGTAGGCGCCCGGCACCCAGCGCGCGATCTGGTCGGGCACCGAACGCATCCAGTCCGAGACCGCCACGAACGGGCCCTGGGCCCCTTCGAGCTTCCTGGTCACGTACGGGACGCGCTGCTCCTCCTCCGGGTGCAGGAGGTTGTGGCGCTCCACGTCCACCGCGTCGCGGCGCAGCTCGTTCCAGGAGGTCGCCGACCAGACGTCCGCCTTGACGTTCCACTCGTCCGCGAGGATCCTCTGCGCCTCCAGGGCCCAGGGGACCGCCACGCCGGACGCCATGATCTGGGCCGGGATCTCCCCCTTCTCGCCGGTGGAGAAGCGGTGGATGCCCTTGAGGATGCCCTCGACGTCCACGTCCTCCGGCTCGGCCGGGTGCTGGATCGGCTCGTTGTAGACGGTGAGGTAGTAGAAGACGTCCTCGTTCGCCTCGCCGTACATCCGGCGCAGCCCGTCCTGCATGATGTGCGCGATCTCGAACCCGAAGGCCGGGTCGTACGCGACACAGGCCGGGTTCGTCGAGGCGAGCAGCTGCGAGTGGCCGTCCGCGTGCTGGAGGCCCTCACCGGTCAGCGTGGTGCGGCCGGCGGTCGCACCCAGCACGAAGCCGCGCGAGAGCTGGTCGGCCATCTGCCAGAACTGGTCGCCGGTCCGCTGGAACCCGAACATCGAGTAGAAGACGTAGACCGGGATCAGCGGCTCGCCGTGCGTGGCGTACGCCGAACCGGCCGCGATCAGCGAGGCCGTGCAGCCCGCCTCCGAGATGCCGTCGTGCAGCATCTGGCCCGTGGGGGACTCCTTGTACGCGAGCAGCAGCTCCCGGTCGACCGCCTCGTACTGCTGGCCCAGCGGGTTGTAGATCTTCGCACTCGGGAAGAAAGCGTCCATGCCGAAGGTGCGGTACTCGTCGGGGGCGATCAGCACGAACCGCTTGCCGATCTCCTTGTCCCGCATGAGGTCCTTCAGGATGCGGACGAACGCCATGGTGGTGGCGATCGACTGCGAACCCGAGCCCTTCTTCGCGGCCGCGTACGTCTTGTCCGCGGGCTGCGGCAGCGGCTTCGCACGGACCACCCGGGTCGGGACGTAACCGCCCAGACTCTGCCGGCGGTCGTGCATGTACTGGATCTCCTCCGAGTCGCGGCCCGGGTGGTAGTAGGGCGGGTAGCCCTCGTCCAGCTGCTTGTCCGTGATCGGGATGTGCAGGCGGTCCCGGAAGCGCTTGAGGTCCTCGACCGTGAGCTTCTTCATCTGGTGGGTCGCGTTGCGGCCCTCGAAGTTCGGCCCCAGCGTCCAGCCCTTGACCGTCTGCGCCAGGATGACCGTCGGCTGGCCCTTGTGGGCCTTGGCCGCCGCGTAGGCCGCGTACACCTTGCGGTGGTCGTGACCGCCGCGGCCCAGGTGCAGGATCTGCTGGTCGGACATGTCCTTGACCATGTCCCGCAGCCGTGGGTCGTCGCCGAAGAAGTGCTCGCGGATGTACGCGCCGGTCTCCGTGGCGTACGTCTGGAACTGCCCGTCCGGCGTGGTGTTCAGCTTGTTGACCAGGATGCCCGTGCGGTCCTGCGCCAGCAGCGGGTCCCAGGAGCGGTCCCAGACCAGCTTGATGACGTTCCAGCCGGCGCCCCGGAACTGCGACTCCAGCTCCTGGATGATCTTGCCGTTGCCGCGCACCGGGCCGTCGAGCCGCTGGAGGTTGCAGTTGACGACGAAGGTCAGGTTGTCCAGGCCCTCGCGGGCCGCGATGGAGAGCTGGCCCAGCGACTCAGGCTCGTCCATCTCGCCGTCGCCCAGATAGGCCCAGACGTGCGACGCGGAGGTGTCGGCGATCCCGCGCGCCTCCATGTAGCGGTTCATCCGGGCCTGGTAGATCGCACCGAGCGGGCCGAGGCCCATCGAGACGGTCGGGAACTCCCAGAAGTCCGGCATCAGCCGCGGGTGCGGATAGCTGGACAGCCCGTTCGGAGCCTTCGACTTCTCCTGGCGGAACGCGTCGAGCTGCGCCTCGCTCAGCCGGTCCAGCAGGAACGCGCGGGCGTAGATCCCCGGGGACGCGTGCCCCTGGAAGAAGATCTGGTCACCGCCGTCGCCCTGGTCCTTGCCCCGGAAGAAGTGGTTGAAGCCCACGTCGTACAGCGAGGCGGAGGAGGCGAACGTGGCGATGTGCCCGCCGACGCCGATCCCGGGACGCTGGGCGCGCGAGACCATCACGGCGGCGTTCCAGCGGGTCGCGTTGAGGACCTTGCGCTCGATCTCCTCGTCGCCCGGGAAGAACGGCTCGTCCTTCGTGGCGATCGTGTTCACGTAGTCCGTGCTGCGCATCTCCGGCACGGCGACACGCTTCTCCCGCGCGCGCTCGATGAGCCGGAGCATCAGATAGCGGGCCCGCTCACGGCCGCGCTCGTCGACGGCGGCGTCGAGGGAGTCGAGCCATTCCCGGGTCTCCTCGGGATCGAAATCCGGGACCTGGCTCGGAAGGCCGCCAATGATGATCGGGTTGCGATCTGATCCGGAAGCCACACTGTTCCTTCGCTGTTCGGTGGTGCTCTACGGGGCTGTTGCGGGGAACGTGCCCCCAGACAGCTCTGACAACTCTGTCAACTCTGTGCGCGCCGACTCCATCGTGCTACCGCGAGGGCCCGAACGTCATCTCTACCGAGGGGTAACCCCTCGGTTCGAAAAACTCGTCCACGGGGCACGAGTGTGGGCAGTACGCGGCTGGGTACGGGCAAACCGCAACCTTACGCCCAAGGCGTCCAAGTGTTCCCAAAGGCTGTTCGACTCCTATTGGCGGAGCGAAACCGCATAAGCTGAGGAAGGACGTAAACGGATGGAGCGATCCGGGGCAGGCCCCGGGAAGCCGCCGGAGAGACATGCCGGAACTTGCGGTGACGTGGCAGGGAACGTCACCGTATAGGCGGTCTCGCACGCTGGGTACTTGCGCGATTCGCCGGGCCCGTGTGGACTACGGCCTACGCCCCGCGCACGCGCGTGGCTGAGCATTTTCCGAAGACATGATCAGGAGGCAACCCGTGAGCGCGACCGCGGACCACGCGGAGGAGCGGACCAACCCGGCGGCACGCCTGGGGTTCGAGCCCGGACAGGTGGTCCAGGAGATCGGCTACGACGACGACGTCGAGCTGGAGCTCCGTGAGGGCATTGAGGCCACGACCGGCCAGGAACTCGTCGACGAGGACTACGACGACGTCGCAGACGTCGTCCTGCTCTGGTTCCGTGACGAGGACGGCGACCTTACGGACGCGCTGGTGGATGCCATCGGTCTGATCGAGGACGGCGGGATGGTCTGGCTGATGACGCCGAAGACCGGCCGTGACGGATACGTCGAACCGAGCGACATCAATGAGGCCGCCCAGACGGCCGGGCTCGCCCAGACCAAGAGCATCAGCGCGGGCAAGGACTGGACGGGCAGCCGTCTGGCCACTCCCAAGGGGGCCAAGGCCAAGCGCTGAACCGCTCTCCGTACCACCCCGGGGCCCTCACGGGCGCAGACGCACCCGTGAGGGCCTTCGTACGCCCGCGAGCGGGCTGCGTAGGGTGGGAGCCACCCGGACGGCCCCCGCCCGGGAAGCGGAGAAGGGATGCGTGTTCCATGACGATCGAGGTCGGCAGCCAGGCCCCGGACTTCCAGCTCAAGGACAACCACGGCAGGACCGTGCGGCTGTCGGAGTTCCGCGGTGAGAAGAACGTGGTGCTGGTGTTCTACCCGTTCGCCTTCACCGGCGTCTGCACCGGGGAGCTGTGCGCGCTCCGCGACGAGCTGCCCCGCTTCGAGAACGAGAGCACCCAGCTTCTCGCCGTCTCCAACGACTCCATCCACACCCTGCGCGTCTTCGCCGAGCAGGAGGGTCTCGAGTACCCGCTGCTGTCCGACTTCTGGCCGCACGGGGAGACCTCGCGGGCCTACGGGGTCTTCGACGAGGACAAGGGCTGCGCGGTGCGCGGCACCTTCGTCATCGACAAGGAGGGCGCCGTCCGCTGGAGCGTCGTCAACGGCCTCCCGGACGCCCGTGACCTGAAGGACTACGTCAAGGCGCTCGAAGCGCTCTGAGACGATCTTCCGGCGACGCCCGGTCAAAAGCCTGTTTTGGCCGGGAACCGGTCACTAGGATCCAATCGTTGATCCGATACCAACGAACGACGGGGACGCTGGTGTCTGCCGGCCCCTGAGACAACTACTGGAGGACTCGTGGGAGTCAGCCTCAGCAAGGGCGGCAACGTCTCGCTGACCAAGGCAGCGCCCAACCTGACCGCGGTCATCGTCGGTCTGGGCTGGGACGCCCGCACGACCACCGGGGGTGACTTCGACCTCGACGCCAGCGCCCTGCTGACGAACGCCGAGGGCAAGGTCGCCGCCGACGGCAATTTCGTCTTCTTCAACAACCTGAAGAGCCCCGACGGCTCCGTCGAGCACACCGGTGACAACACCACCGGTGAGGGCGAGGGCGACGACGAGGTCATCAAGGTCAACCTCGCCGGTGTCCCGGCCGACGTCGACAAGATCGTCTTCCCGGTCTCGATCTACGAGGCCGAGACCCGTCAGCAGAGCTTCGGCCAGGTCCGCAACGCGTACATCCGCGTGGTCAACCAGGCCGACAACACCGAGCTCGCCCGCTACGACCTGAGCGAGGACGCCTCGACGGAGACCGCGATGGTCTTCGGCGAGCTCTACCGCAACGGAGCCGAGTGGAAGTTCCGCGCCATCGGCCAGGGGTACGCCTCCGGCCTGCGCGGCATCGCCCAGGACTTCGGCGTCAACGTCTGACGTTCGGGCGCCAGGGGAGCGTCCGGCCGGTCCTGATCTGGCGGACGCCCCCGACCGGGCGCTTTCGACGCCCGACCCCGGGCGTCGAAAGCGCCCGGCAGCGTTTTTCACGACTCGGGGAGGACACACATGGGCGTCACGCTCGCCAAGGGAGGCAATGTCTCCCTCTCCAAGGTCGCACCCAACCTCACCCAGGTGCTGGTCGGGCTCGGCTGGGACGCACGCTCCACCACGGGCGCCGCTTTCGACCTCGACGCCAGCGCCCTGCTGTGCCAGTCGGGCCGGGTGCTCGGTGACGAGTGGTTCGTCTTCTACAACAACCTCACCAGCCCGGACGGCTCCGTCGAGCACACCGGCGACAACCTCACCGGCGAGGGCGACGGCGACGACGAGTCCGTCATCGTCCGCCTCGACCAGGTCCCCGCCCACTGCGACAAGATCGTCTTTCCGGTCTCGATCCATGACGCGGACAGCCGGAACCAGGCGTTCGGCCAGGTCAGCAACGCCTTCATCCGCGTGGTCAACCAGGCCGACGGCCAGGAGCTGGCCCGGTACGACCTCAGCGAGGACGCCTCGACGGAGACCGCGATGATCTTCGGAGAGCTCTACCGGTACAACGGCGAGTGGAAATTCCGTGCAGTCGGTCAGGGGTACGCGTCGGGCCTGCGCGGCATCGCTCTAGACTTCGGCGTCAACGTTTCGTAACGCCGCGCAGGGCGCGGGGGAGCCCCGACACACCGGGGGAGACCCTTAACAACACGATGGGGTACCAGTGCTTCTGAAAACCTTCGGCTGGTCGTTCGCGGTTACCGCGCTCGGCCTGGTCGCAGCGATTTTCTACGGGGGGTGGCAGGCTTTCGGCATCGTCGCGATCCTGTCCGTCCTGGAGATCTCGCTGTCCTTCGACAACGCGGTGATCAACGCCGGAATCCTGAAGAAGATGAATGCCTTCTGGCAGAAGATCTTCCTCACCGTCGGCATCCTCATCGCCGTCTTCGGTATGCGGCTGGTGTTCCCCGTCGTGATCGTGGCCGTGAGCGCCAAGCTCGGCCCGATCGAGGCCATCGACCTGTCCTTCAACGACCCGGACAGGTACAAGGAACTGGTGACGGACGCCCATCCGTCGATCGCCGCCTTCGGTGGCATGTTCCTGCTGATGATCTTCCTCGACTTCATCTTCGACGAGGATCGGGACATCCACTGGCTGCGCTGGATCGAGCGGCCGCTCGCCAAGCTCGGCAAGGTCGACATGCTGTCGGTGTGCGTCGCCCTGATCATCCTGATGATCACCGCCATGACCTTCGCGACCCAGGCCCACCAGCACGGTGGCGGACACGTCGACAAGTCGGCGACGGTCATGCTCTCCGGCATCGCCGGTCTGATCACCTACCTGATCGTGGGCGGGCTCTCCGGCTTCTTCGAGGGCAAGCTCGAAGAGGAGGAGGAGCGTGAACACGAGGCCGAGGAGGAGGCCAGGAAGAAGGGCAAGCCCGTCACCGGGGTCGCCCTGGCCGGAAAGGCCGCGTTCTTCCTCTTCCTCTACCTGGAGGTCCTGGACGCCTCGTTCTCCTTCGACGGCGTCATCGGCGCCTTCGCCATCACCAACGAGATCGTGCTGATGGCCCTCGGCCTCGGCATCGGCGCCATGTACGTCCGTTCGCTCACCGTCTACCTGGTGCGCGAGGGAACGCTCGACGACTACGTCTACCTGGAGCACGGCGCGCACTACGCGATCGGTGCGCTCTCGGTCATCCTGCTGGTCACCATCCAGCACGAGATCAACGAGCTCATCACCGGATCCGTCGGCGTGATCCTGATCGCCATCTCCTTCTGGTCCTCGGTCAAGCGCAACCGCGCGATGGCCGCGGAAGCCGGCGGGGGCGACGGCTCGGGCACCAAGGCGGAAGTGTCCTCCGGGGTGTGACCCGGTAGGGATTGAGGAACGCTCTCTGCGGGGCGGCCCACACGGCGACGGCTCTCCGGGAACTCCCGGACCCGGCCCGGTGGCCGCCCCGCAGTGATGTCCGGGACGCGCACGGACGGCGCGTACAGGCGAGGCGAACAGGTGGGGGCAGGGATGGGATTCTTCGACGGCCTGTGGCCGGGGCGTGCGGCGCAGTTCGACACGGGCAACGCGCCGTCGAGCGCGGTCCTGCTGTCCAAACGGAACGCCACGATCTCGCTCAGCAAACAGGGCGCCCTGTCGGGCAACCTCCGGGTCAACCTCTCCTGGCGGATGCGGACCTCGGACATCGAGGGCCGGTCCCGCCAGAGCGGCATGCTGCGGCGCCCCCTCCAGCTCTTCAAACCCGAGGTGGTCCAGGCGCACACCCAGGGCGTCGTCAACGTCGACCTGGACCTCGGCTGCATGTACGAGCTGACGGACGGCACCAAGGGGGTCGTGCAGCCGCTGGGCGGCCTGATCGGCGACCTCAACGGCCCGCCCTACGTCCGGCTCAGCGGTGACGACCGGTTCGGCGCGCCCTCGGGCGAGACGGTGTACGTCAACCTGGACCAGCGCGACAAGATCAAGCGACTGCTGTTCTTCGTCTACATCTACGACCGGACGCCGGCGTTCGACCGTACGCACGCCAAGATCACGCTCTACCCCGGCAACGGCCCGCGCATCGAGATCGAGCTGGACGAGCGCGCGCCACAGGCCCGCTCCTGCGCGGTCTTCACCGTGGAGAACGTCAAGGACGAGCTGATCGTGCGCCGCGAGGTGAAGTTCGTGTACGGATTCCAGTCCGAGCTGGACCGGCTGTACGGCTACGGCATGCAATGGGGGCGCGGCTACAAGACCCGGTCCTGACCCGGGGCCGGTCCCGGGACCCGGATCAGGACCGGACGAACTGCGGACCTTGTGGAGGCAGCGCGAAATGGGGGTCGGGAGCGTGCGCGGCCGCTGCCGCAGGCTGCGGGTAGCCGTAGGCGGCCGGGGCGGCGGCGGGCTGCGGATAGCCGTACGCCGGCTGCTGGGCCCCGGCGTCGGCGGCGGGCGCGACCGGGGGCGGGTAGCCGTAGGAGGGCTGCTGATGCTGCACCGTGGCCTGCGAGTCGGGCCCGGTGGCCGGGGCCGGGGCGGGCCCGGCGGGGCGCTCGGCGGCGGGGGCACGGAGGCCGGGAGGGGCCCCGCGCCGGCCGGGTCCTGCGCACCGTCGTCCGCCCGCTCCGCGTCCGCCGCCTCCGATTCGTCGACCGAGATGCCGAAGGCGGTGGCCAGGCCGATCAGGCCGGTGGGATAGCCCTGGCCGACCGCACGGAACTTCCAGCCCTCGCCGCGGCGGTACAGCTCGCCGCAGATGATCGCCGTCTCCTCCCCGGTCTCCGGCCGCACATCGAACACCGCCAGCGGCTCGCCCTCGGCGAACGCGGCGTCGAACAGCAGGATCCGCAGGTCCGGGACCTGCTCGAAGGCGGCCCCGTCGGAGGAGGCCGCGATGACGACCTGGTCCACCGAGGCGTCCAGCGCCCCGAGGTCCGCCTCGACCGTGTCCGTGAGCCCTTCCGGGACACTGCGCTTCGGCAGCCGCCGCACCAGACCGGAAGGGTGCCGGGGCTGGTTGTAGAAGACGAAGTCCTCGTCGGACCGCACCCGTCCGGACGCACCGAGGAGCAGGGCGGAGGCGTCCACGTCGGGGACCCCGGTGCCCGGGGTCCAGCGCAGCACGGCCCGGACGGCCGCGGCATCGACAGGGACGTTCGAGCCCTTCAGCATCGTGTGCGTCATGACGGTCATCCTGCCTGCTGGGGGCCCGTGCGGACAACGCGGGGGCGGCACCGGCCGCACTCGGCGGCGGCCCGGGCCGAGCGGGACAGTACCCCGAGAGGGGGCCGGACAAGCGGCGAGTAACCGGAAATTCATGGACACGGGGAACTGTTGACACCCGTCCGTACGTACTATTACCGGCCACGCGTTGTCCGACCGGTCAGGCAGTTCGGGGGAAAATCATGCGTCACTTCGGGCACATATCGCCCGCTGCCCGCAAGGGCCTGTTCCACAGGGAGCCCTGCGCCTTCACCGCGGACTCCCCCGCCGGCATGCTCTCCGTCGCCCTGGGGGCCACCCTCTACTCCCCGGCCACCCGCCCGTCGCTCGCCGACGACGTGCTGAAGCAGGCCGCCCGCGGTGTCGTCTCCATGGTGCTCTGCTTGGAGGACTCGATCGACGACGCCGAGGTGACGGCGGCCGAAGCGAACCTGATCAGGCATTTCGCCACCCTGGCCGACCTGGACGCGGCGGCCGGTCCGGTCGCGCGCGGTTCGGGCGACACCCAGGACCCGGCCGGCCCGGACATCCCGCTGCTCTTCATCCGCGTACGGGAACCCGACCAGATCACCGACCTGGTCCGCCGCCTCGGCGCATCGGTCCGCATGTTGTCCGGTTTCGTACTTCCCAAATTCACCGAAGAGCGTGGCCGGAACTTCCTGGAGGCGCTCGCCGAGGCCGAGGCGGCCTGCGGCCGACGGCTCTTCGCCATGCCGGTCCTCGAATCCCCCGAACTGCTCCACCTGGAGACGCGCGCCGAGATCCTCCGCGGCATCGCCCGCGGCGTCGACAAGTACCGGGACCGCGTGCTCGCCCTGCGGCTCGGCGTCACCGACTTCTGCTCGGCCTACGGACTGCGCCGCGCACCCGACATGACGGCGTACGACGTCCACATCGTCGCCTCCGTGATCGCCGACGTCGTCAATGTGCTCGGCCGGGCCGACGGCACCGGCTTCACCATCACCGGCCCGGTCTGGGAGTACTTCCGCCGCCAGGAGCGCATGTTCAAGCCCCAGCTGCGCCGCAGCCCCTTCCTGGAGGGCCGCGCCGAGGAGCTGCGCACGGCGCTCATCGAGCACGACATGGACGGCCTGCTCCGGGAGATCGAGCTCGACCGGGCCAACGGCCTGCTCGGCAAGACCTGCATCCACCCGTCGCACGTGGCACCCGTCCACGCGCTGTCCGTGGTCAGCCACGAGGAGTTCACCGACGCCCAGGACATTCTGGGCCCCGGGCGCGGGGGCGGCGGGGTGCTGCGCTCGGCCTACACGAACAAGATGAACGAAGTGAAGCCGCACCGGGCCTGGGCCGAGCGGACGCTCCAGCGGGCCGAGGTCTTCGGAGTGGCACGGGAAGACGTCGGCTTCGTGGACCTGCTGGCCGCCGGCCTGGCGAACTGAGCGCGCATCGATGAGCGGGCGCGCGGCGAGAGAAGAGGACGTGGACGTGGTGTGGTCCGGCGACTGGGTGGCCGAGCGGCTCGGAGTCGCCCTCGAAGGCGACGGAGACCTGCGGGAGCTGCTGGGCCTGGCCCTGCGCCGCAACCCCAAGCGGGCCCACCTGCTCGTCTCCAACGTGCTGGGCAAGCACGTGCCCCAGCGGCCCTCCGTGGTGTACGGGGCGGGGTACGAGCTCGGTGAGCGGGTCCGGGCACTGCTCGGTGACCAGGAGGCCCGCCGCGCGGTGGTCCTCGGCTACGCGGAGACGGCCACCGGTCTCGGCCACGCCGTCGCGGACGGCCTGCGGGACGCCCCGTACCTGCACTCCACCCGGCGCCCGGTGCCGGGAGCCGTGCGGGCGGGAGGCTTCGAGGAGGCCCACTCGCACGCCACCTCGCACCTGCTGCTGCCGGAGGACCCCCGGCTGCTGGCCCCGGGAGCGGGGGCATCCGCGCTGGTCCTGGTCGACGACGAGTTCTCCACCGGCAACACCGTCCTCAACACCGTCCGCGCCCTGCACGAGCTGCACCCGCGCGACCGGTACGTCATCGTCGCGCTGGTCGACATGCGTTCCCCGGCCGACCGCGACCGGCTGACCGCCTTCGCCGCCGAGATCGGCGCCCATGTCGACCTGGTGACCCGCTCCACGGGCACGGTCACGCTCCCGGACGGCGTACTGGCTCGCGGCCAGGCCCTGGTCGCGGCCCAGGAAGCGCAGGGCTCCGCTTCCACGCCGCCCTCCGTACCGGCTCCCGCCCCCGTCACCCGCGTCGGCCTCGGCTGGCCCGCGGGCCTTCCCGACGGCGGCCGGCACGGCTTCACCCCCGCTCACCGGACGGCGCTCGAAGCCGCGCTCCCGGACATGGCGGAGCGGATCGCGGGCGCGCTGGACGCCGGTGCCCGCCGGGGCCGGGTGCTCGTCCTCGGCTTCGAGGAGCTGATGTACGCGCCGCTGCGCCTGGGCACCGCGCTGGAACAGGCACTGGGCGCGGACGCCGACGTCCGGTACTCCACCACCACCCGCTCACCCGTCCTCGCCGTCGACGACCCCGGCTACGCGATACGCACCCGCCTCGTCTTCCCGGCCCACGACAGCCCGGCGGAAGGCCCCGGCGACCGGTACGCGTACAACGTGGCCGGCGCCGGCTTCGACGCGGTGGTCGCCGTCGTCGACTCCATCGCCGACACCCCCGAACTGCACGCCCCCGAAGGGCTGCTGGCCCGCCTGGCCGCCCACACCGGCCAGGTACTCCTCGCCGTGGTCCCCTCGTACGCCCCCACTCCCGCCCAGGAGCCCGCCGTGCTGCCCGAGCCCCTCAGAGGCCCCGACTTCTCCAGCTACGCGCCGGACGACGTCGGCTGGCTGCTCCAGGACCTCTCGGACACCGAGCTGGAGGCCCCCACCGAGGAGCGCGAGGAGGCGATCCAGAGCGGCGGCGCGCACTACGCGGAGTCGCTGCCCGTGGAGTACCAGCCGAGTGCCGAGTACCAGGCGCTGTTCTCCGCCGCCCTGGAGGCCTCCGCCGCGCGCATCGCCCGCGCGGTCGGCACCGTCACCGAGACGGTCCTCGCCGAACGCGGCCCCCGGCCCGTCCTCGTCTCGCTCGCCCGCGCCGGGACCCCGGTCGGGGTGCTGATGCGCCGCTGGGCCCGGCACCGGCACGGCCTGGACCTGCCGCACTACGCCATCTCCATCGTCCGGGGCCGCGGCATCGACGCCACCGCCCTGCGCTGGCTGGCCGCCCATCACGACCCGGCCGACGTGGTGTTCGTCGACGGCTGGACGGGCAAGGGCGCGATCACCCGCGAACTGGCCGCGGCGATCACGGAGTTCGAGGCCTCCGGCGGGCCCGGCGGCTTCGACCCGGAGATCGCCGTGCTCGCGGACCCGGGCGGCTGTGTGCGGACGTACGGCACCCGCGAGGACTTCCTCATCCCCTCGGCCTGCCTCAACTCCACGGTCTCCGGCCTCATCTCCCGTACGGTGCTCCGCGCCGACCTGGTCGGCCCCGACGACTTCCACGGCGGGAAGTTCTACCGGGAGCTGGCCGGAGCCGACGTCTCCAACCGCTTCCTCGACACGATCGCCGCCCGCTTCGACGAGGTGGCGGGCCAGGTCGAGGCCGAGGCCGAGGAACTGCTCGCCGCCGACCGCGCCCCGACCTGGGAGGGCTGGGCTGCCGTCGAGCGGATCAGCGAGGAGTACGGCATCCACGACGTCAACCTGGTCAAGCCCGGCGTCGGCGAGACCACCCGGGTGCTGCTCCGCCGGGTCCCCTGGAAGATCCTCGCCCGGCGCGGCGCGGGCACCGACCTGGAGCACATCCGGCTGCTGGCCGAACAGCGCGGCGTCCCCGTCGAGGAGGTCGACGACCTCCCGTACAGCTGTGTCGGGCTGATCCATCCCCGGTACACGCGCGGCGCGACGGGCGCGGACGGCAGGGCGGTGGCGGCCGGCAGCGCACCGGTGGCCGCCGGCGAGGCGGTGCAGGGCGCGTGAGCACCACCACTCCGGCCGCCACCCTGGTGGCGAGCGACCTCGACCGTACGCTGATCTACTCGGCCGCCTCCCTCGACCTGGCCATGCCGGACGCCGAGGCCCCCCGGCTCCTGTGCGTCGAGGTGTACGGCCACCAGCCCCTCTCGTTCATGACCGAGACGGCCGCCGCACTCCTCACCGAGGTGGCGACCGCCACCGTCTTCGTGCCGACCACCACCCGCACCCGCGAGCAGTACCACCGCATCCACCTCCCCGGCCCCGCCCCCCGGTACGCGATCTGCGCCAACGGCGGCCACATCCTGGTCGACGGGGTCTCCGACCGCGACTGGCAGCGGCAGGTGGAGTCCCGGATCGCGGCCGAATGCGCGCCGCTCACCGAGATCCGCGCCCACCTCGCCACCACCGCCGACCCGGCCTGGCTGCTGAAGGAACGGGTCGCCGAGGACCTCTTCGCCTACCTCGTCGTCGAACGGGCCCAGCTGCCCGAGGAGTGGGTGAAGGAGCTGGCTGCCTGGGCCCGCCCACGCGGCTGGACGGTCTCCCTCCAGGGCCGCAAGATCTACGCGGTCCCGGCGCCGCTCACCAAGAGCGCCGCGATGCGCGAGGTGGCCCGCCGCACGGGCACCACGCGCACGCTCGCCGCCGGGGACTCCCTCCTCGACGCCGACCTCCTGCTCGACGCCGACCTCGGCTGGCGCCCCGGCCACGGCGAACTGGCCGACGAGGGCTGGCGGGCCCCGCACGTGGTGGCTCTGGAGGAGCGGGGCGGGGCGGCGGGGGAGGAGATCCTGCGCCGCTTCCTGGCGGCCGCCGGGTGAGTTCCCCTGCGCGCGGGCGCCCGTTGCGTGAGGCTGGAGGCATGACCAAGGGCAACGACACGACGATCACCGACGAGCTCTACCAGTACATGCTGGCCCACAACCCGCCGCTGGACCCGGTCCAGCGGGAGCTGGTGGACACCACGTACGCGAGGTTCCCCGACCACGCGGGCATGGTGTCGGCCGAGGAACAGGCCCCGCTGCTGGCCTTCCTCGTCCGACTGGTCGGCGCCCGGCATGTGGTGGAGGTGGGGACGTTCACCGGGTTCAGCGCCCTGGCGATGGCCCGGGCGCTGCCCGCCGACGGCCTGCTGATCGCCTGTGACATCTCCGAGGAGTGGACGGCGTACGGCCGTGCGGCCTGGGAGAAGGCAGGAGTCGCGGACCGGATCGACCTGCGGATCGCCCCCGCCCTGGACACCCTGCGCGCGATGCCCGCCGACCCGCACATCGACTTCGCCTACCTGGACGCGGACAAGGGCGGCTACATCGCGTACTGGGAGGAGCTGGTGCCCAGGATGCGGCAGGGCGGGGTCATCGCCACGGACAACGTGCTCTTCCACGGCGGGGTGACGGACCCGCAGGCGACGGGCCCGACGGCGGCGATCAAGGAGTTCAACGACCATGTGAGCGCGGACACCCGGATGGACAGCGTGCTCCTGGCGGTCGCAGATGGCCTGACGCTGTCCCGCAAGCGCTGAATCTGACGCCTCCGGTAAGGCAAGGGCGGGGCACGGCACGTCAAGGCAAGGCAAGGCAAGGCACAACCATGCGAGAACTGTGCCTAGACCTAGACCTAGACCTGGGCCGGTGGCCGGGGCGCAGGGTGGGGGAGGGGCCGGGATCAGCCGCAGCACCCGCCCCCGCAGCAGCCGCCGCCTCCACCGCCACCGGACGGTGCGGGTGCGGACCCGGCGGCGCCGCCCACGGCCACGGCGGACAGCAGCTTGACGGTGTCGTCGTGGCCCGCGGGGCAGGAAGCGGGGTCCGAGGACCGGGCCATGGGACGGCTGACTTCGAAGGTGTCGCCGCAGGTGCGGCAGCGGAATTCGTAACGAGGCATGGGCTCAGGCTAGAGCCATCGAGGGCCGGAGACCACGCCCCCTGATACCCCGCTGACGCCGCACGCCGCAGCCGGTCCTCCGGATCAAGCCCTACGCGCCTGGACCAGACGCGGGCTGGAGGCGGGGAAGGCCCTCGCGAACCGATCAGGCCCTACGCGCCGGGACCAGGCCCTGCACGCCGGGACCAGGCCCTGCACGCCGGGACCAGGCCCTGCACGCCCGGATCAGGCTTACTACGCGCCGGAACCAGGCTCCGCACGCCCGGATCAGGCTTACTACGCGCCGGAACCAGGCTCCGCACCCTCGGATCAGGCCCGGCCACGTGCCTCGATCAGTCTCTCCTGTGCGCCTCGACCAGCACCTACGCGCTCCCGCCGCCGCGTTCCTCGCGGATGCCGGAGACGACCCGGGCCGCGGTCTGCCGCACGGCCTCGGTCTCGGTCAGGAAGTGCCAGTAGTCGGGGTGGCGCCCTTCGAGGCCGGCGATGGCCCGCTCCAGCCGGGCGACGGAGTCGTCGAGCGGCCTTGCGTGCCGGGGGTCGGGCGTGTGCCGACCGGCCATGGCGAGGCGCTGGGCGTCCCGCACCGCGAACCGGGTCCGCTCGATCTCCTGCTGCGGGTCCTTCGCGACGGCGTTCAGCTGCTGCAGCCGGTCTCCGGCGGCGGACACGGCCTCGTCCACCGTGTTGAGCAGGGCGCGGACCGTGGACAGCCGGGACGTGGCGTCCGCCCAGCGCTGCTCCTCCCGCGCCTTCGCCGCCTCGGCGAGCTTGTCCTCCGCCTGCCGGACATGGGTGGCGGCCTGCTCCGGGACGGGCTGGAGGTCCTGCCAGCAGGCGGCGGAGAAGCGGCGCCGCAGCTCGCTGAGCACCGGCTCCACCGAACCCGCCCGGGTCGTCAGCGCCTGTGCCCGGGTCCGCAGGGACACCAGGCGCCGGTCGATCTCGGCGGCCCGCTCGGGCAGCCGCTCCGCCTCGGCGCGCACGGCCTCGGCATCGCGGAGCACCACATCGGCGCGCTGGAGCGTCTCCGGGACTCCGTGTTTCCCCGCGCCCTGGTTCAGCTTGGTCAGCTCGGGGGCGAGCGCGGCGAGCCGGGCGGCCAGCTCGTCGGCCCGCAGCCCCGCTGCCCGCACGGTGTCGAGGGCGCCGGTCGCCGCGAGGAGCGCCTGACGGGCCCGCTCGACGGCCGGTGCGAGCCGGGCGAGCTGGGTTTCCGCGCTGCCCAGCAGCGGCCCGAGTCCCTGGGCGAAGCGGTCCAGCTCGCCCTTGACCCGCACGAGGTCGTCCTTGGCCCGGGTCAGCTCGGTGCGGGCCCGGGAGGCGACGGCGGGCTCCAGATCGTCCCGGTCCAGGTCGTGGCTGTCGACGGCGGTGATGTAGGCGTGGCTGACCTCGTCGATGCGCCGGCCGAGCGCGGCGAAGTCCTCGGACGCCTTGCGCCCGCGCGAGGAGCTGTCCACGGCGTTGATGGTCTCGATGGAGATCCGCAGATCTCGCTGGGCGGTGTCCAGCTCGTAGAAAGCCTCGGCGGCGGCGTCCTTCGCGGCCTGCGCCTCGGCCCGCTGGCTCTCCGCGCCGCGCCCGCCGAACCAGCGGCGCGTCCCGCCTCCGGCGAAGGCTGCGGGCAGGGCGGCCAGCACAAGGGGCACGGGCAGCACCATCAGCGCCAGAAGGTCCCGGCCACTCCGAACGGCGGAACTCGCACCCGCTCCTGCCTCCGGCCGCGCGTTGGTCGCCGTCACATCCCTCTCCCGTGCCGATTCTCCCTGCCCGGTACATTCTCCCACCAGGTAAGGACGAACACACGGGTCGGTTAGTTCGCGCTTCGCACCGTGACTTCCCCGTTGTCGCTGTGGGCCTTCACCACGTGGGCGCTGTCGTCGCCGCGCGGCACGGCCACGGAGACGTCCCCGTTGTCCGCGGAGGCGTCGACCTTGTACTTCTGGCCACCGGGCGGCAGATCGATGGTGATGCTTCCGTTGTCGCTCACGGTGTCCACCAGGTCGGGCACGGACGCGAAGCCCAGCCGGATCTCCCCGTTGTGGGCCCGGGCGACCACGGAGGAGCCGGATATCCGATCGGCCCGCACCTCCCCGTTGTCGCTCTTCAACTTCAGCGCGCCGCTCGCGTCCCGCACGTTGATCTCGCCATTGTCGGAGGACAGATCCAGCGCACTGGTGAAGCCGGTGGCGCTGACCGTCCCGTTGTCCGATGCGGCGGTCACCGCGACTCCGCGCGGCACCTTCACCCGGTGCCGGGAGTCGCAGTTGTTGGCGAGGCCCTGGCACTTCACCCGGAGCGTGAGGGTGTCGTCCTCCATCTTCCAGACCGTGTCCGGGCCGCTGCCGAACACCACCCACCCGTCGACCTGCCGTTCCACCTCGACCTGCTCCACATCGGCCGGCACGAGGTCCACGACACCGTTCTCGGCGTCGACGGTCAGCGTCCTGCCTTCCAGAGCGAACGACTTGCGCTCGACGGGGGCGCCGTCCACGTCCGTGCTCCCGCACCCGGTGAGAGCAAGCCCCAGCAACGCCACCCCGCCCCCGAGAGCGAGGGCCCGCCCGGTGCCCCCGAGGCGCGCCCCGGAACGGGTGAGGGCCGGTGCGCTCGTAACGATGTCCACGGTGATCGATCCCCCAGTGCGTGCGGTGCGTGCCACCGGACGTCGTCGCCGGTGCACTCAAACCGTATGCAGTCACAGCCCCCGGCGGGATACGGCCGACCACCGTCTCGGGGGTGGGGTTATCCCCCGGTCCCGAACGGTTTATGAGCAGGGCCCGGGTCCATGTACGCTGTTGCCTCATCCACGGGTGCGTAGCTCAGGGGTAGAGCGCTGCTCTTACAAAGCAGATGTCGGCGGTTCGAAACCGTCCGCGCCCACCAGCACAAAGACCCCCCAGCCGATCGTGGCTGGGGGTCTTTGACATCCACCTCTGACTTCAACGGGCGCGGTCACCCACGGTCGGGCCGCTGCCGCCTCAGCATGCGGTCGAGGTGACTCACGGCCTCGCGCTGCGTGTCCTGGACGACGTGGGCGTAGATGTTCATCGTGACCGCGATCTGACTGTGCCCGAGGATCTCCATCACGACACGGGGAGCGACCCCGGCGGCGGTGAGCAGGGTCGCGCAGCCGTGGCGGGCATCATGCAGCCGGATGACGCGAAGCCCGGCGGTGCCGGCGACCCGGGTGAACGAGCGGTACAGGTTGCGCGGCTCGATCGGCCGGCCGGTGCGCGTGGTGAAGACGTAGCCGGTCTCCTCCCACTGATCACCGGCAGCCTCACGCAAGGCCGCTTGCCGCAGACGTTCCCAGCGCAGCGGTGCCACGCACAGGGCAGGCAGGGGAAGCGTCTGCTTCCTGCGACGCCCCTTGGGATCGTCCTCGTACGCCTCACCGCGTACACGCTGCCGCTGAGTGCGGACCTCATCAAGCCCTCATGGGAGCAGGAGCGAACCCAACGCCACAAGGTCGCCTAGCTGTCGAGCCATGCAGAGTTGGTACAGGTTCTTCTACCTCATCGAGGGCGCGGACTGGCCCCCTTGTGCCCGGCCTTCTGTGCCTTCGGCACCCAGGCCGGGCCTATGGGCCGCAGCGAACTACGGCCCCTGAGTCGAGAACCAAGCCCGCGGCTTCAAGAGATGCCTCCGGCGGGGGCGCTCAGACTCCGGGATGGACGGGGCACCGTTCGCGAGTGCCGGCCGGAGCGGGGCGAGCGTCGTGGGGCTCCCATCCCGACCACCTTCGATCCAGGCAGAGCCGAGCGGTCGCGGCCCAGGGCGTCAAGGTCGTTCGTACAGTGGCGCGCTGCACCTTGACGCCCTGAACCACGACCGCTCCACGACGTGTGGGTCGAAGGCGGACGGGATGGAAGCCGGGTAAGTGGTGGGTGAGGCTAGGTGACCGGCCGCTAGGGTGCGAGGTGGGGTGATTGAGTGCGCGGAAGTCTGCCGGTCGAAAATGCGGGGAATGTCCCGCTGTGCCTCTTTATCGAGCCGTACGGTGAGGACTTCTGGCTCGAACCGGGCGAGGCCGTCACCGTCTCACCGATGAGCGACCGCATCGACGCCCAGTTCGCGGTGTCTGTTGCGGCCGAGCTGGTGAGCGTGTGGCTCTACGAGGACGGCGACCCCAACAAGGTCATCTCGGACTCCCAGGTGATCGATGCGTCTGGTATCCCGTTGGAGTGTGGTCACCAGCGTCACGACCGGCGGATTCCCGGACCGTTCTGGCAGTCAGGTGTCAAGCCCGCTGCCTCTCCTGACATCAGCGCCTGACACCAACAAGCGCGAACCGCATCGGTCAACGCCGAATCTCAGCGGCTCGGTAGCAGGCGCCCGGAGCGCGTTGAACGAGGCCGCAGAACTCCCGTGGACCTGATAACGATGAGGCCAGACCTCAAAGCCGTGGAGTGTACGGGCGCCAGCAGCACCATCGGCCGGCCCCCGTGGCCTTTGCACGGTCATTGAGACCCAACCGCCCACGTGCCCATGCGTCCGAGGTGCGTGGTCGGCGCTGTCAGGTCTCACTCTTGGCCATCAACAGAGCCTGCGTCGCCGGTTAGGCCACGGACTGGATACCGGACCACCCCCAGGCAGACCAGGGATGCAGCTGCACTACAGAGCTGGATACCCCGGGTGCCGACCACGCGCCGCTGAGGCTACGCGTCCGCACTGACAATCGAGACCAGATCTTGGCGGTACAGCAGAGAAGTACAGCAACCGCGCCGACCACTACTGGCCGTCGTTGCGCGTGGACGGCTGTCTGAGCAGGCGTGGAGGCCTCAGCGACCGCCTTGCCCATGGTTCGCATCGAGGTGCGGCTGTCTCGTATGCACAGCACCAGCCAAGCCAGGGGTGAGATCTTGGTAGCGAGCTGAGCTGAGCCCGGCACTGCTGCTGGGTTCCGCGCTGCTTGTGCCCGTGGCGTTTCTCTGTCGTTTGCCTCCTCGTCCAAACCGGGATTTTACGTCTGAGAGCGTGCGAGAGAGGGTGATGACTATGGGCGCTGCCTGGTTGGTTGCTAGCCGCAGCACGGTTGCTGGCATCTGCGAAGGGATGATTGGTGGGGTCCTCCTCACCTACCTGACGGGCGCAGCAGTGGTGGGCTGAGTCCAGCGCCCCGCTATCGGGTGACATGGAGCGCGGGCGGCCGGCGAGGGGTCTGACATCTATCACTGACATCAACAGCGGTGGACCTCGGCGGTCGTGCTCGGTCCTTCATGGAGCAGGCAGCTTGAGAGTGTGGGGCCGCGCGGCGCGCTGGCCGAACTTAGCAGATGTCGGCGGTTCGAAACCGTCCGCGCCCACCAGGAGAAGGGCAGCCGAGAGCCTGTTCTCGACCCCCGGCCGTGATCGGCCGGGGGTCTTCTCGTGCCGGGTGTCCGCTGGAGTGCCCGGCGGTCGTCAGGTGGACTGCGAGCGGGTGTCGACGGCCCGGCCGGGAGCCGACGGACTGCCGTAGCCGGCGGCTGCCTGCCGCAGCTCGGTGTGGGTGCGGTGCGTACGCTGCCGCGCCGCTTCGAGCCGGGCCTCGGTCTCCGGCGTGTAGCGGCCGTTCTCCGGGACGCCCGGATCGATGTCGCTCAGATCCAGCGCACTCCAGGCCGCGCGCCCGGCGGCCCGGAGCAGGGTCTCGTCGGAGACGGCCAGGGCCAGCCGGTCCCGGGCCTCGGTCACATCACTGCGGGCCTGGTAGAAGTCCGCCCGGACGACCGGGTCCGGCTCGCCCGCCCGGCGGGCGTCCACCCGGAGCCAGTACAACTGGCGGTAGCGGAGCGCGGCGCTCAGGAGCCGGCCGGTGAGATCCGCGACGTGCTCGCGGTGCTGCTCGCGCCGGCGGCGCCGGTCGGTCAGCTGCTGGGTGACCGTGACGAGGAGTCCGCCCGCCAGGGTGCCTATGACGGCGATGGCGCTTTCCCACATCAGGCGTGATCCCCGTCGGTCTCGCTTCGGTCGCGGTGGTCGGGCTCGAACAGATCGTCGTCGGTCATGGGGCTATCGTCCCTTCTGCCGTTGACCGTTGGAGGCTGATCCGCGCTTGTCCCGCCTGCGGGCTGCTTGCGTCGCATCCTCCATCCAGTCGCCCGCTGGGGCGGCTTGGCGGTGTTCGGGGCGAACAGCTGACTACGAGGGGGAAGTTGATGGGGCAGATGCTGGCCGACATCTTGGACGGGGCGGCGCGCGGGCGGTTTCCGGAGACCGACGGCGGGACGACCGTGGTCGCCGCGCCGAGTGGCCGCGACACGGGGGTGATCGCCTTCACCGCGCACTCGGTCGTGTTCACCGACGAGGATCCCGAGTGGGTTCACGCGACGGCGGCCGCCCTGGACTGCGACGCGCTGGCCGCGACCATGCATCCGCGCTTCCTGGCGGCCTTCCTGGAACGCACCGGGCGGACCACGGACACGATCGACCTCCTGACCGTGGCGTCCTCGCTGCCCGGTCAACCCGGTCTGGAACTGCGGGAGGTCACCGATCCCGTGCACCCGCGGGTCGTACGTGCCCGTCGGCGCCGGGACGGGGTGCGGATGTGGGAGGCCGACGGGGGAGTGCTGGTGCTCGGGCGCGGGGTGGCCGGTCGCTGGGAGGTGGCCGTCGAGCTCGACGAGGACGCCCGGCACCGGGGGCTCGGGCGTGCCCTCGCCACCGCCGCGCGGCATCTCGTGCCCCCGGGCGAACCGCTCTGGTCGCAGCAGGCCGCGGGCAACGCACGCAGCATCCGGGCGTTCCAGGCCGCAGGATTCCGGCCGGTCGGCTCGGAGGCGCTGCTCCTCGGCCGTCAGGAGGAGGAGGCGTGACCGGCTCTCCCGCGGAGCCGACGGACACCGAGGTCGCGGCGGCGGCCGCGCTGGCCGGGGCGGCGGTCGTGCGGGCCCGGTTCGGGCGGCTCCACTCCCGTGTCGACAAGGGCTTCGGAGACTTCGCCACCGACGCCGACCTGGCCGCCGAGCGGGCGATCCTCGACGTCATCCGCGCCGCCCGGCCCGGGGACGCGGTGCACGGCGAGGAGGGCGGCCGGCAGGGGGCGGCCGACGCGGAGCGGGAGTGGCTGGTGGACCCCCTGTGCGGGACGCTCAACTACGCCACCGGCTCCCGGCTCGTCGCCGTCAACGTGGTGCTGCGCGGCGGCCCGGCCGCGGTGGCCGATCCGTTCAGCGGCGAGGTCTTCGTCACCGACGGGGAGACCGCCCGGCTCCGGTCCGGTGCGGAGGCCGGCGAGCGGCGGTTGGCGCCCACGGCGGACACCCGGCTCGTGGACGTGAACCTCGATCCGCCCTTCCCGAACGCGCCCGGCTTCCGGGCCGTCGACCTGCTCGCCCACCCCGGCTTCGTCCAGAACTTCCGCCCGCGCGTCGTCTCCACGACGCTGGCGCTCGCCTGGGTCGCGGCGGGCAGGCGGGCCGCCTACGTCACGGACGGCGGCGATCTGAGCGGGAGCGTGCACTTCGCCGCCGGGATCGCCCTGTGCCGCGCCGCCGGCTGCGTCGTCACCGGGGTCGACGGAGCTCCTGTCGGACCGGGCGGCGGCCGGGGGCTCGTCGCGGCTGCGGACACCGGGACCCACGAGCTGCTCATGTCGATGACCGGCGGTCGCGGCCGGACCGACTGAACCCCTCAGACGCGGAGTTCGGGCGGGAAGCCGGTCCAGCGGAGCTCGGCGGGCAGATGACCGGTGTCGTTGAACAGGAGCAGCGCCGGCGGACGGCCCGGCGCGTAACGGATCACCGTCAGCGCCGCGTTGGCGTGGTTGAGGCCCAGCCAGCGCCACTTCGGGGCGTCCAGCGCGGCCCGGACGAGCCAGCCGACGAGGAAGTTGTGCGTGACGAGGAGTTCATGGCGGGGCTCGTCGCCCTCGACCGTTCCCGTGAAGCGTGCCAGCGCCTCCTGAGCGAGCCCCGGGCCCAGCTCGCGCTCCGCCGCCGGGAATGCGGCCAGCCGCGCCAGGGTCTCGTCGGCCGACTCCACCGGCAGCTCCTCCCGTGACGGCAGGTACGGGAGGTAGTCACCGGCAGGTTCGGACCGCAGCAGAGGAACTCCCGGCAGTTGCTCGCCCACCAGCCGGGCCGTCTGCTCGGCGCGGGCGAGCGGGCCGTGGTGGATCGCCGTGACCGGTGCCCCGCGCAGCCGCTCGCCGAGCAGGGTGGCCTGGCGGCGGCCGGCGTCCGTCAGCGTGGACTCGTCGTCGGAGGCCTGGCCGTGCCGGGTCACGTACAGGTAGCGGGCAGCCGATGCCGTCATGGGCGGGTCCTCCGTAGCGGTTCATGATCGTGGAGACGCCTTGGGGGACGTCGGGCCGTGCCCGGGCGGTTCCGAGGGGGAAGGGCGAAGCGCCCCGGGACCTGATGCGCTGGGCCTGCCCCGGACGTGCGCGCGGCCGGTCTCCCGGGATGCGCGGGGGCGGCGCCCGGGGCACCGTGGAGGCATGGCCGAGCACCCGCCCGTGATCGTCTATCCGCCTTCCGCGACCGGAGGACGGCGGGTCACCGTGCACGGCCAGATCGTGGGCCTGGCGCACGGGCGGGGTGAGGTGGCCGCGCTGCTGCGGGCCGCGGGCTTCGCCCCCGGGCCCGACCAGAGCGTCGAGCTGGACCGGCCCGGACTGATCGAATGGCGCGGCGGCGACCTCGACACCTGGGGGTGATCCCGTGAAGCGTCGTCGAACGGTACGGGAGAGCGCGTCGATCGAACCGCCGCCCGGCTACTACCTCGCCGGGGACGCCGGGCGCGAGCCTCCCGGCGCCGCGCAGCGGGCACTGATCCTGGACTGGGTCGTGAGCCGCCGCATCGCGGGCGGCTGGCGCGTCGAGTCCCGCTCCGGGAGCCAGGTGGTGCTGGTGCGCGGGCAGCCGGTGAACCACGTGCTGCACGCCTTCCTCACCGTCTTCTCCTGTCTGGTCTGGGGCGTCGTGTGGGCCGGCCTCGCTTTGCTCAACCGCGTCGAGCGGGAGGCACTCACCGTCGACGCCCAGGGGCGCGTCGTCACGGTCCGTGCGCCCTGACTCGGGCCCCCGGCTCCCGGCCCCTTCACCCGAACGGGTGCCTTCCGCTGGCTGCGCCCGGAGGCCGCGAGGAACGTCGGAGCTGATCCGCCCGCACGACCGGGGCAGGTCAGGGCAGCAGGCGCCCGGCCTCCGTACCGGCTGGACCGGTGCCTGCTCCGGACAAGGAGTCCTCATGTCGCAGTCCACCACACCCCCGCCCCCACCCGGCGCCTCGCGCCCCGCCGAACCCCGTCCGGGCGGCGATCCCGGCAGCCCGTGGGCGGCCGGGGGAGCGGTGTTCGCCGGTGTCCTGCTCTTCGTGGACGGCGTCCTCGGAGTGATGAAGGGCATCGCGGGGATCGCCTCGAACGACATCTACACCCGGATCAACGACTACGTCTTCAAGTTCAGCGTCACCTCGTGGGGCTGGATCCACCTCGTCCTCGGCGTGATCCTCATCCTCGTGGGCTGGGGCATCCTCAGGGGAGCGGCCTGGGCCCGCGGTGCGGGCGTCGCGCTCGCCTCCCTGAACCTCATCGCCAACTTCATGTGGCTCCCGTACACCCCGGTCTGGGCCATCGTCACCATCGCGATCGACGTCTTCGTCATCTGGGCCCTGTGCACCGACCGGTCGAACGAGGACCACTGGGCCAGGAGCGGCTGAGCGCCCGGTACGTGGAGCCGTCCTGTCCCGTCCCGCCGTCCGGCGGGGCGGGACAGTGCGTGGGGAGGGGCCGGCCGCCGGATGGCGGTGCGTGGGGAGCGGCAGGCCGCCGAGCGGCAGCGCAGGGAGCGGCCGGGTGTCCGTTGTCAGTGGGGCGGTCCACACTGGAGTCATGTGCCGCAGCATCAAGACGCTCCGCCCGCCCGCCCTCCCCGAAGAGGCCACCGAGGAGGACATGCGGGCCGCCGCCCTTCAGTACGTACGCAAGGTCTCCGGGTTCCGCGCACCCGCCGCGCACAACCGGGAGGTGTTCGACCGGGCCGTCGACGAGATCACCGCAGCGACGATGAAGCTGCTCGACGGGCTGGAGATACGGGGGACGTCGCGGGGCGCTTGACCACGAACGCGGCCAAGGCGCCCGCCGCGAACAGCGCCAGCACCGAGACGGCCGTGCCGAACCACGTCGAGCCCAGCCACCGGCCGCCGAAGTAGCCGAGGCCGACGCTGTACCCGGCCCAGGCCAGGCCCGCCAGCGCGGACCAGGGGAGGAAGTCGCGCTTCCTGCGGTGGGCGGCGCCCGCGCCGAGGGAGACCACGGAGCGGCCTGCCGGGGCGAACCGGGCGATGATCACCAGCGCGCCGCCGCCCCGGCTCAGTGCCGCGCCGAGACGTTCCTGCGCGGTGGTCAGGCGACGGGAACGGGCGATGGCCCGGTCCAGCCGGTCGCCCCCGCGCCAGGCGAGCCGGTAGGCGACGAGGTCGCCGAGCACCGACGCGGTGGCCGCGCAGAGGATCAGGACGACGAGCGAGGGGACCTGTCCGCCCGTGCCGTCACCGGAGCCGTTGACGGTCGTGGAGCCGGCTGCCGCCGCCGTGGCGGCCGTGATGACGAGAACACCGCTGGGCAGGAGGGGCAGGAAGACGTCCAGGAGGACGGAGACGGCGACCACCACGTAGATCCATGGGCTGCTGGTCAGCGCGGCCACACTCTCCAACACCGTCTGATACTCCCCGGTCGTGTCATCGCCGCGACGGTCGCAGGGGAGCGGCAGGGGCGGCAGGTTCGGCTGTACAGCGTACGCGTGGGGCTTCTCCCGACATCGCCCGGGGCGGGTGATGTTGTGCAGGTCACGTACACCTGGCGGCCATGCGCCCGTTAGGCGGGGAGAGCGACCGGCACGAGCGAGGAGCAGCGCATGACGGCATGGATGGTACGGACGGGACGCGGTGCGGCGCACCCGATTTCGGGACGGCGGCCGACGACGGCATCCGGGGGCGGCGTCAGGCCGCGGAGCCGGGGCATCCCAGGGGGCACGGGCGTGCTGGCGGGGGCGGCGGCGCTGCTGGCACTGGCGTACGGCGCGGGCGTCGGCGTCGCCTCCCAGGAGACCGCCTCCGGCACCACCGGGGGTCACGGTGCGCACGAGACCCTTGGCGGTCATGGCGCCACCACTGGTCGCGGGGGTCACGGCGTACACGTGGCGGACCCGAGCGCCTCCGCTGCTGCCGCGGCTGGGGGCGGCAGCTCGTGGATGCGGGCCTCGGGGGTCTTCTCCCCGCCCGGTTCGTTCGTCCCGTCCGACGCGCTGACGTACGACACCCGGCTGGTTCCGGCGGGCGCGCGGATCGAGGTCACCCAGGTCGCGGGCCCGTCCGCCACCCGCGTCGGGGTGCGCCTGCACGGGTTCGCGCCCGGCCGCGCGTACGGGATGCATGCGCACACCTCGCCCTGCGGTGCGGACCCGGCCGCCGCCGGCCCGCACTACCAGCACCGCCCGTCGGCGACCGCTGACCCGGTCAACGAGGTCTGGCTGGACTTCCGGACCGATGAGGACGGTGACGGGCGGGCCCGTGCCGTGCACGGCTGGAGCTTCCGGGAGGGCGGGGCGCGGTCGGTGGTCATCCACGACCGGCAGGGCGGTGCGGGCGAGAGGGCGGCCTGCTTCACGGTGCCGTTCGAGCCAGGCGGACGGGTCTGACCCACTGCCACCGTGTGCGCCTCGGTGCCCCGCTCCCTCCGTGCGGCCGGGGGAGCGGGGCACCGCTGTACGAGGACCGCCGGTCAGACCGAGACGGCGGGGGCCTGGTCCTGCCGCGCCGCGCTCCCGGCGGCGGACGCCGTGTTCCGTGAGCCGAAGAAGCGGTCCAGGGCGACGGCCCCGGGGCCGGTGAAGACCAGCAGCAGGAACGCCCAGCAGAACATCGCCGACGGTTCGCCGCCGTTCTGGAGCGGCAGGAACGCCTCCGGCTGGTGCACCTTGAAGTAGGCGTACGCCATCGAGCCCGAGGCGAGGAACGCCGCGGCGCGGGTGCCGAGACCGAGGGCGACCAGGGTGCCGCAGACCAGCTGGATCACGGCGGCGTACCAGCCGGGCCAGGCGCCGGTCTCCGCCTCGGTGCCGCCGAACATCCCGAAGAGGGTGGCGGCGCCGTGGAAGGCGAAGAGCAGGCCGACGACGAAGCGGAAGAGGCTGAGCACATAGGGCTGCGCCTGGTTCAAGCGGATGAGCATGGGGGGTGGGCTCCTTGGGTCGGGGTGGGGACGTGAACCGACTGGGCGCATCAGGTTAGGGAGACCTCACCAGTGCTTGCAACTTCAACATTTTGTCGGGTGGCTGAAAATCACCTAACTCTCAGGGGTGAGTGAACGCTCCAGAACCGCTTCGAGCTGGGCTCCTCGCTTCCCCGTCGTGGCCTGTACCAATGTCAGCGCAGACTTCCGGCCATGCAGGGTGAGTGTCATGAGCTGGTTGCCGAACCAGGGGCCGCCCGCCCTGTCCCAGGTGACCGGAGACGTTCCGGCGCGGGAGTGGCGTGCCAGGAGTCGGCCGATCCGCCGGCCCGCCGCGCTCCAGCCGAAGCGGAATCCCGCCCGGATCCACCGGGGGACCGAGTTGTGCACGGGGGAGCAGGTCAGCTGAAGGGTGCGGGACGCCGGGGCGCTTCCGGGGTCGGGGGCGGAAGCGGGGGCGGGCGCGGATCCGTGCCCGGTCGGGGCGTCCGGCCGACGGGGCTCGGCGATGTAGGCGTGGTGCACATCGCCCGAGAGGACGCATACCGTCGCCGGGGCGTCCGGGCCGCTCGCGGCCTCCCGCAGCAACTCCGTGAACCGGTCGAAGGATTCCGGGAAAGCGGCCCAATGTTCCAGGTCAGCCGCGCGGCGCAGCTTCTCGCCGAAGCGTGCCCAGTGGTCCCCGCGTGCGCCGGCGCACAGGGAGGCGTTCCACCGCTCCGCGTCGTGGACGAGCGGGGGGAGCAGCCACGGCAGAGAGCTGCCGATGAGCAGATGGTCACAGGAAGTGGGATCGTCCAGAACCGCTGCCCGCAGCCAGTCGGCCTCCTCGGGGCCGAGCATCGCCCGCTGCCCCTCGGCCAGGACGCGGGCCGCCCGGGTGTCGACCATCACCAGCCGTACTCGGCCGAAAACACGCCGGTAGCTCCATCGGGTACGGGCGGGATCCGCGTCGGCCTCGGCGGCGAACCGGCGCAGCGCCTCGGTGCCGTCGGGGGATCTCCGGACCGCCGCGTACACGGGGTCGGCGGCCAGTTCGGCGGGGGAGAGGTTGCCCAGGTGCTGGTGGACCCAGTACGACATCAGCCCGCTGACGATCCGTTCGTGCCACCAGGGTGTGGCGCGCATGTCCCGCTGCCAGGCGGCGCTGGTGTTCCAGTCGTCGATCACGTCGTGGTCGTCGAAGATCATGCAGGTGGGAACCGTGGAGAGCAGCCAGCGGACCTCCGGGTCGCGCCACGATTCGTCGTAGAGGTAGGTGTACTCCTCGTAGTCCGCGATCTCCGTGCCGGGCGGCTCGGTCACGTCCCTGCGGGCGGCGAGTCTGCGCCGGGTCGCGGCGGAGGTCTCGTCCGCGTACACCTGGTCGCCCAGGAGCAGCAGGACGTCGGGCCGCTCGGCCTCCGGGTCCGCGGCGAGGTGGGTGGCCAGGGTGACCAGGGCGTCCGGCCCCACGGGGTCGTGCCCGCCGTCCGGGGCGGCCGCCCAGCGGCACGACCCGAACGAGATCCGCACGCCGCCCGGCGCCGCCCCGGCGAGGTCAGCCGGGCCCTCCGCGCCCTCCGCCCCGTCCCCCGGTGTCGCCACCGGCGGCGTGGTGATGGTGCTCGGCGGGAGGCGGGTGCCGTCGGGCGGCCAGACGCGCCGGGATCCGATCAGCACCTCGTACGCCGTCGTGGAGCCGGGCGTCAGCCCCTCCACCACGATCAGGGCGTAGTGATGCCCGGCCACCGAGAAGGTGGGCGAGGACCCCGCGGCGCCGTCCGCGCACCTGACCTCCACGGTGCACGGACGGCTCGCCTCGACCCAGACGGTCGCGGTGGACCCGGACTCCCAGTCGACGTACCGCAGCAGTGGTCCCAGCCGCAGCCCGGCCATGTGGTGCCTCCTCGCGACGCCGGTACGGATCGGCTCCGTAACGTACAGAACGCGGAGGGAGGGTGCACGGGTCCCGGCGGGGGCGTCGTGAGGCCGGTGGCGGCGTCAGCAGCCGTTCAGGGCCGACTGCAGGGCGCTCTTCTCGGCGGAGTCGACGCTGAGGTTGTACTGCTTCTTGACGTGGACCCAGGCGCGGACGTAAGTGCACTTGTACGCGGAGCGCGGCGGCATCCACTCCGCCGGGTCCTTGTCGCCCTTGGACTGGTTCACGTTGTCGGTGACCGCGATGAGCTGAGGGCGGGTCAGGTCGTTGGCGAACGACTGGCGCTGGGCGGTGGTCCAGCTGCTCGCGCCGGAACGCCAGGCCTCGGCCAGCGGGACCATGTGGTCGATGTCGACGTCGGAGGCGGCGCTCCAGGTGGCGCCGTCGTAGGGCGAGTACCACGTGCCGCTGACCGCCGCGCAGGAGGAGTTCTGCTGGACGTTCGTGCCGTCGCGCTTGAGGACGACCTCGCGGGTGTTGCAGGTCCCCGACTGCGTGATCCAGTGCGGGAACTTGTCCCGGCTGTAGCCGCTGGACGAACCCTCCGCGCCCACGGTGAGCTGGCCGAGGTAGGTCCGCGCGGTCGCCGCGCTGACCGGGGTCGGCATGGCGGCCTGGGCGCTGGGAGCGGTGAACAGGGTGGAGGTGGCGGCGAGCGCTGCGGTTGCGGCGACGACGGAGAGGCGACGCGCGTAGACACCGGACATGCGAACTCCCTTGATGTGGGGGGTGCGTGGGTGGGCGACGGTCGGGCTTGGGCGGATCCCGGCCATCGTGGCGACGCCAGGTTTCTGTGGGGTGGGCGTCAGGTAACAGAGTGGCGACATGTGCACGTCACATCAAGGGGTGTGCAAGGGGAGTGACGGATCGCGGGGGCGCGCCGGTCCGCCACGGAGGCCCGTTCCGTGGGGTGTTGGGTGCCTCCGGTGGCGGGGTGGGGCGCTCGGGTCGCCGGTCGCGCCCCCTTCGGCGGCGTACGGGATCGGGAGCTTCTGGGCCGGGGAGCGCCGGGGCGGGAAGGTCCGGGGCGGGAGAGGCCCGGGGTGGAGAGCCGCCGTGATGGGAAGGCCGCGAGGGGGAGGGCCCCGCGGGGTCGGGAAGGCCCGAGGCTGGAGAGTGGCGGGGCGGGGGCCGTGAGGGTGCGGAACCGCGGGGTCGGGAAGGTCGCGGGGTCGTAAGGCTCCGAGGCCGGAGGGTGGTGGGGCCGTGAAAGCCGCGGGTTCGGCGAGTCGCGAGGGCGGGGGAGTTCCGAGGCTGGCGGGGCGCGGAGTCGGAAAACCCCGAGGTCGGAGAACCTCGGGGGCAGGGAATTCTGAGGGCAGGGGTCCGGAGTCTCCGGCCTTTTCCGGCTCGTTCCTCAGGCCTCGTCGATGTGCAGGCGGATCGAGCCGTCCCCGGCCGCCTCCACCCGCACCTGCGTCAGGTCCGCCACATGGGCGTCCGGGTTCAGTGCTGCGGCGCGCGGGCCGACGCCCACGACGCGCATGCCCGCGGCGCGGCCCGCCGCGATGCCCGCCTCGGAGTCCTCGAACACGATGCAGTCCGCCGCGTCGAAGCCCAGTTCCGCCGCGCCCTTGAGGAAGCCCTCGGGGTCGGGCTTGCTGGCGCCGACCTGTTCGGCCGTGACGCGCACGGCGGGCATCGGCAGCGCCGCCGCACCCATCCGGGCCGTCGCGAGCGCGCTGTCGGCGGAGGTCACCAGGGCGTGCGGCAGTTCGGCGATCGCGGCCATGAAGGCGGGCGCCCCGCCGATCGGCACGACGCCCTCGACGTCGGCGGTCTCCTCGGCGAGCATCACCCGGTTGTCCGCGTAGTTCTCCTCCATCGGACGGTCCGGGAGCAGGACGGCCATCGTGGCGTACCCCTGACGGCCGTGCACCACCTTGAGGGCGGCCTCGGGGTCGAGTCCGTGCTCGGTCGCCCAGCGCCGCCAGCAGCGCTCCACCACCGCGTCGGAGTTCACGAGGGTGCCGTCCATGTCGAGCAGGAGGGCGTGAGCGGTGAGGACGGTGGCCGGCATCGGCTGCTCCAGAAGCGCGGGGAGAAAGGCGAACAGCCCGGGCGCGCGTGCCGCGGGTCGGTGACAGAGCAACCCCCGCCCGCCGGTCAGGGAGTGCGGGCGGGAGCTACTTTGTTCCATCACGATACAAAAACAGGGGCTCGAACGCCAATCCCGCCGCGGCCCCCCCATCTGCTGTCGGCCTTCTGCTGTCCGTCCGCCTGCTGCCCGCCGTCCGCCACCCGCTGCCCATCGCCCGCCGCCTGCCGCGTCCACCGCTCGGCGTGCGGATCCGTCCGGGCTCAGCGGCGTCCGCGTCCGCTCGTCTCCGCTTCCAGCGCGCGCCGCGTGTTCGGCCCGTACACGCCCATCGGGTCGCCCTGGATCGGCTTGTACGACTGGTAGATCGCCACCGCGTTCTCCACCCGGTCGCTGTAGTACTGGTCGGACGGCCCCGAGTAGAGCCACACCTCCCTGAGCCGGTTCTGCAGCACACCGACCTCCGGGCCCCGGTCGCCCGGCCGCAGCGAAGGGCCGGCCAGCTCCGCGGGCGGGGCGGCGGACGGTGAGGACGTGGGCGTGCCGCCGTCCTCCGGGGTGGGCGACGCGCTCGCCGTCGGGGACGCGGACGCGGTGGCGGTCGGCGAGGGCTCCCGGCTCTTCGTCGGGGACGCGGACGCGGACGGCGAGGCCGACGGTGTGGCCGAACGGGACGGCGTACGGGACGGAGCGGCCGACGCGGAGGGGGACGGGGCCACCGACGCGGCCGGTTCGTCCTCCGTGTCGGGGACGCTCGTGGTCGCTTCCGGCAGTGCCTCGTCCCCGCTGTCGTCGCCGCCGAACAGCCCGCCGGCGAAGGCCGCCGTGCCGACCACCGCGGCCATGGCCGCCCCCACGGCGAGCGCCCCGAAGGGTCGCCTGCGGCGCGGCCGCACGGGGTCGGTGGCATAGGCCGGGCCCGCGGCGGCGGTCCGCCTGCGGCTCCCGCTGTCGGCCGGTGCCGCGTACGCATCGGTGTACACGCCCCCGCCCGAGCCTGCGCCCGTACCCGCACCCGGGGCCATGCCCGCATCCGCACCCGGGCCCGTACCCATGCCCGCGCGCGCACCCGGGCCTGCGCCCGTACCCGTCCCCACGCCCGTACCGCCGTCCGGGCCGTCGCCGCCCAGGAACAGCGGCATCGTGGTGGCCGCCGTTTCCGGAGCGCCGGGCCCCTGTCGCTCGGCCCCGAACGTCTCGCCGGTCCACGTTCCGGGCCGCGTGCCCCCGGTCGGGCCGGAGGGCGGGTCCATCCGGTCGGTCGGGCCGGAGGACGGGGCCACCCGGTCGGTCAGCTTCACGTACGGGCGGATGCGCAGCGGGTCGAAGTCCTCGGCCGCGGCGATCTCCGCCGTACGGGCGGCCCGCTGCTCGTCCTCCGTGAGCGGGGCCGACCCCGCGCCCGCGCCGCACCGGCACGGCACCCGGTGCTCCGTGCCGGGCTCCCCGGCCGTCCGTCTGCCGCACTCCGGGCATGCGTGTCCGGTCATCGTGGGTCCCCTCCCCTTGAACTGCCTGCGATTATGCAGCCCGCTCCGGCCGGGCCCAACGGCCCACAGGGGGCGCGGTCCTTCCTCGGCAGGCCATAACGGGGCGAAACGTCCAGGATGGGGGTGTAGTGGATCAGTGGACGCAGCGGACCGAGGAGACGCCCATGTCCCAGCAGCTGAGCCCGCCGCCCCCGGCCGCGGCCCCCGGTGAGGGACACTCCCACCGGAGCGTCCTGGTGGCGATCGGGGCGCTGCTGCTCGGCATGCTGCTCGCGGCACTCGACCAGACCATCGTCTCCACGGCGCTCCCGACGATCGTCAGCGAGCTCGGCGGGCTCGACCACCTCTCCTGGGTGGTGACCGCCTATCTGCTGGCGGCCACCGCGGCGACCCCGCTGTGGGGGAAGCTCGGCGACCAGTACGGCCGCAAGAAGCTCTTCCAGACCGCGATCGTGATCTTCCTGATCGGCTCCGCGCTCTGCGGGGTCGCCCAGAACATGCCCCAGCTGATCGGATTCCGCGCGCTCCAGGGACTCGGCGGCGGTGGGCTCATGGTGCTGTCGATGGCGATCGTCGGCGACCTCGTCACCCCGCGCGAACGCGGCAAGTACCAAGGGCTCTTCGGTGCCGTCTTCGGTGTGACGAGTGTCCTCGGGCCGCTCCTCGGCGGCCTCTTCACCCAACACCTCAGCTGGCGCTGGGTCTTCTACATCAACCTGCCGATCGGCGTCGTCGCGCTGGGCGTCATCGCGGCCGTCCTGCACATCCCGGTCCGCCGGGAGAAGCACACCATCGACTACCTCGGCACCTTCCTCATCGCGGCCGTCGCGACCAGCCTGGTGCTCATCGCCTCCCTCGGCGGCTCGACCTGGGCCTGGGGGTCCCCGCAGATCATCGGGCTCGCGGTGCTCGCCGTCGTCCTGCTCGTGGCCTTCATCGCCGCCGAACGGCGTGCCGTCGAGCCCGTGCTGCCGCTGAAACTGTTCCGGATCCGCACGTTCACCCTCGTCGCCGTGATCAGTTTCGTCATCGGCTTCGCCATGTTCGGCGCGATGACCTACCTCCCCACGTTCCTCCAGGTGGTCCACGACATCACTCCGACGATGTCCGGTGTGCACATGCTGCCGATGGTGTTCGGCCTGCTGATCACCTCGACCGCCTCCGGCCAGGTCGTCAGCCGGACCGGCCGCTGGAAGGTCTTCCCGGTCCTCGGCACGGCCCTGACCACCGTCGGCCTGCTGCTTCTCCACCGCCTCGACGAGAACAGTTCCACCTGGCTGATGAGCGTCTACTTCTTCGTCTTCGGCGCGGGGCTCGGCCTGGTGATGCAGGTCCTCGTCCTGGTCGCCCAGAACTCCGTCTCCTACCAGGACCTGGGGGTCGCCACCTCCGGCGCGACGTTCTTCCGGTCCATCGGCGCGGCGTTCGGCGTGGCCGTCTTCGGGACCATCTTCACCAACCGGCTGACCGGGCAGCTGACGGACGCGCTCGCCGGACAGCCGCTGCCGCCGGGCATCGACGCGGGCAGTCTGGCCGCCGATCCCCGGGCCCTCGGGCAGCTCCCCGCCGACCTGCGGCCCGGCGTCCTCAGCGCGTACTCCACCTCCATCACGGACGTCTTCCTGTACGCGGCCCCGGTCGTCCTGCTGGCCTTCGTCCTCGCCTGGTTCCTCCGGGAGGACAAGCTCCGTGGCTCGGTGACCGCCCCGGACGCGGGCCAGACCTTCGCCTCCAATCCGGTCGAGCGCTCCTCGTACGACGAGTGCGCCCGCGCCCTGTCGGTGCTCGCCACCCGGGAGGGCCGCCGGGAGATCTACGAGAAGATCACCGCGCGAGCCGGGTACGACCTGCTGCCGGCGTCCGGCTGGCTGCTTCTGCGGATCAAACGGCACGGCACCGTCGAACCCGCCCGGCTCGCCGAGACGGTTCCCGTGCCGCTGCACGTGATCACCGACGCGGCCCGGCAGATCGAGGAACGCGGACTGGCCCGCCGGGAGGGGCTGCAGATGATCCTCACCGACTCCGGGGCCGAGGCCGTCGTCCGGCTCTCTCAGGCCCGCGAGGACTCGCTCGCCGAGCTCCTCGGCGACTGGTGGGGGCCCGAGCGTCCCACCGACCTGGTCCGGCTCGTCAGCGAACTGACCGCCGAGGTCAGCGGTTCCACCCGGGAGCGGCCCCACGCGCCGACGCCTCCCCGCGACCACGAGGCCCATCTGCGCCGCGACGAGCGCGAGGAACACAGCCGGATCCACGACGACCTCGACGGCCCCGGTCGCCACCACCCGCCCGTCTGAGCCCCGCGCGCCTCCCGCGCACCGCCGCCACCACCCGCCCGGACATCACCGAGCGGCCTGAGCCCCGCGCGCCTCCCGCGCACCGGGGCCGGGTCACAGCTCCTTGGCGAACCAGCGCTCCGCGTACGGGTCACGGCGGTGGAACGCCGGCACCTCCCGGTACCCGTGCTTCGCGTACAGCCCACGCGCCTCGACCAGGTCGTGGCGGGTGTCCAGGCGCAGCAGCCGTACGCCGTACTCCCTGGCCGCCTCCTCCACCGCGGCCAGCAGCAGTCCGCCGCCGCCCGTGCCCCGGAACGCCGGGCGCACGTACACCCGCGTCAGCTCCGCCGTACCCGCCTCGGCCTCCTCCGTCAGCACCAGCCCGGCACAGCCCGCCGCCTCGCTCCCGCAGCGGCCGACGACGAACTGCCCGGTCGGCGGGACGAGCAGGTCGGCCCCGTCGTCGGCCAGCCCGTCGGCGATCTCCTCGGCGGTCGCGGGCCGCTGCCAGTAGCGGCTCGCGACCTCGTCGTAGTAGTCACGGCGCAGGGCGCTCGCATCGGGGGAGTCGAAGCGTTCGGTGGCCACGGTCCAGGTCATGTGGGGCATTCTTGCTGCCGCACGGCCTGACGGCGACGCAATTACCCGTACGGGGGCAGCAGTGAGCGACACGTCCGCGAGCGAGGCCGCGACCAGCGGCGCGACCGCGACCACCAGCACCATCACGACCGGCAGCACCACCACGACCACGATGACGACCCGGGCGATCCAGCATCTCGCCGAACGCTGGATACAGGCCGGCCCGGCCGCCGCCGGGGGAACGGCGGGCCGGGGCCGAGGACGGGGTCGCCGTTGGTCCCGTAACGAGCCGGCCGCCGGCTTCGTCCGCTCGCCCGCCGGACTGTGGCTCGCCCTGGCCGCCGTCGCCGCCGGCGCCCGCGGCGGTACCGCGGCCGAGCTCCGGGCCCTCCTCGGTACCGCGGACCGGGAGGCCGCCCCGGCCGTCACGGAGGTGGCCCGCGAGCTGGCGAGGACCGGTGCGCTGGGCGTCGCCACCCGGGTCTGGAGCCGGGTGCCCGTGCTGCGCGCGTACCGGGAGGCGCTGCCGGACGTCCGCTTCGACCCGATGGACCCGGCGGCCGCCGACGCCTGGGTGCGCGAGGCCACCGGCGGGCTGATCGCACGGCTGCCGCTGGAGATCACCGACGACACCCTGCTCGCCCACGTCAACGTCCTGGCGCTGAAGGCCCGCTGGGAGAAGCCGTTCGAGCAGCGGCGCACCCGGGACCTGCCGTTCACCGACGCGGCCGGAACGGTCCGCCCGGTGCCGACCATGTTCCGGGACGTGCCGGTGGCCGACGCCTGGAAGGCCGGCGGGGCGCACGTCGTCGAGCTGCGCTGCGAGCGGGAGCCCGGCGGCGGCCCCGGAGCCCGGGTCCGTCTCGTCCTGGGCGAGCCGGGGGCGGGCCCCGAGCGGGTGCTCCCGGTGGGCTGGGCGCCCCGGAGCGCGGGTACCGGGCTGGACGCCGACCGGGTGACCATCGGGCTGCCGCGGCTCGCGCTGCGGACCCGGGTGACCGTCACCGAGCAGCTGCCCGCCCTCGGCGTACGGCTGGCCACCTCCGACGACGCCGACTTCTCGGGCCTCTCGCCCGAACGTCTCCTCGTCTCCGACGTGATCCAGGAAGCCGTGCTGAAGATCGCCGAGGAAGGCGTGGAGGCCGCGGCCGTGACGGTGGTCGCCATGGCCCCGGCGGGGGCCGCCCCCCGGCCGCAGCGGGTCCACCACCTCGCCTTCGACCGGCCCTTCGGCCTCGTCGTGCTGGCCGGAACCGATGACGTACCCCTGTTCACCGCCTGGCAGGCGGACACCCCCGCCGACCCGGACGCCTGAACCCTCCCGCCCCCGCCCGAAGTCTCCGCGTGCCGTCCGAGATTTCCGGTGCGTGCCCGGGGGCTCCCAGGGGCCGACGGCAGCCTTCCGGCGCCCCGTCATCCTCACGGACGAATTCTTCCGGACCGAAGCAGGATGACAGCCAGGCAAAGAGGGGGTTGATTGGGTCTGCCCCGTGGGGCAATGCGAGGCTTCATCCTGCATGCCCCCACTCGAAGGGCGATGCACGGAACGGTGGGAGGGTCGGCGCAGCGTGGTGAATGCGGATCACAGGGTGCGCGGTGACGCGGCGGCGGACACGGGAGCGGGGGCGGGGCTGACCAGGGCCCTGCTCTGGCTGGTCGTGGCCGTGCTCGCGGTACGGCAGGTGGCGGTGGTGCTCCGGCAGCCACCCGGGGAACGCTTCCTCGATCTGGAGACCTGGATCGGGGAGAACGGCGTCCTGCACATGACGGGCTCGCTGTACGACAGCGGCCGGTTCACCGGGACGCCCTTCGCCGGGCTCGTCCTGAAGCCGCTCACCGCCACGGCCCAGCAGGCCCTGGGCGTGGCCTGGACGTTCGGGTCCCTGCTGCTCGTCGTCGCCCTCGGCCTCGTCGCCGCCCGGGCCCTGCCCGCCCCGGTGAGCCGCCGGACGGCCCTGCTCGCGGCCCCCGTCGCGATCAGCCTGCTGATGCTGTCGCTGCCGGTCCGCAACACCCTGCACCTGGGCCAGACCAGCATCCTGCCCGTCCTGCTGGTGCTCCTGGCCTGGTTCGTCGTCCGGGACCACCGGGCGGCGGGCGTCCTCGTCGGCATCGCCGCCGCCTTCCAGCCGGTGCTGCTGCTCTTCGCCGCCCTGCTCTGGCTGACCGGCAGACGGCGGGCGTCGGTGAGCGCGGGCGCGGCCTTCGCCCTCGCCACGGCCCTCGCCTGGGCCGCGGCGCCGAAGGACTCGTGGACGTACTGGGTGCACCACCTCGCGGGCGCCGGACTGGGGGAGCGGCCGGACAGCCTGGCCAACCAGTCCCTGCACGGGGCGCTGCTCCGGCTCGGCCTCGAAGGTCCCGCGGAGATCGCCCTGTTCCTGGTGCTCGCCGCCGGTGTCGTGGTCATCGGGCTGCGGCGCGCGGTGCGCTACGCCGAGGACGGCCAGCTGCTCCTCGCGGTGGCCGTGACCGGCTGCGCCGTCGTCGCCGTCTCGCCGACCGCCTGGCAGCACCAACTGCTCTGGGTGCTCCTCGCGGTCGTCGGCAGGGTCGGCAAGCGGGCCTCCGACCGGCTGGTCTGGCCGTCCGTGGTGGTGCTCGCCGTGACCCTGCCGGGCACGATGCTGCTGCCGAACATCGAGGCGCTCTTCCCCGTACGCGACAACATCCTGCTCCTCACGGCGCTCGGCGCGGCCTGCCTCGCCCCGTTCGTGCCCCGCTCCTCGCCGTACTGGCAGCACCCGGTCCCCACCGACTACGCGAAGCCGGTCGCGGCGCGGTGGAGACGCGTGCCGCTCCTGCCGTTCTGGCGCCGGGTCTTCACCCGCCCCAACCTGCTGCTGGAACTCCTGCTGATCCGGGTCGTCTACGACGCCTACGCCCAGGTCCGCCTCGCCGCCCGGGCGGGCCGCCCGCTCGCCGAGGAGCACGGCCGGCAGATCCACGCCATCGAGCAGTGGCTGCACATCGACATCGAGCACTGGGTCAACCACACGGTCGTCAAGATCGACTGGCTGCGGGAGTTCTTCGACTACTACTACTCGACCTTCCACTTCATCGTCCCGCTGACGATCCTCGGCGTGCTGTACGTGCGCCGCCCCGCCGACTACCGCTGGGTCCGCTCCTCCATCGGCTTCGCCACGCTCCTCGCGCTCGTCGGCTTCTGGCTCTACCCCCTGGCCCCGCCCCGGCTGATGCCCGGCCTCGGCTTCATCGACACCGTCCACGGGGTGCAGGACTTCGCGAAGCCCGACTACGGGACGCTGACCACCGTCACCAACCAGTACGCGGCGATGCCGTCGCTGCACTTCGGCTGGTCGCTGTGGTGCGGTGTGGTCATCGTGATGCTGGCCCCGAAGCTGTGGATGAAAGCGCTCGGCCTGCTGCACCCGCTCTTCACCATCGCCGCGATCGTGGCCACCGCCAACCACTGGGTGCTCGACGCGGTCGGCGGCGCCGTGGTCGTGTCGGCCGGCTTCGGCCTGACGTACGTGCTGTCGGGACCGAGGAAGCTGGTCGACGAGGAACGGGAAGCGGCGGCGCAGCCCTCCGGACCGCCGCCCGCGGACCCGGCGGCGGAGCAGCCGGAGCCCGTACCGGCCGGAAAGGCGGTGGCCGGCGGCACGTGATCGCCGAGGGCGCGTGCAGCGGGCCGAAGGGGTGCCGGGACGGTCGACGTGGTCCCGGCACCCCTTCGGCGTGGATCGCCGCGTCCTCACATGGTCCGCCCGCCGTGCGGGCCCCGCCACTCGGCGGAGGGTTTCAGGACTCCGGGGAGACGCCCGGGACGCCCACCTGGAGCTGCTTGATCCCGTTGAGCCAGGCCGACCGCAGCCGTCGCGGATCCTCCAGCAGCCGCAGCTCCGGCAGCACGTCGGCGATGGCGTTGAAGATCAGGTCGATCTCCATCACGGCCAGCGACTTGCCCAGGCAGAAGTGCGGTCCGCCGCCCCCGAATCCGAGGTGCGGGTTGGGGTCGCGGGTGATGTCGAAGGTCTCCGGGGTGTCGAACACCTCCGGGTCGTTGTTGGCCGACGAGTAGAAGAGACCCACCCGTTCGCCCTTCCTGATCCGCCGGCCGCCCAGCTCCAGGTCCTGGGTGGCGGTCCGCTGGAAGGAGACGACCGGCGTCGCCCAGCGCACGATCTCCTCGGCGGTGGTCCTCGGCCGTTCCCGCTTGTACAGCTCCCACTGCTCGGGGTGGGTGAGGAAGGCGTGCATGCCGTGGCTGATCGCGTTGCGGGTCGTCTCGTTCCCTGCCACCGCGAGCAGGATCACGAAGAAGCTGAACTCGTCGGAGGACAGGTTCCCTTCGCCCTCCGCGGCGACCAGCTGCGTGACGATGTCCTCGGCCGGGCACGCCTTGCGGGCGGCCGCCAGGTTCATCGAGTACGCCACGATCTCCATCGCCGCCTCGGCGCCGACCTCCTCGGTGATCGCGTACTCCGGATCGTCGTACGCCGCCATCTTGTTGGACCAGTCGAAGATCTTGGACCGGTCCTCCTGCGGTACGCCGATGAGCTCCGCGATGGCTTGGAGCGGAAGCTCCACCGCGATGTTCGTCACGAAGTCGAAGGAGCCGTCCGCGTCCGCCGACGCGAGGGCGGTCTCGACGATGGAGCGGGCCCGGGAGCGTAGGGCGGCCTCCAGCGAGCGCACCGCGCGCGGGGTGAAGCCGCGCTGGACGATCTGACGGACCCGGGTGTGTTCCGGCGGGTCCATGTTCAGCATGATCATTTTCTGGACGTCGATCTGGTCGCGGCTGATCGTCTCGTTGAAGCGGATGACGGCGGTGTTGGTGTTCGAGGAGAACAACTCCGGGTGCGTGGAGACGTACTTGACGTCCGCGTGGCGGGTGACGGCCCAGTAGCCCGCGTCGCCGAACCCGGAGATGTTGGGCGGCTGGGTGCACCACCAGACCGGTGCGGTCTCCCGCATCAGGGCGAACTCCGGGTGCGGTACACGGTCTTGGAGGAGATCGGGATCGGTGAAGTCGAACCCGTCGGGCAGATGGGGGCAGCGCATGGGCACCTCTCCACTCCGGATCTGATCGCGAAGCGTCCGATGAGCGCCACCCTGCGTCTGACGACCCATCAGGAGCTGCCCGCAAGGTAGTAACGAGTTCTACAAGTGGCAAGAGATGTGGCCGGATCCACCGCCCAGGGCGGGAGTCCGGGGGTGCGCGGGAGGCGCTTCCGGTGCGGGGTCGCGCGTGCGCGGCGCCTGCACGCCCCTTGCGCGGCCGGGCCGCCGTCACGAGACTGCTGAGCAGAACTAGAACGCGTACTAGTTCCTTCCGTGGGCGCCGGGACGCCCCCTGCGGAAGCGCGAGGAGAGGACGAGCTCATGGCCGCGGAACCCGTCATCGTCGAAGCCGTACGCACTCCCATCGGCAAGCGCGGAGGCGCGCTCGCCAATCTGCACCCCGCCTACCTGCTGGGCGAGACCTACCGTGAACTCCTCGGTCGCACCGGCATCCAGGCCGACTGCGTCGAACAGATCGTCGGCGGCACCGTCACCCACGCCGGCGAGCAGTCGATGAACCCGGCCCGCACCGCCTGGCTGACCGTCGGCCTGCCCTACGAGACGGCCGCCACCACGGTGGACTGCCAGTGCGGCTCCTCGCAGCAGGCCTCCCACATGGTCGCCAACATGGTCGCCGCCGGGGTCATCGACGTCGGCATCAGCTGCGGCGTCGAGGCGATGTCCCGGGTGCCGCTGGGCAGCGGCTCCAAGCACGGACCGGGCAAGCCCTGGCCCGACGAGTGGAACGTCGACCTGCCCAACCAGTTCGAGGCCGCCGAGCGCATCGGCCGCAAACGCGGCCTGACCCGGGAGCGGGTCGACGCCCTCGGCCTGCTCTCCCAGCAGCGGGCGGCCGCCGCCTGGGCCGAGGAGCGCTTCAAGCGCGAGACGTACGCCGTCCAGGTCCCGACCACCGAGGAGGAGCAGGCGGCCGGACAGGGCATGTGGCGGCTCGTCGACCGGGACGAGGGGATGCGCGACACCTCGATGGAGGCGCTCGCCGGACTGAAGGCCGTCATGCCGAGCGCGATCCACACGGCGGGCAACTCCTCGCAGATATCCGACGGGGCCGCGGCCCTCCTGTGGTCCTCCAGGCGCATGGCACGGGCCCTGAAGCTCAAGCCCCGGGCCCGGATCGTCGCCCAGGCCCTCGTCGGCTCGGACCCGCACTTCCACCTCGACGGTCCGATCGACGCGACCCGGGCGGTGCTCGGCAAGGCCGGCATGTCGCTGCGCGACATCGACCTCGTCGAGATCAACGAGGCGTTCGCGTCGGTGGTGCTGAGCTGGGCGCAGGAGTTCGAGGCGGACCTCGACGGCCTGGAGAAGGTCAACGTCAACGGCGGCGCGATCGCGCTGGGCCACCCGGTCGGCGCGACGGGCGCCCGGCTGATCACCACGGCCCTGCACGAGCTGGAACGCCGCGACAAGGAGTTCGCGCTGATCACGATGTGCGCGGGAGGAGCCCTGGCCACGGGGACGATCATCCAGCGGCTGTGACCCCGTGACGGGCCCGGCGGCCCTGGCGGCCCCAGGGGCCCGGCGGCCCTTCACGATGAGCCCGGGGCCGTCCCCTCGGGCTCGTCGAACGCCGCCCGCGCGTCGAACGCGGCGCGGCGGGTGGCCCGGCGCAGCGCCCTCAGCAGCGTCGGGCCGAGCGTCAGGGTGAGGACCACCGTCAGCACCGCACGCCCCAGGTCCCAGCCCAGCGAGGTCGCCGCGCAGTAGGCCAGGAACCGCACCAGGTTCTCGTGCAGCGGGTCGCCCGCCACGAACGAGACACCCGAACCGAGACCGGCGATGAGCGGCCAGCCCTGGAGGTTCATCACCGTGCCGTACGCGAACGCCGCCACGCACCCGTAGGCAGCGAGCATCGCCCGCTCGGCTCGCCCGCGCAGCCGGTCGTGCCCCGGCAGCAGGCCCGCGCCCATGGTGAACCAGCCCATCGACAGCATCTGGAACGGCATCCACGGCCCGACCCCGCCCGTCAGCAGCGCCGAGGCGAACATGGTCACCGAGCCGAGCACGAAACCGAACCCGGGCCCGAGCACCCGCCCGCTCAGCACCATCAGGAAGAACATCGGCTCCAGCCCCGCGGTCCCCGCTCCCAGCGGGCGCAACGCCGCTCCGACCGCCGCCAGCACACCGAGCATCGCGACGGCCTTGGCGTCCATCCCGGACTCGGAGATCGTCGCCACCACCACCGCGACGAGCAGCGGCAGCAGCGCCGCGAACAGCCAGGGCGCGTCCTTCGCGTGCGCGAGCCCGGACCCGGCGTCCGCCAGCAGCGGCCACCCGAAGGCGACCACACCGACGGCGCCGGTCAGCAGCAGCACGGCCACCGACTTCGGCCCCAGCCGCACGGGCCGGGAAGCCCGCCCGGTGACGTCTGTCGTCCCCTTCACGCTCACGCTCACGCTCCCACCTCCAGCGCCCCGCGAACCTGGGACACGGTCAGCCACTCCTGCGGGGCGAGGATCTTCGCCGTCTGCGGGGCGAACGCGGGGGAGGAGACCACCACCTGTCCGGTCGGGCCGTCCGCGACGACCTCCCCGTCCGCGAGGATCACCACCCGGTGCGCCAGCTCCGCCGCCAGCTCCACGTCGTGCGTGGCCAGGACGATCGCGTGCCCCTCGGCCGCGAGCCCCCGCAGCACACCGACGAGCCGGGCCTTCGCCGCGTAGTCCAGGCCCCGGGTCGGCTCGTCGAGCAGCAGCAGCGGCGGGCGGCCCGTCAGCACGAGTGCCAGGGCGAGCGCGAGGCGCTGCCCCTCGGACAGGTCCCGGGGGTGGGTGTCGTCCCCGACCCCCGGCAGCAGCCTGGACACCAGCGCCCGGCAGGTGCCCTCCGCCGCGCCCGCGTCCCGGTCGGCGGCGGCGCACTCGGCGGCCACCGTGTCCGCGTACAGCAGATCGCGCGGCTCCTGCGGTACGAGGCCGACCCGGCGCACCATCGCCCGCGGGTCCGTCCGGGCCGGAGCCAGGCCGCCGACGCGCACGGTGCCCGCGGTGGGCTCGATCATGCCGACGAGCGCGCCGAGCAGCGTGGACTTGCCGGCCCCGTTGCGCCCCATCAGGGCCACCGTCTCGCCCGGCGCCACGGTGAGCGTCACCCGCCGCAGCGCCTCGACCCGGCCGCGCCGCACCCCGAGCCCGTCGACCCGGGTGACCGGATCGACGGGGGCCGGGGCGGGGGAAGCGGCGGACCTCCGCCCCAGCAGCCGGGCGAGGCGCCCGGGACGGGAGGGACGGGCGGGGACGGGCGGCCGCCCACCAGCCGGACCAGTCGCACCAGCCGGACCGGTAGGACCAGCCGAACCGGTAGAACCAGCCGGACCAGCCGGACCAGCCGGACCAGCCGGACCAGCCGGACCAGCCACCGTCCCCGGGACCGCGTCCGGCCCGGACGCGGCCTCAGGCGAGCCCGGCCCCGAGGCGGCCTCCCGCGCCCGGTCCGACGCCGGGGACGCGCCCGCCCGCACGGGCGTCCCGGCACCCGGCTGCTCCGAGGCCGCCGCGCACCCCGATGCCCCCGCCGCCCCGGCGGGCCGCGTGCGACAGCCGCTCCCGCAGCCCGCCCGCCCCGCGCCGGGCGTCCCGTACCGACAGGGGCAGCGGGTCCCAGCCCGCCAGCAGGCCCAGCTCGGCCACCGGCGGCCGGACCGGCGACACCTTCATGATCCCGGCGGGCGGACCCGTCACCGGGGCCTCGCCCGGGGCGGGCAGCAGCACGACCTGGTCCGCGTACTGCACCACGCGCTCCAGCCGGTGTTCGGCCATCAGCACGGTCGTGCCCAGGTCGTGCACCAGCCGCTGGAGGACCGCGAGGACCTCCTCGGCCGCCGCCGGGTCCAGCGCGGAGGTCGGCTCGTCCAGCACCAGCACCTTCGGGTGCGGGGTGAGCACCGAACCGATCGCCACCCGCTGCTGCTGGCCACCCGACAGGGTCGCGATCGGCCGGTCCCGCAGCTCGGCCAGGCCCAGCAGATCGAGGGTCTCCTCGACCCTGCGGCGCATCACGTCCGGGGCGAGCCCCAGCGACTCCATGCCGTACGCGAGCTCGTCCTCGACGGTGTCCGTGACGAAGTGCGCCAGGGGATCCTGGCCCACGGTCCCGACCAGATCGGCCAGTTCACGCGGCTTGTGCGTCCGGGTGTCACGGCCGTCCACCGTGACCCGGCCCGACAGCAGCCCGCCCGTGAAGTGCGGGACGAGCCCCGAAACCGTACCCAGCAAGGTCGACTTGCCGACACCGGAGGGTCCGACGAGCAGCACGAGCTCGCCCTCGGGGACCGTGAGGTCGACCCCGGACAGGGTGGGACGCTCCCGGCCCTCGTACCGCACGGAGACCCGCTCGAACCTGATCACACCTGCTCCTTGCCGCGTCGCGCGGGTCTGTCGGCCGCCGCCCGGTTCGACGGCGGTACGGGGGCGACCAGCGCGGGCAGCAGCCCGATCAGCGCCGCCGTCGCCGGCCACAGCGGCAGCACCGGCGCGGTCAGCGGTACGACCCCGGGGCGCAGCGCCTCCGGATCCACCCCGCCCGCCCAGATCATCGCCACCGCGACTGCCGCACCCGAGCACGCCACCAGCCAGGCCCGCACACCCCACCGGTCCGGGCGATAGCGGGTACGCACCGAGCGCCGCCCGCCGAGCCGCAGCCCGGCCATCGCGGTCACCAGGCCGGCCAGCAGCAACGGCAGCCCGTACACCGCCCCCTGCGCGGCCAGCAGACCGTACGTACCGGCGCACACCCCGAGCAGCCCGCCCAGGGTCAGGACGTTGGTGGTGTGCCGGACGGCCGCCGGGACCCGGGCGGTACGCCCGTACCCCCGCGCGTCCATCGACGCGGCCACCGCCACCGACCGCTCCAGCACCGGCAGCCCGATCTGCGCCACCGCCCGCACCCCGCCGGTCGGCCGCCCCCGCAGCCGGCGCGCGGTGCGCAGCCGGAGCACGTCGGCCACCATGTTCGGCGCGAACGTCATCGCGACCACGACGGCGACCCCCGCCTCGTACAGCGCACCGGGCAGCGACTTCAGCAGCCGCGCCGGGTTGGCCAGCGCGTTCGCCGCGCCGACGCAGATCAGCAGGGTGGCCAGCTTCATCCCCTCGTAGAGGGAGAAGACGAGCTGCTCGGCGGTGACCCGGCCGCCGATCCGCACCCCCTGCGCCCAGTCGGGCAGCGGCAGCTCGGGCAGGGTCAGCACGGTGTGCGAACCGGGGATCGACGAGCCGAGGAAGACGGAGAACAGCAGCCGCAGCGCCACCACGAACAGCCCGAGCTTCACGAACGCGCCGTAACTGCGCGCCCACGGCGCGTCCGTGCGCCGTGCCGCCACCACATACCCGGCCACGCCGACCAGCAGCCCGAGCAGCAGTGGGTTGGTCGTCCGGGACGCAGCGGTGGCGAGCCCCAGCGCCCACAGCCACCACGCCCCGGCGGGCAGCGCGTTGGCGCGGTCCGCCGCCGGCGCGCGCAGGGCGCGGCGCAGCAGCCGGGCCGGGGCCGGGGATGCGGTCACCGGCGGCGGCGGGCCTGGACGACGGCGGCGATGCCGAGCAGCAGGACGGCGCCGATGCCGACGAGGAGCCCGACGGACGGACCGCCGCCGTCCCCGTCGCCCTCTGCGCCCGTCTCCTGGTCGTCCGCGGTCTCGGCGGGGGCGGACGGCTTCGCGCTGCCGCCGTCGCCGGACACCTGCTCGCCGCAGCCGGACTTCGGGTAGCCGGAGATCGCGCAGAGCAAGGCGCTGTCGTCGTACCGCAGCGGCTTCGCCACCGCGGCGAGCGCCTCCGCGCTGCTGGCGTCCGGCGCGACCCGGGCGCAGGCCGTCCGCAGGGCGGGCGGCTTCTCCCCGTCCGGGGCGTCCGTGGACGTCCCCGGGTCGATCACCAGCGCCACCCGCTTCTTGCCGTCCTCGGCCGGGGTGTCCGCGCAGATCGCCCCGAAGTCGGGGGCGCGGCGCGGCTGGTCGGCGTCGCCGGAGTCCTCGCTCACGGCGAACCGGAAGCCCTGGACCGTACCGTCGTCCGGGCGCAGGAGGGACGGCCCCTGGGTGGCGTACTCCCAGTTCTTGCCATTGCCCTCCCAGAAGGACCAGTAGCGGTACCCGGCGGCCTGGGCGTTGCCCGCGCCGAGCAGGAGGCCGGAGGCGGCGACGAGGGCGGCCAGCAGCGAGACGAGGGGCACGCGCAGCCGGGCGGGTACCGGCCTGCGCGGTGCACCCGGAGTGCGCCTCACGGCCGCTTGCTCCAGCGGGGCAGGGCTCACGGCTGCTGCTTCTTCCGGCGCATGCTGAGCAGGAAGCCGATGCCGGTGCCGGCGAGCAGCCCGATCCCGATCAGCCACCCCAGGCTCAGCCCGCCGTCGTCGCTGTCGGTGCCGCTGGAGGGCTGCGGACCGGTCGGCGTCGGCGAGGGGAGGGCGGTGGCGGCCGGGGAGGGCCCCATGCCGTTGAGCTGCTTGACGAGGTCGACGCCGCCGAAGCTGCGCGCGTCGGCGCCGGTGGCGTGCGCGGCGAGGATCAGCTGCGCGGTGGCGGCGGGGCCGCCCCGCTTGCCCCAGTCGGTGCCGTTCTTCTGCAGCCAGGCCACCGACGACGAGGCCTTGTCCTTGTGCCCGGAGGCGGCGAGGGCGACGACGGCGTCCGCGGTGTTGCCGTAGTCGGGCTGCGGGGCGGAGTCCTCGGTGCCGGGCATCGGGGGCTGCTCCAGGTACGGCTGCTTCTCCAGCGTGTCCGCGAGGAAGGAAGCGCCGTTCTGGGCGCTCTGCTCCGGGCTGAGCTCCTCGCCCTTCGTGCAGGAGGGGTCCTTGACCGCGTTGGAGGTGCCGGAGGCGATCCCCTTGCCCATCAGGCCGAGCACGGAGGCCGCGGTGGCGTCCAGGTTGGCGGTCAGCTCGCCCTTCTCGCCCGGCTGGTAGGCGAACGCGCCGCCGTCCTTCTCGCCGCAGGCGATGGCCAGGGACTGGAGCGCGGTGTACGGGGTGCTGCCGTCGGCGGTCGTGAGCTCGCTGACCGGGACGCCGGTGCGGGCGAGGGCGCCGATGACGATCGAGGTGGAGTTCGCGTCGGACGGGCTGCCGGGGTTGTAGCCCCAGCCGCCGTCCTCGTTCTGCACGGACTTCAGCCAGTCGGCACCGTTGTTGGCGTCCTCGCGGTGCTGGTTGATCTCGACGAGGGCCTGGACGGCGACGGCGGTGGCGTTGGTGTCCATCACGGTCGACGCGTCGCAGGGCTTGGAGGCGTCCCGGTACGAGGTGAACGCCCCGCTGTCGCACTGCTGGCCCACCAGCCAGTCCACGGCCTGCGTCGACGGCGTGACGTACTCGATCTTCTGCGCGAGGAAGGCGACCGACTGCCGCCACACCCCGTCGTAGGTGGGGTCCGTGGTGCCGTAGAGCCCGGCCGGCAGATCCGCCGACGGAGAGGGACTCGGCGCGGCCACGGCCACGGGGGCGGCGACGCCCAGGAGCACGGCGGTGGTCGCGAGCGCGGCTGCGCTGCGGCGTACGGTCATGACTGGCTGGGCCTCTCCTGCGAGGGCCGGACTCCCCGGGCGCACGAGGGCACCGGGCTCCGGCCCCGTATGCCTCGACGGTGCCGGCCACCGGGGTTCCGGTGGCCCGAGCCGGTCACGCTCCGCGGAGGGCGGTCCGGCTGCCGTCGGGCGGACGGGTCACGGCTGGGGCGCTGCGCCGGATTCGCACCGGCTTCCCCCTGTACGGGCATGATGACGACCTGCCCACTCTACCGGTCCGTAGGGGAGCGGCCGGGGGCCGCACGTCGCGATGTACGTCACCGGCGTCGTCCCTGGTGGGGGCGGACACGGCGATGTACGCCCCCGGGGCGCGGGCCACGAGGGGCGGGACGTCACACGGCTCTGTACGTCACACGGCTCTGTACGTCACCGGGGGCCCGCCCGGGACGGCCTCCGCGCGGCCGAGCTTCACGAGCCGCCGCAGATGGGACTCGGCCTCCGACACGGCGATGGACCGCGAGCCGTGCGGGATCTGCTCCCAGGGCCGGTTCCACTCCATCCGCTCCGCGAGCTGCCACGGGGTGAGGGGCGTGGCGAGCAGTGCGAGGAGCCCGGTCAGCCGCTCCTCGTGGTGGTCCAGCAGCTCCCGCACGCGCCCGCCCGCGTCGGTGAAGGCGTGCTGGTGCGCGGGCAGCACCTCGGCCGCCCCGAGCCGGCCGATCCGCTCCAGCGAGGCGAGGTAGTCGCCCAGCGGATCGGTGACGGCGGTGTCGTCCGGGTCCTCGTACAGCCCGATGTGCGGACTGATCCCCGGCAGCAGGTGATCGCCGGAGAAGAGCCGCCCGTTCCCCGCCAGCCCGGCGGGGTGCCGCTCCTCCAGATGGAGGCAGACGTGTCCCGGGGTGTGCCCGGGGGTCCAGACGGCCCGCAGTCGCCGCCCGGCCAGGTCGAGCAGCTCGCCGGGGACGATCTCGCGGTCGGGCAGGGCGGCGCGCAGTCCCGGCAGGGTCCGCAGCCGTCCTCCGTCGCGGGCGGCGTGCAGCGGGGCGAGGTGGCCGTCCGGCGCGCCGGCGGCGGCGAGCTTGCGGGTGAGGTAGTCGAGCCAGGTGCCGGGCTCGGTGTCGCGGGTGCGCCGGACGATCGCGGTGTCGGCCTCGTGCATCGCGATCCAGGCCCCGGAGGCCTCGCGGACCTGAGCGGAGAGGCCGTGGTGGTCGGGGTGGTGGTGGGTGATGACGACACCGTGGATGTCGGTGACGGCGGTACCGAGGGCGGAGAGCCCGGCCACCAGGGTGTCCCAGGAGGCGGGATCGTCCCAGCCGGTGTCGATGAGGACCGGCCCCCGGTCGGTGTCGACGAGATGGACCAGGGTGTGCCCGAGCGGGTTGTCCGGGATGGGCACCTTGATGCTGTGGACGCCTCCGCCATGGTCGGTCACCTGCGTCACGTGTGTCACCTGCGCCATGGGCTCCCCTTCTCCGCTCCGGCCTCCACTCTAACGAGAACTCGTTCCAGTGGTAGCCCGGGTCTACCACATCGTCGGAGTGTGGTGGGCATTGACGTCGTGGCCTCCGTGGACTACTGAAACAAGAACTGGTATCAGTTCTGACGGGCAGTCAGTTGAGGGTGCATCGGGCGTCCGGGTTGGTTCACGGTTTCACGGGAGGCGACGGCCATGACGGAACGTACGGAACTGGTGGAGCACGGACGCCTGTTCATCGGCGGGGAGTTCACCGATCCGCTCTCCACCGAGGTCATCGAGGTGGTCTCCCCGCACACCGAACGGGTCATCGGCCGGGTGCCGCATGCCTCGCGGGCCGACGTGGACCGGGCCGTCGCGGCGGCCCGCCGGGCCTTCGACGAGGGCCCCTGGCCGCGGATGCCGCTGGACGAGCGGATCGCGGTGATCACGCGGATCAAGGACGCCTTCGCCGTACGCCACGAGGAGTTCGCGCGCCTGATCAGCGCGCAGAACGGCACTCCGTACAGCGCGAGCGTCATGGTGCAGGCGCTGGCCGCGATGATGGTGTGGGACTCGGCGATCACGGTGGCGCGGACGTTCCCGTACGAGGAACGGCGTGACGGGGTCCTCGGCCCGCTCCTGGTCCGCCGCGAACCGGTGGGTGTGGTGGCGGCGGTCGTCCCGTGGAACGTCCCGCAGTTCACGGCGGCGGCGAAGCTGGCCCCGGCGCTGCTGGCGGGCTGCACGGCGGTCCTGAAGGTCTCCCCGGAAACCCCCCTGGACGCCTACGTGTTGGCGGAGATAGCGGAGGAGGCGGGCCTGCCGCCCGGGGTCCTCTCGATCCTCCCGGCCGACCGGGAGGTCAGTGAGTACCTGGTGGGCCACCCGGACGTGGACAAGGTCTCCTTCACCGGCTCGGTGGCGGCAGGCCGCCGGGTGATGGAGGTCGCCTCGCGCAACCTGACCCGCGTCACCCTGGAGTTGGGCGGCAAATCGGCGGCAGTGATCCTCCCGGACGCGGACCTGGAGGCCGCGGTGGCGGGCATCGTCCCGTTCGCCTGGATGATCAACGGCCAGGCGTGCGTGGCACAGACGCGCATCCTGGCCCCGCGCAGCCGCTACGAGGAAATGGCGGAGGCGTTCGCGGCAGCGGCAGGCGCGCTCCGCGTGGGCGACCCCCTGGACCCGACGACCGAAGTGGGCCCGCTGGTGGCGCGACGCCAACAGCAACGCTCCCTGGACTACATCAGGCTGGGCCAGGAGGAAGGCGCCAAGATTCTCACCGGCGGCAGCCGCCCCGCCTCCCAGGAGCGCGGCTGGTACGTCGAACCCACCCTCTTCGGCTCGGTCGACAACTCCATGCGCATCGCCCGCGAGGAGATCTTCGGCCCGGTCATCTGCCTGATCCCGTACGGGGACGAGGCCGACGCGGTCCGCATCGCCGACGACTCCCCGTACGGCCTGAGCGGCAGCGTCTGGACGGCGGACACGGAACGCGGCATCGACATCGCCCGCCGCATCCGCACCGGCACGTACAGCGTGAACACCTTCAGCCTCGACATGCTCGGCCCGTTCGGCGGCTACAAGAACTCGGGCCTGGGTCGTGAGTTCGGCCCCGAGGGCTACGGTGAGTTCTTCGAGCACAAGATGATCCACCTGCCCGCCGGCTACCGGGAGGCGTGATGGGCGACCGCTGGCACCTGGAGGTCGACCGCTCCGTCTGCATCGGCTCCGGCATGTGCGTCAACCACGCGGGCGACGCCTTCCACCTGGACTCGGCCCGCCAGTCCCACCCGACGACGGAGGACCGCGACGCGGGCGAACACGTCCTGGCGGCGGCGGAGGGCTGCCCGGTGGAGGCGATCACGCTGACGCTGGCGGGGTCGGGGGAGGTGGTGTTCCCGCCGGAGGAGTGAGGGGGCCTGGCTTCCTGGCTTTCCGGTCGGCAGGAAGGGGGACGGAGGCTCTCCTCCGTGTCGACCGGCCGGTGCGTCCCCTGCAGGTAGGAAGCCTCTGCAGGGGACGCACCGGAGCCGCTACTGACTCTTCGAGGCGGTGATGACGGGAGTCCTGAATCCGCCCGTTCCGTTGCCCGGGTAGGCGTAGATGTTGCCGTTGGTGTGGATGGCGATCAGATCGGCCTTGCCGTCGGCGTTGAAGTCCGTGCCGCTCAGCAGACGCATGTTCGTCCAGCCGTCGCTGGTCTTGCCGACGCTCTTGACGGTGCCGTCTCCCCGGCCGGTGTAGAGGTAGAGCGAACCATTGTTGTGCACGCCGACGATGTCAGCCTTGCCGTCGGCGTTGAAGTCACCGGTGGAGATCATCCGCATGTTGGCCCAGCCGGTACCGGCGACTGAGGCGCTGGCGAAGCCGGAGCCCGTGCCCGCGTAGAAGTACAGAGTCCCGTCGGTGTGGACGGCGAGCAGGTCACCCTTCTTGTCGCCGTTGAAGTCCCCGGCGGAGAACAGGCGAATGTTGTTCCAGCCCGTGCCGGCGACGGAGGAACCGGTGATGCCGTTCTTCCCGTTGCCCGGGTAAAGGTAGAGGTTGCCGTTCAGATTCGCGGCCAGCACGTCGGGCTTGCCGTCGCCGGTGAAGTCGCTGGCGGCAAGCAGGCGCATGTTGGACCAGCCCTGGCCGATCTTGACACGATCGCCGAACGTGCCCTTGCCGTCGCCGGGCTGGGTGTAAAGGTTCTTGTCGGCGGAATCGACCGTCAGGACATCGGCCTTGCCATCACCGTTGAAGTCGGTGGCAGTCATCAGTTGGGCCCAGGAACGCCCCATGGTGTCCGCGATCCAGGCGCCCACGTCGTCGGTGCGGGTGGCCACCGCATCGGTGCGTGTCTCGGTCTCCCCCAGGCAGCCGCCTTGCCGAGACCGGGTGGCGATGCCGACGAGCTCCGTGCGTCCATCGAGTTGACGCAGCAGCGGAGCACCGGAGTCGCCCTTGCACAGACCGTCGTCGGTGGTGGCGCCGACCAGGTTGACTTCCGCGGTGGAGACGCCGCCGACCTTCAACTGCGCCGTGTGCGCGGTACCCGGAACCCATTCGGTCCGCGTGCGGCCGAAGCCGATGCCTTGAAGGACCTCGCCCGAATCGGCGGGGGCGGTGGCGAGCGCGATCGGAGCGATGGCAGTGGAGGCCGGAGTGGCCAGTCGTGCCAGAACGAGGTCACGGCCGGAGTAGGGGACCAGCTCGACGACTTCGCTGACATGCCCACCGCTGCCGTCCAGGGAGCTCCGGCCGACGCTGGCGACGGTCGTCCACGCCGGCTTGCCCGCTGGTATGTCACCGGCCTGCTGAGGGTTCTCGGCGAAGCACGAGGAGGCGGTCAGCACCCACTCGCCGTTGACCAGCCCACCGGAGCAGGAGCGGGTGGCTTCGCCCTCACCGATGTGCAGGCGTACCACCGCGGCCTGCGCGGCGGCGGGGGTGGCGGGCCCTGCGGCCGCGCCGGCAGGTGTGGCGCCGAGCAGGGAGGTGCTGGCGACCGTGGCCAAAGCGGCCGCGAGAAGCGCGGATCGAGAACGTGTGCGATACACGGGAGGAGGCGTCCTTTCTGAAAATGGATTGAGCGACCGGTTGCGCAGCACGGCGTGAAGCCATGAACTCCGCAAGACGGAGAAGGGTGCGCAGGCCCTGGGGCTGACGCTACTTGAAGGTGCGGATCTCGACGAGGACGTGTTCGCGTCCCTCAGGGTCGACGGTTTTCACCGACCGGCTCGTACGTGTCCTTGCCGACCTGGACGGTGGTGCTCTCCCCTTTGGCGGTCAGCGTCAGATCGGCGTCCATGTCCGAGGTCTTCACGGCGGATACGGACAGGATCTCCATCGGGAGAAAGCCGCCGTCAGAAATCTCATTCACGCACCAAGGGGATCTCTCCAGCGCAGCTCCGCCCGGCATACTGGTGGGTCGGCGTTCCCTGCGCCCAAAAACATCAGTGCGTACTGGCGGAGCGGGATCCGCGGACGGGGGTGGATGGATCGCCGCACAGAAGTGGGTCTGGGTGCTGGCGGCTCCATGCTCACCTGGCGACCCGGCTCCGGCGAGCGCATTGCAGAAGTCCCCCCAGACGGCCCTCGCCTACGTCGACTTGGCGTTCGATGCTCAGGCGGGTGGCTGTGCGCCCATGGCGCAAGAAGTCCCAACATGTATGTGGTCAACGGTCGAAGGGGTGAATCTCCCCAAAAGCGGGCGATGCGGAGAATGCATCGCCTTGCCCCCCTCGGCGCTCTTCTGATTAGAACATCCCGGCATTCGAGCAAACTGTCCATATGTGGACCAAGCGGATGATCACGATCTGGTAACCCGGGGGCATTGAGAGTTCGCGGGGTGGTCTGAGCGAGATTGATTGCCTTGCCCTGCTGGGGAGGGGAGTTTCTCCAACTGGACTGTTCGCCTTCATAGTTGGGAAGGCTGAGTGGAAAGAGCTGAAACTGGCGCTGTGCGGGTTCTCGACCGGTGTCACCTGTCATCCGCGATCCGGTTCACCGACCGGCAGGGCTTTGTGGCAGCCGGGTTTTCGGGCATCCCGCGCCCCGCCCTACGCTCAGACCGCCGGCTCGCCCCCCGCCCCGGTCCGGAGCAGCCCCTCCGGTGCCCGTCGCAGTGCCCGGATCGCCGGGACGCTCAGCATCACCGCCAGCAGGGCGCACGACATCACCGACGAGAAGATCAGCACCTCGTTCGCGCCGAACGCGTCCGCCGCCGGGCCCGCCAGGGCGCGGCCCAGGGGGATGACCATGATGGAGCCCGCGACGTCGTACGCCGAGACGCGGCTCAGGACCGTCAGCGGGATGTGCGACTGGACGCTCGTCGCCCACATCACGCCCCAGAACGCGAAGCCGTAGCCCGCGATCACGTGGGCGATCGCCGTGGCCGTGAACGACCATTCCAGCGCCGGGGCGAGGGGGTTGAGCGCGAAGCAGAGCATCGCCAGGGCCCCCGCCACCAGTGGGCGGCGCGGGCGGACCCGCATGCCGATCAGGCCGCCGATGATCGTGCCGGCGCCGTCCGCCGAGGCGATCCAGCCGTACCCGCTCGCCCCGTGCTGCTCGATCATCAGCGCCGCGCCCAGCGGCAGCGCCGGGCCGAACACGAACAGGCCGTACACCGACCAGACCGCGATCACACCCCACAGCCACTGACGGGACCGGAACTCCTGCCAGCCCGTCATCAGCCGGCGCCACATCGGGGCGTCGCCCTCGTCGCGCTCCGTATGCAGCTTGCGCAGGGGGAGCAGGACCAGCGCGCTGAGCGCGTACGCCGCCGCGATCACCACGTACGAGCCCGACACCTGCCAGTACGCGACGAGGATGCCCGCCAGGCCCGGACCCAGCAGGGTGCTCAGCGCCTCGGAGATCCGCAGCAGCGCGTTGGCCTTCTGGATGTCCTGTGCGACCCGGGGGACCATGCTCGCCATCCCGGGCTGGAACATCGCCGTCGCGGCCCCGCTGAGCGCCATCAGCCCCATGATCTGCCACAGCGGGACGCTGTCGGAGGAGAAGAGGAGCGTGGCCAGCGTGAGCATGGCCAGCATGCGCACCACGTCCGCGCAGATCATCATCAGCTGCGGCGTGAACCGGTCGGCCAGCACCCCGCCGAACAGCACCAGCAGCACGATCGGGGTCATCCACGCGGCCAGCGCGTACCCGACGCCGCTCGCCCCGTGGCCCGCCCCCAGCACCGCCGTGGTCAGGGAGACCATCAGCATGCCGTCGGCCAGCAGCGACGCGCTGCGGGCCGTGAAGAACAGCCGGAAACGGGTCGACCGCCAGGGGCTCGGCAGCGGGGCCGCCTGCTGCGGAAGGGTCGTGTCGTCAACGCTCATGTCACACCTGCCGGCTTCTGCCGGTCCCTTCCTCGATGATCTCCAGCCGACGCCATGCGTCGCTCCGGTCCGGCTCGCCGGGCGGGTTCCGGACGAGTACGTAGCGGTGGGGCGCCAGGACGCCCGAACCGGCGGCCGGGATGAGGGCGGTCAGTGCCCGGTGGGCCGCCTCGGGCGTCAACGGCGTTGCGCCGCAGGCGATGTACGCCGTGAGGTGCGGGTCCGCCACAGCCGCCGCCCCCGCCGTGCCGTCCGTCGTCCCGTGGGGTCCTGGCTCCTTCGCCACCCGCACGGGCAGTCCGCCCACCGCCCGGCCGAGGGTCTCGCGCACGGCGTCGGGTGAGACCCAGCAGCCGTCCACCCGCAGCCAGCCGGGCCCGTGTCCGGCGGGGCGGACCCCCGTCACGTCGGTCAGTGAGTCCATCGGCACGTCCCCGGCGGCGGCCGCCTCCAGGAGCAGGACCAAGCCGGAGAGGAACCCCTCCGCCTCCTCGGGGGCGAACAGCGAGGGGGCGGCCCACAGGGAGATGTGGAGCTGGGGGGCCGTCCGGTACGTGAAGGCGAGCAGCCGGGTCGGCAGCGTCTGGGGCGGACCCCAGGTGAGCTCGTGCTCGGCGTCGTCGCGGTCCTGCGCGTCGGTGCCCAGGAGCGGGGCGGGCAGGGCGCTCACGTCGTTGAAGACCACGTCCCGGCCGAAGTGGCTGCCGCGCTCGGCGGTGACGCGGCCGATCATCTCCCACAGCCGCAGGGAGTCGAACTGGCTGTGCCGGTAGGCGTTGAGCACCGCCCCCCAGGTCCGGGCGACCAGGGCGTCGAAGGCGGGCACCCGGACGTCCAGGTGGAGCAGCGCGTCCTGGGACGTGGTGGTCACCGAACGGGCGACCCGGGGGTGGAAGCGGTTGGCGCTCGGGACGGCGGTGACACAGCTGTCCTGGCCCGCCCGGTGGGCCACCAGCGCGCACCAGGCGGCCATCAGCACGGTGGCCTCGGGGTGCCCGGTGCGGCGGGCCGCCCCGGCGAGCGCCCGGCCGCCCCGGCGGGAGCGCAGCGTCAGCTGCCGGGCCTCCTCGTCGGTGCCCGGCCGCCTGCCGCGCTGCTCCGCGAACATCTCCTGCGGCCCGGTGCGCAGGATCCGCTCCCAGTACCTCAGGGACGCCTCCGACTTCCGCAGCCCGGCCGGGGATGCCTCCACGGCTGCCAGGTCGACCGGGGGCAGGGACGTCAGTTCCGGCAGCTCCTTGCCCGCCAGCAGTTCGGCGAACTCCTCGCGCAGGACGGCCATCGCGCTGCCGTCCGCCACCGCGTGGCTGAACGCCAGCGCCACGTGGACCGGTGCTCCGGCCACGGTGAGCAGGGTGATCCGCAGCGGGAACTCCCGCTCCAGGTCGAACCGCCCGGCCCGGGCCGCCCGCGCCACCGACTCCGCGTACCCCGCCGGGTCGCCGGGGAGTTCGGCGTGGTCGAGGACGGTCACCGTGAACGTGCCCTCCGTCGCCACCACCTGGTCGACCGGTGCGCACCCCGGTCGGTGCGGGAAGGTGGTGCGCAGCCCCTCGTGCCGTACGGTCAGGGCCCGCAGGGCGTCGGTGACGGCCTGCTGAGCGGTGCCCTCGGGGACGGGCCACACGTCGTGGATGTTGATGTGGGTGGGGTCGTCCCGCAGGATGCAGCGGATCATGTTGGCCTGGCCCATGGTGACCGGGCCGCGCCGCTCCTCGCCGCCCGCGTAGGCGAGGGTGACCGTGGTCGTGGTGGTGTGCGGAGTGTTCGGGTGCATGGTGTCCTTGCCGGCGGCGGGGTTCATCGGGTCACGGCCAGGCCCGCTTCGGTGCTCGCGCGGGTCAGGGCCTCCCAGTGGTCCATCAGGTGCGCGAAGCCGGCCATGTCGTCGCGGGCCTCGTCCAGGAGCCCGGAACGTCGCTCGGCGAGGGTGTCGGCGACCGTCGTGTAGCGGTCGCCGAGCCGGCGGTAGGCGCGCTCGACGACGTCGAGGCGGCGTTCCACGTCCGTACGGCCGAGGCCGGTGCTGTCCCGGACGAAACCGGCCACCACGGGGGCCCGCAGGCGGCCCTCGGCGTCGAGCAGCGCTTCCCCGGCCGCCGCCGTCCTCGCGTACACGGTGTTCAGATACGCCTTCGCGAGCAGGAACTTCGCGAACCGGACCTGGTACGCGAGGAAACCGGCGTCCGTACGCCGTTCCTCCGTGTGGAAGTTCACGATGTGCCGGTTGTGCTCCAGGCCGGGCAGCCGGGCGTCGTGGGCGAGGTGCAGCAGGAAGTAGTCGCTGCCGATGGTGTCGGTCGCCGGCGGCAGCGGGACCCTGCCGTACAGCTCGTGGTCGAAGCCGATGTTGCACATGTCCACGCGCATCGGGCTGATGGGGGCGAGCGTGGTGCGGTCGCCGTCGAACGTCCCGTTCCCCGCGCCCCGGAACGACGCGTCGATCAGGTGGTCGCGCCAGATCTCCGGGGAGCCTTCGGGGAGCGACAGGCCGACCAGTTCGCGGTACGTGCCGGGGTCGAGCTCGCGGATCTCCGCGACGTCCACCGACATCTCGCCCACGAAGGACCCGCCCGCCACCGCCACCCGGCGGCCGCCCGAGCCCGGGGGCAGCTTGCTCCTCGTCACGGACTTCCCCGCCTCGTCCGCCCGTTGGCCCAGGTAGGTGAGCTCCTGGTGGAGGGGGAAGACCGGCTCGCCGCCGGCGTGCTGGTAGCGGCTGTCGGAGTCCCGGCGGTGGACGGACGTGCAGCCGAGGGCCTGGGCGATGAGGAACGCCCGGTTGGTGCACGCCCCGTAGGAGACACGATCCGGCAGCATCAGCTCCAGCAGCCGGTCCGGCCGGGCCGCGCCGGACCGGTCCGCCACCTCGCGCAGGAAGGCCCGCTGCTCGTCCTCGTCGAGGTGGTGGACCCTCACCCCGGGCGCGGCGGGCAGCGCGGCCACCGCCCGCCGATGCCCGGCGAGCACCGGCGCGGGCGAGGAGTCCAGGATCAGCAGGTGCACCTCCGCCCCGAACTCCCGTGCTCCGTGCGCGGCTTCCTCCGCGATCGCCGCGATGGTGCCGGTGCAGGCCCGGTGGGTGGGCAGAGTCAGGCAGACGCGGCGCACGAGGGCTCCCCGCTCCGCGCGGCGGTTGCCGGGCCCGCGGCGTCCTCGACCGGGTCCTGCCAGGAGGACAGCCCCAGCAGCCGGCTGCCCAGCGGGTTCAGCTCGGCCGTCGGGTAGCGCTTGGACTCGGGCAGCACCGGGTCGCCGACCAGGGTGCGGTTCCAGCGCGGGGTGCGCAGGTGGCGCCAGGACTCCACCCGGGACTTGCGCAGCCGCTCGTGCTCCTCCAGCGCGGGCATCATCGACAGGTACTGCACGGCCCGCACCCCGTTCTCGGAGAGGTTGCGGGCCACCCCGTGGGCCAGCAGGCCGTTCCAGATGAGCAGGTCGCCGGGGCGCAGATCCGGCCGTACGACGGGGAGTTCGTCCCGGTCGACGGCGGGGCGCAACGGGTCCCGGTCCGCGGGCTGGGCGACCTTCCAGGCGTCGAACTGCCGGAACAGCTCCGGGCAGCACTGGAAGCCGCCCGTCTCCGGCCGGGTGTCGTTGAGCGCGATGATGCCCTGCACCCGCTGCGGCGGCACGGCGAGCGTGGTGTCGATGTCCCAGTGCAGCTCGATGTCGAAGCCCCGGTCCGTCGGCTCGATCAGCGCACGGTCGCGGTTGCCCCGGTTGGGCGGGTTGAGGTTGAGCCGGTCCAGGGTGACCCACAGCTCCTCGCAGTCCCACACGTCGACGAAGGCGTCGTACACCCGCTCCGACTGCCGGTTGTCCCAGAGGAGTTGGTGGTGGTACGCCTCCACGAATCCGTAGATGTGCAGTTGCTGGTCCAGCTCGGAGCGCAGCGGCCGGTCCTCGTACCAGCTCTCCGGGCGGTCCGGGTCCAGGCCCTGGAACTCCCACGTGAAGTCCAGCAGTCGGCGGGCCGTCGCCGCCGGTATCGCCTCCCGGACGATGACGTAGCCGTAGCTCTGCCAGTGTGCGAAGTCCTCCTCGGACAGCACCCGCAGCGGACGCGACTTGTCGAGCTCCCGCAGCGCCGTCTGGGCGAGGTAGGCCTCGCCGTCCGCGCTGAAGTACGGGATGTCCGAGGCCGCGCGGTGCAGACGGGCCCGGCGGCGAGGGGCGGGGGTCGTCATGAGGTTCATGGCAGGTTCTTCTCCTCGGCCGGCCGCGCGGCGACCCCGGGGGAGCGGGGGCGCCACGGTCGGCGGGACGGATGGGAGTGCCGTGGTGCGAGGAGCCGTGACCACGTCGATCAGCAGGATTGGTCCAGACCGCCCGGACTGTCAAGTGCCCGGTACATATGGGGATATGGCATGCCGTCCCGTTCCCGGCGGCCACGGAACTGATACCTCTTGTTCGGAATTTTTGGTCTAGACAACAGGTGAGCGACGGGCCTAGTGTCCAACTGCGTGGTCGGGTTCGTGACGACCTGTCAGCCCGCTTTTCCAGAAAGACGCGGTCTCATGAACAGATCCAGCACCACCTCCCTTCCGGACATCGAGCTGAAGAGCCCCGGCCCCGGGCTGATCACGCTGGACCCGGTCCGCACCGCGCTGCTGTGGGGCCTGGACGACCTGCTGACCGGCCTGGCCGCGCAGCTCTCCGCTCCGGAGGTGGTGGGGCCGCCGCTGCTCTCCGTCGACGGACTGGCACGGCTGGACTTCTTCCGCAACTTCCCTCATCTCGGGGTCTCCGCAGGCCGGTTCGGCCCGGACGTGCTCGACGCTCTCGCCTCCGGCGGCTCCCCCCAGGACCTTCCGCTCGACCCGACCGGCCATGTGCTGCCGTCCGCGACCTGCTACGGACTGCTGCTCTCCCTGGAGGGCCAGGACGTCGGCGATGACGGGCTGCGGCTCTCGGCGGTCGGCCGCTGCTTCCGCAACGAGACCCACTACGACGGCCTGCGCCGCCTGTGGGGGTTCCACATGCGTGAGGTGCTCTATCTCGGAACCAAGGACGGGGCCACCGAACACCAGGCGCGTGGAGGGGAGTTCGTCCAGGAAGTCGCCGGGCGGCTCGGCCTGACGCTGACCAGGGCGGCGGCCGACGACCCGTTCTACGACAACGGGGGCTCGCGGGCCCGCCTCATGGCGCTGGACCCGGTCAAGTACGAGTACAGCGCGCCCGACGGCACGGCGATCGCCTCCGTCAACCGGCACCGCAACTTCTTCGGCGAGCGGCTCGGCATCCGCGCCGGTTCCCACGGGCCCGCGTACAGCTCCTGCGTCGCCTTCGGCGTCGAGCGCTGGGTGCACGCGATGATCCTCGCCCACGGCACGGCCGAGCGGGCGCTGGAGCGGCTCCGGACCGCCACCGGGGCCTGACGGCCACCCCGAGCGCCGCCCCCGGAGCGGCTCAGTCACCAGAACAGCAAGAGGAGCGATTTTCCCATGGACCAGGTCTCAGCGTGGCTCCACGAGAAGAACCCGGGCCTCGACGGCCCGATCGGCGTGGACGAGGACCTCATCGAGGCCCGCCTCATCGACTCGATGGACTTCCTGGAGTTCGTGGATCTCCTGGAGGAGATCTCGGGCGGCAGCATCGATCTGCAGGAGGTCACCATCGACGACTTCCGCACCCTCGCCCGCGTCAAGGAGCGCTTCCTCGACCCCGCCGGCCACGCGGAGGTCCCGGCCGGGTGAGCGAAGGACCCGGCCGGGCGGGCGGGGCGCCGGCCTCCTCCGGTGTCCCGCCCGCCGCGCACGGGAAGGGCGGGGACTCCCTCGCACTGGTCGCCACCACCGCCGAGGTGCTGGCCCACCCGGAGTTGGACGAGAGCCTGCTCGCCCCCTGGGAGCGGCGCCGGCTCGCGGGCGTCCGGGTGCCCGCCCGGCGCGACGACGTGCTGGCGGCCCGGCTGCTGCTGCGGCTCTGCGCCTCCCGGGTCACCGGGCTGCCACCGCGCGAGGTGGAGCCGGGCCAGCGCTGCCCCGGATGCGGGCGGGACGGGCACGGGCGGCCGTACCTCCCGGGCCACCCCGGTCTCGGCGCCGGTTTCAGCCATGCCGACGGTCTGGCCGCCGCGGTGGTCGGGCCGGGCCCGGTCGGTATCGACGTGGAGCCCCTGACCCGTCGGCCGGGGCCCACCTCCGTACTGCGACGGCTCCTGCCGCCCGGCGAGGTGGACGCCGCCTGCGCCGAGACCGAACCCGGTCCGGCGCTGCTGCGGTTGTGGGTCCGCCGGGAGGCGTTGTTCAAGGCCGGGCGGGACGACCTCCCGGTGACCACGTGGACGGACCGGCACCGCGGGGCCGTGGTGGCACTCGCCGGGGCCGCCGGGGCGGACGTGGACGGAGCCTCCGGGGTGGACAGGGCCGACGGGGCCGCCGGGACAAGCATGGACGGAGCCGCCGGAGCCGCCGGGACAGACTCGGACAGGGCCGCCGGAGCCGCCGGGACAAGCGCGGAGGGAGCCGCCGCGGCAGACGTGGACGGGGCCGCCGGGGTGGACGGAGCCTCCGGCGCGCTCGTGCCTCCGCTCAGCCCCGCTGCTTCCCCGCCCCCGGTTCCGCCGTCAGGTCGATGAGCCGGCAGACCGTCTCGATGTCGATCTTCACCTGGGCGATCGACGCCCGGCCCGACAGCCAGGTGATCAGTGCCGAGTGCCAGGTGTGCTCGATGACCCGTACCGCGGAGAGCTGCTCCGGAGTCGGGTGCTCCAGGCCCATCGCGTCCAGGATGATCGCCGTGGTGAGCCGGGAGACCGTGTCCACCTCGGGGCTCACGCTGCGGTCCGCGAAGGTGAGCGCGCGGACCATGGCGTCCGCGAGGTGCGGTTCGCGCTGCAGGGCGCGGAAGGCGCGCATCAGCGTCTCGGCCACCCGCTGGGCCGCGTCCTCGCCGGCCGGCGGGCGCTTGCGGAGCGTGGTGTGCAGGTGCTGGAGCTGGTCCTGCATGGTCGCGACCAGCAGATGGATCTTGGACGGGAAGTAGCGGTAGAGCGTGCCCAGCGCGACCCCGGCGGCCTCGGCCACCTCCCGCATCTGCACCGCCTCGAACCCGCCCCGGCTCGCCAGCTGGGCACTGGCGTGCAGGATGCGGCGGCGACGAGCCTCCTGGCGCTCGGTCAGCGCAGGCGCTGCCGGTCTGGCGTCCGCGGTCATGCTGTCCCCGTTCCACGATCCATGATCCATGGCTTGATCCGCCCGGACGGGCGAAACGAGCCGTCCGGGCGCGGACAGCATGCCAGGGCGTCCGTCGTGGCGCGAATCACCTGATCCGGCCGTTCCGCCGACGCTACCTGCCGGTAGATTCGACGCACGTCGAGCGATCAAGTAGGAAACTCGTTCCAGCGAGTCTGAAACTTGTTCTAGATTAGCGCGACCGGTTACGCTCCGGCGAACACGCAGTCAGAAGGGGGCCGAGTGTGACCGCTGAGGCCGTAGAGACAGGCCCCCGCACGGGCGACGGCAGCTCCGCCGGGACCGGCGACCGGCCGTTGCGCATCGCACTCCTCACATACAAGGGCAATCCTTTCTGCGGCGGCCAGGGCGTCTACGTCCGCCACCTCGGGCGCGAGCTGGCCCGCCTGGGGCACAGCGTCGAAGTGATCGGCGCGCAGCCCTACCCGGTGCTCGACGAGGGCGTCCCGCTGACCGAGCTGCCCAGCCTCGACCTCTACCGGCAGCCCGACCCCTTCCGCACCCCGAAGCGCGGCGAGTACCGCGACTGGATCGACCTCGCCGAGGTCGCCACCATGTGGACCGGCGGCTTCCCGGAGCCGCTCACCTTCAGCCTGCGCGCCCGCCGCCACCTGCTGGCCCGGCGCGGCGATTTCGACGTGGTCCACGACAACCAGACCCTCGGCTACGGGCTCCTCGGCGACCTCGGGGCCCCGCTCGTGACGACGATCCACCACCCCATCACCGTGGACCGCAGGCTCGACCTGGCCGCCGCGGCCGGTCGCCGCCGACGTGCCTCCGTACGCCGCTGGTACGCCTTCACCCGCATGCAGAAGCGGGTCGCCCGCAAGCTGGACACGGTCCTCACCGTCTCCGGTTCCTCCCGCGACGAGATCGTCGAGGACCTCGGCGTGCGCCAGGACCGGATCAGCGTCGTCCATATCGGCGCCGACACCGACCTGTGGTCGCCCGACCCCGCCGTCCCCGAGGTGCCGGGCCGCATCGTCACCACCTCCAGCGCCGACGTCCCCCTCAAGGGGCTCGTCCACCTCGTCGACGCGCTCGCCAAACTCCGCACCGAGAACCCCGCCGCCCACCTGGTCGTCGTCGGCAAGCGCGCCGAGGACGGGCCCGTGGCCCGCGCGATCGAGCGGCACGGGCTCGCGGACGCCGTCGAGTTCGTCAAGGGCATCAGCGACGCCGAGCTGGTCGACCTGGTGCGCAGCGCCCAGGTCTCCTGTGTGCCCTCGCTGTACGAAGGTTTCTCGCTGCCCGCCGCCGAGGCCATGGCCACCGGCACCCCGCTCGTCGCCACCACCGGCGGAGCGATCCCCGAGGTCTCCGGGCGCGACGGGGAGACCTGTCTCGCGGTGGAGCCCGGAGACGCGGACGCGCTGGCCGGTGCGCTGGCCCGGCTGCTGGCCGACCCGGAGCTGCGCGCCCGGCTCGGCACGGCGGGCCGTGACCGGGTGCTGGCCAACTTCACCTGGGCCCGGGCGGCCGCCGGAACGGCCGAGCTGTACCGTCAGGCGATCACCGCCCGCGGAGTCCGCAGGTGACCGCCGTCCCCCGGGCGGCCGCGCGCCCCCGGGCGAGCGTGGACCCGCTCGTCGCAACCCGTACCTCCGACCTCGAAGGCAGGCCCTCGTGCTGACCGTCGACTTCACCCGCTTCCCGCTCGCCGCCGGCGACCGAGTGCTCGATCTGGGCTGCGGTGCCGGCCGGCATGCCTTCGAGTGCTATCGGCGCGGAGCTCAGGTCGTGGCCCTCGACCGGAACGGCGAGGAGATCCGCGAGGTCGCCACGTGGTTCGCCGCGATGAAGGAGGCCGGCGAGGCCCCCGAGGGCGCCACCGCCACCGCGATGGAGGGCGACGCCCTCAACCTGCCGTTCCCCGACGACTCCTTCGACGTCGTGATCATCTCCGAGGTCATGGAGCACATCCCGGACGACAAGGGCGTCCTCGCCGAGATGGTCCGGGTGCTCAAACCGGGCGGCCGGATAGCCATCACCGTCCCGCGCTACGGCCCCGAGAAGATCTGCTGGGCCCTCTCCGACGCGTACCACGAGGTCGAGGGCGGCCACATCCGTATCTACAAGGCCGACCAGCTCCTCGCCCGGATCCGCGAGGCCGGCCTCAAGCCGTACGGCACCCACCACGCGCACGCCCTGCACGCGCCGTACTGGTGGCTCAAGTGCGCCTTCGGCGTCGACAACGACAAGGCCCTGCCGGTGCGGGCGTACCACAAGCTGCTGGTCTGGGACATCATGAAGAAGCCGCTCGCGACCCGGGTCGCCGAGCAACTCCTCAACCCGGTCGTCGGCAAGAGCTTCGTCGCGTACGCCACCAAGCCGCACCTTCCGAAGGCCGAGGCGTGAGCACTCCCGAACAGACCGAACACCTCGTTCTGCCGGGCGTCCTGACGGCGTCCCAGGCCGCCGAGACGGTCGCCGCGATCGCCGCCGTACAGCGGGAGGACGGGGCGCTGCCCTGGTTCCGGGGGCATCACCTCGACCCGTGGGACCACACCGAGGCCGCGATGGCCCTGGACGCGGCCGGCGCGCACGAGGCCGCCGCCCGCGCCTACGAGTGGCTCGCCCGCAACCAGAACGGCGACGGGTCCTGGTACGCCGCTTACCACGACGGCGATCCGCGGCAGCCGACCGACCGCAGCCGGGAGAGCAACTTCTGCGCGTACGTGGCCGTGGGCGTCTGGCACCACTACCTCGCCACCGGCGACGAGGCGTTCGTCGACCGGATGTGGCCCACGGTCTACGCGGCGATCGAGTTCGTGCTCCGGCTCCAGCAGCCCGGTGGCCAGATCGGCTGGAAGCGGGAGCCGGACGGCACTCCGGTCGACGACGCGCTGCTGACCGGTTCCTCCTCGATCCACCAGGCGCTGCGCTGTGCGCTGGCCATCGCCGAGCGGCGCGAGGAGCCGCAGCCCGACTGGGAGTTGGCGACCGGGGCACTGGCCCACGCGATCCGCAGGCACCCCGAGCGCTTCCTCGACAAGAACCGCTACTCGATGGACTGGTACTACCCGGTCCTCGGCGGCGCGGTCACCGGGGACGAGGCGACCAACCGCATCCAGGAGGGCTGGGACCGCTTCGTCGTCCCCGGCCTCGGGGTGCGCTGTGTGCTGCCCAACCCCTGGGTGACCGGCGGAGAGAGCTGCGAACTCGCCCTGGCCCTCTGGATGACGGGGGAGTCGGACCGGGCCCTGGAGATCCTGCAGTCCATCCAGCATCTGCGCGCCGACGGCGGGCTGTACTGGACGGGGTACGTCTTCGAGGGCGACAAGGCCGTCTGGCCGGAGGAGCTGACCACCTGGACGGCGGGCTCCCTGCTGCTCGCGGTGGCCGCGCTCGGGGGGGACGAGGCGACCACCGCGGTCTTCGGCGGCGAGCGGCTGCCGGTCGGCCTGGAGCCGGACTGCTGCCGCTGAGCACCGCCGGGGGCGGCGCCGGTTCAGCGACGGATCCGGCCCGCCACGGCGTGCCCGATGAAGAGGTAGACCGCCGCCGCGAGACCGTACCCGGCGACGACGTTCGCCCAGGCCCGGTCGAACGTGAACAGGTCGTACGACCAGCCGGCCAGCCAGCGGGCCGCGTCGTGCACCCACTGCACGAAGTCGTTGCCGCGGTTGGCGTCCAGCAGGTACATCAGGATCCAGAGGATGATGATGAAGGCCAAGATGTCGGCCACGACGGCGATGACACGTGCCGCTGAGCTGCTTCCTGAACGGGTTCTGGGAGACATGGAGCTCTGGTTGCCGCTTTACCGAGGGTGAAACCCGGAGGGCCCGCGCCGGGTGGCCGTCCGGGGAACGGGCGCGTCCGGGCGGAAGCGCCGGGAAGGGCCTCCCGCACCGGGCGGATATCAGGATGGTCATCCCGGGATCCGCGGTTAGAGTGCCGCATGACGTCTTGCTCCTCAGTCTCCTCCCTCTCCTACGATCGCTGCTGCGACGAGATCCTGGCCCAGACCGACGCCCTGCGCGCGGCGCTGAACGGCGCCGATCTCGGTGCCACCGTTCCCAGCTGCCCCGACTGGACCCTTCGCGAGCTCGCCGTGCACGTCGGCGGCGCGCACCGCTGGGTCGGCGAGATCGTCCGGACCCGGGCTGCCGAAGAGGTTCCGGAGGACAAGGTGCCCGGCTTCGAGGGGCCGGACAGTGAGGACCCGGCCGCGCTGGACGCCTGGCTCGCCGAAGGCGCGGCCGCCACCGTCGCCGCGCTGCGCGAGGCCGGGCCGGACGCGGAGGTCTGGACGTGGGTGAGGGAGCGGCGTACGGCCTTCTGGGCGCGCCGCATGACGCACGAGACGGCCGTGCACCGGGCGGACGCGGCGCTCGCCGCCCGTGCCCCGTACGAGGTCGACGCCGAGGTGGCCGCGGACACCATCGAGGAGTGGCTGGGCATCGTCGCCCTGGCCCAGGAGGAGGGCGACCCGGAGGCGGCGGAACTGCGGGGCGGCGGGCGCTCGTTGCATCTGCACGCCACCGACGTGTCCGGCGCGGAGTGGCTGATCGAGTTCGGCGAGGACCGCTTCACCTGGCGGCACGCGCACGAGAAGGCGACGGTCGCGCTGCGCGGCACGCTCACCGATCTGATGCTCGTCTTCAACCGCCGCCTGGAGCCCACCGATCCGCGCGTGGAGGTGCTGGGCGACGCGGCGCTGCTGGACTTCTGGCTGGACCGCTCCTCGTTCGGCTGAGGCGTTCCGCCCCCGGGCGCGGTCGTCGAACTGCGGTCCAGGGGGTGGGGGTTGGTGTCTGCGGTTTGGGGCGTGGAGGGTTTCCCGTCTCCCGTCTCCCGTCTGCCGTCTGCCGTCTGCCGGTGCGACGCCTGCCGGGCCGAGTTGCCGAGTTGCCGAGTTGCCGAGTTGCCGAGTTGCCGAGTTGCCGAGTTGCCGAGTTGCCCAGGCGCCGTCGGGCCTGTCGTCGAACTGTCGCCTGCCGCGCGACGACGGCAGTCTGACGCCAAGGCCTAGCTGTTGAGTTCCGCCAGGGTCCGCAGCGTGTGCGGATCCGGGGCGGTGACCAGCAGATCCGTCACCGGGCCCGCACGCCACAGCTCCAGCCGTTCCGCGATGCGGGCGCGCGGCCCGATCAGCGAGATCTCGTCGGCGAACGCGTCCGGGACCGCCCGCACCGCCTCCTCCTTGCGGCCCTGGAGGAACAGCTCCTGGATCCGCCGGGCCTCCTCCTCGTACCCCATGCGGGCCATCAGATCGGCGTGGAAGTTGCGCGCGGCGTGCCCCATCCCGCCGATGTAGAAGCCGAGCATCGCCTTCACCGGCCACAGCCCCTCGGCCACGTCGTCACAGACGTGCGCGCGAGCCATCGGCGCGACCATGAACCCGTCCCGGAGCCCGGCGAGCGAGGCGCGGTGGACGTCGGTGCGCAGCGGCGACCAGTACAGCGGCAGCCAGCCGTCCGCGATCTCCACCGTCTGCGCGATGTTCTTCGGGCCCTCCGCCCCCAGCAGGACCGGAAGCGCGGCGCGCAGCGGATGCGTGATCGGCTTCAGCGGCTTGCCGAGCCCGGTGGCGTCCGGTCCGTCGTACGGGTGGGAGTGGAAGCGGCCGGCCAGTTCCACCGGCCCCCGGCGCGCCAGCACCTGCCGGATGACCTCGACGTACTCCCGGGTCGCGGTCAGCGGGCTCTTCGGGAACGGCCGCCCGTACCACCCCTCCACCACCTGCGGCCCCGACAGGCCGAGCCCCAGCATCATCCGCCCGCCCGAGAGATGGTCCAGGGTCAGCGCGTGCATGGCCGTAGCCGTGGGGGTGCGGGCCGCCATCTGGACGATGCCGGTCCCCAGCCGGATCCGCGAGGTGTGGGCGGCGATCCAGGTCAGTGGGGTGAAGGCGTCCGAGCCCCATGCCTCCGCCGTCCACACGGAGTCGTAGCCGAGCCGCTCGGCCTCCTGGACCAGGGCGAGCTGACCGGTGTCCGGGCCGCGGCCCCAGTACCCGAGCGCGAGTCCGAGCCGCATGGCACTCCCTCCGACCGTGACTGACGTATCGTCAGATACGTGGGTGCGGACTGGACTGTACGACAACAGCCCCCCGCCCGGAAGGGCGAGGGGCCGCGGTGCGCGCGCGGGGGATCAGCCGCGCTGGATGCCCGTGGTGTCCTGCAGGACGCCACGACGGCCGTCCTGCGTCTGGGCGATGAGGTTCTGGCCGCGCTGCTCCACCGCCAGGTACCAGGTGCCCGGCGCCAGCTCGGCGATCGGGTTCGGCGAACCGTCCTCGCCGTAGAGCGGGCGCGCCACCGGGACGGCGAACCAGAACGGGGCGAAGTCGCCCGCCTGTGCCGCGCCGCCCTGCGCGGGCTGCTGGGCCTGGGCCTGCTGCGCCTGCGCCGGGTCGCCGTGGGAGGGCTGCCCCTGCTGGGGGCCGCCCGGGTAGCCGTACCCCTGGCCCGGCTGGGCGCCGTACGGCGCCTGCTGCTGGCCCGGGTAGCCGTAGCCCTGGCCGGGCTGCGCCCCGTACGGCTGATGGCCGCCCTGCGCTCCCTGCGCCGGGCCGGACGGGCTGAGGAGCGGGGCCTTGAGCGCGGGGACCAGCGGGCCGGCGACGGCTGCGGCGGCCAGCACGATGGCGGCCAGCAGGCCGAGGATCAGGCCTGCTCCGGCGTTGTTGACGTCGAGAATCGTCCAGAACGCGGTCCACAGGGCGAAGATGGTGAGCGCCACACCGAACTGACCGAGGTCCAGGCCGACGACCTTGCGGCCCGGCATCGCGCGGCTGACGATCAGGAGCGCCGCGCCGATCACACCGGCGAGGAAGACGCTCATCAACAGCCCGAGCGAATCCCAGGCGTTGGGGCTGTCGAACCGGGAGCAGTCGACGCCCTGCGGGCACTCGTAGCTGGAGAAGTCGAGGAAAGAGGCGATGAACAGCACGACCGCTGCTCCGATCACCACGCCGTCGCCTCGTGTGAGGGATCGGATATTCACGTGAAGGTCCTTAGTCGGTCGTTTCGTCGGGGCGGTCGTCGCTGCCGCCGGTGCGGCTCGAAGCTCGGGAGCGGCTCCCCATCGTACGGATGAATCTATCGTCTGCCCGGGCGGGTTGCCCCGCAGCCCGGGTCATGAACGGTTGTCCCCCCAATATCACCGCAGAACTACCCCTTCAGGTAGCTCGTAATGCCGTCGGCCAGTCCCTGGGCCGCCTTCTGCCGCCACGCCGCGGCGGTGAGCAGTGCGGCGTCCTCCGGATCACGCATATTGCCGCATTCGACGAACACTTTGGGCACGGTCGACAGATTCAGTCCGCCGAGATCATCCCGTGTGTCCAGGCCGGTATTTCCGCCGATGTAATTGGAAGGTGCGCTTCCGGTCGAGCGGGCGAAGTGTCCCGCGATCCTCGCGCCGAGATCGGCCGAACTCTTCACGATCTTCGAGGTGTCGGCCCCGCCGCCTTTGACCTCGGCGGGCAGGATCACGTGGAAGCCCCGGTTGCCCACCGCGGAGCCGTCGGCGTGGACCGACACCACCGCGTCCGCCTTCGCCTCGTTCCCGATCCGGGCCCGCTCGTCGATGCACGGCCCGAACGGCCGGTCCGCGTCGTGCGTCAGCCGCACCCGGGCGCCCTCGGCCTCCAGCAGGGTGCGCAGCCGGTGGGAGACGTCCAGGGTGAACCGGGCCTCCGGGTAACCGTCGTTCGTGGCCGTCCCGGTGGTGTCGCACTCCTTGCGGCCGGTGCCGATGTCGACCTGCTCGTTGATCTCCCGGGTGTGATCGCGGTTGCCCGGATGGTGACCGGGGTCGATCACCACCGTCCGGCCGGTCAGCGGTCCTTCCGGCAGCGGCTTCGCTGACGGGGAGGCGGAGGTCTTCGCAGGTGCGGGGGAGGCGGCGTCCGCGCCGGCCCGGGGCGAGGCCGCACCGGACGCGCCGGTTTCCGCGCCGCCGCATCCGGCGGCGGTCAGGCATACGGCGGCCAGTGCGGCGGCCACGGACAGCGGCCGGGCGCGGCGGGTGGGGGGAGGGCTGTCGTCGTACGGCACGCGGCGATGGTACCGACCGGCCCTCCGGGGCGACCGGCACCCGCCCGCATCCGGACGGGCCGGATACCGGTGCCGCCTCGCCCCCCGCCCGGGTTCCGACTCCGCCTCACCCCCCCCCGCTGCCCCGGCTCCGGACCCGCCTCGCCCCCTGCCCTGGCTCCGGTGCCTGCCCTGGTTCAGGCCCCGGTCCCGGCCTCGGCCCCGGTCCCGGCCTCGGCCCCGGTCCCGGCCTCGGGCCCGGTCCCGGCCTCGGCTCCGGTCCCGTGGGGACGTGGCCCGGAGGCGGTACGTACGGCTCAGACTCCGGCGGCCGTACGGCGCAGCACGCGCAGCGAGTCCGTCGCCGACACCTCCGTGAACGCCCCGGAGGCCAGCGCGCGACGGTAGATCCGGTACGGGGCCTGCCCGCCGTCGGCCGGGTCGGGGAACACGTCGTGGATCACCAGCAGCCCGCCCTCGACGACATGCGGGGCCCAGCCCTCGTAGTCGGCGCTCGCGTGCTCGTCGGTGTGCCCGCCGTCGATGAAGACGAGCCCGAGCGGACCGCTCCACACGGCGGCGACCTGCGGGGATCGCCCGACGAGCGCCACCACGTGATCCTCCAGGCCCGCCCGGCGCAGGGTGCGGCGGAAGGTCGGGAGCGTGTCCATCAGCCCGACCTCCGGGTCCACCACGCTCGGGTCGTGGTACTCCCAGCCCGGCTGCTGCTCCTCGCTGCCCCGGTGGTGGTCCACCGTCAGCGCGGTCACCCCGGCACCCCGCGCCGCGTCCGCGAGGAGGATGGCGGAGCGCCCGCAGTACGTGCCCACCTCCAGCAGCGGCAGCCCGAGCGCGCCGGCCTCGATGGCCGCGGCGTACAGGGCGAGGCCCTCATGGACCGGCATGAAGCCCTTGGCGGCCTCGAACGCGGCGAGGATCTCCGGCTCGGGTCCGGCGGCCGCAGCGGGTCCGGAGGCGGAAGCGGAAGCGGCGGCGGACTCGGCGGTCACGGGGTTCCTCCAGGTGGGGCGGGTCGGCTCACGGGCCGGTCGACGGCGCCCCATCGTGCCGTACGTTCCGGCCGACGGCCTCGGCGGGGGCCTCGGCGGAGGCCGGGGCGACCGGCGCGGGGGCGGGGCCCGGCCCGGCGTCCGCACTGCTCGCCAGGAGCACCGGGTGCGCGGACGGCCGCTGCGAGGGCAGGAACGCCGCCAGCACCAGGCCGGCCAGCACCGCGCCCATGGCGATCAGGAACGAGATCCGGAACCCCTCCATGGACGGCACCTGGTGGGAGCCCATGGTCACGGAGGTGTTGGCCAGCACCATGCCGATGACGGCGCTCGACACCGAGGTGCCGATGGACCGCATCAGGGTGTTGAGGCCGTTGGCGGCGCCGGTCTCCGACGGGTCGACGGCCCCGATGATCAGAGCGGGCAGCGAGGAGTAGGCGAGGCCGATGCCCGCGCCGAGCACCACCGCGATCAGCACGGTCTGCCAGGCGGCGGAGAGCAGGCCGAGGCCGGCCCCGTAACCGGTCGCGATGACGAGCATGCCGAGCATCAGCGTGGTCCGGGGGCCGCGGCGGGCCGAGATCCGGGCGTACAGCGGCGCGACGAACATCATCGTCACGCCCAGCGGGGCCACGCAGAGTCCGGCGACCACCATGGACTGCCCGAGGCCGTAACCGGTCGACGTGGGCAGCTGGAGCAGTTGCGGGAGGACGAGGGAGACCGCGTAGAAGGCGACCCCGACCATGATCGAGGCGAGGTTGGTGAGCAGCACCTCGCGGCGGGCGGTGGTGCGCAGGTCGACCAGCGGTGCCGGGGTGCGCAGTTCGAACAGGCCCCACAGCACCAGGGTGGCCACGGACGCGGCGAGCAGCCCGAGGACCGGTGCCGAGGTCCAGCCCCAGTCGCTGCCCTTGGTGACCGGCAGGAGAAGGAGGACCAGGCCGAGCGAGAGTCCGAGAGCGCCCGGGAGGTCGAAGGAGCCGGGCGCGCGCAGCGGAGGTTCGGGGACGCATGTGTACGTGAGCGCCATCGCGAGCAGGCCGAGCCCGGCCGATCCGAGGAACAGGGCGTGCCAGTCCGTGTGCTGGGCGACCAGCGCGGCGACGGGCAGCGCGAGTCCGCCTCCCACGCCGATGGACGAACTCATCAGCGCCATCGCCGAGCCGAGCTTCTCGCGCGGCAGCTCGTCGCGCATGATGCCGATGCCGAGCGGGATGGCGCCCATGGCGAAGCCCTGGAGCGTGCGGCCGGCGATCATCACGGTCAGGTCGTCGGTGGAGGCGCAGATCAGCGAGCCGATCACCATGACGGCCAGCGAGGCGAGCAGCATCCGGCGCTTGCCGTGGAGGTCGCCGAGCCGTCCCATGACCGGGGTCGAGACGGCACCCGCGAGCAGGGTGGCGGTCATCACCCACGTGGCGTCGGCCGGGGCGGTGTCCAGCAGGACCGGCAGATCCTTGATGACCGGGACGAGCAGGGTCTGCATGACCGCGACGGTGATGCCCGCGAAGGCCAGGACGGGCACGATGCCGCCATGGCGCCGCGCTTTCGGCGGCGCGGGAAGCTCCTGTGGGTGCGGTATCCGTCGTGTCGGTCGCATGTGCGGGGCCTCCCGGGCAGCCGTCGGTCACCCGGGCTCCCCCCAAGTGCGTGCAGGGTGAACGCTTCTGGTGGCGCTTTCATTCCGGTCCGGTTCACTTCGGTTCGCACCCGGCAGCTTCCTGACCTTCCGTCAGATAGAAACGTGTTCTACTCTTGCGCCGTTCCCGTGGCTGCGACCGGCGGAGACGCGCAGGGGCAGGAGCAGGTGAGCGCGCCCTCCACGGATTCCTGATGCCCCGCTGCCTGACCATCGCGGGCGGCACCACCCCAGATCCGGCTCAATGCCGTCGCCGAGCGCGTCCTCGGCCTGCCCCGGGACTGAACCCCCCTTCCACCACGAGGAGTCGGAAGCGATGAAGGCGTACATCATCGGTGTCGGCATGACGAAGTTCGAGAAGCCCGAGACCCGCGACTGGCAGTACTGGGACATGGTCCGCGAGGCCGGCGCCGCCGCCCTGGCGGATGCCGGGATCCGCTACGACCAGGTCGAGCAGGTCCCCGTCGGCTACTGCTTCCAGCCCTCCACCGCCGGTCAACGTGCCGTCTACGAGCTGGGGTTGACGGGCATACCCGTCTACAACGTCAACAACAACTGCGCCACGGGGTCCTCCGCCCTGATGCTGGCCCGGCAGTTCGTCGAGGGCGGCGGCAGCGACTGCGTCCTCGCCGTCGGCTTCGAGAAGATGGCCCGCGGCTCCCTGGGCGGCGGGGCGGGCGGCGGGTCCGGCGCCGCGGACTTCGCGACCTCGCCCGTCGCGCGGCACTACGGCGTCATGGCGGCCCGCCACGGCTTCGAGGCGTCCCCGCCCACCGCCCAGATCTTCGGCAACGCGGCCCGTGAGCACATGGAGCGGTACGGGACGACGCCCGCCCAGCTCGCCGCGGTCGGGGCCAAGAACCACCGGCACTCGGTGCACAACCCGTACGCCCAGTTCCAGGACCCGTACACGGTCGAGGAGGTTCTCGCCGCCCGTACCGTCCACCGCCCCCTCACCAAGCTCCAGTGCTCGCCCACCTCCGACGGCGCGGCGGCGGCCGTCGTGGTCTCCGAACGGTTCGTCGAGCGGAACGCCCTGGGGGAGCGGGCGGTGGAGATCGCCGCCCAGGCCATGGCCACCGACACCGAGGCGTCGTTCGCCTCCGGCAGCTGTATCGACGTGGTCGGCGCCCCGATGGCGCGGGCCGCCGCCGAGCGGGTGTACGCCGTGTCGGGCCTGGGCCCCGACGACCTCGACGTCATCGAGCTGCACGACTGCTTCTCCGTCAACGAACTCCTCACCTACGAGGCGCTGGGTCTGTGCGGCGAGGGGGAGTCCGGCAAGCTCGTCGAGTCCGGGGCCACCACCTACGGAGGCCGGTGGGTGGTGAACCCGTCCGGCGGGCTGATCTCCAAGGGGCATCCACTGGGCGCGACCGGCATCGCCCAGGCCGCCGAACTGACCTGGCAGCTGCGTGGGGAGGCCGGAGCCCGCCAGGTCCCCGGCGCCCGGACCGCCCTCGCCCACAACATCGGCCTCGGCGGAGCGGCGGTGGTCACGCTGCTGCGGCACGGCTGACGGTCGGCTGAGGGGCGGACGCCGGGGGCGGCTGCGTCGCCGGGGTGCGGGGCTTCGGTCCGGGTGCGGTCGGCAGGGTGCGGGCCCCGGGTCCGGGCGAGTCCGGGTGGGCGCGGATCCCGGGGCCGGGGGTGGGTGCGGGCTCCAGGGCCGGGTGGGCGCAGGATGTCGTTCCCGGCTGATCGGGCCGGTGCAGGGCCTCGGTCCGGCGACCGGGGCGGGGCGGGACCTCCGTCCCGGTCGTCTGGGACCCGGGACCTGGATCCGATACCCGATGTACGGGCCACGCGACGCCTGCGACCATATCCGTCATGCCCGACGTCTCCGCGCCCGTCTCCGCCCCACCCGCCACCACCCGCATACGCCCCAGCACCTGGGCCGTCGTACTCGCCGCCTGTACCGGTCAGTTCCTCGTCGTCCTCGACGTCTCCGTCGTCAATGTGGCGCTGCCCTCCCTACGGGCCGACCTGGGGCTGAGCGCGGCGGGACTCCAGTGGGTCGTCAACGCCTACTCGATCGCGTTCGCCGGGTTCATGCTCCTGGGCGGGCGGGCCGCCGACATCTACGGGCGCAAGCGGATGTTCCTCGTCGGGCTCGGCCTCTTCACCGCCGCCTCCCTCGCGGGCGGTCTCGCCCAGGAGGGCTGGCAGCTCCTCGCCGCCCGCGCCGCGCAGGGCCTCGGGGCCGCCGTCCTCGCGCCCGCCACCCTCACCATCCTCACCGCGGCCGTGCCCGAGGGGCCCGCCCGGACCAGGGCGATCGGCACGTGGATGGCGGTCGGGGCGGGCGGCGGCGCGGCCGGCGGGCTCATCGGCGGGGCCCTCACCGACGCCCTCTCCTGGCGCTGGGTCCTCCTGATCAACGTGCCCGTCGGCGCGCTCGTCCTGATCGCCGCAGCCCTGCGCATCACCGAGGGCCGCGCGGGCGACCGCCGGCGCATCGACCTGCTCGGCGCGGTCCTGGTCACCGCGGGCCTCGCCGCCGTCGCGTACGGCATCGTCCAGACCGAGGCCGAGGGCTGGACGGCCGCCGCCACGCTCGTCCCGCTGCTCTCCGGGCTCGCCGTGCTGGCCGCGTTCGTGCTGGTCGAGGCGCGGACCGCCGTCCCGCTGGTGCCGCTGCGCGTCTTCTCCGTACGGGCCGTCTCCTCGGCCAATGTGTCGATGCTGCTCATGGGATCGGCGACCTTTGCCATGTGGTACTTCATGACGGTGTACGCCCAGAACGTCCTGGGCTACACGCCGTTGGAGGCCGGTCTCGCTCTGGTGCCGACCTCGGCCGCCGTCGTCATCGGCTCCAAGGCGGCCCCCCGCCTCATGGTCCGCACCGGGGCGAAGACGCTCGCCGTCGCCGGGGTCCTGGTCACCGCCGCGGGCTTCGGCTGGCAGTCCACGATGGGTGTGGACGGCTCCTACCTCACCGCGATCTGCCTGCCCGGTGTCCTCATGATGGCCGGCGCCGGCCTCGCCTCCACCCCGCTCGCCACCCTCGCCACCTCCGGCGCGGAACCGGGCGACGCCGGACTCGTCTCGGGCCTGGTCAACACCTCCCGCACCATGGGCGGTGCGCTGGGCCTCGCGGTGCTGTCCACCGTCGCCGCCGCGCGCACGGCGGGTTCCGACGGACTGGCCGAGATCACCGCCGGGTACGCCATGGCGTTCCGCACGGCGAGCGGCGTGCTGCTGACCGGGGTGATCGTGATGCTGCTCTGGCTGCCGAACCGCCGCACGCCCCGCCGCGCGCCGTGAAGGCTCTTCCCGTCACCACGATCTGACGGTCCGTCAGTGCTCTTCCCAACTTCTCTGGCCTGCGTTATACATGGGCCATCGGCATCGGCTAGAACGCGTTCTAGGAGAGGTGTGTCCCTTCTCGACGGGGCGCGCCCTGCCGGTCACCGTACGACCTCGGTGCGGCCGACGGTGCGGACGGCCGCGCCGAGGTCTTCCCGCCGTGAAGGGCCACCACCCTGGACACCCCGGCGCCCCCGGGGGGCACCCGGAAAAGCTCAGGAACGACCCGTAAAACAGGAACGACCCGAAAACCAGGACCGACCCGGAACACTCAGGACCGACCCAGGACCGCCAAGAGCCGCCCAGGACCACTTCAGGACCGACCCGGAACCACCCCAGGACCATCAAGGAGCTGCTCCGTCATGCCCATTGATGCCGCGGCGGCCCTCGCCGCCGAACCCCGCCGGGCCGAGATCGGCTGGGACCACAAGGACGTCCAGCTCTACCACCTCGGCCTCGGCGCGGGCATTCCCGCCACCGACCCCGGCGAACTGCGCTACACCCTGGAGTCCCGGCTCCAGGTGCTGCCCGGCTTCGCCACCGTCGCGGGCGCGGGCACCGCGGCCCTCGGGGGAATGGGAGCGCCCGGCATCGACGTGGACCTCACCGCGGTCCTGCACGGCGGCCAGACCGTGCGCGTCCACCGACCGATCCCGGTGACCGGCCGGGCCGTGCAGACCTCGAAGGTCGCGGCGGTGTACGACAAGGGCAAGGCCGCCGTCATCGTGCTGCGGACCGAGGCGGGCGACGACGACGGCCCGCTGTGGACCAACGACGCCGAGATCTTCGTCCGCGGGGAGGGCGGATTCGGCGGGGAGCGCGGGCCGTCCGACCGGCTCACCGTGCCCGAGCGGGCCCCCGACCGCACGGTCGAACGGCACATCCGCGAGGACCAGGCTCTGCTCTACCGGCTCTCCGGCGACTGGAACCCGCTCCACGCCGATCCCGCCTTCGCCGAGCTCGCCGGGTTCGAGCGGCCGATCCTGCACGGGCTCTGCACGTACGGCATGACCCTCAAGGCCGTCACCGACACCCTGTTGGAGGGCGACGTCTCCCGGATCGCCGCCTACCGCACCCGCTTCGCCGGAGTGGTCTTCCCCGGCGAGACCCTCCGTATCCGGATGTGGACCGGGGACGGCCGCGTCCTGGTCGCGGTCACCGCCGCCGAGCGCGACGACGCGCCGGTCCTCACCGACACGCTCGTCGAACACTCCTGAGCACCGCTCCGAACCCACCCCCGAGGCGCACCAGAACCCTGCTGTAGATCACGATGTGAGGGGAGCCGCAGCCATGCGCGCAGCCGTACTGCACGAGACAGGCCAGGAGAAGCTCGAAGTCCTCGACGACGTCGAGGCGGTGGGCTTCGGCCCGGGAAGGGTCAGGCTCCGCATCCGCGCCACCGGCCTCTGCCACTCCGACGTCTCCGCGATGAGCGGCGTCCTTCCGCAGCCGGCCCCCTTCGTCCCCGGCCACGAGGGGGCGGGAGAGGTCGTCGACGTCGGCGACGGGGTGAGCGGACTGCGCGTCGGCGACCGGGTCCTCGTCTGCTGGCTGCCCGCCTGCGGGGACTGCCCGTCCTGCAAGCGCGGCCAGACCCATCTGTGCCTGGCGGGCTTCATGAACGCGGGCACCCCCAACTTCAAGCGTCCCGGCGGCGACGTCTTCGGCTTCGCGGGCACCGGCACCTTCGCCGAGGAGGTCGTCGTCGGTGCGTCCTGCGCGGTGCCGATCCCCGACGACGTGCCGTTCGAGATCGCCGCCCTGATCGGCTGCGGGGTCACCACCGGCCTCGGTGCGGCCATCAACACGGCCCAGGTGGAGACCGGTTCGTCGGTCGCGGTGATCGGCTGCGGCGGCGTCGGCATCTCCACGATCCAGGGCGCCCGGGTCCGGGGCGCGGCCCAGATCATCGCCGTCGACCCGGTCGCCTCCCGCCGCGAGGCCGCCCTGCGCTTCGGCGCCACCGAGGCCGTCGCCCCCGGTGAACTGGCCGACGCCAAGCAGCGCGTCACCGGAGGCGAGGGCTTCGACTACGTCTTCGAGGTCGTCGGCAAGTCCGCCACCGCCCGCACCGCCTACGAGAACACCCGCCGCGGCGGCACCCTGTGCGTCGTCGGGGCCGGAGCCATGGACGACACTTTCCAGGCCAACATGTTCGAGCTGTTCTTCGACGAGAAGCGCATCCTTCCCTCCCTGTACGGCGGCGGGGACGTCCTGCGCTCCTACGGGCGGGCCATCGCGCTCTGGCGGGCCGGCCGCATCGACCTGGAGTCGATGATCACCCACCGGGTCCGGCTGGACGGGATCAACGACGCCCTGGACCAGATGCGCACGGGCGAAGCGCTGCGCACCTGCATCGAGCTCTGAACCCCGCCCGCACCCGAGGAAGCCGAGGACCGTGATGTCACTTTCCCTCCCGCTGGACGGGCTGTCCGCGATCGTCACCGGCGCGGGCCGCGGCCTCGGCCGCGCCGAAGCCCTCGAACTGGCCCGCCTCGGCGCGGCCGTCGTCGTCAACGACTACGGACAGCCCGGCCGCGACGGCTCCGGCGAGGCCTCCGCCGCGCCCGCCGAGGAGGTCGCCGCCGAGATCCGCGCGGCGGGCGGCCGGGCCCTCGCCCACCTCGGTGACGTCTCCGACCACGAACAGGCCCGCGAACTGGTCGAGTCGGCGGTCTCCGCGCACGGCCGGCTCGACATCCTCGTCAACAACGCGGGCATCCTGCGCGACCGGATGGTCTTCTCGATGACCGAGGAGGAATGGGACGCCGTGGTCCGTGTCCACCTCAAGGGCCACTTCAACACCACGCACTTCGCCGCCGCCCACTGGCGCGCCCGCTCCAAGGCCACCGGCGGCCCGGTCTACGGGCGGATCGTCAACACCTCGTCGGAGGCGTTCCTCGCGGGCTCGGCGGGCCAGCCCAACTACGCGGCGGCCAAGGGCGGCATCGTCGGGCTCACCACCTCCACCGCCCTCGCCCTCGCCAAGTACGGCGTCACCGCCAACGCCATCTGCCCGCGCGCCCGTACCCGCATGACCGAGGACGTCTTCGCGGGCTTCCAGGAACCGGCGGACGGCGCCCTCGACCCGCTGGCTCCCGAGCACGTCTCCCCGCTCGTCGGCTATCTCGCCTCACCGGCGGCGGCCGGGGTCAACGGGCAACTGCTCGTCGTCCACGGAGGGATGGTCGCCGTCGTCGAACGGCCGCGGGTGGCCGCCCGGTTCGACGCGGCGAAGGAGGCGTTCACCTTCGCGGAGCTGGACGAGCTGCTCACGCCGTACTACGCGGACCGGCCGCCGAACGAGACCTTCGCCGCCGCCGAGGTGCTGGAGCTGAAGCGGCGGTAGCCGTGCGCACCGCACGTGCGGGAGGGCCTGGACCGGCGGTCGTCCGCCGGTCCAGGCCCTCCCGTGCCGCACTGCTCCGCGGCTCAGGCAGCCGCGGGCTCCGCTTCGGCGGGCCGGCGGTGGCGGCCGTGCGGCTGCACCGACGTGTTCTCCGCCGACGCACCCCCACGGTGCCTTCCGGAACCACCGGTCGCGGCCCCTTCGTCCGCCCCCGCCGGGCGCTGCTGGGTCGTGTCGGTCCGTGCTTCGGACATCTGGGAAGTCACCCCGTCGTGATCGCTTGCTTGTCTCGCGCCTGCGTATGTCGTCGGCCCCGCCACCGTCGTCCGACCCGGTCACCGTCGGTACCCGCCCGGAACGGTCGCGTGGCCCAGGTCCCGAATTCAATCAGGTCGAGCGGCTCCGTGCAGAGGCGCCTGCCCCAACGGAACGGGCTTACACACGGCAGGAGCGGTATCGGCGGCGGACGGTTCCCCTCCACCTTCCCCGGCACCCGTGCGCCCGGCCGCGGAGACGGGGTCCACATCCTCGGGGGCTTCCAGCAGGGCCACGCCGCAGGGCGTCGCGCCGTTCGCGTACGGCAGGCGCAGCACACCGTCCCTGCTCCAGTACCCGGCGCCGGGCATCCAGCCCAACGGGGCCGCGAACTGGTGCAGTTGCCGTCCCGCCGGGCGCCACACACCCACCCAGCTACCCCTCGCCCCGTCGATCCGCAGCGCTACGGCGCAGCTCTCCGGCATCAGCATCTGGTCCGGCTGCACCGCGAAAGGCGTCATCGTCACGTCCGCGAGGCGCAGGCACTCGGGGAACCTCACGGGCAGGCAGCTGCCCAGCACGCCCCAGCCGAGCCGGTCGTGGCCCGGGGCGTCGGAGCGGAGGAGCAGCAGCCCGCTGTCCGGGTCCGCGAGCACCAGCCGGTCGTTGCTCCCCGGTGCGATCTGCAGCAGGGGCGTGACCTCGCCCTGCCGACCCAGGTCGACGGCGATCGCCTTGACCGACCCGCCGCCCGGCTCCCGCCGGTCCAGCGCCAGCATCCGGCCCGCCCGGTCCAGCCACACCCCGCCCGAACAGCGCCCGGGAATCCGCGCGACCTCCTCGGGCCCGAAGGCGCCGCCCGCCACCAGCCACAGGGACGCGTGGTCCTCACCCGCCGCCAAGGCGTACACGCTCCGGCCGTCCGGCGACGGCGGCAGCAGGGTCATCTCGGTGCGTCCGACCGCGCCCAGCAGGAGTTCACCGGTCCCGGGGCCGGTCGGGTAGAGCAGCGAGAACATCTGCCGGTCCGCCACCCGCCGCCGGATCAGCACCCGCCCGTCGGCGAGCGGGGCCACTTCGGAGTCCGGCTCCTCGGGCTGGTCGAGGGGGAGGGGCACCGCATACGGCTCGGGCCCGTCCAGCGTCCACCGCTCCGGATACCAGGCGCGCGCGCCCGGCGGCCCGGGGGCGGCGGTGAGCCGGGCGGCATAGGCGCCGTCCGCGGTGAGCGTGAATCCGCCGGTGAGCGGTGTGCCGTCGGCCGGCGCGTCACCTGCCGGCCGGTCCCCGGCCGGTGCGCCGTCGGCCGACGGCGCCGGCCCGTGGGCGTGGGCCGCCACCGGTCCGGGCCCTGTTTCCGTTCCGGCTCCCCTTCCCTCGTCCGGATGTGCTTCCGCTTCCGTTCCGGCTTCCGGACGTGCTCCCGGTTCCGCTCCCGTTCCCGTTCCCGCGTTCGCGGCGGGTCCGGCCAAGGGCGGGGCGGGCGCGTCCGCAGGGGGGCCGGACGGGCCGGAACCGGCCGCCCCGGTGGGCTCCCCGGGGGCGCCGGACCCCACCGGGCCGGCCTCCGGATCGGGCTCCACTCCCGGCTCGGCTTCGGGGTCCGCCGTCGCGGCGGCCCCGGCGGACCCACCCTCGATGGCACAGGCAGTCATGGACTCGTCACCTCCGGCTACGAAAGCTAGTTTTCGCACTTCCAGCCGAACAACACGAGCCACCTCACTTCACACATAAGGGTGGCGATGCCCGGATTCTCCTGAGGTGCAGGGGGTGAGTGTGCTGCCGGCGACGGCCCTGTCTAGGGTGAGGCGGCCCTGACCAGCACCCGCGGCCCCACGCAGTGGTGCCCCCACGTTCACCCGTCCCCTCCCTACCGCCCGCATGCAGCGGACTACTGGAGCAAGCGATGTCCCTACGCCCCCGCGGCACCGCCGCCGCAGCCCTGGCCCTGGCGGCCGCCCTCTCCCTGTCGGCCTGCGGAGGCGGTGACGGCGGGGGCGCGGACGCGGCGAAGGCCGACGGCGGCGAGAAGGCCGCCGTCGCCACGGGCGGCAAGGACTTCGCGGACGCGGCCAAGAAGACCGCGTCGTACGGCACGGATGCCGAGGCCGGCGAGTTCCCCCGTACGGTCACCCACGCCATGGGGAAGACCGAGATCAAGTCCGCGCCCCGGCGCGTGGTCGTCCTCGACGTCGGCGAGTTCGACAACGTGGTGTCGCTGGGCCTGAAGCCGGTCGGCTACGCCCCCAGCGAGGGCGACGCGGCCATCCCCTCGTACCTGGAGAAGGCCGCGGGCGAACCGAAGAGCGTCGGCACCATCAACAGCCTGAACCTCGAAGCCATCGCGGGCCTCCGGCCGGACCTGATCCTCGGCAGCCAGCTCCGCGCAGCCGACAAGTACGACGAACTGTCCACGATCGCCCCGACGGTGTTCTCCATCCGCCCCGGCTTCACCTGGAAGGAGAACTACCTCCTCAACGCCCAGGCGCTGGACCGCACGGAGCGGGCCGAGTCCGCGCTCGCCGCGTACGAGGAGAAGGCCCGGAAGCTCGGCCGGGACATCGGCCCCGACAAGCCGACCGTGTCGATGGTCCGCTACATGCCCGACCGCCTCCGGCTCTACGGCAAGGCCTCGTTCATCGGCACGATCCTGGAGGACGTCGGGCTGCCGCGTCCGAAGAACCAGCAGATCGACGACCTCGCCACCGAGATCAGCCCCGAGAAGATCGACGAGGCGGACGCCGACTGGATCTTCACCGGTGTCTACGGCGACCCGAAGGCCACCCAGCGCGACACCGCCCGGTCCAACCCGCTGTGGAAGAACCTGAAGGCCGTGCAGGAGGGCCGGGCCAAGGACGTCTCCGACGAGACCTGGTACCTCGGCCTCGGCGTCACCTCGGCCGGGCTGGTCCTGGACGACCTCCGCGCGGACCTGGTGAAGTGACCGCTGCACCTCCGGACCTGGTGAAGTGACCGCCGTCCCTCCGGACCGGGGGAAGGGGCCGCCGTCCTTCCGGACCGGGGGAAGGGGCCGCCGTCCTTCCGGACCGGGGGACTGCCGTCCTTCCGGACCGGGGGACTGCCGTCCTTCCGGACCGGGGGACTGCCGTCCTTCCGGACCGGGGGACTGCCGTCCTTCCGGACCGGGGGACTGCCGTCCCTCCGGACCGGGAGCTGCCGTCCCTCCGGACCTGGGAAACGGACCGCTTCCACCCGGTCCCGGTGACGGGGGAGCCTCCGCCCGGACCCCGTGAGGTGACGGTGCGTGTCCGGCCGCCGGTCCCCGCGTACCGGACCGGCGGCCGGGGGCGGCGGACCACCCCGGACAGGTAGCCTTTCCCCCGTGCCCCGTCTGTCTGAAGTCATCGCCGCCCTCGACGCCCTCTGGCCCCCCGAGCGGGCCGAGGGATGGGACGCGGTCGGGACGGTCTGCGGCGACCCGGACGCGGAGATCGACCGGGTGCTGTTCGCCGTCGACCCCGTCCGCGAGATCGCCGACGAGGCCCTGGAGCTCGGCGCCCAGCTGATCGTCACCCACCACCCGCTCTACCTGCGCGGGACGACGACGGTCGCCGCCGACACCTTCAAGGGCAAGGTCGTCCACACCCTCATCAAGCACGACATCGCCCTCCACGTCGCGCACACCAACGCCGACACCGCCGACCCCGGCGTCTCCGACGCCCTCGCCGGCGCCCTGGGCCTGCGGGTCACCGGACCCCTCGTACCGGACCCCACCGACCCGCACGGGCGGCGCGGACTCGGCCGGGTCTGCGAGCTGGACCGCCCCGAGACCCTGGCCGCCTTCGCCGCGCGCGCCGCTGCCCGGCTCCCCGCCACCGCGCAGGGCATCCGGCTGGCCGGCGACCCGGAGGCGCGGCTGCGCACCGTCGCCGTCAGCGGCGGTTCCGGCGACAGCCTCTTCGACGCCGTGCGCGCCGCGGGCGTCGACGCCTTCCTCACCGCCGACCTGCGCCACCACCCGGCGTCCGAGGCGGTGCAGCACTCGCCGCTCGGTCTCGTCGACGCCGCGCACTGGGCCACCGAATGGCCCTGGTGCGAGCAGGCGGCGGCCCAGCTCGAAGCGCTTTCCGACCGCCACGGATGGGACCTGCGGGTCCATGTCTCGACGCAGGTCACCGACCCCTGGACCACCCACCATTCCTCTGGAGCCCCCAACTGAACGCCGCGCCCGCCGACCAGATCCGACTTCTCGACGTCCAGGCCCTCGACACCCGGCTCGCCCAGCTCTCCCACAAGCGGTCCTCGCTGCCGGAGCACGCCGAGATCGAGCAGCTCAGCAGCGACCTCGCGCAGCTGCGCGACCTGCTGGTCGCCTCCACCACCGAGGAGAGCGACACCGCCCGCGAGCAGACCAAGGCCGAGCAGGACGTCGACCAGGTGCGTCAGCGCGCCGTCCGCGACCAGCAGCGCCTGGACTCCGGTGCGGTGTCCTCGCCCAAGGACCTGGAGAGCCTCCAGCGCGAGATCACCTCGCTGGCCAAGCGCCAGGGCGACCTGGAGGACGTCGTCCTGGAGATCATGGAGCGCCGCGAGGCCGCCCAGGAGCGGGTCGCCGAGCTGACCGAGCGGGTCTCCGCCGTCCAGGCCAAGGTCGACGACGCCACCGCCCGCCGCGACGCGGCCACCGCCGAGCTCGACGCCGAGGCCGCCACGGTGACCAAGGACCGCCAGGTCGTCGCCGAGGCCGTCCCTGCCGACCTGATGAAGCTGTACGACAAGCTCCGCGTCCAGCAGGGCGGGGTCGGTGCCGCCCGGCTCTACCAGCGCCGCTGCGAGGGCTGCCGCCTCGAGCTGAACATGGCCGAGGTCAACGAGGTGAAGGCCGCCGCCCCCGAGACGGTTCTGCGCTGCGAGAACTGCCACCGCATCCTGGTCCGTACCTCGGAGTCGGGCCTGTCATGAGCGTCGCCCGCCAGGTGGTGGTCGAGGCCGACGGGGGTTCCCGGGGCAACCCGGGGCCCGCCGGTTACGGTGCGGTCGTCATCGACCCCGCCACCGGGGAGCCCCTCGCCGAGGCCGCCGAGTACATCGGCGTCGCGACGAACAACGTCGCCGAGTACCGGGGCCTGATCGCCGGCCTGGCGGCCGCGAAGGCGCTGTTCCCGGACGCGGGGGACGCGCTGCGGGTCCATGTCCGGATGGACTCCAAGCTGGTGGTCGAGCAGATGTCGGGGCGCTGGAAGATCAAGCACCCCGACATGAAGCCGCTGGCGGCCCGGGCCGCCGCGATCCTGCCGCCGGCCTCGGTGACGTACGAATGGATCCCGCGTGCGCAGAACAAGCACGCGGACCGGCTCGCCAACGAGGCGATGGACGCGGGGCGCGACGGCCGGCAGTGGGAGGCATCCGCCTCGACGGCCGCCCTGGACTCCCCGGCCGCTGCCCCGGCCCCCTCGGACTCCCCGGCCCCCTCGGACTCCCCGGCCCCGGGCCTTCTGGACTCCCCGGCCGCCGACGCGCTCTTCCCCCTGCCCGAGGACGCGGCGGAACCGGTCGCGGAACCGGCGGACGCCCGCTCCGCTCCGCGGCAGTCGGCCGGAACCCCGCAGACCGGCTGGGGTTCGGCCCCCGACCTGGGCGCGCCCGCCACGCTCCTCCTGCTCCGGCACGGCGAGACCGCCCTCACGCCCGAGAAGCGGTTCTCCGGCAGCGGCGGCACGGACCCCGAACTCTCCGCCGTCGGCCGCGGCCAGGCCGAGCGCGCCGCCGAGCACTTCGCCGCCCTCGGCACCGTCCAGGAGATCGTCAGCTCCCCGCTGCGCCGCTGCCGCGAGACCGCCGCCGTCGTCGCCGCCCGCCTCGGCCTCGGCGTCCGGATCGAGGAGGGCCTGCGCGAGACGGACTTCGGTGCGTGGGAGGGCCTGACCTTCGCCGAGGTGCGGGAGCGGTACGCCGACGACCTCACCGCCTGGCTGGCCTCCCCGGACACCGCTCCGACCGGTGGCGGCGAGAGCTTCAGCGAGGTCGCCGATCGGGTCGCCGCCACCCGGGACCGGCTCGTCGCCCGCTCCGCGGGCCGCACGGTCCTGCTGGTCACGCACGTGACGCCGATCAAGACCTTCGTGCGGCTCGCCCTCGGGGCCCCGCCCGAGGCGCTGTTCCGGATGGAGCTGTCGGCGGCCTCGGTCTCCGAGGTCGCGTACTACGGAGACGGCAACGCCTCCGTGCGGCTGCTCAACGACGCCTCGCACCTGCGCTGACGGACGGACCCGCGGGAGCCGGCCTCCCGCGGGTCCGTGCGTGCCGGCGCGGGGCCGGCGCCTACGGGGCGAGTGCCGCGGCCTCGGCCGCCAGGCGGGCCACCCGGTCCCAGTCCTTCGCCGCCACCGCATCGCCTGGGACCATCCAACTGCCTCCCACACAGCCGACGTTGGGCAGTGCGAGATAGGAAGGCGCGGAGGCGGGCGAGATGCCGCCGGTCGGGCAGAAACGGGCCTGGGGGAGAGGCGCCGACAGCGCCTTGAGGTAGGCCGTCCCGCCCGCCGCCTCGGCCGGGAAGAACTTCATCTCCCGCACTCCGCGCTCCAGGAGGGCCACCACCTCGGAGGTGGTCGAGACCCCGGGCAGGAACGGCAGTCCGGACGCCTTCATCGACTCCAGCAGCGTGTCGGTCCATCCCGGGCTGACCAGGAACCGGGCCCCGGCGGCCACCGTCTCGCGGACGTGCTCCGGCGAGATCACCGTGCCCGCGCCGACCACCGCGCCCGGCACCTCGGCGGCCACCGCCCGGATCGACTCCAGCGCGGCGGGCGTCCGCAGCGTCACCTCGATGGCCGGGAGCCCGCCCGCCACCAGCGCCCGTGCCAGCGGCACCGCGTCGGCGGCGTCGTGCAGGACGACGACGGGGACGACGGGCGCGAGATCGAGCACGGAGGCGCCGGGGCCGGGCGCGGCGGAGGGCGTGACGGGCGGCACGGAGGAGGTCATGGGGGCATCCTGCCGCGAGCGAGTCATGATGCGCAACGAGCGTTGCGCATCATGCAACGCTTCGTCCGGTGAGGTCAGTGGATCTCCGTCACCACCACGTCCAGGGACCACGGCCGCCCGGCCCGCGCGGGGGCCTCGGCCTCCACCACGTAGCCCAGGTCGCGCAGCGCCTCCACCAGCCGCGCCGGGTCCTCGGGCCGCGCACCGGCCACCAGCAGGTCGCGCACCAGCCGGCCCTTGGTCGCCTTGTTGAAGTGGCTCACCACGGACCGCTTCTCCACCCCGTCGACGATCTGCGACTGGAGCACCCGTACGCTCGCCGTCCGCGAGGCCACCTCGCCCTTCGGCTTCCACGCCGCCGTGTACGCGGAGGACCGCAGGTCCAGGACGAGCCCGTCGCCCGCGGCCTCGGGCAGTACGGTCTCCATGGGGGTGCGCCAGTACGCGCCGAGGCCGCCGAGACCGGGCAGCTTCACCCCCATCGAGCAGCGGTACGGCGGAATCCGGTCACCGATGCGGACCGCGCCCCACAGCCCCGAGAAGACCAGCAGTGAGGCGGCCGCCCGGCGCCGCGCGGCCGTCTCCAGGGTGGCCAGGCCGAGGGCGTCGTACAGCACGCCGGTGTACAGCTCCCCGGCCGGGCGGGTCCCGGCGGTGCGCAGCTGCGCGTTCTTGCCGACCTCGCCCGCAAGACCCACGCTCAGCCCGAGCACCTCACGGGCCTTCTCCTCGTCCGCCTGGCACAGCTCGACCAACTCGTCCAGGACCGCCGCACGGGCCGGGGCGAGCCCCGGCAGCGACAGCGACTCCGGCTTCAGCGAGGCCCCGCGCCCCGAGGCGGCCTTTCCCTCGGAGGGCGGCAAGAGCACGAGCACGGCGGTTCTCCTTCTGACGTACGGCGAGCGCGGACCGGCGGGCGTGCGGGCGCGCCGGGTCCTCGGCAAGGGTACGGGGACCCGGCGGTGGCTCCGGTACGGCGGCGGGGCCCGGCGCCGATCCTCCCGCGCGGTCGGTGCGGTCCGCCCGCGGCCTCCCGGGCGCCCTCGGGATCACCCCGGGAGGGGCCCGGGGAGGTGGCTTCGGGAAGCACCCCGGGCCGGGCCCCCGGGAGCGGCGAGCGCGGCGACGACCGCCCGGGAATCGTCCGCGTGGAACCGGAGCGTCCGCGCACTCCCGCACCGCCCCAGCGGCCGCACGAACTCCACCGGCCCCGTCAGCTCCACGGTCACGCTCGTCCGGCTCCCCACCGCCAGGTCCAGCGTCCCGTCCTCGTCGACCCGGACCGGACCCCCGTCCGGGAAGCGCCGCTCGACCCGGGCGGAGGCGATGGACGCGGCGGGCACCCGGAGATCGAACAGGGCCCCGTAGCGCAGCCGCAGCGAACCGTCGGCCCCCACGAGATGCGGCCGGGTCACCGAGGCGGCGTGCAGGGCGAGGACGACGACGATCCCGTACACGTCCACCACCAGCAGGACCGCGTGGACCAGCGGCCAGGGGATCACCAGGGCCAGCACCACGGTCTCGACGACGGTGACGAGGAGGAACACCCCCATGATCCCGGTCTGCGGTTCGGTGTACGAGAACGGCCGGGACTCCTCCGGAATCCGGTGGCGGCGCCGTACCGTCCACAGCCCGAGGCTGTGCAGCGCCCGGAACTCGTGGACGATCAGCCGCCGCAGGGCGACCGGCACCACCGCCCGCACCGCCGCGAGCCCTGCCGCCCGCCGTGTGTCGCCCGCCCGCCGCCGGTCCGCGTACCGGGGCCACATCACGTACGCCTCCAGCGCGAGCATCCCCACGACCAGCGCCTCGGCGCCCAGCAGAACGGCGCCGGGTATCCGCACCCCGGCGACCAGGCAGACCACCAGGGCCAGTTCCCCGGGCAGCACCGCCCACATCGCGCACCGCAGCCCCCGTATCACCCGTGCCCTCATGACGATCCCCTCCTCCGCACCCGCTCCGACAGCTCCTCCATCACCCGGTGCACGACCGCGCGCTGCGCGGGCGGATAGTCGTCGAGCAGCACCCGCCCGAACCCCGTCGCCGACGGTTCCCCTTCGGGGATGACCGCCAGGACCCCGTCCGGTACGGCGGCGGCCAGTTCGGCCGCCAGCGGCGCGATCCGCGGGTCGTCCACCCCGGCCCCCTCCAGCGCGTCGAGCCGCTCGTACAGCGCGATGACGCCCGGGTCCTCGGCCAGCGGCAGCAGTGCCGCGAACACCGCGGCCCCGGCCTCGTCGACCACCGTGTCCAGCAACGCCAGATGCTCGCGGTCCTTCGCGGCGGCCGGGGACGTGGTGGCGGGCGCGCGCTCCAGGAGTGCGGCCAGGGCGGGCGAGAGCGGCCCGCCCGAGGCGAGCGGCGCCTCCAGCAGCACGGCCAGCACCTGCCGCCGCTCCCGGATCTCCCGCTCCTGCCGCTCCAGATCGGCGTCCAGCTCCGCGAGCACCTCGCCCAGCTCCCGCCCCGCGTCATCGGCGAGCACGTCCCGCACCTCGTCCAGCGAGAGCCCGATCTCGGTCAGCCGCCGGATCCGGGCCAGCAGCACGGCATCACGGACGGTGTACGCCCGGTAGCCGTTGGCCCGCCGGGCGGGCTCGGGCAGCAGGCCGATGTGGTGGTAGTGCCGGACGGCCCGGGAGGTGACTCCGACGAGCGCGGCGATCTCTCCGATACGCATGCGGCCAGTAGAAACGTTGACGCTGCGACAAGGTCAAGCGCCACGTTCCTTCCCGCGCTTTCGTCCACGCTGGGCGCTCCTGTGCCACGATCGGGGGAAGAACTCCCATCTCACGGACGGCTGGTCCCCTGATGTCCCAGTCTGGCGAGCGACCGAGGAAGGAGCGTGACATGACTGCCATGGCGCACGAGCCGCTCACGCAGGCAGAAGTCCTTCTGGAGGGCTTCCTGGCCCTGGACACGCCGGAAGGCTTCCGGGCGGAACTGATCGAGGGGGAGATTGTCGTGACGCCGCCGCCGGACGGGGACCACGAGGACTACATCAGCCTGGTTCTGAAGCAGGTGCTGAGGAAGTCCCGCACCGACATGGATTTCTCCGGTAACAAGGGCCTGAAGCTCCGCAGCGGGGGCGGTTGCCCCAAGAACCACGCCATCCCCGACGGCACCTTCGCCCCCACCGAGCGTCGCCTCTTCCGCGGCGCCGACCCCTGGATGCCCTGTGAGGGCGTCGCCCTCGTGGTCGAGGTCACCTCCACCAAACCGCAGGCCGACCGCGAGGCCAAGCGCCGCTGCTACGCACGCGGAAGCATTCCGCTCTATCTGCTCATCGACCGGGACGACAGCTCGGTGACGCTGTTCAGCGACCCGGAGCGCGACGACTACCGCCAGCACCTCACGATCCCGTACGGGAAACCGCTGGCGCTTCCCGAGCCCTTCGCCTTCGACCTGGAGACCGGTGACTTCGGCTGAGGGCCGCCGAAGGGCGAGGGACACCGAGGACCGGCCGGCCGGGACAGCCCGGTAGGATGGCGATCACGGCAGACGAGCCGTGCGGACGGCCGCGTGGGGATCCCCGGATCCTCCCGAGGAACGTCCGGGCTCCACAGAGCAGGGTGGTGGCTAACGGCCACCCGGGGTGACCCGCGGGACAGTGCCACAGAAAGCAGACCGCCCGGGACTTCGGTCGCGGGTAAGGGTGAAACGGTGGTGTAAGAGACCACCAGCGCCTGAGGTGACTCAGGCGGCTAGGTAAACCCCACCCGGAGCAAGGTCAAGAGGGGCCGTGCCGGAAACGGGACGGCCCTGCGCGGACGTTCGAGGGCTGCTCGCCCGAGTTCGCGGGTAGACCGCACGAGGCCGGCAGCAATGCCGGCCCTAGATGGATGGCCGTCTCCCCGGCCGCCGCGAGGCGACCGGGTGACAGAACCCGGCGTACAGCACGACTCGTCTGCCGCCCACCCGGCACGGCCGCCGCACGCTCCTCCGGGGCGTCGGCGTACCAAGGGAAACAGGGTTCCTCGGGGTGGATACGGAACCGTCCCGGACGCCGGGCGGCCTGTCCTCGGCCGGCCCGGACGACATCTCCGCCCTCGGCAGGGAAATCCGTTCGCGCGTCTCGGCAGGCGACTGCGGATGGGCCGGTGCGTTGGGTGCCGAGATCGCCTCCCGGGCTCGGGACGCGGACTCCCGCGAGAACGACGGAACGGTCCTGGGCGACGTTCTGCGGGCCGTGGCCGCCGGACCGGAACCGGAGCGCGGCAGGCGGCGTTCGACGACAGGCCCATGGGCGTACCGGTCACCGCTGACCGAGGGCCGGGGCCGGTCGGTGTCCGGCCGACGGGCCCGTGAGCCCGGCGGTCAGATGACCGGCGGGCGGCCCAGCCGCGTCATCCGCCACACCGTGGACCAGCGCATCGGGTGCCGCTCCCCGCACGGTGTGCGGACCCCCTCGGCGAAGCCGCCCGCCCAGGCGCGCAGGCCCTTCGGGTCGCGGGTGCGGGCGAGGGTGAGCAGCGTCCAGGTGCCGAGGTAGGCGGGGACCAGGGGGAGGGGCAGGTTGCGGCGGGCCAGCCAGACGCGGTTGCGGGCCGTCATCCGGTAGTAGACCGCGTGGCGGGCCGGGCTCGTCTTCGGGTGCTGGAGCAGCAGCGCGGGGTCGTACTCCACCTTCCAGCCGGCGTCCAGCGCCCGCCAGGCCAGGTCCGTCTCCTCGTGGGTGAAGAAGAACTCCGCGGGCCACAGCCCCGTCTCCGCCAGCATCCTCATCGAGAACGCGTGGCCGCCGCCCAGGAACGCCGTGACCGGGCCGCCGCGCATCGGGTCGCCCGCCCGCAGGCGCGGCACATGGCGTCGCTGCGTCTCGCCGGTCTCGTCGGCGATCCGGAAGCCGACGATGCCCAGCCGGTCGTCGGCCGCGAAGTGGTCCCGCACCCGGCGGAAGACGTCCTTGTCGACCAGCAGCCCGTCGTCGTCCAGCTCGATCACCACGTCGACGTCGCCGATCTCGGCCAGCCTGCGCAGCCCCTCGTTCCGGCCGCCCGGACAGCCGAGGTTCTCCGGCAGCTCGATGGTGGTCACCCCGCCGTCGAGGTCCGCCAGGCCGGGGGCGGAGGCGTAGTCCGGGAGAGCCGTGCCGTTGCCGATGATCACGAGCCGGGTGGGCCGGACGTCCTGCATGGCCACGGACGCCAGCAGCGCCTCGACCGCCTGCGGGCGGTCTCCCATGGTCACGATGGATACGCCGATGCGCGGTGCGGACACGGTTCGGTACTCCTGGAGCTCGGCTGCCGGTGGCCGGCTGCTGGTCGGCAGCGGTGCCCGCGATCGTAACGCCTCGGTGTTCAGTTCACGGTTACCGCCCGGCCATCCACCGGCCCGTCGTCGTTCAGCAGTGCGTACACGGCCATGTCCCGTCGCTCGTCGCCCACCTGCTGCCAGCCGCGCAGCAGGCCCTCCCGCCGGAAGCCGATGTCCTCGGCGATCCGGGCGGAGGCGGTGTTCCACGGCTCGATGTAGAGCTGGAGGCGCGGTACGCCGAGGTCGCGCAGGGCCCAGCCCGTCACCGTACGCAGCGCGGCCCTCGCGACCCCCTGTCCGCGGGCGGAGGCGGTGAGCCAGTAACCGAGGGAGGCGCGGCCCTCGGGGAGCTCGCGGAGCCAGAGCCCGATCGCGCCGACCGGACGCCGGTCCCGGGAGCGCACGATGGCGAACGGGTAGCCCGCGCCGGTGGCCGCGCGCTCCCACTGCCTGCGTACGAACGCCTCGGCGGCCGCCTCGGAGTAGGGGGCCGGGACCGTGGTGATGAGTGGGATGTACGGGTCGAGCGAGGCCTCGCGGACCAGCGGGAGGTCGCTCATCTCCCAGGGGCGCAGCACGAAATCCGGGCCCGCGGACATGCTCGGAACGGTCAGCCGGTCGGGGCCGGGGCCTGGATCGGGGGCCGGGTCGGCGGTGGGCCCTGGGGTGCTCGGCGTGTCGGCGGTGGTACGGGGGGTGCTCGGGGTGTCGGCGGTGGGGCCGAGGGCGCCGGGGGTGCTCGGGGTGTCGGCGGTGGGGCCGATGTCGGGGTCGGTGCCGGGGGCAGGCTCGGGGGCAGCCATGTCCGTATCCTCCCGCTGTCGATCCGGTTCCGCTTGCCGGGCCGGGCCGGTCCTCTCCGGACAGGCTCCCGGTCGCCCCGGCCCCACCGGTCCTTCGGCGTCACCCGTCCTTCGGCCTCCGGGCACCGCCCGCCAGGAAGTATCCGGCCAGTACGGCCCCGGCCAGGACCAGGGCGGAGTTGACCAGGATGGCGGTGGAGACGCCGGACAGTACCGCGCCCGGCCCGTTCGCGGCCCCCATCCGGGCGGTCACGACCGCGCTCATCACCGGAATGCCGAGGGCGATGCCCACCTGCTGTGTCATGGTGGCCAGCCCGGTGGCCCGCCCCTGCTCCTCGTCCGGCAGGCCCGAGGTGGCCGTCACCATGAAGCCGACGATCATCAGCATGTTGCCGGCGCCCCCGACGAAGGTGGCCGCCAGGAGGAGCCAGATCCAGGCCCCGGAGGTGCCGAGCGCCACCAGGGACAGGGTGGCGGCCGCCTGGACGGTGCCGCCGAGGACGATGGCGCGGCGGTTGCCGAAGCGGCCCACCGCCCGTCCGCCGAGCACCCCGCCGACGACCGTGCCCGCGCCGAGCACGCCGAACGCGAGACCGGTGGCGAGTGCGGAGTAACCCAGGACCTCCTGTAGGTAGAGGGTCAGCAGGAAGACCAGCGAGGTCTCGGTGGCGAAGGCGACCAGCCCGGCGGTGTTGCCCCAGACGACGCTGCGCCGCTTCAGGACGCGGACGGGCACGAGCGGGGCGGCGGCTCGCTGCTCGATGCGGACGAACGCGGCCAGGAGGGCGGCTCCGGCGGCCAGCGCGGCCAGCGTGGCCGGCCTGGTCCAGCCGGTCTCGCCGGCCCGGGTCAGTCCCAGGACGAGGAGCAGCAGCCCTCCGGTGACGGTGACCGCGCCGGGCACGTCCAGCCGGGGGCGTCGCTCCGGCCGGGAGTCGGTGATCACCGACGGAGCCAGCATCACGACCAGGGCCGCCACGGGGACGTTGACGAAGAAGGCCCAGCGCCAGGAGAGCAGGTCCGTCAGAAGCCCGCCGAGGATCGCCCCGGCGGTGAACCCGGCCGACATCAGGGCCCCGTTGAGGCCCAGCGCCCGTTCGCGCAGCGGCCCCTCCTTGAACGCGGTGGTCAGCAACGCCAGTCCGGCCGGGGTGACGGCCGCGGTGGCCAGACCCTGCAGCACCCGGGCGGTGAGCAGCACCTCGGGCGAGGCGGCGAGGCCGCCGAGCACGGAGGAGAGGCCGAGCACGGCCATGCCCCCGACGAACAGGTTCTTGCGGCCGACGAGGTCCGCGACCCGGCCGAAGAGCAGGGTGAACCCGGCGGCGGCGAGGGCGAAGGAGGTGGCGATCCACTGGAGGCCGGCGAGGGAGAAGCCGAGTCCTTCCCCGACGACGGGCAGTGCCACGTTCAGGATCGAGAAATCCACCGCGATCATGAACTGGGAGCCGAGCAGCAGGGCCAGGACGAGTTTCTGGCGGCTGGACATGCGGGGGGATGTGGCGGACCGGCCGGGCGCGGGGTCCGGCGCGGGGCCGAGGCCGGAGGGTGCGGTACTGGATGCGGGCATGGCAGGAGTGCCTTCCTGAACACGGGAAACGCTTAACGGTTCTGTGGTTCCGTTAGGGTGGTGTCACCGTAACAGGAGGGCGTTGTTAATGGAACTGGAGGACCGTTATGGCTTCGGAAGGTGCTGAAGGCGTCGACACCCGTGGTGCGGGGTCCGGTGGTGCCGGGCCCGGTGGTACGGGGCCCGAAGGCGCGGGGCCCGAGAGTGCGGCCCCCCGAGGGGCGGGGGCCGAGGGGGTGGAGCCCGGCACCGTGCGTCCCGGCGGCCGTACCGCCCGGGTGCGCGAGGCGGTGCTGCGTGCGGCGGGTGACGCCCTGGTCGAGCACGGCTTCGACGGGCTCGACCTGGCCGACGTCGCCCGGCGGGCCGAGGTCGGCAAGACGACCGTCTACCGCCGCTGGTCCGCCCCCGCCGGGCTGGTCGCCGATCTGCTCACGGACATGGCGGAGCAGTCGCTGCCGCGTACGGACACCGGATCCCTGGCCGAGGACCTCCGGGCCAATGCCCGCCTCGTGGTCCGCACGCTGACCGACCCCCGCCAAGGGGCTCTCTTCGTGGCCGTCATCGCGGCCGCCGCCTGTGATGCGCGGACCGCCGAGGCCCTCCACCGCTTCTACGCGGTGCGGATCGGGGAGTGGTCCGGCTGCGTCGGAGCGGCGGTCGAACGCGGGGAACTGCCCGCGGGTACGGACCCGGGCGAGGTGATCGCGGCGGTGTCGGCGCCGCTGTACTACCGGCTGCTCGCCAGCGGTGCCCCACTGGACGAGGAAGCCGCCGACCGGGCGGCCGACGCGGCCGTCGCCGCCGCGCGGGCGGGAGTGTTCGTGCGGCGGGAAGCGTGAGCGTCCGGGCGGTGAGGGGCGCGGTGGCGTTCGTACGGTGAGGGGCGCGGGGGCCCGTGGCGGGGCCGGTTTCCCGTGGGCGGGACCGGCTTCGTGGCATCCGACGGGCCGTCGATAAAGTGGGGGGATGATATTCGGTAAAGCCGGGTTCAGGGGGGCCGTCGCCGACTTCGAGGCGGCGGTGTCGGCGCAGGACGCCAAGCGGTCCGGCAAGGCGTTCGTCCGGTTGCAGGAGACCTTCGGGCAGGCCAGGGAGTCGGAGCTGCTGGACGGCGGGCCGCGGCTCGCCGCCCTGCTGGAGCAGACGCCGCCCGGCCCGCGTGCCGTGGTCGCCGTGCTCGTCGGCGCCTGCGTCGAGCGTGGGGCGGATGCCGAACGCTGTGCCCCGGGGGTGCTGGCCGGGCTGCGGTGGGCTCTGGAGCAGGCCGTGGCGTTCGCCGACGCCTGGGCCGCGACCGGAGGCGGCGCGTTTCCCGCCCCCGACGGCGGCGAGCCGGGCCCGGAGCTCGTGGAGCGGGCCGGCTCCGATGCGGCCGTCGGCTGGGTGACGCTTTTCCAGTGGGAGGCTGCCGCCGTCGCGATGCTGAATGACCCCGGCGTACGGCGGGAGGCCGGCTCCCGGGGCGAGGCGCTGCGGCTGCTCGGTGCGGTGGAGCGGGCCTCCGGCGTCGAGCTGAAGTCCCTCACCCACGCCCTCCTGGTGCTGGACGACGAACCGCTGGTCGCCCTCCACCGGGCGAGCGGTACCGGCTACCTCCTGCGGATCTCCGGCATCGGGGACAACTTCCAGCTGCACACCCTGCTCGCCGACGCGCTCATCGGCGGTGGCCATGTGGCGGGCCACGCGCCCTCGTCGCAGGAGGCCGCCGTCTGCCGGGAGACCCCCGGCCAGGTGGACACGGTGGGCTCCTTCGACCTGGTGGCGCCGGACGGCGGACTGATCTGGAACGAGGGCGCCCCCGCCGACATACCCGTCGTCGACGGCGCCCGGCTGCTGGTCCTGGACGAGCCGTCCTACCGGCGGACCTGGCCCGCGGGCCGCTTCCTGCCAGGCATGCGGGGTGACGCCCTGCTGGAACGCGCCCTCGACCCGGAGGAGACGGAGCGCTGGTACGCCCATGTCTCCCCGGCCGGGAGCGCGACCGGCTGAACCGGTCCCCGGGCCGCTCGGACCTCGGGCCGCTCGGGCCCCTGACGCACCCGGGCCCCTGGCACACCCGGGCCCCCGGCCGGTCCGAGCCTTCGGCCGGTCCGGGCCTTCGGCCGGTCCGGGCCTTCGGCCGGTCCGGGCCTTCGACCGGTCCGAGCCTTCGGCCCGTCCGGGCACCCGGCCCGTCCGCCCCTCGGCCCACCCGGGCCGGTAGGCGGAGGGCCTGGTCCGGCTCCTGGGGGCTCCCCGGCCCGTACGCGGAGGGCCTGGGTCTCGCTCCGGCGCGCTCCCGGCCCCGTACCTCGGAACCCCGGACCCCGGACCCGCCCCTCCCGGAGCCCGCCGGTCCGCCGCCTCCCGGCGCACTCCCGTACCCCGGACCCGCCCCTGCCGGGTACCCCGGAGCGGCCTCCCCGGAGCCGCCCACCCGCCGGCGGACCGGCCGCAGGGTTCAGCCGATCCGGGTGCCCGTTCCGCTCACCCGGATCCGGGGGTCGCCGGCGCGCAGTTCGACCGTGAGGGTGCCGGGGCGGCCCATGTCCGCACCCTGGTGCAGGGTCAGCACGGCAGCCTCCGGAGCGAGGCCCAGGTCCCGTGCGTACGCGCCGAAGGCCGCCGCGGCCGCGCCCGTCGCCGGGTCCTCGACGACCCCGCCCACCGGGAACGGATCCCGGACGTGGAACACCTCGGGGCCCTCGCGCCACACCAGTTGCAGGGTGGTCAGGTCGAGCCGCCGCATCAGCGCCTCCAGCCGCGCGAAGTCGTAGTCCAGGTCCGCCAGCCGCTCCCGGGTGGCGGCGGCCAGCACCAGGTGCCGGGCCCCCGCGTAGGCGATCCGGGGCGGCAGGGCCGGGTCGAGATCAGCGGCCGCCCAGTCCAGGGCCGCCAGCGCCTCCGCCAGGTCGGCCGCCGCGGCCTCCTCGACGTGCGGCACCACGCTGGTCAGGGTGGCGAGGAGGGTACCGCCCTCCCGGACGACGGAGACCGGGACCGGACCCGCGGGCGTCGTGAACTCCAGCGCGCCCGGTCCGTCCCGTTCGGCCAGCGCGAGGGCCGTGGCGACCGTGGCGTGGCCGCAGAACGGCACCTCGGCCTTCGGGCTGAAGTAGCGGATCGTGTACGCGCCTTCGCCGGTCCGCTCCGTCAGGAACGCCGACTCGCTGTAGCCCAGCTCCGCGGCGATCGCGAGCATCCGCTCCTCGTCCAGTCCGGCGGCGTCCAGGACGACCCCGGCGGGGTTCCCGCCCGCGGGATCGGCCGAGAAGGCGGTGTAGCGCAGGACCTCGGGCCGGTGATCGTGTGTCATGCAGCAGACAACCGTGCCGCCGCCCCCGCCATTCCCGGCCCGCCCCGGGCCGAGCCTCCGCTCTCAGCCTCGCCCGACGTACGGCATGTTCGTCGCCATCACCGTCGCGAACTGGACGTTCGCCTCCAGCGGCAGCTCCGCCATGTGCAGCACCGTCCGCGCCACGTCCGCCGCCGCCATCACCGGCTCCACCGCCAGCTCCCCGTTGGCCTGGAGGATCCCGGTCCGCATCCGTTCGGTCATCTCCGTCGCCGCGTTGCCGATGTCGATCTGGCCGCACGCGATCCGGTAGGGGCGGCCGTCCAGCGACAGTGACTTCGTCAGCCCGGTGACCGCGTGCTTGGTCGCGGTGTACGCGATCGAGTGCGGGCGCGGTGCGTGGGCCGAGATCGAGCCGTTGTTGATGATCCGGCCGCCCTGCGGGTCCTGCTCCTTCATCAGCCGGTACGCCGCCTGCGCGCACAGGAACGCGCCCGTCAGGTTCACCTCGACGACCGCCCGCCAGTCCGCCACGGCCAGGTCCTCCAGCGGCACACCGCCGGGGCCGAACGTGCCCGCGTTGTTGAACAGCAGGTCCAGCCGGCCGAACCGTTCCCGTACGGCGGCGAAGAGCGCGGCCACCTCCTCGGCGTCCGTCACGTCCGTGGTGACGCACAGCGCCTCGGTGTCCCCGGCCGCCGCCGCCGTCTCCGCCAGCGGCTCGGCCCGCCGGCCCGCGAGCGCCAGCGACCACCCCCCGCTCGCGAGGGCGAGCGCGACCGCCCGCCCGATCCCCGACCCCGCCCCCGTGACGACCGCGACCCCGCGGCCGGCCCGCCCGGTCCGCGTGGCCCGTCCGGCGTGCTCTGTCTGCTCAGTGTTCATGGCCCGGCAGCGTACGGGACGGATCCGTGCACGGGGCACGCGGTGCTCATCGACCCGCCATGCGGATGTTGTGCACGCGACAACGGTGCGTCGTCCCCTCCCGCTGCCATGAATACCGACACCATCCGGGCTGAGGAGGGGCATATGACAGCCGCACGGACCATCATGACGCCCGATCAGGGCACCCGAGCCAGCGAACTCCGCACCGCCGCCCGCTTACTGGAACCAGGCGTGGGACGCCGGCGCTTCCTGACCGTCACCGGAGCCGCCGCCGCACTCGCCTTCGCCGTCAACCTGCCCGCCGCCGGCACGGCGAGCGCGGCCGAGGCCGACGCCCGCCGGATCGCCGAGGACCCCTTCACCCTCGGCGTCGCCTCCGGTGATCCGCACCCCACGTCCGTCCTGATCTGGACCCGGCTCGCCCCCCGTCCCTTCGAGCCGGGCGGCGGACTGCCGCGCGGCCGGGTCCAGGTGCGCTGGGAGGTCGCCCGCGACGAGCGCTTCCGCCGTGTCGAGCGGCGCGGAACGGCCACGGCCCACCCCGAGTTCGCCCACAGCGTCCGCGCCGAGGTCCAGGGCCTCGACTCCGGCCGCCTCTACTACTACCGCTTCCGCGCCGGCAGCTGGACCAGCCCGGTCGGCCGCACCCGCACCGCCCCGGCCCCCGGCGCCCGCAACAGCCGCCTCGCCCTGGCCGCCGTCTCCTGCCAGGCGTACCACCACGGGTACTTCACCGCCCACCGCCACCTCGCGGCCGAGGACGTCGACGTGGTCTTCCACCTCGGCGACTACCTCTACGAGTACGCCGTCGACGCCGCCGGCGGGGCCCGCGACTACACCGACCGCCGCCTCCCGGACCTCTTCAACCGCGAGACGACGACGCTGGAGGACTACCGGCTGCGCTACGCCCTCTACAAGTCCGACCCGGACCTGCGCGCCGCCCACGCCGCCCACCCCTTCGTCGTCACCTGGGACGACCACGAGACCGAGAACAACTACGCGGGCGACATCCCGGAGAACGACGTCCCCCCGGAGGAGTTCCTGCTCCGCCGGGCCGCCGCGTACCGCGCGTACTGGGAGAACCAGCCGCTGCGCACCCCGCAGCGCCCCACCGGGCCCGACATGACGCTCTACCGCCGCCTCCGCTTCGGGCGGCTCGCCCAGTTCGACATCCTCGACACCCGCCAGTACCGCAGCGACCAGGCGTACGGCGACGGCTGGCGCACCCCGGGCCCCGAGTCCGAGGACCCCGCCCGCACCATGACCGGGGCCACCCAGGAGCGCTGGCTGATCGACGGCTGGCGAGCCTCGAACGCCACCTGGAACGTCGTCCCGCAGCAGGTCACCTTCGCCCAGCGGCGCAGTGTGCCCACCGACGCCTTCAAGCTCTCCATGGACTCCTGGGACGGCTACCCCGCCTCCCGGCAGCGCGTGCTGGCCGGTGCCGAGGCCGCGGGGATCGACAACCTGATGGTCCTCACCGGCGACGTCCACGTCTCGTACGCCTTCGACCTGAAGAAGGACTTCGACGACTCCGCCTCGCGCACCGTCGGCACGGAGATCGTCACCACCTCCATCGCCAGCGGCAAGGACGGCGCGGACCGGCCCGCCAACTGGGAGAACCAGACCCGCGCCAACCCGCACCTCAAGCACTACAACGGGCGGCGCGGCTACGCGCTCGTCACCCTCGGTACGGAGGAGGCGCGCGCCGACTTCCGTACGGTCGCGGCCGTCACGACGCCCGGGGCGCCCGTCACCACCGCGGCCTCGTTCGTCACGGAAGCCGGGAACCCGGGGCTCACGCCCGCGTGACGGCTCATGCCCGCACGACGGCTCACCCGCGCGTGGCGGGGGCCCCGGCCCGCGTGACGGGGCCCATGCCCGCGCAGCGGGGGCCGGACGCCTCCGGGTTCAGGCGTCCGCCGGGTAGCGGACGCCGATGCGGTCCCGTACCGCGTCGAGCGTCCGCATCACCGCCAGCGAACCCTCCAGCGGGACGAGCGGGGACTCCGTCTCGCCCGCCCGCACCGCGCGCGCCACCTCGACCGCCTCGTACTGCATGCCCGAAAGACCCTGCGGGCCCGGCCCCGACGTCACCGTCTCCGGCTCCGCGCCCGCCCGCCGCAGCACGAAGTGGTCCGGGTGGAAGAAGTCGCGCGGGATGTCGATCCGCCCCGCCGTACCGATCACGGTGGCCGCCGTCGGATGGTGGCCGACGATCGAGCAGGACAGCAGCGCGGTCGCGCCGGACTCCCAGCCGAGCAGCATCCCCGTGTTCAGGTCCACGCCCTCGGGGGAGAGCAGCGCGTCCGCCCGGACCCGGTCCGGCTCGCCCAGCAGCAGGTGGGCGAACGACACCGGGTAGACCCCGAGGTCCAGCAGGGCCCCGCCGCCGAGGGCCGGGTCGCGCAGCCGGTGACCGGGGGCGAAGTCGCCCGCGAAGCCGAAGTCCGCCTGGACGGTACGGATCTCGCCGATCGCCCCGTCCCGGACCAGCTCGGTCAGCCGGCGGACCACCGGGTTCAGGTAGGTCCACATGGCCTCCATCAGGAACAGGCCCCGCTCGCGGGCGAGCGCCACCAGCTCCTTGGCCTCCCGGCTGTTGAGCGTGAACGCCTTCTCGCACAGCACGTGCTTTCCGGCCCGCAGCGCCAGCCCGGCCGCCGCGTGGTGCGCCGAGTGCGGGGTGGCCACGTAGACCACGTCCACCGTGTCGTCGGCGACCAGCTCCGCCCAGCTGCCGTAGGCGCGGGCGATCCCGTGCCGGTCGGCGAACGCCCGCGCCGAGGTCTCCGTACGCGAGGCGACGGCCACCACCTCGGCGTCGGGCAGTCCCTGCACGTCCGCCGTGAAGGTCGCGGCTATGCCGCCCGTCGCCAGCACACCCCAGCGCACCCTGTCACCCATGCCCGCCACCCCAGCCAGCCCGAAAAAGGTATCGACCACTCCGGTCGAGCTGAGAGCATAGATGCGGATTCAACGATGTGGAGATGAGAATGCCGGAGAGCGGCGGCAGCCGGGCCCAGCGAGCACCCATACCCACCTCCGGGACCGGACCCGGAGCCGACGACGGCTCGGCCGTCCCGCACGGGGACGCGGGCGCCCTCTCCGTCGACCCGGCCGCCCCGCCGGCCACCACCCCCGCCGGCCTGCCGGGAGCGCCCGGCGGGCCCGGAAGCCCCCCACTGCCCGCCCCGGCGGCGAACGCCGCCCGGCGCGCCGGGCTCCTGGTCACCCTGGTCCTCGGCGGGCTCACCGCCCTGCCGCCGCTGTCCATGGACATGTACCTCCCGGCGCTCCCCGCGGTCACCGACTCCCTGAGCGCCCCCGCCGCCACGATCCAGCTCACGCTGACCGCGTGCCTGGCCGGAATGGCGCTCGGCCAGCTCGTCGTCGGCCCGATGAGCGACCGCTGGGGCCGCCGCACGCCGCTGCTCCTCGGCATGGCCGTCTACGTCGTCGCCACCGCGCTCTGCGCCCTGGCCCCCACCGCCGGACTCCTCATCGGCTTCCGCCTGCTCCAGGGACTCGCGGGCGCGGCCGGGATCGTCATCGCGCGGGCCGTGGTGCGTGACCTCTACGACGGCGTGGAGATGGCCCGGTTCTTCTCCACCCTGATGCTGATCTCCGGCGCCGCCCCGATCGTCGCCCCGCTGATCGGCGGGCAGGTCCTGCGGGTCACCGACTGGCGGGGCATCTTCGTGGTGCTGACCGCCGTGGGCATCGCGCTCACCCTCGTCGTGTGGAAGTGGCTGCACGAGACGCTGCCGCCCGCCTCCCGCCACACCGGCGGTGTCACCGACGCCCTGCGCACCATGCGCGGGCTGCTCGCCGACCGGGTCTTCACCGGCTACATGGTCGCCGGCGGCCTCGCCTTCGCCGTCCTGTTCGCGTACATCTCCGCCTCCCCGTTCGTCGTGCAGGAGATCTACGGGGCCTCGCCGCAGACCTTCAGCCTGCTCTTCGGGCTCAACTCCATCGGTCTGATCGTCGTCGGGCAGATCAACGGCAAGCTCCTCGTGGGCCGGTTCCGGCTCGACAAGGTGCTCGGCTTCGGCCTCACCGTCATCGTGCTGGCCGCCGTCGCGCTGCTCCTCATGACGACCGGTGTCTTCGGCGAGGTCGGCCTCTTCCCCGTCGCCGCCGGGCTGTTCGTCCTGATGTCGGCGATGGGCCTCGCGATGCCGAACACCAACGCCCAGGCCCTCATGCGGACCAAGCACGCGGCGGGTTCCGCCTCCGCGCTGCTCGGCACGTCCTCGTTCCTCATCGGAGCCGTCGCCTCCCCGCTGGTCGGCATCGCGGGGGAGGACACGGCCGTTCCGATGGCCGTCGTCCAGGTGAGCTGCGCGGTGGCGGCGGTGGGCTGCTTCCTCCTCCTGTGCCGCCCCTGGCAGCGTGCGGGGCGCGGGGCCGACGGCCTCTGAGGTCCCGAGGAGAGGAACCTGCCCGGGAGGGCGGGCCCGAGCGCGTCCGGGCGGGATCGGGCCGTGTCCGTCCCACCGGGTCGGCCGGCACGTGACCGGGAGGGGCAGCCGATCGGGCGACCGGGCGGTGGAGGTCGCCGGCCGGACCGGTCAGCCCGTGCGCGGGTAGCCGATCAGATGCGTCCGGTCCTGCCGGTCGGTCCAGCGGAACACCCCGACCCCCGTCGTCTCCGTCCCCGGCAGCCGTGCGTTGCGCGACAGCCGCTCGGTGCTCCAGGTGGCGAAGTCCATCACGACCGGGAGCCCGCCGCCGGACAGCGCCTCCGAGGCGTCGCGCGCGTTCTCCGCCCCGTACGCGATCCCGTCGTCCGTCACCGTGGCCAGCGTCAGATGCGCGGTGCCGCCCTCGTCCTCGAAGCAGCGGCCCTTCTTCGCCGCCAGGTCGAAAGCCAGGTTCCCGGCGATCAGGTAGTCGCCCGAGGGAGAGAGGACCGCCTGCGGGTAGCGCCCCGGCTGTATGGCCGGCTTGTGGCACTCCACCGAGGTGAGCACCTTCCCGGTCGCCGCGTCGTGCACCGCCCACAGCTCGTGGGTCGCCGCCCGCCCGGTCTTCTTCGCGGGCCGCCACTTCGCCAGGACGTGGTCCGGGGTCATCGACGTCACCACGCCGCTGCCCTTCTCCGTCCCCTCGGGCGCGACGTTCCGGCTGAACCAGCCGCCGCGCACCCAGAACTCGCGTGCCCCGCCCAGGAGCAGGCCCTCGGCGGTCTGCCCGTGCACCTCGGTGAGCTGCTTGCAGGCCGGGCAGCCCTTGGGGTACCCGAGCCTGTCCGCGCCGAGTTCGGTCACCTCGCCGGTGACCGGGTCGATCAGGGTGCTGTTCGCCTTCGCGTCGCTGATCACGATGCCCGGCCCGGTCGTGGTCACCTTCGGGGCCCCGGACCACGGCACCTCGACGCGCTGCCGGTTCCCGTTCGTCACGTCGTACAGATCGAGGGCGAGGAAGGTGCCCGACGGCGAGAGACCGTCGCCGGCCTTCCCGTAGGACCAGGTCACGAAGTACTGCCGGTCGTCCTTGGTCACGGTGGCGAGCTTCGGGTAGTGCAGCGGGTCCGGCGGCTGCCAGGCCTGTCCCCGCCAGCCCAGCTCGCCGGTGGCCGTGTCGACGGTGCGCAGCCGGTACCGGTTCTCCCCGGACCGCTCCAGATAGGCCAGCAGACCCGTCGCGTGGGAGACCGCGACATCGGGGGAGGCGCCGATGATCTCCCACCCCCGGTCCGTCACGTAGGCGGGCGGAACGGTCAGCCGGGTCACCGGACCCGCGCTCGGCAGCGCCGGTTTCGCGGCGGCGGGGGAGGTGGCGCCGTCCGTGCTCCCGCCGTCCTCGGGGCTTCCGCCGCAGGTCGCCAGCAGCAGGAGCAGGGCGAGAAAGACCACCCCGCCGACCAGCGTCAGCCGCACGATCTTCTGCCTCATGGCTCCCCCGCTGGACCATCTCGCCCCGGTGCCCCGCACGCGCGGGTCAGCGTAGCAACAGGGCTCCGGCCGGGTGGAGTTCGCCGGATTCCCGTTCCGTACCGGTGACCTGAACGCCTGGTGCGGGCCCGCCGCGGCCCCTGTGCCGCACGCGTACGTCCCTGCGTACCCCCTCCCGCCCCGGCGAAGCGGAATGCGGCCGACGGGTCGCCTCCGCCTACAATTCGCCGGTGAACGTCACCCTCCCCACCGCAGAGTCCCTGCGCGCGGCGCTGGCCGGGCTGCTCGACGGACTGCCGCCCAAGCAGGCCGCGCAGGCCGTCGACCGGCTGATCGCCAGCTACCGCGGGGAGACCCCGACGGACGCCCCGGTCCTGCGGGACCGGTCCGACGTCGTCGCGTACGCCGCGTACCGGATGCCCGCCACCTTCGAGGCCGTACGGTCCGCCCTGGACGCCCTCGTCGAGGCCGCGCCCGACTGGGCCCCCGCCACCCACACCGACGTCGGCGGCGGCACGGGCGCGGCTAGCTGGGCGGTCGCCGGGGCCTGGGAGGGCCCGGCGACCACCGTCCTGGACTGGGCCGAACCGGCCCTCGCGCTCGGCCGCGAACTGGCCGACGCGTCCGGTGTGCCCTCGCTCCGCGACGCGCGCTGGGAGCGGGCCCGGATCGGCACGGCCCTGGAGCTGGCCCCGGCCGACCTGATCACCGTCAGCTACGTCCTCAAGGAGCTGACCGCGGAGGCCAGGACCGCGCTGGTCGACGCGGCCGCCGCGGCCGGCCGGGCCGTGGTGATCGTCGAGCCCGGCACCCCCGACGGCTACGCCCGCGTCATCGAGGCCCGCGACCGGCTGATCGCCGCCGGGCTGTGCATCGCGGCCCCCTGCCCGCACAGCGACGCCTGCCCGATCGAGCCGGGGGCCGACTGGTGCCACTTCTCGGCGCGGGTCAGCCGCTCCTCGTTGCACCGCCGGGTCAAGGGGGGTTCGCTGAGCCACGAGGACGAGAAGTTCAGTTACGTCGTCGGCACCCGCTTCCCGGCCGCCCCGGCGGCCGCCCGGATCACCCGCAGGCCGCAGATCCGCAAGGGCCAGGTCCTGCTGGAGCTGTGCACCCGGGACGAGGGACTGGCCCGCTCCACGGTCACCAAGCGCCACGGCGAGCTGTACCGCGCGGCCAGGGACATCGCCTGGGGCGATCCCTGGCCGCCGGAGGGCGCCGAGTGACCGCCTGACCGCCTGACCGCCCGACCGTCCGCCGGACGGCACCGGCCAACGGGCTCCCGGCCCGCCTGCCCCGGCCGGGGCAGGCACCCAGGAAGAACCTTTTGTCGGATTTTTTACAAATGTATACTTAACGATCACGTGCGCGCTTGTCCTGGAAAATCCCCGACAGCGGAGAACTGATCACTCCATGCATCCTGGGAAACCCTGGTCGAAGGCTGGCCTGCTGCTGGAAGCGGCACCCTTCGTCCTCGTCCTTCTGGACGCCGTCGTAGGCCCGGACATCTGCTTCCTCCACCTGGCGGCGGTTCTGCCGGCGCTGGCGGCCATCAACGGTTCCGTGGCCACGGTGCTCCGGATCGGCGCGATCAGCGCCGCCCTCAGCGTGATCACATGCGGCCTCAGTGGCGACTGGAGCACCGCGGACTCCCGCGCGGCCCTCGGCGCCGTCGTGCTGGTGACCTTCTGTTCCGCCTGGGCGGCGCGCCGTCGCCTGAGGACGGCCCACCGCCTGTCCGCCGTCGAGACCGTTGCGGAAGCGGCGCAGGGGGTCATCCTCCAGCCCCCTCCGCCCCGGGTGGGGCGGGTGAACGCCGCGGCGTCGTACGTCTCCGCCGCCCGCGCCGCGGACATCGGCGGGGACTTCTACGCGGTCGAGCCGGTCCGCGGCGGGGTGCGGGTCATCGTGGGCGATGTCCAGGGCAAGGGGCTCGAAGCGGTGAGGACGGCGGCGACCGTGCTGGCCTCGTTCCGTGAGGCGGCGTCCACGACCAGGGACCTGGAAGACGTCGGGCGGCGGGTGGAGTGCGCCCTGACCCGGCGCAGGGAGGGCGAGGAGTTCGCCACCGCGGTCCTCTCCGAACTCCGCGACGACGGAACCCTGCTCACGGTCAACTACGGCCACCCGGATCCCCTGGTCATCCGCCGGGGCGGCGCGGCGGAGTGCCTGAGCCCTCCGGCTCGGGCGCTTCCGCTGGGACTGGGCGCGGTTCTCGGTGCATCCGCCGCCCCGGTCCTCGGCCGCTCCCGTCTGGGAAGCCGCGACCGCATCCTCTTCTACACCGATGGCCTGAGCGAGGCGCGGGACGCCGACGGCGCCTTCTACCCGGTGGCCGAGAGTGCCGGACTGCTCGCCCGCGACCGCCTCGACCGCAGTCTCGGCCTGCTCCGGGAAAGCCTCCACCGGCACGCGCACGGAGACCTGGAGGACGACTCCGCGCTGCTCCTGCTGGAGGCGGACCCCGCCCCGGCCGCCGAACCCCGGCGCGGACACCGTGACGGCGCTCCCCGTCACCCGGAGCGGCACCCGGACCGCGGCGAAACCGCCCCGGGCCGGCCCTCCCCGCTTCCCGTCCTCGCGGTGGGCGGCCCCGACTGCGAGGTGTGCCCGGCCCTGGACTGCCCCTCCCGCTCGGCCTGAGCGGGGCAGCCCGCTCCCGGGGCGGGGCCTGAACGGCGCTGCCCCGGGGCCAGGCCCCGAGCGGGGCAGGTCCGCTCGGGGCCTGGCGCAAGGCGGGGCAGGCCCGGGGCGGGCCGGGCGCGGGGCGTGCGTGCGGTGGGGCCGGTGGCCGAGGCGGACCCCGGTGGCGTCCCTAGGCCCGCAGCTCCTGCGTACAGCACTTCACGCTGCCGCCGCCCTTGAGCAGCTCGCCCAGGTCCATCGGGACCGGCTCGAAGCCCCGGTCCCGTAGCGGATCGAGCAGCCCTGTCGCGCCCTGCGGGAGCAGCACGTGCCGCCCGTCGCTCACCGAGTTGAGCCCGAAGGCCGCCGCGTCCGCCTCCCGGGCCAGCAGCGCGTCCGGGAACAGCCGGCGCAGCACCGCCCGGCTGGCCGCGGAGAACGCGTCCGGGTAGTACATGATCTCGTCGGCCGCCGCGTCCAGCACACAGAGCGCGGTGTCCAGGTGGTAGTAGCGCGGGTCCACCAGATCGAGCCCGATGACCGGCACCCCGAAGAACTCCTGGGCCTCCATGTGCGAGAGCGGGCTGGAGCGGAATCCGCGCCCGGCCAGCAGATAGGAGGCGGTGACGGCGAAGTCCCCCTCGCCCTCGTTGACGTGTTCCGGCTCATGGACCTCGGCGAAGCCGTTCTCCCGGAACCAGTCCCGGTGGGCCCCCGCCTCCTCGAACCGCTCCCGGTAGGCGAACAGCGCGCCGAGCACCCGGCCGTCGATGACCGTGGCGCCGTTGGCGGCGAAGACCATGTCGGGCAGGTCGGGGCGGGGGGTGAGCAGTTCGACGGTGTGGCCGAGGCTCCGGTAGCGGTCGCGCAGGTCCTCCCACTGGGTCTGGGCCAGCGGCAGGTCCACGGGTTTGGACGGGTCCATCCACGGGTTGATGGAGTAGGTGACCCGGAAGTGCGTCGGTGCGCACATCAGGTAGCGACGAGGGGTGGCGTCACGGTTCAACTCGGGCTCCTCGCGATCGGCGGTCGTGGCCGCGGAACGGTGGGATGCGCACGGTCTGTGCGTGAGCCCATGGTGCGCTGTGCGCGCCGGATCCGCAGCGATTCGACCGGCCGGGTCACCGCATGCCGTGAGAGGCGCCACGAGAACCACCGCGACGGGTCGCCACGGCAGCACCGCGACGGGGCACGGAGGGAGCCCCCGACAGGGCGCGGCGGGGGCTCCCCGGCAGGGCACCGCGGGGACACCCCCTCAGGGTGCTGCAAGACGATACGTATCGGCTCGTGCCAGGTAGGTTGGCCGTATGGCATCCACTAAGGCACCCGACTCCAGCCGCCGCAGCGACCGTTCCCGGCGCGCGATCCACGACGCCGCCCTCGCCCTCGTCACGGAGGTGGGGTACCGGCGTACGACGATCGAGGGTATCGCCGCCCGCGCCGGGGTCGGCAAGCAGACCATCTACCGCTGGTGGCCCTCCAAGGCCGCCGTGCTGATGGACGCCTTCCTGGACCTGGCGGGCCGAGGGGCCGAAGAGGGCGGGGCCGGGCCCGCGGGCGCCGGGGAGTCCGGCGGGACCGTCCCCGGCATCCCCGACACCGGTGACCTGGTCGCCGACCTCAAGCTCGTCCTGCGGGCCACCGTCGACGAGCTGAACGACCCGGCCCTGGAGGCCCCCACCCGCGCGCTGACCGCCGAGGGCATCGTGGACGCGAAACTCGGCGCCGCATTCGTCCACAAGCTGCTCGACCCGCAGCTCGCGTTGTACGTCACACGGCTGCGCGCCGCCCAGGAGGCGGGAGACGTCCGTGCGGACGTCGACCCCCGGATCGCCCTGGAGCTGCTCATCGGCCCGCTGATGCACCGCTGGCTGCTCCGGACCCTGCCGCTCACGCACGCGTACGCCGATGAGGTCGTCGACTACGCGGTCGGCGGGCTCGCCCCGCGGCCGTGACCCCCGCCGCCTCCCATCGCATCCGAAATATGGCGACATCGGGCGTGATGGTGGTCACTCGGTGCAGTGGTACACGGCCTCGTCGGCGAACTCTGGCCACCCGAACCGCAGGATGGTGCGACCATGGACAGGCAACGCTGAGGTGAACTGCTGAGGTGAGGGGATTGATGGGCGCCGAGTCCGGCCGTTTCCGCGGCACAGAGAGCAGGATCTCCCAGTGGCTGCGGCGACGTCCCAAAGCATCAGGGGCCGAGAGCGACGCATCGGCCCGGGTGGCGATGCTCCTGGCCGTCGCCGACGCGGGCATGCCGGTCGCGCCCGCCGCCCACCCCGTCGGATACCGATGTTCGTGCGAACGCATCGGCTGCCCCACTCCCGCCCGGCACCCCGTCTCCTTCGCCTGGCAGACGCAGTCGACCACCGACCGGGCCCAGATCGAGCGCTGGGCCGCCGGTCAGCCGCAGGCCAACTTCATCACCGCGACCGGCATGGTCCACGACGTGCTCGACGTCCCGCTCACCGCCGGCCACAGCGCCCTGGAGCGTCTTCTCGACGCGGGAATCGACGTCGGCCCGGTCGCCCGGTCCGGCGACGACCGGATGCTGTTCTTCACCGCCACCCGCGGCACCCCCGAGGACGAGGACGAGTGGTGGCCCTGCGAGCTGGACTGCCACCCCGAGACCATGGACGCCCACCCGGGTCTGCGCTGGCACTGCCGGGGCAGCTACGTCCTGCTGCCGCCCGCCCGGCTCCCCGGTGAGCTGGACGTCCACTGGGTGCGCGGGCCCGAGCACGAGCTGCCCGACCCGCTGACCTTGCTGGAAACGCTCACCGACGCCTGCGCGCGGTACGCGGGCACCGCCGAGCAGAGCGAGCTGGACCACGACGCGGTCGCCTGGCCGCTGAGCCGCTGAGCTGCTGAGCCGGTCCGCCGCGAGGCGTCGGGCCGAACCACCACTAGCCGCTGAGCCGATCCGCCACGAGGTGTCGGGCCGATCCGCCACGAGGTTCCGAGCCGCGCCGTTCGCTCCCGGCCGCCGCTCGTGCCCGCCCCGCTATTCGCCCTTCGCCGCGATCAGGCCCGGCAGCCGGTTGAGCATCCGCACCTTGCCGCCGGAGCCCGTGTCCGCGCCGGAACCGGCCCCCGCGGTCCGCGGCGGGACGTGCACGAGCTGGCTGGAGACGCGCTCCTTGGTGAGGGTGCTGTTCACCTCGCCGGTGAGCAGCGCTTTCACATCCGGGTTGACCTCGGGCCGCAGCCCCTCCGCGGCGATCTGCCGTTCGAAGTGCTTGCTGTTGAAGAAGACCAGCGCCCCGCCGTCCTCGGTGCGCAGCCCCAGCGGTGCGAACGAGTCGCCCGTCAGCGGCTGGTCGACGTACTGGTACGAGAATCCCGCCCGCCGTGTGGTGCGGCGCGTCTCGCGCCAGCCGGAGGTCGACGTGGACGGGGTGAACACGTCCGGGCTGCCGTTCTGCAGATAGCCGGTGTACGAGGCGCTCAGGTCCGCGGGCGCCACGGCCAGCTCGTCGTCCTGCGGCTTCACCGGGGTGGCGAACCCGTCCTCGTCGAGGGCGAACTCCGGTACCTGGGACGCCGGGAGGACGCCGAGGTAGGCAGCCTTCCACAGCGCGTCGGGGCCCGTCCGCACGAACGCCACCAGCCAGCGGGTGTCCAGCTTCCCGCCCTCCTGGTCCTGGTTGGAGTCGGTGTCCGCGAGGAACCACCGGGGCCAGCCCGTCTTCTTGGGGATGACGTAGGTCGCATCGTCCAGCACCAACGGCTTGTGCGCCTTGTTGCCCCCGGGGTTGTAGGTCCGGCGGGCCTTCAGCCCGGCCTGGTTGATCGCGCCGAGCGAGCCCGTCACCCGGTCCGCGTCCAGCGCCGGATCGAACGCCTTGTCCGCCGCGTTGTAGGCGGCGGTGAAGTCCTTGAGGGCCTGGGCGGCCTCGGACTTCTTCGCCCCGGGCAGCACTTCCAGCTCCCCGTGCACCGTCACACAGCCGGTCGCCGTCACGCACAGCACCGTCGCCGTCGCGAGCCCCGCCGTCAGCCGGCCCAGCCCAGGGTGTCTCGTCATCCGCTGCTTCTGCGCCTTCCGCATCCGTCGCCCGCACTGACCGTCGAAACCCTACCGGGACCGCGACAGGCGTGCGGGCGGGGACCGGATACAGCGCCCCCACCGCGACCGGGCCGAGGACGGGCCCCGGGGCCGCGTCAGTTGCGGCGTACCGGCACGATCAGCGGTGTGCCCGTACGGGGATGGGGGAAGACCTCCACCGGCTGCCGGTAGACCTCGCCGAGCAGCTCCCCGCTGAACACCTCCTCGGGCGGGCCCAGTTCCGCGATCCGCCCGTCGTGCAGGACGGCAGCCCGGTCCGCGTACGCCGCGGCGAGCCCCAGATCGTGCAGGACGACGACCACCGCGTCCCCGGCGGCGGCCCGCTCCCGGCAGATCCGCAGCACCAGCTCCTGGTGGCGCAGGTCCAGGGCGGCGGTCGGCTCGTCGAGCAGCATCAGCGGGGCCCCCTGCGCCAGCACCCGGGCCAGCGCCACCCGTGCCCTCTCGCCGCCCGACAGTGCCGAGAACGGGCGGGCCGCGAACCGGGTCACCTCGGTCGCCGCCATCGCCGCGGCCACCGCCGCGTCGTCCTCGTCCTCCCGCCCCGTACCCGCCCAGGGCGCCCGCCCCATCCGCACCACGTCCTCCACCGGGAACGGGAAGGACAGCACGGCCGACTGCGGCAGCACCGAGCGGCGCAGGGCCAGTTCGGGCGGCGACCACGCGGCGGCGGGGCGGCCGTCGATCCGCACCTCCCCGCCTCCGGGGGCCAGGTCGGCGGCGAGCGCGGCCAGCAGCGTCGACTTGCCGGCCCCGTTCGGCCCGACCAGGGCGACCACCTCGCCCGCGTGCGCGGTCAGGTCGACACGGTCGAGCACCCGCCGCTGCCCGAGGTGCACCGTGAGCCCGGCGGCCTCGACGGCGGGGGTGCCGGGCGCGACGGGCGAGGGCAGCTCCCGGGTACGTACCGCGAACAGATCTCTCAGCATCCTCATGCCCAACCACCCTGCTTACGACGGGTCCTGCGCAGCAGCCAGAAGAAGAAGGGGCTGCCGAAGAGCGCGGTCAGCACCCCGAGGGGCAGTTCGGCCGGGGCCGCCACGGTCCGGGCCGCCAGGTCGCCCGCCACCAGGACCAACGCGCCGCCGAGCGCGCTGCCCGGGACGAGGAAGCGGTGACCGGGGCCGTTCGCCATCCGCAGCAGATGCGGGACGAGCAGCCCGACGAAGGAGATGATCCCGGCCACGGCGACCGCGGCGGCCGTCAGCAGCGCCACCACCAGCACGAGGACGATCCGCAGCCGCTCCACGTCCACACCCAGGTGCCGGGCGGGCCGCTCGCCCAGGGCCAGCAGGTCCAGCCTGCGGGAGTGGAACGGGGCGATCAGCAGCCCGGCCAGCGCGCACGGCAGCACGGCCAGCACCTTCGGCCAGGTCGCCTGGGAGAGCGAACCGAGCTGCCAGAAGGTGATCTGGGTGATCTGCGCGTTGTCCGCGAAGAAGATGAACAGCCCGATCAGCGCGCCCGCGAAGGCGTTGACGGCGATGCCGGTCAGGATCAGCGTCACCACTTCGGTCCGGCCGCCGGAGCGCGACAACGCGTAGACGACCAGCACGGTCGCCAGTCCGGCGAGGAACGCGCAGACGGTGATGGTCCAGTTGCCGAGGAAGGTCAGGCCGAGCGCGATCGAGGCGACCGCGCCGACCGCCGCGCCCGCCGAGATCCCGATCACGCCGGGCTCGGCCAGCGGATTGCCGAACACGCCCTGCATCAGGGCGCCCGCGCAGCCGAGCGACGCGCCGACGAGCACCGCGAGGGCGACCCGGGGGAGCCGCACGTTCCACAGGACGCTCTCGCCGACCCGGTCCAGCGCCTGCCCGCCGAGCCCGATCCGATGCTGCACGGAGGACAGGGCGTCCCCGAGCGGGATGCCGTACGCGCCGGTCGCCGCCGACAGCAGGCAGCCGGCGAGCAGAGCGAGGGCGAGTCCCGCGCTGAGCAGATACGCCCTGCTGCGCGGGGAGTTGGCCTTGGAGGACCCGGAGGACCCGGAGGACCCGGAGGCCCCGGAGGCCCCGGAGGCCCCGGAGGTCCTGGAGGCTGCGTCCGCCGCCGGTCCGCCCGGGGACTTCTCCGCGGGTTCGGTGCGCTCCTCGTACGACGACGTGGTCACCGGCCCGTGCCGCCCTTCGCGTACAGCTGCCCGATGATCTCGGCGAGGACCCGGTCGGTGCGCGGCCCGTAGTTCAGCAGCACACCGTCGTCGACGGTGACGACCCGGCGGTCCATTCCGGCCGGGGTCTCCGCGATCCCGGGGATCTTCACCAGTCCGTCCATGCCGCCGACCGACGCGAGCCCCTTGGTCATCAACAGGATCGCGTCCGGGGCTGCCTTGGCGAGGGCCTCGCTGGTGATGGCGGTGAAGTCCTTGTCCAGGCCGGATTCCTTCCCCGCGTCGACCGCGCCCGCCGCCTCCAGCAGCGAACCGGCCCCGGACTCCGCGCCGCCCAGCAGATAGACGGAGGCCGAACCGCGCAGATAGAGAAAGGCGACCCGGGGCTTCTCGCCGTCGGCGTGGTCCGGGACGGACTTCCGGACGTCGGCGATCCGTCGCTCGGTGCGCTTCTTCAGCTCCGTACCGGCCGACGGTACGCCGAGGGCCTCGGCGACGGTGTCGATCCTGCGGCCCACGTCGTCGAGTCCCCCGGCGGGTTCGACGACGAGCAGCGGGATGCCCGCGTCGCGGATCTGGTCGATGGCCTCGGACGGTCCCGTGGTGGTGTCGGCCAGCACGATCGTCGGCTTCAAGGAGAGCACGCTCTCCGCCGAGACGTCGTGGGCCCGCGTCACCACCGGGAGTTCTTCGGCCTGTTCGAAGGTGGCGGTGATGTCCCGGGCGACGACCTGCCGGCCGAGGCCGAGGGTGAAGACGATCTCGCTCAGCGACCCCGTCAGCGGCACGATCCGGTGGGCGGAGTCGATCGTGATCTTCCTGCCGTCGGCCGATTCGACCGTCACCGGCAGCTCGGGCGCGGGCGTACCGGCCAGCGGCTCGACCCGGTCCGCGTCGGCGGAGCTCTTGGCGGACCCGGACCCGGACGCGGACCCGGACGCGGTCTTCGGTGCCGCGTCGCCCCCGCCGCAGCCGGTCAGGACCAGGGCGAAGGTGACGGCGGCGGTGAGCGCGGCGGCGGCCCTGTGCCGGACCGGGCGACGGCGTGCTGCCGTCGCGGTGTCCGGGCCCGGCGGGGCGAAGTCCTGCGAGTTGCGCACGGGGGCACCGTCCTGTCGTTCTGCGGTGTGCGGTCGGCCCTGCGCCGTAGCGGCGTGAGCGGAAGGACTTCCGGCTCGGGCTGGAGATAGCTTAGGTTAGCCTTGCCTTACTATCTACTCCTCGGAGGGTCCGTCATGCCGTCGTCCAGAGCCCCCCGCGCGCTCGCCGTCGCGCTCCTCGCGGTGCTGCTGGGGGCCCTGCTCCCCGCGGTCACCGCGCAAGCGGCAAGCCGCACGGTGCAGGGCGGACGGCTGGACTGGGGCATCAAAGCCTCCTTCCAGAGCTACGTCACCGGGCCCATCGCGAAAGGCAGTTGGAGTCTGACCGGCGGTGCGGCCACGGTCGGCGGCAGTCAGTTCCGCTTCCACTCGGCGACCGGCTCCTACGACCCGGACACCGGGGCGTTCAGCTCCGCCTTCTCCGGAGGCGTGCGCTTCACCGGCCACGCGAAGGCCGGCGGCGGCAACGAGCTGGACCTCACGATCAGCCGCCCTGCGATCCGCATCAGCGGTGGCAGCGGCATGCTCCACGCGGACGTGGTCAGCAAGGAGCGGGGGACCGGCAAGGTCTCCAGCCGCTCCCAAGTGCCCCTGGCCAGGCTCGGACTCGCCGGGATCACCATGCGGGGCGGTTCCACTCCCGTCGCCCTCACCGGCGTGCCCACCACGCTCACCGCCGAGGGCGCCTCCGCCTTCGCCGGCTACTACACCGAGGGCACCCCGCTCGACCCCGTCAGCCTCTCCGTCGACACCGAGGGCGCCGCCGACCCGAAGCCGTCCGCCCCGGACAAGGAGAAGAGCGCGGGCGAGCGGAAGGGCGAGGCGGAGCGGAAGAACGAGGCGGAGCGGAAGGACGAGAGGAAGGCGGGCCGTTTCGAGGACGCCGCCGTCGACTGGGGCGTACGCCGCACCTTCCGTGAGTACGTCACCGGCTCCGTCGGCCAGGGCACGTGGACGCTCTCCGACGGCGCCCAGGACGGCGGGGCCCTGTTCCGCTTCCCGCGGGGCAGGGGAACGTACGACGCGGAGAAGGGGACGCTGGACGCCGAGTTCAGTGGCAGCATCCGCTTCACCGGCGCCCACGGTCTCGACCTGACGTTCGCCGCGGTCGCCGTCACCGTCACCACGGGCGAAGGCACCCTCTCCGCCGACGTCACCAGCGGGGGCAGGACCGCGAAGAGCGTTCCGATCGTCACCTTCGAGGCCGAGGACTTCGTGCCGAAGAACGGTCTTGCCGCCCTCACCGAAGCTCCCGCCGCCCTCACCGCCGAAGGCTCCGAGGCGTTCGGCTCGATGTACCGGGCGGGCACCGCGATGGACCCGGTCTCACTCGCCGTGACCGTCGACGAGAAGGCCCAACTGCCCGCGCTGCCCGACCTCGGCAGCGAGCCGACCGCCGCCGCCGAGCCCACGGAGAAGGCCACCGACGAGCCCTCCGCCGCACCGGCCGCCGCCTCCTCCGGCTCCGGCCCGGGCGTCGGCACCTGGGCGGCCGTGGGCGGCGGCGCGCTGCTCCTCCTCGGAGCCGCGGCGGCGTTCCTCGCCCTGCGCCGCCGTTCCGCGCAGTCGGCCCCCGAGGCCGCCGACGCCTCCACGGCCCCCGACTCCCCCCGGACTTCCTGACCCCCGGCATCCCCCCATGCGTGCCTGATGAGTCCTCACTCCCTCCCCTCACGTTCCTCTTCCGCCCCCGGTCCCTTTAGGAGACATACCGACATGGCAGCAACCCGCCGCCCCACAGCCCTTGCCGCGGCCGTCGCCGCGGCCGTCGCCCTCGGCGCCGCCGCCTTCGCCTTCCCGGCCGTCGCCGCCGGCTCCCCGGCCGGGGGCCCCGCCGCAGCCCCGAAGTTCGAGATCGTGGACGGCACGCTGGACTGGGGCATCAAGGAGTCCTTCCGCAAGTACATCGTCAGCCCCGTCGCTCAGGGCAGGATCACCGTGACCGACGGAGCCCGGCAGGCCGACGGCAACGGCGTGTTCACCTTCGTCGACGGCAAGGGCTCCTACGACGTCGGGACGCACGCCTCCCACACCGCGTTCCAGGGCGGCGTCCGGTTCGAGGGCCACCACGGCGTGCTCGACGTCAGTCTGAGCGACATCAAGGTCGGCACCGGCCGGGAGACCGGCACCATCACCGCCGACTTCACCAGCAAGAAGATGGACGGCACCGTCGTCTCCGAGGACGACGCCCCCATCGCCGCCCTCGACATCACCGGTGCCCAGCGCGGTCGCGGCGCGAACGGCGAGACGGTCTTCACCGGCATACCGGCCAAGCTGACGGCCCAGGGCTCGGAGGCCTTCGCCGGTTTCTACGCGGAAGGCGCTGAACTCGACCCGGCGACGCTCACGCTCACGACCGCGGCCCCGAGCCCGACCCCGTCGGACGACCCGACCAAGGACCCGACGAAGGACCCGGACCCCACCAAGGACCCGGACCCGACCACGGACCCCACCAAGGACCCGAGCGGCGCCCCGACCCCCACCGCCTCCCGGACCGCCGCGCCCGTCAGCGGGCCGGTCGTCGACGGCACCCTCGACTGGGGTGTGAAGGAGAAGTTCCGCAACTACGTCGTCGGCAACATCGCCCACGGCAGGATCGTGACGAGCGGTGGCGCGTCCGCCGGCGGCGACAGCTACCGCTTCACCAAGGCGACCGGCCGCCTCGACGCCGGCAAGAACACCCTCGACGCCGCGTTCCGGGGCACGGTGCGCTTCCTCGGCCACAAGACCGGGGGCGCGTACGCGCTCGACCTGTCCCTCAGCAATCTGAAGGTCGACATCGAGGGCACCTCCGGCGCGCTCCTCGCCGACGTCTCGTCCAAGGACCAGAAGTCCGGTGAGGTCAGCACGTTCACCGACCTGTCCTTCGCCGACCTGAAGGTGCCCGCCGGCGCCCTCGCCGCCAAGGGCGGCATCGTGGAGCTCCAGGACGTCCCGGCGACGCTCACCGCGGACGGCGCCAAGGCGTTCGGCGGCTTCTACGAGAAGGGCGAGCCGCTCGACGCGCTGAACGTCGCGGTCTCCATCGACAAGGACGCCCAGCTCCCGGACGGCTCCACCGGCGGCTCCGGCTCCACCACCGGTTCGGGCTCCACCGGCGGTGCCACGGCGGGCGGTTCGACCTCCACCACCGGCGGCGGCACGGTCGGCGGCGGCTCCACCGGAGGCTCCACCGGCGGTACGGTCGGGGGCTCCGGTGCTCTGGCGGCCACCGGCTCCGACGTCCCGACCGGCGCCCTGATCGCCGCCTCCGGCGTCGTCGTGGCGGCCGGTGCCGGTGTCGTGATCGCGGCGCGCCGCCGCCGCGACACCACCGCCTGATCCACCCGCACATCCCCGGGGCCGTACCGGCAGCGACAGTGCCCGCCGGTACGGCCCCGCGGCCGTCCCCGGCGCGCTTCCCGCCCCGGTGCCCGGCAGTGCTTGAATGCCCTGGTGAACGACTACGACGTACCCCGCGGCATCGACGTCCTGCGGGTGTTCTGCGGACCCGACGGCCGGTACGGCAACGCCCTCGGCGTCGTACGCGACGGAAGCGGCCACCCCGACGAGGCGTCCCGGCAGCGGCTGACCCGGCAACTGGGCTTCAGCGAGACCGTGTTCGTCGACGACCCGGAGCGCGGCCGGGTGGACATCCACACCCCGGGACTCCGGCTGCCGTTCGCCGGACACCCACTGGTCGGCGCTGCCTGGCTGCTGGACCTGGAGATCCTGGAGCTGGCCGTCGGGGACGTGTTCGCGCGCCAGGACGGTGAGTTCACCTGGATCACCGCCCGCCCCGAGTGGGCCCCGCCCCGCACGCTCCAGCAGTACGCGAGCGCCGCCGAGATCGAGGCGCTGCCGGGGCCCCCGCCCGGCGAGGGCTGGCTCTACACCTGGGCCTGGGAGGACGAGGCGGCCGGACGCGTCCGGGCACGGGCCTTCCCGAGGCGGGGCGAGGCGACGGGGATCGTCGAGGACGAGGCGACGGGGGCCGCGGCCATGCTGCTGAGCGCCCACCTCGGCCGGGCCCTGAACATCACACAGGGACGCGGCTCCCAGATCCTCACCGCACCCGCGCCGGACGGCACGGTGGAGGTCGGGGGCCGCGTCCTGATGGCCGCCCGGGGCCGGACCGCGCCGGCGACGGCCGCGCTGTCAAGGGGGGCCGACCACTGACGGCGGCAACGGGACGGCTCCACCGCTCGACGCGGTGGAGCCGGTTGCCGGACCCGGGCGGCGGAGAACCGTACGCCAGCTTCTACGCGCTGAGCGGGAACACCTCGCCCAGCTCGCGGAAGACCGCGGTGTTCAGCGCGAAGGCGCGCTTGCACTCCTCGATGATGCGCTGCTTCTCCAGGTCGTCCGCGTTCACCGCGTCCAGCAGGTCGCGGTAACCCCGCTTGAAAGCGGCCGGGTTGGTGATCTGCTCGAAGACGTAGAACCGGACGCCATCGCCCTTGCGGTCGAAGCCCCAGGTCTTCTCCGCCTTGTCGCGGATGATCTGACCCCCCGACAGGTCGCCCAGATAGCGGGTGTAGTGGTGGGCGATGTAGCCGGCGGGCCAGGTGCGCGCGCACTCCGCGACCCGGGCCGCGTACGCCGCGGTGGCGGGCAGCGGTTCGAGGCCCGCGCGCCAGTCCGCCCCGCGCAGATGCGCGAGGTCGCGCTCCAGCTCGGCGGAGCGCATCAGCTCGGGCTGTATGAACGGACCGGCGACCGGGTCCCCGCGCAGGGCCTCCGCGCCCTCCTCCAGAGCCCGGTAGACGAACCACAGCTGCTCGGTGTAGCGCGTGTACGCGTCCACTCCCAGCCGCCCGCCCAGGAGGTCACCCATGAAGGTCGAGGTCTCGGCCTCGGTGTGCTGCTCGTGCGACGCCGTGCGGATGAGCGTCGAGAAGGGAGTGACGGCGGCGGTTGCGTCCAAGGCGGGCCTCCGGGGACCGAGGGGACGGGACGTCCAGAAAGGGACGGAGAGGTCGGCGGGTGGCCGCCCCGCCGGCGCGGCGGGGCGTGCCAGTACGCCGATCCTCCTACTTAGGCTTACCTAAGTCAACTGGTTCCCGACTGCTTGTCGGTAAAAAGCTACGGCACGAGGGAGCGGAGGGCCCGGAAACGGACGATCCGGGGTGATGTCCGGGATACCTACGGGCCGGGGTGCTTATGGTCCGGGGTGCCTACGGGCCGAGGTGTCTGCGGGCCGAGGTGTCTGCGGGCCGGGGTGCTTACGGAAGGGTGAGGATCTCCGCTCCGGTCTCCGTGACGACCAGCGTGTGCTCGAACTGGGCCGTCCGCTTCCGGTCCTTCGTCACCACGGTCCAGCCGTCCTCCCACATGTCGTACTCGTGGGTGCCCAGCGTCAGCATCGGCTCGATGGTGAACGTCATCCCCGGCTGCATCACCGTGGTGGCGTGCGGGCTGTCGTAGTGCGGGATGATCAGACCGGAGTGGAACGAGGTGTTGATCCCGTGCCCGGTGAAGTCGCGGACGACCCCGTAGCCGAACCGCTTGGCGTACGACTCGATGACCCGGCCGATGACGTTGATCTGCCGCCCCGGCTTCACCGCCTTGATGGCCCGGGTCAGCGACTCCCGGGTGCGCTCGACCAGCAGCCGGGACTCCTCGTCCACGTCGCCGCAGAGGTAGGTGGCGTTGTTGTCGCCGTGCACCCCGTTGATGTACGCGGTGACGTCCAGGTTCACGATGTCGCCGTCGCGCAGCACGGTGGAGTCGGGGATGCCGTGGCAGATGACCTCGTTCAGCGAGCTGCACAGCGACTTCGGGAAGCCCCGGTAGCCGAGCGTCGAGGGGTACGCGCCGTGGTCGACCATGAAGTCGTGCGCGACCTTGTCGAGCCGGTCCGTGGTGACGCCCGGGGCGATGTGCTTGGCGGCCTCCTCCATCGCCTGCGCGGCGATACGCCCCGCGATGCGCATCCGCTCGATGGTGTCGGTGTCCTGCACCTCCGGGCCGGTGTACGGCGTCGGAGCCGGCTTCCCCACGTACTCGGGGCGCCGGATGTTTCCGGGGACGGAACGGACGGGAGTGATCTCCCCTGGTACGAGAAGCGACTGGCCAGACATGTCAGCGAGTCTAACCAGCGGCCCCGGGGGCACCATGGCGACAAGGAAAGGAGCAGTCGATGGCCCTGTTCAAGAAGCGCACGGTCGGCAAGCCGGGCGAGTGGTACTACTGCCTGGAGCACAAGAAGGTCGAGGAGGGCCCGGAGTGCCCGGCGCAGAACCGGTTCGGCCCCTACACCTCCCGCGAGGCGGCCCAGCACGCGATGGACACCGCGCGCGAGCGCAATCTGGAGTGGGACACGGACCCGAAGTGGCACGACGAGGACAAGGGCGCATCGGGCCCGTCCGGCGACTGAGGACCACTGACCACGTCCCCCTCCCGCGCCCGAGGCTGCCCCCTTCGGCGTTCGGGGAGCGGGGTACGGGTACGGGGCGGAGCCCCGGGAGCCCGGCCGCCCGGCCGGACCCGGGTCACCCCTCCACCCGGGTCTCCCGCCTCCGCACCGCGTCCTCGTCCGTCTCCGAGTCGTACCGCACCAGCTTCGGCAGCGCGGCGGTCAGCAGCGCCACCGACGCCACGCACGCCACCCCGCCCGTCCAGATCGCCGACCGTGTCCCGGTCCAGCCGGCCATCGCCCCGGCCCGCACCTGGCCCAGCTGCGGCCCGACGCTGTACGACAGCACCTCGATGCCCGCCAGCCGGCCCCGCAGCTCCTCCGGGATCGTCTGGTTCCAGATCGTCGCCCGCCCCAGCCCGCTCAGCATGTCGCCCGCCCCGGCCACGGCCAGGCAGACCAGCACCACCCACACGCTGGAGAACCAGCCCGCCGCGGCGATCGCCAGGCCCCACGCCGCCGCACCGAACACCACGAACAGCCCGTGTCGGCGCACCCGGCTCGTCCAGCCGCTCGTCAGGCCCAGCACCAGCGAACCGACCGAGCCCGCCGCGTACATCAGGCCCAGCGACCACTCCGCGTCCAGCTCGTCCGCCAGGAACGGGAAGATCGTGTTCGGGAAGGCGAAGAACATCGCCGCCAGGTCGATCGCGTACGTCCCCAGCAGCACCGGCCGGCTCCAGGCGTACCGCGCCCCCTCCACGATCCCGCGCAGCGACGGCTTCGCCGCCTCCTTGGCGGGCGGCGCGGGGGAGAGCCGCAGACAGAGCACGACGGAGGCCGCGAACGTGCACACCGTCACCGTGTACGCCGTGGCGTGACCGGCGTACGCCACCACCAGACCGGCCAGCGCCGGGCCCGCGATCGCGCCGATCTGCCAGCGCAGCGAGTTCAGCGCGGCCGCCGCCGTCTGCTGGGCGTGCGGCACGATCCGGGCCATCAGGGAGTCCAGCGCGGGCCGCTGCAGCCCGGCCAGCGCGGACACCCCGCCGGCCACCACGTACAGCGGCCACAGCAGCGGCTCCGGGAGGAGGGCGTTGACCAGCAGGATCGCCGCGAGCACCCCGAGCCCCGCCTCGGTGAGGAGGATGACCCGGCGGCGGTCCACCGAGTCCGCGAGCGCCCCGCCGTACAGCCCGAAGACCACCAGCGGCACCAGCTCCACCGCGCCCATCGCCCCCACCGCGAGCGGGGAGCCCGTGAGGTCCTTGATCTGGAGCGGCAGCGCGATGAGCGCCATGAAGCTGCCGAAGTACGTGATCAGGCCCTGCACCCACAGCAGCCGGAAGTCCGGCGAGGAACGCCACGGCGCGAGATCGGGCAGCAGGCCGCGCAACCGGCCCGGCCGGGGCGCGGACGAGGGCGGCGAGGAGGGCGGGGGAGGCGCTGAGGTCACGAAGGGCCATGATCCGGACAACAGGATGTGCGGGGCAAGCGACTTTTCCCCGTCTGTCCGTCTGCCCGCTCGACGGCCTGCCTCCCTCCCTCCTGCCTCTTCCCTCCCCCCTCCTCGCGGGGCCGGCCGCCGCTGCCCCGGCATCGGACGGCCGCCCTGCCGTCGGGGCGGTGCGGGTGCTGCCTCAGCTCGGTGTCCGCCGCCCGGCCGGACCGACCGGGTCCGCCGGTCTTGCTCTGCCGGCCCTCGTGCCGGGGCGGTGCGCCGCCGTCCCGGCTTCCGGCGCCCGCGCTACCAGCGGGCCGGCGGCGGCTGCGTCAGCAGGTCGGCCAGCCGGGCGAGCCGGTCCCGGAACGTGCGCCGCCCGCCCGCCAACGGCCGCCCGTTCTCGCCGGCGGCCGCGCTCACCAGGTGCTGCACGATGTCCAGATCCACCTCCTCGTCCCCGCCGACCACCAGCGACTCGTGGGCCAGCCCGCGGACCTCGGGGTCGCCGCCGTCCAGGGTGAGCACCCGCGCCCCGGCCCGCCGGGCGTCGTGCACCCGCTCCAGCAGGCCTTCGCCCGGCCGCTCCGGCGCGATCAGCAGCACCGTCTCGCCCCGGCCCGCCGCCGCGATCCGGCCGAGCCCGACCGCCAGGTGCGCCGGGTCGTCCGCCGCCACCCGGTGCCGTACAAGCGTGGGAGCCAGCTCCGGCAGCCCCGACCAGGCGGACTCGTCGGACAGATGGGCCGCCAGATGCCACGGCTCGTACGCCTCGGTCCCCGTCAGCAGCAGGCCGCCGCCGCGCGGCACGACACAGCCGCGCAGGGCCAGCGCGAACCGGCGGGCGTCCTGGGGCCACCGGGTCCCGGCCAGCACATCGCGGAGCAGGGCGACGCGTACGGCATCCATGGCCCGGCATCCTGCCCCGGCCCGCCGCCCCGGCCGGCCCCGTCCGCCGCCCCCTCACCCGAACGGGGGATCCGGCGGCGAACGGAACCGGAGAGCGGAACCGGCGGGCGGAACCGGGACCGGACCCGGGCCGACCGAGGTGGACGGGGCGGCCTCCCCGCCTCCTACCTGGCAGTAGGGTCGGCCCATGACTACACAGGACAGCGGCAGTGCGCCCAAGCCCCCCGCCAAGGACCCCTGGGACCTCCCCGACGTATCCGGCCTGAGCGTCGGCGTGCTCGGCGGCACCGGACCGCAGGGGCGGGGCCTGGCCTACCGGCTCGCCCGCGCCGGGCAGCAGGTCACCCTCGGCTCCCGGGACGCGGCCCGCGCCGAGCAGGCGGCGGCCGAGCTGGGCTTCGGGGTCGCGGGCGCGGACAACGCGGAATGCGCCCGGCGCAGCGACATCGTGATCGTCGCCGTGCCGTGGGACGGCCACGCCAAGACGCTTGAGTCCCTGCGCGAGGAGCTCGCGGGCAAGCTCGTCATCGACTGCGTCAACCCGCTCGGCTTCGACAAGAAGGGCGCCTACGCCCTCAAGCCCGAGGAGGGCAGCGCCGCCGAACAGGCCGCGGCCCTGCTGCCGGACTCCCGGGTCACCGCTGCCTTCCACCACCTCTCCGCCGTGCTGCTCCAGGACGAGTCCATCGAGGAGATCGACACCGACGTGCTGGTCCTCGGCGAGGCGCGCGCCGACACGGACCTCGTGCAGGCGCTGGCCGGGCGGATCCCCGGGATGCGGGGCATCTTCGCCGGCCGGCTGCGCAACGCCCACCAGGTCGAGTCGCTGGTCGCCAACCTGATCTCGGTCAACCGCCGCTACAAGGCCCACGCCGGACTGCGCACCACCGACGTCTGACCGGGCCCGTCCGTCCGGCAGGCCCCGCTCGGGGCACAACGGGGCATGGGGGACACTGGACGGGACCGCGACCGTTCCCGGCAGGGAGCGCGAACCGTTCCCGACAGGAGCCGACCCCCATGCCCCGCATCGCCCTCTACGCCCTCGTCGTCTGCGTCCTCGCCGTCGTGGCGGCCGTGGTCTCCTTCGCCCAGGGCAGCCTGCTCGGGATCGTCTGGGTGCTCATCGCGGGTCTCTCGTCCAACATGACCTGGTTCTACGTGCGCAGGCACCGCCTGGCCGCCGCCCCCGACGCGGGCTGACCCGTCCCCGACGGGGGCTGACCCGTCCCTGACGCGGGCTGACCCGCCCTCGACGCGGGCTGACCCGCCTCGTCGACCTTCCTTCTCGCTCTCCCGCACCCTTCCGCGCCCCTCCGCCGTTCGGGTCGAGGGGGCGTCCGCGCGGGCGCGTCCCAAAGGCCCTGCGCGGCCCGGGGCCGACCATGTGACGGCCTCGCCACGGCCGTGGCGAGGGCGACGAGGGAGGACCGTGTGGCGGACGCGAGGGACGACGGGTACGGGGCCGGGCCGGGATCGACGGCACGGACGGCGGGCGACGGCGGCCGGGGGTTCCTGGGGGAGGTGCGCGACGCCGTCTCCACCCGGTCCGCGCTCGTGATGCTCGGCGTGCTCCTGCTGCAACTGGGCTTCGCGCTCTCCTACATGGGCGCCTTCCACGCGCCGAAGCCGCACCAGGTCCCGATCACACTCGTCGCCCCGCCCGCCGTCGAACGGGACCTGGTGGCCCGGCTCGACGCGCTGCCCGGCGACCCGGTCCGCGTCACCCCGGTCGCCGACCGCGCCGAGGCGCGGGCGCGGCTGCTGGACCGGCGCACCGACGCCGCCCTCGTCGTGGACCCGGCGAGCCGGACGGACACCCTGCTCGTCGCCTCGGCGGGCGGCCCGTCGGCCACCACGGCGGCCACGGAGATCCTCCAGCGGGTCGCCCGCGCCCAGGACCGCACCATCGTCGTGCGCGACCTCCGCGCCCCCTCGGCCGGTGACTCCCGGGGCCTGTCCTCCTTCTACCTCGTCCTCAGCTGGACCATCGGCGGCTACCTCGCCGCCTCGGCCCTGAACATGGCGGCCGGTTCCAAGAAGCCCACCCTGCGCCGCACCCTGGTCCGGCTCGCCGCGATGCTCCCGTACGGCTTCGTGTCGGGCATCGGCGGCGCGCTCATCGTGGGCCCGGTGCTGGACTGCCTGCCGGGGGCGTTCTGGGAGCTGGTCGGGATCGGGACCCTGGTGGTGTTCGCCTCCGGCGCCGTGGGGGTCGCCCTCCAGTCGGTGGCGGGCACGGTCGGCCTGGGCCTGACCATCCTGATCTTCACGATCCTGGGCAACCCCAGCTCCGGCGGGGTCTACCCGGCCTCGCTGCTGCCCCCGTTCTGGGCCGCGATCGGCCAGGCCCTGCCACCGGGGGCCGGGACGACCGTGGTGCGCAACACCGTCTACTTCGACGGCAACGCCACCACCGGGGCCCTGTGGATCCTCGGCGCCTGGGCGTTCGGCGGGGTGGCCGTGGCGATCCTCGCCGCCGCCCTGCGCGAGCGGCGCAAGCGCGACGGACGCCGACGGGAGCCGGTGGCCGCCGGGTGAGGGCGCTCCGGCGGTCACCCCACCGCGCACACGGGGCTCTGCTCGTCGAAGAGCGCCCGCCAGAAGCGGTAGAGGTCGTAGCCGCAGTACCGCTGGAGGTCGTCGACGCCCAGCACCCCCAGCAGCGCGTCGATCCCGTCGAAGAAGGCGATGTTCACCCCGGGGATCCACAGGATGGCGAACACGGCGATCAGCCCGAACGGCGCGAACGGCTCCACCTGGCGGCGGGTCCTGTACGAGAGCCAGGGCTCGATCACCCCGTAGCCGTCCAGCCCCGGGATCGGCAGGGAGTTCAGGATCGCCGCCGTGATCTGGAGCATCGCCAGGAACGCCAGTGCGTACTGGAAGGCGCGCGGCACCCCGTCCAGCGCGTCCAGCCAGAACGGGGCCGTGCAGAGAAACGCGAACGCCACGTTCGTCAGCGGGCCCGCCGCCGAGATCAGGCTGTGCTTCCACCGGCCGTGGATCCGGGCCCGCTCGATGTAGACCGCCCCGCCCGGCAGCCCGATCCCGCCCATGACCACGAAGAGCACCGGCAGCACGATGCTGAGCAGCGCGTGCGTGTACTTCAGCGGATTGAGCGTCAGATAGCCCTTCGCCCCCACCGACAGGTCCCCGCTGTGCAGCGCGGTGCGGGCGTGCGCGTACTCGTGGAGGCAGAGCGAGACGATCCAGGCCCCGGTGACGAACAGGAAGACCGCGAAGCCGGTGGCGTCCGCGAAGCCCGTCCACACCGCCCAGCCCGCGACCGCGGTGACGGCGGCGATACCGAGGAAGACCGGGCTGATCCTGCGGTCTCCGCGGGTGGCTGCGGTGGTCATCGGTGTTCGACTCCCTCGGGTGGGGCGGGGCGACCGCACGCTCCGCCCCCTCGGGTCGGGGCGGCCGTACGGTCCGGCAGGACAGGAACGTCGGCGACCGCTTGTGGAGTTCCACCCGGTCAACGCCGGTCCGTCGTCCGTCACGGAGAATAGGCCCCGTGCACTACTGCGTCCTCGGCACCACCCGGGTCCTCCGCGACGACGGCACGGCCGTCACCCTCGGCGGGGCGCGGCTGCGTGCTCTGCTCACCGTTCTCGCGCTGCGCCCCGGGCGGATCGTCCCGGCCGGGGTCCTCGTCGACGAGGTGTGGGACGGTGACCCGCCCGCCGACGCGGCCGGTGCGCTCCAGGCCCTGGTCGGACGGCTGCGGCGGGCGCTCGGCCGCGGCGCCGTCGAGTCCGTGGCGGGCGGCTACCGGCTCGCCGCCCCGCCGGACGCCGTCGACCTGCACCGATTCGAGCGGCTGGTGGGGGAGGGGAGCCGGTCGCTGGAGGACGGCGACGCCGCCGGCGCCCTCGCCGTCCTGGGCGAGGCCCTCGCCCTGTGGAACGGGCCCGCCCTCGCCGATCTGCCCGGCCGTACGGCGGTCGCGTCCCGCTGGGAGGCCCGCAGGCTCGACGCACGGCGGGCGGCGCTCGGGGCGCTCCTCGTCCTCGGGAGACCGGGGGAGGCACTGCTGGAGCTGTCCGTGCTCTGCGACGCCCACCCGCTCGACGAACCGCTCCAGGTCCTCCGCATCAGGGCGCTGCGGGACGCAGGACGCCCCGCCGAGGCGCTGGCCGCGTACGAGGAGGTCCGCATCCTGCTCGACGACCGCCTCGGCACCGCCCCCGGCCCGGCCCTGCGCGCCTTCTTCACCGAACTGCTCCACCCGCAACCGGCCCCGCAGAAGCCGCACGCCCGCTCCTCGGATCCGTCCGCGCCGCAGAAGCCGCACGCCCGCTCCTCGGATCCGTCCGCGCCGCAGAAGCCGCATGCCCGCTTCTCGGAGCCGTCCGCCCCGGAGACCGCGCCGACGCCGGGGACCGGGCCGCTGGAGCCACCGGTTGCGAGAGCTGCTCCGGACCCCGTGGCGGAAGGCGCTCCACGGCCCGCCCCCGGAGCCGGCGTTCCGGCTGCCACCGGCGCTCAGGCCGCGCCCGGTGTTCCGGCTGCGCCTGGTGTTCAGGCCGCGCCCGGCGGCGATCCGGCCTCCCTCGGCCCGGATTCCGGTGCTCCGGCCGGCTCCTCCGGCGCTCCGGCCGCCGACCGGAGCGGGCAGGCTCCGGCCAGGGCCGCGCAGACCGGGGCCCGGACCGAGCAGGCGCCTCCCGGGACCGAGCGTCCCGCCTCCGGGGCCGAGGGGCCCGCTTTCGGGACCGAGCGTCCCGCCTCCGGGACCGAGCCGACCGAACCCCGGGCCGAGGCTGTCACCCACGGATCTGCACGGGCCCCAGGCCGGACCGAGCGGGCAGCTCCCGGGACCGAGCAGGCGCCTCCCGGGGCTGAGCAACCCGTCTTCGTGACCGAGCGGCCCGCCTCCGGGACCGAGGGGCCCGCTCCCGGGGCCGGGGCGACCGCCGACCGAACCGGCGAGGCCACCCCCGGCGGCCAGGATTCTCCTGGCAGCCGGGCCGCCGGACCCCTGCCCGCCGCCGGCGGCCCGGCTGCCCCGGCCCCTCCGCCCCGGGACCGAGCCGACCGCCGGCCGGACCGGCGGGGCCGCCCCCGGCAACCTCCGGGCCCGGCTCACCAGCTTCGTCGGGCGCGACACCGACATGGCCGCCCTGCGCGAGGACCTCGGCCGCGCCCGGCTCGTCACCCTGCTCGGCCCCGGCGGCGCGGGCAAGACCCGGCTGTCGCAGGAGACCGCGGAGGCCGCCGCCGAGACCTGGCCCGACGGCGTCTGGCTGGCCGAGCTGGCCCCCGTGGACGACCCGGACACCGTGCCCGAGGCCGTCCTGACCGCGCTCGGCGCCCGCGAGACCGTGCTGCGCGGGGCGGGGGCGGAGGAGTTGCGGGCCACCGACCGCACGGCCGCCGACCCCCTCGTACGGCTCACCGAGCACTGCGCCCCGCGCCGGATGCTGATCCTGCTGGACAACTGCGAGCACGTCGTCGGGGCCGCCGCCGCCCTCACCGACCACCTCCTCACCCGCTGCCCCCGGCTGACCGTCCTGGCCACCAGCCGCGAACCCCTCGGCGTGCCGGGCGAGTTCGTGCGCCCCGTCGAACCCCTGCCGGACCCCATGGCGCTGCGCCTGCTCGCCGAACGCGGTGCCGCCGCCCGCCCCGGTTTCCGTATCGACGCGGACGAGGCGACCGCCGCCGCCTGCGCCGAGATCTGCCGCCGGCTGGACGGGCTGCCGCTCGCCATCGAACTGGCCGCCGCCCGGCTGCGGATGCTCACCGCGCGCCAGATCGCCGACCGTCTCGACGACCGCTTCCGCCTCCTCAGCAACGGCAGCCGCACCGCGCTGCCCCGCCAGCAGACCCTGCGCGCCGTCGTCGACTGGTCCTGGGACCTGCTGGACGCCGCCGAACGCGCCGTGCTGCGCCGCCTCTCCGTCTTCGCCGGAGGCTGCTCGCTGGCCGCCGCCGAGGAGGTCTGCGCCCTGCCCGCCCCCGCCGACGGCGTCGTCGTGGACTCCCAGGACGTCGCCCTTCTGCTCGGCTCCCTGGTCGACAAGTCCCTCGTGGTCGCCGTGCCCGGCGACGACGGGGAGATGCGCTACCGGCTGCTGGAGACGGTCGGGGAGTACGCCGCCGAACGCCTCGACGCGGCGGGGGAGCGGGCCGCGGTGGGCCGGCGTCACCTCGTCCACTTCCGGGAGCTGGCCCGCACGACCGGGCCGGCGATGCGGGGGGCGGGGCAGCGCGCGGCCATCGCGGCCATCCGCCGCGAGTACGAGAACCTGCGCACCGCCCTCCGCCACGCCGTCGCCGCCCGGGACGAGCACGAGGCGCTGTGCATCGTGCTGTCGATGTCCTGGTACTGGATGCTGCGCGACCTGCGCGCGGATGCCCGGCAGTGGGCCGAGGCCGCCTCCTCGCTCGGCCCCGACCCGTTCGACCGGCCCGGGATCCGGGCCCCCTCGCTGCCGGAGGCGGCCACCGACCGGCCGCCGCCCCTGGACGACGACCAACTCGCGGAGGCGCGGCGCGGGTCGGCGCTGATCCAGCTCGGCAGCGTGGACGACGTCTTCTCCGCCTGGTCGGACGCCGAGGGGCAGAAGCGGCTGCAGATCATCGCCGACGCCTATCGGCCGGGACAGCCGCAGACCTGCCGCCTGCCCGGCACGTTCTGGATGTACGCGAACATGTTCACCGGGGACATGGCCCGCACCCGCGAGGCGCTGGACGCGACGGTCCGGACCTGCCGCGCCTACGGCTACGAGTGGGAGCTGGCCGCCGCGCTCCAGCTGCGCGCCAACTTCCTGGCCGGTCACTCGGGTCACGCGGATCTGGCGCGCGTCGACGCCGACGAGAGCCTGGAGATCTTCACCCGGCTCGACGACGACTGGGGCACGGCCGAGGCCCTGGCGTCCCGGGGCGAGGCCAACGAACGGACCGGCTTCTTCCGCGAGGCCCTGGACGACTACGCCGCCGCCGTCGAGTACGCGCGGAAGATCGGCGCCCGGTCCCAGGTGGCGCTGCTGCGCGCCCGGTACGCCGGGCCGCTCGCCGAGCTCGGCCGGCTGCCGGAGGCCGAGGCCGTGCTGCGGGAGGTCTGCGAAGGGGACCGGTTCTCCCACCACGAGGCCATGCCGGTCGCCCGCATGCATCTGGCCTTCGTCCTCGGGGCGCGGGGCCGGGTGGCCGAGGCCCGCGCCCAGGTGGAGATGATCAAGGACGAGTTCACCCAGGGCGACATCGCGGTCTTCGGCGGGTTCGTCTTCGGGATGCTGGCCTGGCTGGACAACCTGGAGGGCGCCTACGCCGCCGCCCTGCGCCACGCCGTGACCGCGCTGGAGCGTTCCCGGGACCGGCTGTCCACGATGATCGCCCCCCACATGCCCTCGGCCCACCTGACGGCGATCTCCCGAGCCCTGGCGGGACTCGCCGCCGAGGGCGGGGCCGGGGAAGGGGCGTACGCGGACGCCGCCCGGCTGCTGGGACTCCAGGCGGCGCTGCTGTCCCCCGGGTACGTGCCGACCATGATCGAGCGCCGCAACCTGGCCGATGCGGAGGAGGCCGTGCGGGCCGGCCTCGACGACGCGGCGTACACCCGGGCGTACGAGCAGGGCGGTGGCCTCACCCTCGACGATGCCGCCGCCCTGGCCCAGGCGTACCGGCGGACCGGCCCGCAGGCGTGATCCCGTGGCCCGTCAGGCCTTCTTGCGGAACTTGGCCACCGCCAGCGGGGCCATGACCAGCGTGATGCCCGCGGCCCAGGCGAGCGTGACCCAGACCGAGCCGGCGACCGGGCCGCCCATCATCAGGCCGCGTACCGCGTCCGCGAGGTTCGACAGCGGGTTGTAGTCGGTGAAGGTCCGCAGCCAGCCCGGCATGGTCGTGGGCGGCGCGAAGATGGAGGACCCGAACTGCAAGGGCATCAGCACCAGCATTCCCATCCCCTGGACCGCCTGGGCCGTCTTCATGGCGAGCCCGAGCACGATGAAGATCCACATGATCGCGGCGCCGAACACCGCCGACAGGGCCACGGCCCCCAGCAGGCCGAGCACCGAGGTGCCGAGGGTCATGCCGAGCGCGAAGCCCATCGCGAGGAGGATGAGGATCGCGACCATCATCCGGCCCAGCTCGACGACGATTTTGGCGACCAGGACCGAGGAGCGCGCGATCGGCATCGTCCGGAACCGGTCCATGACGCCCTTGCGGAAGTCGTCGTTGACGCCGGTCCCGACCGCCATGGCGATGTTCATGCCCATCATCGCCATCAGCCCCGGCACCAGGTAGTTCAGGTAGTCCTGCCGGTTCCCGCCGAGGCTGCCGCCGACCGAGCCGCCGAAGACGTACACGAACAGCAGCGTGAAGATGACCGGCATCAGAAGGACGTCGAACATCGACTCCGGGTCCTTCTTGATCTGGAGCAGGTTGCGCCGCGCCAGCGCTCCGATGTGCCGGAGGTTGGCCCGCAGGCCGATCCGGCCCTCGTCGGCCGCGGCCGCCTTCGGCGGCGGGGGACCCGGGGACGCGGCGGGTGCGGTGGGCAGGGGTGTCGTGGTGGTGCTCATGCGGCGGCCTCCTGGGGAGCGGCGTCGGTGAAAGCGGATGCCTTGTCGCCGGTGATCGCGAGGAACACCTCGTCCAGGCTGGGCAGCGCGGTGGAGACATGGGCGAGCGAGAAACCGCGTACGCCCAGCAGCCCGATGACGGCGGTCAGCTGCTCGTCGCTGAGGATCGGCACGTACAGCAGCCCCTCGTCCGGAACGGCCTGCGCCCCGGCGACGCCGTCGAGACCGGCCTCCTGGATCGCCTGCGCCATCGCGGCCAGTTCCGCCGGGTCGGACGGCCGGATGTGCAGGGTCCGGCCACCGACCCTGGCCTTCAGCTCGTCGACCCCGCCCCGGGCGATGATCTTCCCCCGGTCGATGACCGTCAGCTCCCGGGCGAGCTGCTCGGCCTCCTCCATGTACTGGGTGGTCAGCAGCACGGTCGCGCCCTCCGCGACCATCCGCTGCACCTCGTCCCAGACCTCGTTGCGGGTCCGGGGGTCGAGCCCCGTCGTCGGCTCGTCCAGATACAGCACGGCCGGGTTGCCGATCATCGAGGCGGCCAGGTCCAGGCGGCGGCGCATCCCGCCGGAGTACTCCATGCACGCCCGCCTGGCGGCCTCGGTGAGCGAGAACCGCTCCAGCAGTTCGTCGGCGCGGGCCCGCGCCTGCTTGCGCGACAGGTCGAGCAGCCGCCCGATCATGTAGAGGTTCTCCCGGCCGGAGAGCTTCTCGTCGACCGAGGCGTACTGCCCGGTGAGGCCGATGGTGCGGCGGAGCTGCCGGGGCTGCCTCACCACGTCGTAGCCGGCGACGACCGCGTGGCCGGCGTCGGGGGTGATCAGGGTGGACAGGCAGCGTACGAGGGTGGTCTTGCCGGCGCCGTTGGGGCCGAGCACTCCGAGGACGGTGCCCTCGCGCACATCGAGGTCCACACCGTCCAGCGCTCTGGTCTCGCCGTAGTGCTTGACCAGCCCCCGCACCTCGACGGCGTTCCGGGCGCTGCCGGGGTTCTTGTCGATTCGTTCCATGCCCTCCAGCAGACCAGCGCCCGCCGACAGCCCGCCGACAGCTCACCGACAGCCCGCCGACACGGGCTCCGGCACCGGCTCCGGACGCGCGACAGCCCGCCGATGGGGGATGTCGGCGGGCTGTCGGTGGTGCGGGAAATGGCTGGTGGGCGCCGCTGTCCAGGACTGGCGGCGGCCGGGTGGGTCAGTGGAAGGTGTGCTCCGCCGCCGGGAACGTGCCCCCGACGACCTCGTCCGCGAACTCCTTCGCCGCGTCACCGAGCACCTTGCGGAGGTTGGCGTACTGCTTGGTGAAGCGCGGCACCTTGCCGCCGGTCAGCCCGACCATGTCCGTGTAGACGAGCACCTGCGCGTCGGTTCCGGAGCCGGCGCCGATGCCGACGGTCGGGATGTGCAGCGTACGGGTGACCTCGGCGGCCAGCTCGGCGGGGACCAGCTCCAGTACGACGGCGAACGCGCCCGCGTCCTGGACGGCCTTGGCGTCCCGCAGCAGCTGCTGGGCGGCCTCCTCGCCGCGGCCCTGGACCCGGTAGCCCATGGCGTTCACGGACTGGGGGGTCAGGCCGATGTGGGCCATGACCGGGATGCCGGCCTCGACGAGCAGCCGGATCTGCTCGTGGGACCGCTCGCCGCCCTCCAGCTTGACCGCGCCGACCCCCGACTCCTTGATCAGCCGGGTGGCGTTGCGCAGCGCCTGTACGGGGCCCTCCTGGTACGAGCCGAAGGGCAGGTCGGCGACGATCAGGGCCCGCTTGGTGCCCCGGACGACGGCGGCGGACAGCAGGGCGATCTCGTCCATCGTGACGGGCACGGTGGTCTCGTAGCCGAGGTGGCAGTTGCCCATCGAGTCCCCGACGAGCATGACCGGGATCCCGGCCTCGTCGAAGACGGACGCGGTCATCGCGTCGTAGGCGGTGAGCATGGGCCACTTCTCGCCGCGCTCGGTGGCGGCGGTGATGTCGTGGACGGTGATGCGGCGGGTGGACTTCCCTCCGTACAGCGCCTTGCTGCTGTCGGAGGGGGAAGCGGCGCCGCCCGCGGGGGAGGAGGTGCTCCCCTCTGCGGGGGAGGACTGATTCTGCGCAGCCTGAAGCGACATGGCCAACGGCTCCTTCGTCATCTCGAGGCGCCCTGACGGCGTCCCCGGATCCCTTCCATGGTGGCATCCCGCCCCGCCCCGCGTGAAGTGGGCCCGCGCACACCCCGCCGTACGGCCTCCTGGGAAAACCTTTAACAATACGAGACGGTCTCGTATCGAAATGTGGCTAAGCTCTCCCCATGCCCATACCGTCCGGCGCTCCCGCCGCCGCGCCCCGTGTTCCCGAGGCGATCCACCGCCGCCGCTGGTGGATCCTGACCGTTCTCATGTTCAGCCTGCTCATCGTCGTGCTGGACAACTCGATCCTGAACGTCGCGGTCAAGACGATCGCGAGCCCCGCGCCCACCGGCATCGGCGCCACCCAGAGCGAGCTGGAGTGGGCGATCAACTCCTACACGCTCGTCTTCGCCGGACTGCTGTTCACCGCGGGCCTGCTGGGCGACCGGATCGGCCGCAAGAAGGTCCTCCTCGCCGGCATCCTGCTCTTCGGCCTCGGCTCCGCCCTGGCCGCCTTCTCCGCCTCGCCCGGTGAGCTCATCACCTGGCGGGCGCTGATGGGCTTCGGCGCCGCCTTCGTGATGCCCGCCACCCTCGCCGTGCTCGTGAACGTCTTCGAACGCGACGAGCAGCCCAAGGCCATCGGCATCTGGGCGGGCAGCGTCGGCCTCGGCATCGCCATCGGCCCGATCACCGGCGGACTGCTGCTGGAGCACTTCTGGTGGGGATCGATCTTCCTGGTGAACGTCCCCGTGGTCGTCGTCGCCCTGATCGCCATGGCGGTCCTGGTCCCCGACTCCCGCGACCCGGAGCCCGGCAAGGTCGACCCGCTGGGCGTCGCGCTCTCCATCGTGGGCCTGGTCCTGCTGGTGTACGGGATCATCCGGGGCGGCGAACTGGCCGACTTCACCGACACCACCGTCCTGGCGGCCATCGCCGGCGGGCTGCTCGTGCTGGCCGGATTCGTCTGGCACGAGAAGCGCAGCAGCCACCCGGCCATCGACATCACGTACTTCCGGAAGCCCGCGTTCTCCGCCGCCGTCGCCGCCATCGCGCTGGTCTTCTTCGCCCTGATGGGCGTGACGTTCTTCTCCGCCTTCTACCTCCAGAGCGTGCGCGGGTACACCGCCCTGGAATCGGGCCTGCTGATCGTTCCGCTCGCGGCCGCGCAGATGATCTTCGCGCCCCGGGCCCGGCTGGTCGTCGACCGCTTCGGCGCCCGCGCGGTCTGCACGGCGGGCATGCTGTTCGTCGCGGCCGGACTCGCCGCGTTCGCCCTGTTCGACGCCGGTACGCCGGTGTGGGTGATGTGCCTCGTCTTCTTCGTCCAGGGCACGGGGATGGCGCACATCATGCCGCCCGTCACCGTCGCCGTGATGCAGGCGTTGCCCCGGGAGAAGGCCGGTTCCGGTTCGGCCATCAACAACACCTTCCGCCAGGTCGGCGGGGCGCTCGGGATCGCGGTCCTGGGCTCGGTGCTCTCCACCGTCTACCGGGGCGACATCGAGGGCCACCTCGACGCGGTCCCGGCCGGGGTCCGGGAGGCGGCGGGGGAGTCCATCGAGGCCACGCTCGGCGTCGCGGAGAAGCTCGGCCCGGTGGCCGGAAAGCCCCTGGCCGCCGCCGCTGACGAGGCGTTCATCAGCGCCATGCACGTGACCGCGCTCGGCTCGGCGACCGTCGCCCTGATCGGGGCCGTGGTCGTCGCCCTGTTCCTGCCGGGCCGGCCCCCGGCGGCGTCCGGCACCGCTGAGGAAGCGCGCCCTCCGGCGGAGCGGCTGAGCCGCTGACCCGGCCGGGCCCGTCCGTCCGCGCGGCCCCGGTCGGCGAGAATCGGGCCCACGGACGTACGCGGAACGCACGGCGGGCGTACGAAGGGTGACGACGGCGTGGCGAGAGGCGGCTGCACGGTGCAAGGCCAGGACGGCGAGCGGGACCGGCACGGGAAACCGGACCGTGGGGAACCGGACCGCGCGGAACAGGACCGTGGGAATCCGGACTGCGGGAAACCGGACCGCGCAGAACCGGACCGTGGGAATCCGGACCGCGGGGAACCGATCGGAGACGAACCGTCGGCCGGAATGCCGGCAGCGGTTCCGGCCGGGGCGTCGGCGGGGCGCCCCGCCGACGCCCCGGATGCGGAGCCCCGCCGCGGACGGCCCCGTTCCGCCGCGGCGGAACGGGCGATCCTGGACGCCGTCATCGCCCTCCTGGAGGCGGGCGAGCCGCTCGCGGGCCTCTCCATCGAGCGCATCGCCCGCACGGCGGGCGTCGGCAAGGCGACGATCTACCGTCGCTGGTCGGGAAAGGAGGAGCTGTTCGTCGACGTCGTACGGGACATGGAGCCCGACGACCCGCCGGTCTCCGGCACCGAGGGCCTCGCCGACCTCCGCGTCATGCTGGAATCCCTGCGCACCCGGGGCCTCGCCCAGCGCTCCTCGGTGCTGCTGGTCAACATCTTCGCGCAGATGAAGAGCCACCCGAAGCTGTGGAACGAGTACCACGGCACCGTCATCGCCCCCCGCCGCGTCGCGATGCTGGAGGCGGTACGGCGCGCGGTGGCCGCCGGGGAGCTGCGCGACGACCTCGACGTGGAACTGATCGACGACCTCTTCGTCGGCCCCATGCTCGTCCGCACCGTGCACCGCCCCGACGCGCCGCTGCCCGACGACCTCGCCGACCGCATCATCACCGCCCTGCTCCAGGGGCTCGCGCCCGCGGCACGAGTGTGATCGTTCTGTCACAAGCCGCCCCGGCGGGCCCCGGGCCGGAACCCGCCGTTGTGCCCCCGTCGTCCTCGTCTGCGTACGGGATCGCCGTACGGCCGTCGGACACGGGACACCGGCCGGGCCGCCACGACGGCGGCCCGGCGGGCCGGTAGGTCGACGGCGGGAAAGGTGCCGCTCATCACCTAGGGTCGAGGACGCGGCGATGTGCAGGGCAAGGCAGTGAGGACAGCGCGATGGTGCAGGCTTACGGAGCGGACACGGACAACGGCAGCGCCGAGCAGCCCGGGGCCCGCGGATCCCGTTTCCGGGGCCTGTGGGACCGGCTGAGGAACGACCGGGGCGTCTGGCGGCGGGGCATTCTCCTGGCCCTCTGCTCGGTGCTGCTGACCCTGCTGATGGTCGTCCACGCGCAGATCCCCAACCGGCTGGGCAACCTCGGCAGCCTCATCGAGACGTTCCTGCCGTGGATCGCGCTCTTCATCCCGGTGCTGCTGATCCTGGGCCTGCTGCGGCGTTCCGCGACCGCCCTGGTCGCGCTCCTGCTGCCCGCCGTGGTCTGGCTCAACGTGTTCGGCGGCCTGCTCACCGACAAGTCCGGCGGCGGCGGCGACCTCACCGTCGCCACCCACAACGTCAACGCGGACAACCCCGACCCCGAGGGGACGGCCCAGCAGGTCGCCGGGTCCGGGGCGGACGTCGTGGCCCTCCAGGAACTCCCGGGCCGGCAGGTCTCCACGTACGAGAAGTCGCTGGCCGGCCGCTACCCGTACCACTCGGTCCAGGGCACCGTGGGCCTGTGGAGCAAGTACCCGCTCGCCGACACCAAGCCCGTCGACATCAAGATGGGCTGGACCCGGGCGATGCGCTCGACGGTGCAGACACCGCAGGGTGAGGTCGCGGTGTACGTGGCCCACCTCCCGTCCGTCCGCGTGAAGCTCCACGCCGGGTTCACCGCCACCCAGCGCGACAACAGCGCCGACGCGCTCGGCGAGGCCATCGCCGACGAACGCGTGGAGCGCGTCGTCCTGCTCGGCGACCTGAACGGCACGATGAACGACCGCTCGCTGAACGCGGTCACCGCCCAGATGCGCTCCACCCAGGGCGCGGCGGGCGACGGCTTCGGCTTCAGCTGGCCCGCCTCCTTCCCGATGGCCCGGATCGACCAGATCATGGTCAAGGGCATCGAGCCGATGGCCTCCTGGACCCTCGCGGCGACCGACAGCGACCACCTGCCGATCGCGGCCCGCGTGGAGTTGTGATCACGGCCACGCAACCGGCCGTTCACTCCGGGGCATCAAACGTCTGCGACAATTTGTTTCAGCCGGATACATAAAGAAGACTCAGCCGTCGCCCGGCGTCCACGCCGAGGCGGCGGCTCTTCGTTCTGCCCTGCCCTGCCCTGCCCTGCCCGGTCCGGGCCGGGCCTGCTCCGCCCGGTCCTGGCCTGCCCCTGGCCCCGCGCGACCGCGAAAGGTTCTCCCCATGCCCCTGGCCCTCCTCGCCCTGGCCGTGAGCGCCTTCGGCATAGGCACGACGGAGTTCGTCATGATGGGCCTGCTGCCCAACGTGGCGGACGACCTCGGCACGTCCGTGCCCACCGCCGGACACCTCGTGTCGGCGTACGCGATCGGCGTCGTCATCGGCGCACCGCTGCTCACCGGCCTCGGCTCCCGCATCCCGCGCAAGCGCATGCTCCTGGCACTGATGGCGCTCTTCACCGTCGGCAACCTGGCCTCCGCGCTCGCCCCGGACTTCGGCTGGCTGGTCGCGGGCCGCTTCCTCGCCGGTCTCCCGCACGGCGCGTTCTTCGGCGTCGGCGCGGTGGTCGCCGCCCGGCTGGTCCCCGAGGGCCGCCGGGCGCGGGCGGTGGCGACGATGTTCCTCGGCCTGACGGTGGCGAACATCGTCGGGGTCCCCGCCGCCACCCTCCTCGGCCAGCATCTCGGCTGGCGCGCCACCTTCCTCGTCGTCGCGGCGATCGGGCTGGCCGCGATGGCGGCCCTGGCCCGCCTGGTGCCCCGCATCCCGGTCGAGGCCCACCAGGACGTACGCCGCGAACTGCGCGCCCTCGGCAACCGCCAGGTGCTCCTCGGCCTGCTCACCGCGGTCTTCGGCTTCGCCGGAGTCTTCGCGGTCTACTCCTACCTCTCGGCCATGACCACGAAGGCGATGGGCTTCGGTGAATCCTCCGTCACCCTCGTCCTGGCCCTCTTCGGTATCGGTATGACCCTGGGCGCCCTGGCCGCGGGCCCCCTCACGGACCGCGCGCTGCGCCCGACGCTGTACGGCTCGCTCGGCGCCCTCGCGGTGGTCCTGGTGGCGTTCCCGTTCACGGTGGACGTGCGGTGGGCGGCGCTGGCGATGGTGGTGCTGCTGGGCGCCGTCGGCTTCATGACGACGACCCCGCTCCAGATGCTGGTGATGAACAAGGCGAAGGACGCCCCGACCCTGGCCTCCGCCTCCAACCACTCCGCCTTCAACCTGGCCAACGCGGGCGGCGCGTGGCTGGGCGGGGTGGCGATCGCGGCGGGCTGGGGCTGGACGTCCCCGGCGTTCGTCGGCGCGGTGCTGGCGGTGGCGGGCCTGGCGATAGCGGCGACGGCGGGCTTCCTTGACCGGGGCGAGGGCACGTTCCGCTCCCGTGTGGTGGCGGCCCACCAGTCCCGCCCGGCAGCACCCCGGCCGGGCCACCCGGCCCGTCCGGCGGCTCATCACCCGGCGCGTCCGCCGTTCGAGGACGGAACCATCGCACGGGACGAGCCCGATGCGGCACGGCCGTCGGCCGGACCGGGCCCGTCCCGACCGTCCGGCCCCTGAGGACGGAACGGACAGGCCGGGCGGGCCCGAGCCGGCATCGGCCCCGGGCCCGCCCGACCTGACCGCCCGCCCGACCTGACCGGCCGCCCGGCGATTCCGGCCACTCCGGCACCCGAGGGCAAGGGCGGCCGCCGCAAGCTCCGGCGACCGCCCGCCCCGCTACGACGACTCGCGCCACCGGTTCGTGATCGGCAGCCGCCGGTCCTTCCCGAACCCCTTCGGCGAGATCTTCGTCCCCGGCGGATACTGCCGCCGTTTGTACTCCGCCGTATCCACCATCCGCAACGTCCTGGCCACCAGCTCCGCGTCGAACCCGGCCGCCACGATGGCATCCCTCCCCTGGTCCCGGTCCACGTACAGCTCCAGGATCGCGTCGAGGACCTCGTAGTCCGGCAGCGAGTCCGTGTCCACCTGGCCCGGCCGCAGCTCCGCACTCGGTGGCTTGGTGATCGAGTCCTCGGGGATCGGCGGGGTCTGCCCCCGCTCCTCCGCCGCCCGGTTGCGCCACCTGGCCAGCCGGAACACCGACGACTTGTAGACGTCCTTGATCGGCCCGTACGCGCCGACCGCGTCCCCGTACAGCGTGGAGTAGCCGACCGCCAGCTCCGACTTGTTGCCGGGCGCCAGCACGATCTGCCCCTCCTGGTTGGAGATGGCCATCAGCGTCGTACCGCGCAGCCGCGCCTGGAGGTTCTCCTCCGCGAGCCCGGTGAGCTCCAGCGAAGCCATGTACGCGTCGAACATCGGCGCGATCGGCACCGTACGGAAGTTGAGTCCGGTGCGCCGCGCCAGCTCGGCCGCGTCGTCCTTGGAGTGCTCCGAGGAGTACTTCGACGGCATCGAGACGCCGTACACGTTCTCCGCCCCCACCGCGTCGCACGCGATGGCCGCGCAGAGCGCCGAGTCGATCCCGCCGGAGAGCCCGATCAGCACACTGCTGAAACCGTTCTTCGCGGCATACGCGCGAAGTCCCACGACCAGCGCCGAGTAGATCTCCTCCTCGTCCTCCAGCCGCTCCGCGTACCCGCCCGCGAGTTCCGGCTCGTACGCGGGGACGGGCTCGCCGGACAGCACGACGTGGTCGATGCGCAGCCCGTCGTCCACCACACCCGAGGGCGCGTCGGTCGCGGCGGCGGGCAGTTCCAGATCGAGGATCACGCTGCCCTCGGAGAACTGCGGGGCGCGGGCGACGACCTCGCCCTCCTTGTCCACGACGATCGAGTCCCCGTCGAAGACGAGCTCGTCCTGACCGCCGATCATCGCCAGATAGGCCGTCGTGCAGCCGGCCTCCTGGGCCCGCTTGCGGACCAGCTCCAGCCGGGTGTCGTCCTTGTCCCGCTCGTACGGCGAGGCGTTGATCGACAGCAGCAGCCCGGCACCGGCGGAACGGGCGGCCGGAACGCGCCCGCCGTCCTGCCACAGGTCCTCGCAGATCGCGAGGGCCACGTCGACGCCGTGGACCCGGACGACGGGCATCGAGTCGCCCGGCACGAAGTACCGGAACTCGTCGAAGACGCCGTAGTTCGGCAGGTGGTGCTTGGCGAAGTTGAGCGCGATCCCGCCGCGGTGCAGGACCGCGGCGGCGTTGCGCGGGGAGCCGGCCGGCTGACCGTAGCGCGCCGCGGCGTGCTCGGAGCGGTCCAGGTAGCCGACGACGACCGGCAGTTCGCCGAAGCCTTCCGCGTCGAGCCGGGCGGCCAGCGCGCGGAGCGCCTGCCGCGAGGCCTCGACGAAGGACGACCGCAGGGCCAGGTCCTCGACGGGGTATCCGGTCAGCACCATCTCGGGGAACGCCACGAGGTGGGCGCCCTGCTCGGCGGCGTGCCGGGTCCAGTGGACGATCGCCTCGGCGTTGCCGGCGAGGTCGCCGACGGTCGAGTCGATCTGATTCAGTGCGAGGCGTAGTTGAGGCACGTCCGCCAGTGTAATCGTCTTTCTGACGCGATGTCCCGGTGGGCCGGGCGGAATCTGCCCCGGCCCACCGAAACCGCAGGTGGCGGCGGATGTCACCGCCGGTCCGCCGAGGGTCGCAGCGATCAGCCCCGGTAGCCGATGACCGTCATCATCCCCGCCTCCGCGTGGTAGACGTTGTGGCAGTGGACCATCCACAGCCCCGGGTTGTCGGCGTCGAAGTCCACGGTGAGCGACCGGTGCGGCAACACGATCGCGGTGTCCTTGCGGGCCCCGGCGGCGTTCCCGCCGAGCGCGAAGGTGTGGCCGTGCAGATGCAGCGGATGCCACATGGCCGTCCCGTTGTCGAAGACGAGCCGCACCCGCTCGCCCGCCTCCACCGGCCGCCGCTGCTTCGCGTCGTACGGCTGCCCGTCGAAGGCCCAGTCGTACGACGCCATCCCGCCGGTGAGCCGCATCCGGATCGTCCGGTCCGGCAGACGGGTGGGCAGCGCCACGGACGGGTCAGGAACCAGCCGCCCGGCCTGCACGACCTTTCCCTCCAGCTCCTTCGGCCGCACGGAGGCGGCGGGCGCGGTCCCGCTCCCGGTCCGCAGGACGGCCAGGGCTGCCGCCTTCTTCCCCTCCGCCAGGGCGGTCAGCGGGAAGACCCCGTCCCCGGCCGTGACGAGGACGTCGTACCGCTCGCCCATCCCCAGCAGCAGCGCGTCCCCCGTGGTGTGCCGCACCGGGAACCCGTCGGTGTGCGTCACGGTCATCCGGTGCCCGCCGAGCGCGACACGGAAGGCGGTGTCGCCGCCGGCGTTGATGATTCGCAGCCGGATACGGTCGCCGGGCCGCGCCCGGAACGTCTCCGGGTCGTCCGCCACCCGGCCGTTGACGAGGTAGTGCGGATAGGCCACGTCGCCCGCGTCGCCTCCGAGCAGCTCACTGCTCGCGCCCATCATCATCCGCGAGGGCCCGCTCTCCTCGCCTCCCCCCTGGTCCTCGCTCCCGTCCTTCGCGCCCTTCCCGTCCTGAGGCAGGGAGTGCGTGCCGTGATCCATACCGCCGTGCCCGCCGCCGCTCATGCCGCCGGACAGCTCCTTGAGGACGGCGTCCGGAGTGGACCCGCCCACCCCGTCGACCCAGTCGTCGAGGACGACGACCCACTCCCGGTCGTACGCCAACGGCTCCTTCGGGTCCTCGACGATCAGCGGTGCGTACAGCCCCCGGTCCTGCTGGACGCCGGAGTGCGGATGGAACCAGTACGTCCCCGGGTGCGGTACGGCGAACCGGTAGGCGAACTCGGCCCCCGGGGCGATGCTCCGCTGGGTCAGCCCGGGGACCCCGTCCATGTCGTTGCGGAGTGCGAGCCCGTGCCAGTGCAGGGACGTGGGCTGCGGAAGGTGGTTGGCCAGGGTGAGGGCGAGGGTGTCCCCGGCACTCACCCGCACCTCGCGTCCGGGCAGCCGGTCCCCGTAGGCCCAGGAGGCGACGGTGGTGCCGCCGCCCAGATCGAGCCGGGCCCGGGTGGCGGTGAGGGAGACCTCCCGTACGGGCCCGGAGCCGCGCGCCGCCTCGGCGGCCTCGACCTCCTTGCCGCCGGGCGAGACGTACGTACCGGAGTCCTGGGCCCCGCCGGCGGGGGAGTGGGCGCCGCCGTGGCCGCTGCCGCCGTCGGAACAGGCGGCGAGGGCTCCCGTACCGGCGGCGGCGAGAGCGGCGCCGAGCACGGCGCGGCGGGGGATGTGATGCAGGGGCATGCGGAAGACACCTCTGGAGTGCTGTGGTTCGGGTGAAGGAGAAAGGGCGGAGGTGAGACGCCCACTCCTAGATACGCAGCACCGAGATGCCGGCGAGCACCGGTATCGGGGAAGGAGGATGCGGCCGCAGTACGCGCAGGAGCCCCGCCCCCACCGGCGTACCGAGAGGCCGCCCGTCGGCGCGCAGCCCGAACAGCCGGGAGCCGACGAGGGCGAGGGTCCAGACGCCGAGGACGGCGAGGCAGACAGAAAGCGGATCCATACCGCTCAGGGGGGCATCGGCCCCGGCCCCGGGGACGTCGTGCGACGAGGGGTGCGGGGGGTCGGCGAGGCCGGGGGCGGATGCGGGAGCCGGGGCGTGGGCCGGAGGTGCGTGCCCGGCCCATGCGGGCGACGATGACGCATCCGATGACGAAGCATCCGATGACGAAGCATCCGGTGACGCGGACGCCTGCGACGCGGATGTCCCCGACGCGGTCGCCTCCGACGTGAACGCCGTGGACACCGCTGTCGCTCCGCCGTGCTCGGCCGGATGCCCGACCGTGTGCATGGTCACGATGCCGAACAGCAGAGCGGCGAACAGCATCAGCTGCCCGTACGTCACGCCCCTGCTCCGCGTCCTGCCCGCCATGCGGTCACCCTACCCCCGGCGGGTATGCGGACGGACGGCGGCCCGGCACCCTTCCGCCGGGGCGGACGAGGGGCGCCGGACGGCCGTCATCGTCACGGTTCCAGCTCAGACGCTCGACAGCTCAGGCGCTCGACCGCTCAAGCGCTCAGGCGCTCGACAGCTCAGGCGCCCGACCGCTCAGCTGCGGGAGTAGACCTTCTCCGCCCAGCCCGCGATCTGCTCCTCGGTGAGGTGCTGCGCGAGGTCGGCCTCGCTGATCATGCCGACCAGCTTCTTGTTCTCGACGACGGGCAGCCGGCGGATGCGGTGGGTCTGCATCTCCTCCAGAACCGCGTCCACATCGGCCTGCGCCTCGATCCAGCGGGGTGTGCCCTGCGCGAGATCGCCCGCCGTGACCTTCGACGGATCGTGCCCCTTGGCGACGCAGCCGACGACGATGTCGCGGTCGGTGATGATGCCGATCATCCGGTCCGAGTCCCCTTCGGCGGAGACTGGCAGGGCGCCCACGTTGTGCTCGCGCATCAACTGCGCCGCACGGTCCAGGGTCTCGTGGGCCGGGATCCAGCGGGCCCCGCTGTGCATGATGTCTTTGGCGGTCGTCATGGGGGATTTCCTCCTGCGTGCCGATGGCACTGCCGTACGGCCCCGAGCGCATCCATCGTCATCGGCCGGGAGGGCACGCGCGACCGCAATCACCCGTTCGGGTGCGCCGAGGAGGGGCGCCGGCTGACGCGGGTGCGGTGGGTCCTCGGATCCGGGGCCCGGCGCGGGGCGGCAGTCCACCGGGCCCACCGCCCGGCGCGAGGCTCTGAGGCGCGGATTCGCGCCACGCTCGGCTTCTCAGTCCACCCGCGGGTCGTCGGCGGAGTCCACGGTGACCTGCTTGCCCCAGGCGCTGAGGGTGAGCGCGCCCTCCTGGCCGGCGTACGGGCTCATCAGGGTGAACGGGGTCCTCTGGACGCGTTCCGCGAGCGCGGCCACATCGCTGTCGGCGGCCTTGCCGTTGTACGTGATCCAGACCGCGCCGTGCTCCAGGGTGTGGACGGCGTTGACGTCGGGGACCGGCTTTTCGTATACGTCGCCGTCGCAGTTCATCCACGACGGGTGGTGGTCGCCGCCGACCGCAGGCTTCATCGGACAGTCGACCGTGCCTGTCACGTGGTTGCGGTCGAGCTTCGCCGCGTCCCAGGACCTCAGCCCCTCGATGACCCCGCCCTCGGTGTCGCCGTGCCCGTCCGGGTGCTTGCCGTCGTGGGCGGCCGAGGCGTGGTCGGACCGCTCGTCGGCCGCGGAGTTCTCCAGCAGCAGGAACGAGCCGAAAGCGACGAGACCGGCCACGACGGCGGCGCTCGGCCCTGTGGCGATCGCCCGGTTGCGGGTCGAACGCGCATCGGGGGCAGTGGCCCCGGGCTGGGCGTGCCGGGGGGCGTGGCTCATGCCGTGGAGTCCTTCTGCGAAGGGGCCGGGAGGCGGGAGAACGGTCCGTGGACCACGGGGCGCGGACAGGTGGGAAGCCGGAGGGGAAGCGGGCTCCGGAGCCGTCCGTCGCTCGGTCGCCGATCGTAGTGGGTGGCCGAGTGCTCTCTCTCACACCGTGTGCGTAATCTGGGGGAAATCCCGGGTCGTGATACTGAAGTGTCCCCCTACCCCGGGCGGTGGTGCACGGACCGTCTGAACTGCAAGGATGTGGCAATGGACAAGCAGCAGGAATTCGTCCTCAGGACCCTTGAGGAGCGCGACATCCGCTTCGTGCGGCTGTGGTTCACCGACGTCCTCGGGTTCCTCAAGTCCGTCGCCGTCGCCCCGGCCGAGCTGGAGCAGGCCTTCGACGAGGGCATCGGCTTCGACGGCTCGGCCATCGAGGGCTTCGCCCGGGTGTACGAGTCGGACATGATCGCCAAGCCGGACCCGGGCACCTTCCAGATCCTGCCCTGGCGCGCGGAGGCCCCCGGCACGGCGCGGATGTTCTGCGACATCCTGATGCCGGACGGCTCACCGTCCTTCGCGGACCCGCGCTTCGTCCTCAAGCGCATCCTCGCCAAGACGTCCGACCTGGGATTCACCTTCTACACCCACCCCGAGATCGAGTTCTTCCTGCTGAAGAACAAGCCGGTCGACGGCACCCGCCCGACTCCGGCGGACAGCTCCGGCTACTTCGACCACACGCCGCAGAACGTCGGGATGGACTTCCGCCGCCAGGCGATCACCATGCTCGAATCGATGGGCATCTCGGTCGAGTTCAGCCACCACGAGGGCGCTCCCGGCCAGCAGGAGATCGACCTGCGGTACGCGGACGCGCTCTCCACGGCGGACAACATCATGACCTTCCGCCTGGTGATGAAGCAGGTGGCGCTGGAGCAGGGCGTGCAGGCCTCGTTCATGCCCAAGCCCTTCTCGGAGTACCCGGGTTCGGGCATGCACACGCACCTCTCCCTCTTCGAGGGCGACCGCAACGCGTTCTACGAGTCGGGTGCGGAGTACCAGCTCTCGAAGGTGGGCCGCTCGTTCATCGCGGGCCTCCTGAAGCACGCGGCGGAGATCTCCGCCGTCACCAACCAGTGGGTCAACTCCTACAAGCGCATCTGGGGCGGCTCGACCCGGGCCGCGGGCGCGGGCGGCGAGGCCCCCTCGTACATCTGCTGGGGCCACAACAACCGCTCCGCCCTCATCCGCGTCCCGATGTACAAGCCCGGCAAGACCGGCTCCGCCCGCGTGGAGGTCCGCTCCATCGACTCCGGCGCCAACCCGTACCTCACCTACGCGGTCCTGCTCGCCGCGGGCCTCAAGGGCATCGAGGAGGGTTACGAACTCCCGGCCGGCGCCGACGACGACGTCTGGGCCCTCTCCGACGCCGAACGCCGCGCGATGGGCATCGAACCGCTTCCGCAGAACCTGGGCGAGGCGATCTCGCTGATGGAGAAGAGCGAACTGGTCGCCGAGACCCTGGGCGAGCACGTCTTCGACTTCTTCCTGCGCAACAAGAAGTCGGAGTGGGAGGAGTACCGCAGCGAGGTCACGGCCTTCGAACTGAAGGCGCTGCTGCCGGTGCTGTAGCTCCTGAAACTCCCGAGCGGCGCCGTCGCCCCGGCCGACGGCGCCGACGCCACACGACGGGCCCGGCGGTGAGTACCGCCGGGCCTGTTGTCCGTGGCCGTTCGTATGCTCCAGAACATGACGGAGGAGCAGAGCACGAAGCCGGACACCCACGACAGGGCATGGTCTTTTCTTGTCGCCGGGGAAGAACGACAGTTTCAGGGGAACGCCGGCTACGAGGACGTCATCGAGGAGTCGTACAGCTACGACTCGACGGTGGGGAATCACCAACACGTGGCAGTCGGTGACCTGGTGGTGGTGCGGAACGGCAAGGAAGCCCTCGGGGCGGGCATGGTGGAAGCACTTCAGGTGCTGCCCGAGCAGGAGAAGGTCCGCAGCCGGTGCCCGTTCTGCGCAAGTACCGGCTTCAAGGGGCGATCCACCATGTTCCCCCGGTTCTGGTGCAGTCGCTGCAAGAACGCATTCGACACCCCGAATTCCGAGATCCTCCGTGTCACAGCTTTCCGGGCGCACTACGGAGGTACCTGGCAGCCACTGGACGGCTGTCTGGACAAGGCGCAGCTGAGCGAGCTCAGCCTCAGCCGGTCCGATCAGCAGTCGATCAAGAAGATGGACCGTCGCCGAACCCTGGCCGCCATCGAGGCCCGGGGGGTCCGCTTTCCGAGCCGCGGTGAACTCCGCCGTGCAGGCGGACGTCGACCGCGGGAGCTGCCGGGCGGGCGCCGCAGAACGGCGGCGGCAGTGCGACGTGGCCAGGATGGGTTCCGCCGTGCCTTGGTGCGTGAGTACGGGCTGGTCTGCGCCGTCACCGGCGCCGCACCGGCAGAGGTACTGGAGGCTGCGCACCTCCGGCCCTTCGCCGAAACCGAGCAGCACCGAGTGGAGGAAGGTCTGATGCTCAGGTCGGACGTGCACCGCCTGTTCGACTGCGGTCTGCTCGCCATCGACGCCGAGCTGGTCGTGCACGTCGCACCGAGCCTGGCCGGCCACGGTGCGTACAGCGCCTTGGCCGGCGTGCCTCTGCGTATTCCGCCGGACGCCCCGATAGACCGGGCCGCAGTCGCGGACCACCACGCAGCGACTGTCGCCACCTGGTGATACCGCCCGAGCCGTGCAGCCCGGCCCACGGAGACGTCGCCTCGCCCGTCGCCGGCGCCGGGCCCTTCGAACCGTGGTCCTACACCGGTGGTGTTCCCGGCGGTGACGGGGCCGGGGGAGGGTTCGGCAGCGGCGGTCCCGGGTTGGGCGGGAGCTTCGGGGGGCCGCTTCCGTGCCGGCCGTCGTTCAGGAGCTTGCGGGGCGTCAGACCGTAGATGCCGAACGGCGGGAAGAGGTCGACGCGGCGCGGGTAGTCGCCCTCCGCGCACTCCTCGCAGAGCAGGTCACGGCCGGCAGGGGTCTGCCGGGCGGCGGTGACCGGGGCGTTCCAGCATGCCTCGCAGTCGAGGACGTCCGTCGGGGAGAGGGCGATCATCCGGGCCTCCCGGTTCGTGCCGGTAACGCCTGGTGGGTGCTGCGCATCAGGTGCCTCCGTCGCTGGTGAGGGCGGTGGGGATGGTGGTGCCGAGGCGGCCGGGACCCTATCTGCGGGTCTCCCGCCAGACGCGGACGAGCTTGGCCGCGTCGGGACAGACGGCCCCGGTCCGGCAGGCGGTGCAGGTCGTCGTGTGGCCGAGCAGGGCGCGGTAGGCCGTGTCGGGGGATTCGGTCGTGGTCACGTTCGCCTCTCTGCTGATCTCGGCCCAGACGTACTCGGCGGCGCGGGTGCGCGTGTGCCCGTAGCGGTCCGCCGTGGCCAGGGCGGCGAGGACGGCCGCGTGGGCGGTCGCGCTCAACTCGGTGGGGAGATCGGCCTCGACGCGGAAGGCCTCCAGGTCGGCGGCCACACGCGGTTCGGTGCCGGTGGCGGCGCTGAGCATGCCGGTCAGCGCCGCGACCCGCGCTTGTGCAGAGCGCACACTTCTCCCCTGGTGAACCGAATGTCACTCCATGTAATGCTGAGTATTCAGCTTCAACCTGATGGGTTAGCTTTGTCAACCAGCGACGCCCATATCGACGCCGAACACACGGAGCTGCTCAAATGCCACGTGATACGCCGTACTTGCAGGTGGCGGACAAGCTGCGGGCCCGCATCCGGGCCGGTGAATGGGCCGTCGGCGACAAGCTGCCGTCCCGGGCGCGGTTCGCGGAGGAGTACGGCGTCGGTCAGTCCGTGGCGCAGCGGGCCATGGAGCGTCTGATCATCGAGGGCATCCTCGAAGGCCGCGCCGGCTCCGGCACGTACGTCCGCCGCGCCCGCGAGCGGCGGCGCATGATCCGCTCACGCCACCGCGAGCAGCGGAACAGGAGTCCGTTCGCCTCGGACATGGCCGAGCTCGACCACGAGGCGGACTGGGAGTGCACGAGCAGGGCGCGGGTTCCGGCGCCGGAGGACATCGCGGAACGCCTGGCGATCGAGCCCGGCGACCTCTGCGTCGTGACGGACTACGAGTTCCTCGCCGACGGTATGCCCGTACAGCTCGCCAAGAGCTGGGAGCCGATGGCGATCACGGACGGAACGCCGGTGCTGCTCCCGGAGATGGGGCCGTACGGCAAGCTGGGCGTCGTGCAGCGTATGCGCTCCATCGGCGTGGACATCGCCACCGGCATCGAACTGCCCCGCCCGGCCCGCGCGACGCGCGAACAGGCCAATCTGCTCGGGATCTCCATCGGTGACCTGGTCATCGAGATCGAGCGCACGTACTTCGACAGCGAAGGCCGCCCCGTGGAGACGGCCGACGTCGTCGTGCCGGACATCCGCTGGGAGATCGCCTACGAGATCCGCGTCGACCGGCCGGACTCCGACCGGCCGGACTCCGACCGGCGGGACTCCGAACAGCCGGATTCCTGAGGCGGGTGCCGAGGGGGCCGCGTCCCGCCGCGCCCGCCCCCTCGGCACCCGCTCCTGACGCCGACGAAGCTGCGCGACAGCGTCGAGCTGTAGCCGCCGGACGGCCGAACGACGCCGGATGCCGGCCGACCGACGCCGACCGACGCCGAGCCGCGGCCGAGTGACGCCGAGTGACGCCGGGCGGCTGAGCGATGGCCGACGGACGAACGGCAGCCCGCTCCCGCAGGGCACGGGCTGTTGTAGTGTTACCACCCCCCGTGCACCGGTACGGGGACGGACCGAGGAGGTGAGACCCATTACCGCTGGATCAGGCTGGGTGCTCACCTCGCACGATCGCGTCGCACGACCGGCGTAAGCCGGCCGCACGGCCCGAACCGACCGCGGAGCGCCCATCGGATTTCCCGAAAGGCACTGCCCCGCATGTCGGTTCACCCCGTGAGTTCCTTCTCCACCACCGTCACCACCCTGCGCCGCGCCGGATGCGTCTTCGCCGAGGACGAGGCGTCGCTCCTCCACGAGGCCGCCGCCTCCCCCGATGAGCTGTCCCTCCTCGTCGAGCGCCGCGCCGCCGGGCTGCCGCTCGAACACGTCCTGGGCTGGGCGGAGTTCCACGGCCGTCGCTTCGCCGTGGACCCGGGTGTCTTCGTGCCCCGCCGGCGTACGGAGTTCCTCGTGGCGCAGGCCGCCGCCCTCGCACCCCGCCGGGCCGTCGTCGTCGACCTCTGCTGTGGTTCGGGCGCGCTCGGTGTCGCCCTCGCCACCGCCCTGGACCGGGCCGACCTGCACGCCTGTGACGTCGAACCCGCCGCCGTGCGCTGCGCCCGGCGCAACGTCGGCGACCTGGGGGAGGTGTACGAGGGCGACCTCTTCGCCCCCCTTCCCGCCCGGCTGCGCGGCCGTGTCGACGTGCTCCTCGCCAACGTCCCGTACGTCCCGACCGGCGATGTCGAACTGCTCCCCGCCGAGGCCCGCGTCCACGAACCGCGCGTCGCCCTCGACGGCGGCGGCGACGGCCTCGACGTCATGCGCCGGGTCGCGGCCGAGGCGCCCGCGTGGCTCGCCCCGGGCGGCAGCCTGCTGATGGAGGCCAGTGAGCGGCAGCGGGACGGGGCGGTGGAGATCCTGCGCGCCGCCGGGCTCACCCCGCGGGTCCGGGTTTCCGAGGAGCTGTACGCCACCGTCCTCGTCGGGACCGCGAACGCCGACGCCGGCACCGATACCCAGGTCGCTGTCGAGCCCGACGCCCAGGCCGGCCTCCGGGCCGGACCGCGCGAAACCGCGGTCGGCGCCGACGCCTCCGCCGCCCCGAACGCGCCCGCACAGGACTAGGCTCGGAGAGCTGTGACGCGGCGAGGGAGCGGCGAGCAGTGACGCAGTTCGGGTTCGGCTGGCAGGAGAGCAGGGGATGACGACCTCGCCGGGGCGCAGAAGCAGTACGTTCACCAGGTTGCTGCGGCACGGATTCACCGACCCGTCCGCCGCCGAGCAGCTCCTCGACCTGGACGCGCTCGCCTCCGTACGGTCCGATCCGGTCCTCCTGGAGGCGCTCGGGGCCACCGCCGACCCCGATCTGGCCCTGCGCGGACTGGTGCGGGTCGTGGAGGCGGGGGAGGAGAGCGAGCGGCAGGTGCTGCTCGACACCCTCGTCACCGCCAAGCCCCTGCGCGACCGGCTCCTCGGGGTCCTCGGAGCCTCCGAGGCGCTCGGGGACCATCTGGCCCGGCACCCGCGCGACTGGCGGGCGCTCGTCACATACGAGTCGGCGGACCTGCACCCTGGCGTCGCCGAGTTCGAACAGGGGCTCGCCGACGCCGTCGACCCGGACTCCCTGCGGGTCGCCTACCGCCGGTGCCTGCTCACCCTCGCCGCCCGGGACGTGTGCGGGACGACCGGCCTCGCCCAGACCGCCGCCGAGCTGGCCGACCTCGCCACCGCCACCCTGCGCGCCGCGCTCGCCATCGCCCGCACCGCCGCGCCCGAGGACGCCGCGCAGTGCCGGCTCGCCGTCGTGGCGATGGGCAAGTGCGGCGGACGGGAGCTGAACTACGTCTCCGACGTCGACGTGATCTTCGTCGGGGAGGCGCACGACGGCGTCGACGAGACCAAGGCCATGCAGGCCGCCACCCGGCTGGCTGCCCACATGATGCGGATCTGCTCCGAGACCACCGTCGAGGGCACCATCTGGGAGGTCGACGCCAACCTCCGCCCCGAGGGGCGCAACGGGCCGCTCGTGCGCACCCTCAGCTCCCACCTCGCCTACTACCAGCGCTGGGCCAAGACATGGGAGTTCCAGGCCCTGCTGAAAGCACGGGCGGTGGCCGGGGACCCCGAGCTGGGAGCCGAGTACGTCGAGGCGGTGTCGCCGCTCGTGTGGGGGGCCGCCGACCGGGAGAACTTCGTCCCCGACGTGCAGAAGATGCGCCGCCGGGTCGTCGACAACATCCCCGCCGACCGCATCGAGCGCGAGCTGAAGCTCGGCCCCGGCGGACTGCGGGACGTCGAGTTCGCCGTCCAGCTCCTCCAGCTGGTGCACGGGCGCAGTGACGCCTCGCTGCACAGCGGCTCCACCCTGGAGGCGCTGCGGGCGCTCGCCGACGGCGGGTACGTGGGCCGCGCGGACGCCGCCCAGCTCGACGAGGCGTACCGCTTCCTGCGCGCCATGGAGCACCGCATCCAGCTCCACCGGCTGCGCCGCACCCACCTGGTCCCCGAGGACGAGGCGGACCTGCGGCGGATCGGCCGGTCGCTCGGCATGCGCACCGATCCGGTGGCCGAGCTGAACAAGGCGTGGAAGCGGCACGCCTCCGTCGTACGGCGGCTGCACGAGAAGATCTTCTACCGGCCGCTGCTGGACGCCGTCGCCCAGCTGGCCCCCGGTGAGTCCCGGCTCAGCCCGAAGGCCGCCGCGATCCGGCTGGAGGCCCTCGGGTACGCCGACCCGGCGGCCGCCCTGCGGCACCTGGAGGCCCTCTCCTCCGGGGTGACCCGCAAGGCCGCCATCCAGCGCACGCTGCTGCCGGTGCTCCTCGGCTGGTTCGCGGACTCCGCCGACCCGGACGCCGGGCTCCTCGGCTTCCGCAAGGTGTCCGACGCGCTCGGCAAGACCCCGTGGTACCTGCGGCTCCTGCGCGACGAGGGCGCCGCCGCGGAGAACCTCGCCCGGGTCCTGTCCGCCGGCCGCCTCGCCCCGGACCTCCTCATGCGGGCCCCGGAGGCGGTGGCGATCCTCGGCGATCCGGAGGGGCTGAGGCCGCGCACCCGGGAGCACCTGGAGCAGGAGGTGCTGGCCGCGGTGGGGCGTGCGGGCGATGCGGAGTCGGCCGTCGCGGTGGTGCGCGGGGTGCGCCGCCGGGAGCTGTTCCGTACGACGGCCGCCGACCTCATCGGCTCCTACGGCACGGAGGACAGCCCCGCCGAGCAGGACCACGGGGCCCTCGTCGACCGCGTCGGCTCCGCCGTCACCGACCTCAACGCCGCCACCATCGCGGGCGCGCTGCGGGCCGCGGTCCGCGAGCGGTGGGGCGACACCCTGCCGACCCGGTTCGCCGTCATCGGCATGGGCCGCTTCGGCGGGCACGAGCTGAGTTACGGCTCCGACGCCGATGTCCTCTTCGTCCACCGGCCGCGCGAGGGCGTGAGCGACGAGGAGGCCGGGCGGGCGGCCAACGCGGTCGTGGGCGAGATGCGGCGACTACTCCAACTGCCGACCGCCGACCCGCCGTTGCTCATCGACGCCGATCTGCGCCCCGAGGGCAGGACCGGCCCGATGGTGCGCACGCTGAAGTCGTACGAGGCCTACTACCGGCGCTGGTCGCTGGTCTGGGAGAGCCAGGCGCTGCTGCGGGCCGAACACATGGCGGGCGACGAGGAATTGGGCCGCGCCTTCGTCGAGCTGGTCGATCCGCTGCGGTATCCGATGGAAGGGCTCGGTGAGGACGCCGTACGCGAGATCCGGCGGCTGAAGGCGCGGATGGAGTCCGAGCGGATGCCGCGCGGCGCGGACCCCACGCTCCACGCGAAGCTGGGGCGGGGCGGGCTGAGCGACGTCGAGTGGACCGTGCAGCTGATGCAGATGCGGCACGGGTGGGCGGAGCCCGGCCTGCGCACGACGCGTACGCGCGAGGCGCTGGCCGCCGCGTGTGCGGCCGGCCTGATCCCGGCGGAGGACGCGCAGACGCTGGACGAGGCGTGGGTGCTTGCGGCGCGGGTGCGCAACGCGGTGATGCTGGTGCGGGGACGGCCGGGTGACACGTTCCCGTCCGACGCGCGGGAGCTGGCGGCGGTGGGGCGGTACCTGGGGTACGAGCCGGGGCATGTCGGGGACATGCTGGACGACTACCGCAGGATCACCCGGCGGGCTCGGGCGGTGGTGGAGGAGCGGTTCTACGGGGCGGCGGGCTGAGGGGCGTTCCCGGGGCCCGGCTCGGCCCCGGCGCCCCTCGGGTCTCCGCCCCGGGCCCCGCTCCTCGAACGCCGGAGGAGCGGGAGGAGCGTCATCGAGCGCCGGACGGGCTGATGAGCAGACGTCCTACAGCGCCGGACGGGCTGATGGCCGGACGTACTCGAACGCCGGAGGGGCTGATGGCCAGACGTCCTCATGCACCGGAAGAGCTGATGGCCGGACGTCCTCAAGCGCCGGAGGGGCCGGAAGGTGCCCCGGGCGGGCCCGAGTCCGCGCCGGTCGTGCCGGAATCCGGCGGGCCGAGGGTGCGACAGTGGTGCATGAAGGATTCCAGGGCCAGTTCGAACGCCGCGTCCGCCCGGCCCGGGCCGATCGCCGCCAGCGCCTGTGCCAGCTTCTCCGTGCCGGGGGAGTCCGCAGGGAGTTCCCACATCGCCTCCGGGGCCGCCAGGTCCAGAGCCGAGCCCAGCACCAGGTTCTCCAGGGCCGTGATCACCGTCATCACCCGCTCCACCGGGAAGCCCACGTCCAGGAGCAGCCGGACCGCCTGGTCGTACTGGGCCAGGACCTTCGGGGCCCGTACCGGTGACGTCATGAGCAGCGGGATCGCGTGCGGGTGGGCGGCGAAGGCGGCGCGGTAGGAGCGGGCCCAGGCGGCCAGGGCCGCGTCCCAGGGCTGGAGGCCGAGCGCGGCCGTGTCGATCGACGCGCTGACCCGTTCGCGGATCAGCTCGATCACCCCGGCCCGGCCGTCCACGTGGTGATACACCGAACCCGTCTGCACCCCCAGTCTGCGGGCCACCTGCGGCACGCTGAACTCCCCCTGCTCATCGAGCAGTTCGAGCGCCGTGGCACCGATGCGCTCCCGGTCGAGCAGCGGTGTGCGCGGCCGTCCCATGTGCGGTTCTCCTGATCTGCGGCGGCGAAAGGTCTTCCCCGATGACCTGGAGTGAGGCTACATTCCCCGAAACCGAAAGCCTTTAGGTTTACGTCGCGGAAGGGCTCTTCCTGCACATGTCTGCGCCCACCCTCCGAAGAGGCACGCTCGGCACCGCCGACATCGCCTTCTTCGTCATCTCCGCCGCCGCCCCGCTCACCGTGATGGCCGGGGTCGCCCCCGTCGCCCTGATGCTCGGCGGCATCGGCGCCCCGGTCGGCTATCTGCTGGCGGGCATCACGCTCACGGTCTTCGCCGTCGGGTTCACCACGATGAGCCGGCACGTCCGCAGCGACGGGGCCTTCTACGCCTACATCACGCGGGGGTTCGGCACCCCGGTCGGCATCGCCGCCGCGCTCGTCGCCATGCTCGGCTACAACGGCATGGAGATCGGCGTCTACGGGCTCCTCGGCTCCGCCACCGCCGACACCTCCCACGCCCTGTGGGGCGCCGACGTCCCCTGGCTGCCCGTCTCCCTCGCCGGGCTGCTCCTCATCTGGTACGGCGGCTTCCGCTCCATCGACTTCGGCGCCAAGGTCCTCGGGGTCCTCCTCGTCGCCGAGACCGGGATCCTCGTCCTGCTCGCGGGCGGGGTGCTGCTGGAGGGCGGCACCCCGGCGGGGCTCTCGCTCGCCTCCTTCTCGCCCGGCAACGTCCTCGTCCCCGGCACGGCCGCCGTTCTCGCCTGCGCCTTCGCCGCCTTCACCGGGTTCGAGTCCACGGTCATCTACCGCCGCGAGGCCCGGGACCCGGAGCGCACCGTCCCGCGCGCCACCTACATCGCCGTCGGCTTCCTCGGGCTCTTCTACGCCTTCATCGTGTGGACCGTCATCCAGGCGTTCGGCGAGGAGAAGGTCGTCCAGGCCGCCGCCGACGACCCCGGCGGGCTCTTCTTCTCCGCGATCACCGCGTACGTCGGCGCCTGGGCCGCCGACCTGATGCACGTCCTCATCGTCACCAGCGTCCTCGCCTCGCTGCTCGCCTTCCACAACGCCATCAACCGCTACGGGCTCGCGCTGGCCGAGGAGGGCGTCCTGCCCGCAGCCCTCGGACGCGTCCACCCGCGCCACCGCTCCCCGTACGTCGCCGGGGCCGCGCAGACCCTGCTGGGAGCGGTCGTCGTGGTCGGATTCGCCGCAGCCGGGGCCGACCCGTACGCGCAGCTCCTGCTCTGGGTCAACACCCCGGGCATGATCGGGCTCATGGTCCTCCAGCTCCTCGCCGCGGTGGCCGTCCTCCTGTTCTTCCGGAGGATCCCGCACGGTGAAGGCGTCCTGCGCACCGTCGTCGCCCCCCTGGTCGCGGCCGTGCTGCTGGCCGGGGCCATCGGGCTCGTCTCGTACAACGTGGAGCTCTTCACCGGCGCCGCGACCGGGGTGAACGTCCTCCTCGTCTCGCTCGTGCCGGGCACCTTCCTGATCGGGCTGCTCCTCGCCCGCCGGCTCAAGCGCCGGCGGCCCGAGGTGTACGCCTCCTTCGCCGCCGAGCCGTGCGACGAACCCGCGGAGGACCGCGGGCAGCCCGGTCTCCCGCATCCCGCCTCCGCAAACCGCTGACCACCACGCAAGGAGCCCCCGCCATGCCCGCAGCCGACCTCCTGATCACCGGAGCCCGGGTCCGCACCCTCGACCCCGCCCGCCCCGAGGCCACCGCCGTCGCCGTCCGGGGCGGCACGATCCTCGCGGTCGGGGACGCCGACGACCTGCGGGAGCTGAAAGGCGCCGGCACCGAACACCTCGACCTGGCCGGGGCCACCCTCACCCCGGGGCTGACCGACGCGCACAGCCACCCCGTCTGGGGCCTGGAGATGGCCACCGGCGTCGACCTCACCGCCGTCCGCGACCTCGACCGGCTCCGCGCGGTCCTCGCCACCGCGCCGCGCACCGACGGGTGGGTCCTCGGGTGGGGGCTCGACCACAACGCCTTCGGGGACCGGCCCGTCCACCACACCCTCGTCGACGAGGCCCTCGGCGGCGCGCCCGCCTTCATCCGGCTCTACGACGGGCACTCCGCCCTCGCCTCGGCCGCCGCACTGGAACGCGCCGGGATCACCGGACCCCGCACCTTCGCCCAGCGCTCGGAGGTCGTCTGCGACGGCGGGGGACGGCCCACCGGGCATCTGATCGAGCACGCCGCGATGGACCTCCTCACCCCGTTCCTGCCCCGCCCCTCCCTGGCCGACCGGCGGGCCGGACTGGTCGAGCTGCTGTCCGCCATGGCCGCCACCGGGCTGACCGGAGCCCATGTGATGGACCTCGGCGACGGCTCCGTACCGGATCTGCTGGCCGCCGTGGAGGACCACGCCGACCTGCCCGTACGGCTCCGGCTCGCCCCCTGGTGCATGCCGGGCGTCGACCAGGAGGGGCTGGAGGAGCTCGTGCGGCTCCAGAAGAGGGCCGGGCGGCTGTGGCGGGTCGGCGGGGTGAAGTTCTTCATGGACGGCACCGTCGAGGGCGGCACCGCGTGGCTGGAGCACGCCGACTGCCACGGCCAGGGCACCGAGGCGTTCTGGCCCGACCCGGCCGCGTACACCGAGGCCGTCGCCCAGCTGCACCGTGCCGGTGTGCGCACCGCCACCCACGCCATCGGGGACGCGGCCGTGCGGCACGTCCTGGACACCGTCGAGTCGCTGGGGGAGAGCGCGCGGTTGTGCCACCGCGTTGAGCACATCGAGTCGATCCCGCACGAGGTCGCCGAGCGGTTCGTCCGGCTCGGCGTGATCGCCTCCATGCAGCCCACCCACACCGCGTACACCCGCGCCGACCACACCGACGCCTGGTCCCGGCGGCTCGGCGACGCGCGGGCCGCGCGCGCCTGGCGCTGCCGCGACCTGCGGGACGCCGGGGCGTATCTGGCGCTCGGCTCGGACTGGCCGATCGCCCACTACGACGTACGGCAGGTGCTGGCCACCGCGCGGCTGCGGCGGCTGCCGGGGGCGTACGAGACCGAGCCCGTCGCCCCGGAACAGGCGCTCACCGGGCTGATGGCGCTGGAGGGCGGCACCTCGCACGCGGCCGTCGCGGCGGGGGAGCAGCAGGTGGCGGGGCGGATCGCCCCCGGCTTCCGGGCCGACCTGACGGCCTTCGGCCTGGACCCGGTGGACGCCCCGGCCGACGAGCTGGGCGAGGCGCCGGTGCGGCTCACGGTCACCGGGGGGCGCGTCGTGCACCGGGGGTAGCGGGCGCGGGGGTACGGGAACGGGGTGGGGGGCGGACATCGCGTCCGCCCCCCACACCGTGATTGCCGGGTCGGCCGTGGTTGCCGGGTCGGCCATGCTCGCCGTGACAGCCGTGACAGCCGTGACAGCCGTGACAGCCGTGACAGCCGTGACAGCCGTGACAGCCGTGACAGCCGTTCTTGCCGGGCCAGGGCTACGGTCTGTGCGCTCCGGCCGCCTCCGGCTCGGCCTCCGCACCCGGCTCCGGCTCCGGATCCGGTTCGGACACCGGGCGCGGCAGGCGTGCCGTGCGCAGCCCGGTCAGCCGGGTCTTCGCCGCACCGGGCACCCGCTTCGGCAGCCGGTGCGGCAGCGAGCCGTACCAGACGCGGGAGACCGCGTAACCGAACGCGAGGCAGGCCATGCCGCCCACCGCGTCCAGCCAGAAGTGGTTGGCGGTGGCCACGATGACGACCAGGGTGAGCGTCGGGTACAGCAGGCCCAGGACGCGGGCCCACGGCACCGAGGCCAGGGCGAAGATCGTCAGGCCGCACCAGAGCGACCAGCCGATGTGCATCGAGGGCATCGCCGCGTACTGGTTCGACATGTTCTTGAAGTTGCCCGAGGCCATCGAGCCCCACGTCTCGTGCACGAGCACCGTGTCGATGAAGTTCGCGCCGTTCATCAGACGGGGTGGTGCCAGCGGGTAGAGGTAGTAGCCGAGCAGCGCCACGGCCGTGGTCGCGAACAGGACCAGGCGGGTCGCGGCGTAGCGGCCGGGGTGGCGGCGGAACAGCCAGACGAGGACGCCGATGGTCACGACGAAATGCAGCGTCGCGTAGTAGTAGTTCATCGACACGATCAGCCATGTCACGGAATTGACCGCGTGATTGACCGATTCCTCGAAGGCGAGGCCCAGCGACTTCTCCGCCGACCAGATCCAGTCCGCGTTGCGCAGCGCCGCGGCCTTCTGCTCGGGGACCGCGTTGCGTACGAGCGAGTACAGCCAGTAACTGACCGCGATGAGCAGGATCTCGAACCAGAGCCGGGGCCGGCCGGGCGCTCTCAGGGAGTGGACGCGGGCCCGCCAGCCGGACCTTCCGGTGGCCGGGGGAGGGGTGGACGGCGCGGCCGCGGCCCGGGGGGCCGTTTCGGCAGCGACGGGTGAGGGACCGGCCGTCGACCGGCCTTCCTGTGCTGTCACCTGTGTCTCACCCATAGGCAGAGAGTCTTCCATAGAGATTCCCCTGCCCCCGATCATCCTCCGGTCGGGTTCCGGCCGCACGTCCTGCACCTCAAGGACGAGGCGCCGCCCCCGACCCGCCCGCGGGTCCGGCGGCCGTCGAGCCGCGTACCACCAGCTCGGGCATGAAGACGAACTCGCTGTGCGGGGCCGGGGTTCCGCCGATCTCCTCCAGGAGCGTGCGGACCGCGGCCTGGCCCATCGCCGTCACCGGCTGCCGGATCGTCGTCAGCGGCGGGTCCGTGAACGCTATGAGGGGCGAGTCGTCGTAGCCGACCACGGAGAGATCCCGGGGCACTTCCCCGGACTCCCGGCGGGCCGCCCGGATCGCCCCGAGCGCCATCATGTCGCTCGCGCACACGACCGCCGTGCAGCCGCGCTCCATCAGGGCGGTGGCGGCGGCCTGACCGCCCTCCAGGGTGTACAGGGAGTGCTGGATCAGCTCCTCGATCTCCTCCTCGGCGAGGCCCAGCTGCTCCCGCATCGTCGCGTGGAAGCCCTCGATCTTGCGGAGCACCGGCACGAAGCGCTTGGGGCCGACCGCCAGGCCGATCCGGGTGTGGCCGAGCGACACCAGATGGGTCACCGCGAGCCGCATCGCCGCCCGGTCGTCCGGGGAGATGAACGGCGCCCGCACCTTGGCGGAGAAGCCGTTCACCAGGACGAAGGGGACACCCTGGCCGCGCAGTTGCTCGTAGCGCTGCATGTCGGCCGAGATGTCCGCGTGCAGCCCGGAGACGAAGATGATGCCCGAGACACCCCGGTCCACCAGCATTTCGGTCAGTTCGTCCTCGGTGGAGCCGCCGGGGGTCTGGGTGGCCAGCACGGGGGTGTAGCCCTGCCGGGTCAGCGCCTGGCCGATGACCTGGGCCAGCGCCGGGAAGATCGGGTTCTCCAGCTCCGGGGTGATCAGGCCGACCAGGCCCGCGCTGCGCCTGCGCAGCCGCACCGGGCGTTCGTAGCCGAGGACGTCGAGCGCCGCGAGGACGGATTCGCGGGTGGTCGCCGCGACTCCGGGCTTGCCGTTCAGGACTCGGCTGACCGTCGCTTCGCTGACCCCCGCCTGAGTTGCGATATCGGCAAGCCGTGCGGTCATGGGATGCGACTGTACCGGGCCCGTGTCGGATTGCCCACTGTGTGCGGGGGCGCGCGGGGGCGGGCTGCGGACGCTCTCGCGGCAACGTCTTGCAAGGACTTGCGGGGCCGGGGGACGGGCCGCGGCCGGGTCGTCGCCCAGCGGATACGGCCAGGCCCGCCCGCCCCTGCCAGGGATGGCCGACGGTCGTCAAGGGGCTTGACGGCAACCTTGAGGACACGCGAATGTAACGATCACCAGGGCTTGCAGAAATCTTCCGCAAGGTCTTTCGGTGGTCTTTCATCCTTGTTACGTTCACGTCGACCCGGCGCCGCGACGGAGCGGTACGGCAGTTGAAGGAGTTCAGATGCGACGTGGCATAACGGCCACCGCCCTGGTCGCGGCCCTGGCGCTCGCGGCGACCGCCTGCGGCAGCGACGACGAGACCGGCAACAAGAGCTCGGGCGAGCTCTCCGGCACCGTGACCTGGTGGGACACCTCCAGCGTCGGCAGTGAGGACAAGGTCTTCAAGAAGCTGGCCGAAGGCTTCGAGAAGAAGCACCCGAAGGTCGACGTCAAGTACGTCAACGTGCCCTTCGGCGAGGCGCAGAACAAGTTCAAGAACGCGGCCCAGGCCGGCGACGGCGCCCCCGACGTGATCCGCTCCGAGGTCGCCTGGACGCCGGACTTCGCCAACCTCGGCTACCTGGCGCCGCTGGACGGCACCGCCGCCCTGAAGAACCAGGACGACTTCCTCAAGCAGGCCGTCGCGTCCACCCGGTACGAGGACAAGACCTACGCCGTCCCGCAGGTCATCGACTCCATGGGCGTCTTCTACAACAAGAAGATGTTCGAGGAGGCCGGTGTCGAGGCGCCCGCGAACCTGGACGACCTCAAGACCGTGGCGAAGAAGATCAAGGACAAGACCGGCAAGACCGGCCTCTACCTCCGCGGCGACGACCCGTACTACTTCCTGTCCTTCCTCTACGGCGAGGGCGGCGACATGGTCGACGCCGGATCCAAGACCGTCACCATCGACGAGCCCGAGGGCGTCAAGGCGTTCAAGGCGGTCAAGGCCCTGGTCGACGACGGCACCGCGAAGACGGACGCCTCGGACGGCTGGGAGAACATGATGCAGGCGTTCAAGAACGGCGACGTCGCCATGATGATCAACGGCCCCTGGGCCGTCGCCGACACCCTGACCGGCAAGGAGTTCGCCGACAAGGACAACCTGGGCGTCGCCCCGGTCCCGGCCGGCTCCGCCGCCCAGGGTGCCCCGCAGGGCGGCCACAACCTCGCCGTCTACGCGGGCTCCAAGAACCTCGATGCCTCCTACGCCTTCGTCGAGTACATGACGTCCGTGGACAGCCAGGCCACCGCCGCCGGCGAGCTGAACCTGCTGCCCACCCGCACCTCCGCGTACGCCAAGAGGGAAGCGGTCGACAGCGAGATCGTCGGCTTCTTCAAGCCGGTCGTCGAGACCGCCGTCGAGCGCCCCTGGATCCCCGAGGGCGGCAGCCTCTTCGAGCCGCTGCGCGTCGAGTACACCAAGGTCCTCACCGGCCAGACCACGCCGGAGAAGGCCGCCAAGGCCACCGGCGACTCCTACCGCAAGCTCCTCGAGGGCTGGAAGTAACAGGAAGGCTGGCCGACTGATGGCTGTCCACACCAGCCAGTCGGTGGTGAAGGCCGCGGGCGAGCACGACGCCCGCGGCCGGAGCCGCGGTACTGGCACCCCACCGCCGACCCCCGGCCGCCTGCGGCGCGCCCTGTCGGTCCACTGGTACGCCTGGGCCATGGTCGCCCCGGTCGTCGTCGTGATCGGCGTGATCATCGGCTATCCGCTGGTCCGCGGCATCTACCTGTCGATGACCGACGCCGACGAGCGCAACGTCGCCCGCTCCATCGGGGTCAACGAGATCCCCGCCACCTATGAGTTCATCGGCGCCGACAACTACGTCGACGCGCTGACCGGCTCGCAGTTCCTCGGCACGCTCGGCTGGACACTGGTGTGGACGGTCTCCTGCGTGAGCGTCACGTTCGCCCTCGGCATGGCCCTGGCGAACATCCTCAACCGCCGTATCGCCGGACGCTCCGCCTACCGCATGGCCCTCATCCTGCCCTGGGCCATCCCCGGCTTCGTCTCCGTCTTCGCCTGGCGCTTCCTCTACAACGAGGACCGCGGCCTGCTCAACAAGATCCTCGGCGGCGCCGGCATCGACGCCGTCCCGTGGCTCAACGACCCGACCTGGGCGAAGTTCGCGGTCATCGCCGTCAACGTCTGGCTCGGCATCCCGTTCATGATGGTCGCCCTCCTCGGCGGACTCCAGTCCATCCCCTCCGAGCAGTACGAGGCGGCCGAGATGGACGGCGCGACCGCCTGGCAGCGCTTCCGCCACATCACGCTGCCCGGACTGCGCCCGGTCTCCACCACGGTGATCCTGCTCTCCACCATCTGGACCTTCAACATGTTCCCGGTGATCTTCCTGCTGACCCGCGGCGGACCCGGTGAGGCGACCCAGATCCTGGTGACCCAGGCGTACAAGTTCTCCTTCGAGATCAGCCCGCGCGACTACGCGCAGTCCTCCACGTGGGGCGTGCTGATCCTCGTCCTCCTGATGGTCTTCGCCGTCGTCTACCGGCGGGTCCTGCGCTCCCAGGGAGACAACTGGTGACCACCGCGACCGACACCACCGCCCGGCACGCCGTGCGCAAGGTCCGCCTCCGCGGCGAGCGCTCCCCGCTCGCCTCCGTGGGCCTCCACCTCACCCTGATCACCGCCTCGGTGATCGCGGTCTTCCCGGTGCTGTGGGTCCTGCTGACCTCGCTCAAGCCCGCCAAGTACGCGACCACGACGGACTTCTTCCGCGAGACGACGTTCGTCAACTACACGAACCTCATCCGCGACACGGAGTTCCTCAACTGGTTCGCCAACTCCGTGATCATCTCCGGACTCTCCACCGTGATCGGCGTCTTCGTCGCCGCCACCACCGGATACGCCGTCAGCCGCTTCCGCTTCCCCGGCAAGCGCGGGCTGATGTGGACGCTGCTGATCACCCAGATGTTCCCGGTCGCCGTCCTCATCGTGCCGATCTACAACATCATGTCGACCCTCGGACTGCTCAACCAGCCCGCCGGTCTCGTCATCACCTACCTCACCATCTCGGTGCCGTTCTGCGCCTGGATGATGAAGGGCTTCTTCGACACCATCCCGCGCGAGATCGACGAGTCGGGCGAGGTCGACGGCCTCACCCCGTTCGGCACCTTCTGGCGGCTCATCCTGCCGCTGGCCAAGCCGGGCCTCGCCGTCACCGCGTTCTACTCCTTCATCACCGCCTGGGGCGAAGTCGCCTACGCCTCCGCCTTCCTGGTCGGCGACGAGAACCTCACCCTGGCCGGCGGGCTCCAGAAGTTCGTCAACCAGTACGGAGCCCAGTGGGGCCCGATGACCGCGGCCTCCGTCCTCATCGCCATCCCGGCCGCCCTGGTGTTCCTCTTCGCCCAGAAGCACCTGGTCACCGGCATGTCCGCCGGAGCCGTCAAGGGCTGACGCCACCAGGACGCCCGCACCCGCACGCACCACCGCACCCGTCACGGCGGCGCCGGACACCCTGACCCGGTCACCGGCGCCGCTCCCCACCCAGACACCCCAGGGACGACATGACCCAGCACCTCGCTGCCCCCTCCACCGGCACGTCCGACGACGCCCCGGGCCACCGCACCGGCTGGTGGCAGGACGCGGTGATCTACCAGGTCTATCCGCGGAGCTTCGCCGACGGCAACGGCGACGGCATGGGCGACCTGCCCGGCGTCACCGCCCGCCTGCCCCACCTCAGGGACCTGGGCGTCGACGCGGTGTGGCTCTCCCCCTTCTACGCCTCCCCGCAGGCCGACGCGGGCTACGACGTCTCCGACTACCGGGCCATCGACCCCATGTTCGGGAACCTGCTGGACGCCGACGCGCTGATCCGCGAGGCGCACGGCCTGGGCCTGCGCGTCATCGTCGACCTGGTCCCCAACCACTCCTCCGACCAGCACGAGTGGTTCAAGCGCGCCCTCGCCGAGGGCCCCGGCTCCGCCCTGCGCGAGCGCTACCACTTCCGCCCCGGAAAGGGCGCCGACGGCGAACTCCCGCCCAACGACTGGGAGTCCATCTTCGGCGGCCCCGCCTGGACCCGCACGGTGAACCCGGACGGCACCCCCGGCGACTGGTACCTCCACCTCTTCGCCCCCGAGCAGCCCGACTTCAACTGGGAACACCCGGCCGTCGCCGACGAGTTCCGCTCCATCCTGCGCTTCTGGCTCGACATGGGCGTCGACGGCTTCCGCGTCGACGTCGCCCACGGCCTGGTCAAGGCCGAGGGCCTGCCCGACCTCGGCACCCACGAGCAGCTCAAGCTGCTCGGCAACGACGTCATGCCGTTCTTCGACCAGGACGGCGTGCACGCGATCTACCGCAGCTGGCGGACCATCCTCGACGAGTACCCCGGCGAGAGGATCGCCGTGGCCGAGGCGTGGACACCGACCGTCGAGCGCACCGCCAACTACGTGCGCCCCGACGAGATGCACCAGGCGTTCAACTTCCAGTACCTCGCCACCGCCTGGGACGCCATCGAGCTCCGCAAGGTCATCGACTCCTCGCTCGACGCCATGCGCCCCGTCGGCGCCCCCACCACCTGGGTGCTCTCCAACCACGACGTGACCCGGCACGCCACCCGGTACGCCAACCCGGCCGGCCTCGGCACCCAGATCCGCACCCCCGGCGACCGCGAGCTGGGCCTGCGCCGCGCCCGCGCCGCCTCCCTGCTGATGCTCGCCCTCCCCGGCTCCGCCTACGTCTACCAGGGCGAGGAGCTCGGCCTGCCCGACGTCACCGACCTGCCCGACGAGGCCCGCCAGGACCCCTCGTTCTTCCGCGCCGAGGGCCAGGACGGCTTCCGCGACGGCTGCCGCGTCCCGATCCCCTGGACCCGCGAAGGGACCAGTCACGGCTTCGGCGACGGCGGCAGCTGGCTCCCGCAGCCCGCCGGCTGGGGCGAGCTGTCCGTCGAGGCGCAGACCGGCGTGGAGGGCTCCACCCTGGAGCTGTACCGGGCCGCCATCGCCGCCCGCCGGGAGCACCCGGGCCTCGGCGCGGGCACGGACGTCGAATGGCTGGACGGCCCCGAGGGCGTCCTCGTCTTCGCCCGCCCCGGCTTCGTCTGCACCGTCAACACCACCGGCGCCCCCGTCCGGATCGCCGCCCGCGGCCGGGTGCTGCTCGCCAGCTCCCCGGTCACCGTGGACGGCGCCGAGACCGAGCTGCCCGCCGACACCACGGTGTGGTGGACGGTGTGACACTCCCCGCGCCCAGGACCACCGCCGCGCCCCGCCTCTCCGACATCGCCGGACAGGCGGCGGTCAGCGAGGCGACGGTCAGCCGGGTCCTGAACGGGAAGCAGGGTGTCGCCGACTCCACGCGTCAGCGGGTCCTCGCGGCGCTCGACATCCTGGGGTACGAGCGCCCCGTACGGCTGCGGCAGCGCAGCGCCGGACTGATCGGGCTGGTGACGCCCGAACTCACCAACCCGATCTTCCCGGCGTTCGCGCAGTCCGTCGAGCAGGTGCTGGCCGGGCACGGCTACACCCCCGTGCTCTGCACCCAGCTTCCGGGCGGGGCCACCGAGGACGAGCTCGTCGAGCAGCTCGTCGAGCGCGGCGTCGGCGGCATCGTCTTCCTGTCCGGGCTGCACGCGGACACCTCCGCGGACCCGGGGCGGTACGCCGCGCTCACCGAGCGCGGCGTACCGTTCGTCCTGATCAACGGCTACAACGAGCGGATCAGCGCCCCGTTCGTCTCGCCCGATGACCACGCTGCCGTGACGATGGCCCTCCAGCACCTCGCCGACCTCGGCCACCGCCGGATCGGCCTGGCCATCGGCCCGCAGCGCTACGTCCCCTCCCGCCGCAAGCGGGACGGGTTCGTGGCGGCGGCCGCCTCGGTGCTCGGCATGGACCGCTCCGAGGCCGAAACGCTCGTCTGCTCCACCCTGTTCAGCGTCGAGGGCGGCCAGGTGGCGGCGGGCGCCCTGCTGGACGCGGGGTGCACCGGCATCGTCTGCGGCAGCGACCTGATGGCGCTGGGCGTGGTCCGCGCCGCCCGGGGGAGGGGGCTCGACGTGCCGCGTGACGTCTCCGTCGTGGGGTTCGACGACTCCCAGCTCATCGCGTTCACCGACCCGCCGCTGACCACCGTGCGCCAGCCCGTGCAGGCGATGGCGGCGGCCGCGGTGGGGGCGCTCCTGGAGGAGATCGGGGGGAGCCCGGTGCAGCGCACGGAGTACGTCTTCCAGCCGGAGCTGGTGGTACGGGGCTCGACGGCGGCGGTGCGGGTGTAGGACCGGCCGGACACACGTACAGGAGAGGCACCGGGAGTCGGCCCAGGGAGGGCCGGCGGGGAGTTTCAGCGACTCCGGGTGCCTCTCTTGCCGTGACCGGCCCGGCCGGCCGGGCGCGTGGGGTCCGGAGCCGTGAGAGGCGGCCGGAACCCTCGGCCGACCGGACCGGAGTCGGATGCAACGTAACAGGCCCGCAATATCTTGCGAAAGACCTTGCAGGAAGAAAACCGCTTCGTTTCGTGGATGTGAGCGGCGTGTGTCCAAAGGGTTGACCGGCAGGGGGAGGGCTCGTACGGTCTGCTCCGCGGCAAGGTTTGCATTCTTGCAGCAAGAACCTTCATGAGCCTTGAGGGCATGGCGCGTTGCCGACTGAGGCTGCACCGTCACCCGCGTTTCCCCCACCCGCAGGAGGAAAGACATGGCACGCAGACCACTGTCCGCCACGCTCGCCCTCGTGGCCGGCGCCGCCGCCCTCGTCGTCCCCACCGGATTCGGCGCCGCGTCCCCCGCGCAGGCCGCCGCTCCGGGCGACAAGGACGTCACCGCCGTGATGTTCGAGTGGAAGTTCGCCTCCATAGCCAAGGCCTGCACGGACACCCTCGGTCCGGCGGGCTACGGCTACGTCCAGGTCTCGCCGCCCCAGGAGCACATCCAGGGCGGCCAGTGGTGGACCTCCTACCAGCCCGTCAGCTACCGGATCGCCGGCCGGCTCGGCGACCGGGCCGCCTTCTCCGCCATGGTCGGCACGTGTCACTCGGCGGGCGTGAAGGTCGTCGCGGACGCCGTCATCAACCACATGTCGGCGGGCAGCGGCACCGGCACCGGCGGCTCCGCGTACACCAAGTACGACTACCCGGGCATCTACTCCGGCAACGACATGAACGACTGCCGGTCCGAGATCTCCAACTACAACGACCGCGGCAACGTCCAGAACTGCGAACTGGTCGGCCTCGCCGACCTGGACACCGGCGAGGACTACGTACGCGGCAGGATCGCCGGGTACCTCAACGACCTGCTCTCGCTCGGCGTGGACGGTTTCCGCATCGACGCCGCGAAGCACATGCCCGCCGCCGACCTGGCCGACATCAAGTCCCGGCTGACCGACCCGGGCGTCTACTGGAAGCAGGAGGCGATTTACGGCGCGGGCGAAGCCGTCTCGCCCTCCGAGTACCTCGGCAACGGGGACGTCCAGGAGTTCCGTTACGGGCGGAGCCTCAAGCAGGTCTTCCTCAACGAGAACCTCGCCCACCTGAAGAACTTCGGCGAGGACTGGGGCTTCATGCCGTCCGGCAAGTCCGGTGTCTTCGTCGACAACCACGACACCGAGCGCGGCGGCGACACCCTCAACTACAAGGCCGGCTCCGCCTACACGCTCGCCAACGTCTTCATGCTGGCCTACCCCTACGGCTCCCCGGACGTCCACTCCGGCTACGAGTTCACCGACCACGACGCCGGCCCGCCCGGCGGCGGCCAGGTCAACGCCTGCTACAGCGACGGCTGGAAGTGCCAGCACGCCTGGCGCGAGATCTCCTCCATGGTCGGCTTCCGCAACGCGGCCCGCGGCCAGGGCGTCACCGACTGGTGGGACAACGGCGGCGACCGGATCGCCTTCGGCCGGGGCAGCAAGGCGTACGTCGCCATCAACCACGAGGGCTCCGCGCTGAACCGGACCTTCCAGACCTCGCTGCCCGCCGGTGACTACTGCGACGTCCAGTCCGGCAACGGCGTCACCGTCGACGGCTCGGGGCGGTTCACCGCCACCGTCCCGGCCGGCACCGCCGTCGCCCTGCACGTGAACGCCCGGACCTGCTCCGGGGGCGGCGGAACGAACCCCGACCCGGACCCCGGCAACGGCTCGTCCGGCGCCTCCTTCGGCGTCAACGCCACCACCCAGTTCGGCCAGAACATCCACGTCACCGGCGACCAGGCGGCCCTCGGCCACTGGAACCCGGCGAACGCCCCCAAGCTCGACCCGGCCACGTACCCCGTCTGGAAGCTGGACGTGGCCCTGCCCGCCGGGACCACGTTCGCCTACAAGTACGTCCGCAAGGACGCGGCGGGCAACGTCACCTGGGAGAGCGGCGCCAACCGCACCGCCACCGTCCCGGCCTCCGGGAAGGTCACGCTGACCGCCGACGTCTGGCGCGGCTGACCCCTGCACCCCGCTCCGCGGGCCGGTGGCACCGCCACCGGCCCGCGGCCCACCCTCCTGACCCCAGCCGAGGAGCACCCTCCGTGTCCCGAACCACCCTGAGACGGGGGGCGGTGGCCGCCCTGTGCGCGGCGCTGCTGCCCGTCGTCCCGGCGGCCACCGCCGTCGCGTCACCCCGGCCGCCGTCCCCGCCCTCGGACGCGAGACTCGCCCGTGAGGCGGCCCGGCACGACCTGACCCGCGAGCAGTTCTACTTCGTCCTGCCCGACCGCTTCGCCAACGGCGACACCTCCAACGACCGCGGCGGGCTGACCGGTTCACGCCTCGACCACGGCTACGACCCCGCCGACAAGGGGTTCTACCAGGGCGGCGACCTCCAGGGCCTCACGCAGAAGCTGGACTACATCAAGGGACTCGGCACCACCGCCATCTGGATGGCGCCGATCTTCAAGAACCGGCCCGTCCAGGGCACCGGCAAGGACGCGTCGGCGGGCTACCACGGCTACTGGATCACCGACTTCACCCAGGTCGACCCGCACTTCGGCACCAACGCCGATCTGGAGAAGCTGATCGACAAGGCCCACGCCAAGGGCATGAAGGTCTTCTTCGACGTCATCACGAACCACACCGCCGACACCGTCGACTACGCGGAGAAGGCCTACGGCTACAAGCCCAAGGGCGCCTTCCCCTACCTCGACCGGGACGGCCGCCCCTTCGACGACCGCGAGGGCGTGCGCAAGGTCGACCGGGACTCCTTCCCGTACACCCCCGTGCAGGCCCCCGGCACGGTCCGGAAGGTGCCGTCCTGGCTCAACGACCCCACCATGTACCACAACCGGGGCGACTCGACATGGGCCGGCGAGTCCAACGAGTACGGCGACTTCTCCGGGCTCGACGACCTGTGGACCGAGCGTCCCGAGGTCGTGAAGGGCATGGAGAAGATCTACGAGAAGTGGGTCCGCGACTTCGACATCGACGGCTTCCGCATCGACACCGTCAAACACGTCGACCTGGACTTCTGGACCCAGTGGGCCACCGCGCTCGACACCTACGCGGCCAAGCGCGGCCGGGACGACTTCTTCATGTTCGGCGAGGTCTACTCCGCCGACACCGAGGTCACCTCCCCGTACGTCACCCGGGGCCGCCTGGACTCCACGCTGGACTTCCCCTTCCAGGACGCCGCCCGGCAGTTCGCCTCCCAGGGTGCTCCCGCCGACAGGCTCGCCTCGGTGTACGGCGACGACTACCGTTACACCACCGACCGGGCCAACGCCTACGAGCAGGTCACCTTCCTCGGCAACCACGACATGGGCCGCATCGGGACCTTCCTCCGGCAGGACAACCCGGACGCCGACGACGCCGAGCTGCTGAAGCGGGCCCGCCTCGCCAACGAGCTGATGTTCCTCGGCCGCGGCAACCCGGTGGTCTACTACGGCGACGAGCAGGGCTTCACCGGAGCGGGCGGCGACAAGGACGCCCGCCAGACCCTCTTCGCCTCGCGGACCGCCGACTACCTCGACGACGACCAGCTCGGCACCGACCGGACCCACGCCTCGGACGCGTACGACACGAACCACCCCCTCTACCGCTCCATCGCCGCGCTCTCGAAGCTCACGAAGAAGCACCCGGCGCTGCGCGACGGCACCCAGATCGAGCGGCTCGCGGACGGCTCCGTGTACGCCACCTCGCGTATCGCGACCGAGCGGCCCCACGAGTACCTCGTCGCCTCCAACAACGGCACGAGCCCCAGGGAGGTCCACCTCACCACCGAGTCCGCCGGCATGGACTTCCGTACCCTGTACGGCGGTTCCGGTACGGTCCGCAGCGGCGAGGACAAGAAGGTCACCGTCACCGTGCCCGCGCTGTCCAGCCTCGTGCTGAAGGCGGCCCGGACCGTCGGCGCCCCCGCCGCCAGGCCCGCCCTCTCGCTGAAGGCCCCGGACGCCGGCGCCACCGGCACCGTCGAGATCGCCGCCGACGTGGACGGCGGACAGCTCAACCGTGTCGTCTTCGCCGCCCAGACGGGCAACGGGAAGTGGCAGACGCTCGGTACCGCCGACCACGCCCCGTACAAAGTCACCCAGTACCTCGACGCGACGGTGAAGGCGGGCACCCCGCTGCGCTACAAGGCCGTCGTCGTCGACCGCATCGGCCGCACCGCCGGCGCCCTCGCCTCCACCACCGCGGGCCAGGCCCCGCCGCCCTCCGCGCCCGTCGCCGTCGAGCGCGACCAGGCCGTCGTCCACTACCGGCGCCCCGACGGCGACTACGACGGCTGGCAGCTCAAGTCCGGTGACAGGCAAGCCGAGTTCATCGGGCGGGACGCCTACGGCGCGTTCGCCTGGATCGACCTGGAGAAGGGCGCCGACTCCGTCCCGTACACCGTCGAGAAGAACGGCACCGCCGACGGACCGCAGCGGACGATCGACCTCGGCGTGACCGGACAGGTCTGGATCGAGCAGGGCGAGGACGGACAGACGGTCGAAGCCCCCGAGGCCCCGCCGCAGGACACCACCAGGGCCGTCCTCAACTACCACCGCCCCGACGGGGACTACGACGGCTGGGGACTGCACACCTGGACCGGCGCCCAGGACCCCACCGACTGGTCCAAGCCCCTGGCGCCGGTGAAGAAGGACGCCTACGGGGTCACTTTCGAGGTCCCGCTCGTCGACGGGGCCACCAGCCTCAGCTACATCCTCCACAAGGGCGACGAGAAGGACCTGCCCAGCGACCAGTCCCTCGACCTCGCCACCTACGGCCACGAGGTCTGGATGCTGGCGGGCAAGCCCGGCTACCTCCTCCCGCAGACCGGCGGCGGCGCGGCCCCCGACCTGTCCAGGGCCGAGGCGCAGTGGATCGACGCGAACACCGTCGTCTGGAAGGTGAAGGCCACCGACGCCACCAGCCAGCAGCTCGTGTACGCGAAGAAGGGCGGCATCTCCGTCGTCGACGGGGCGCTCTCCGACGAGGGGCAGTGGCTGCGGCTCCAGCAGGGTGAGCTGAGCGACGCCCAGAAGGCGAAGTTCCCCCACCTGAAGGACTATCCGGCGTTCACCGTCGACCCGCGCGACCGTGACCGGGTCCGCGCGTCCCTGCGGGGCCAGCTGATCGCCACCCAGCGCGCCGCCAACGGGGCCCTGCTCGCCGCCACCGGCGTACAGACCGCCGGAATCCTCGACGACCTGTACGGCAGGAAGGCAGCCTCCGCCGAACTCGGCCCGGTCTTCCGCACGTCCACGCCCACGCTCTCCGTCTGGGCCCCCACCGCGCAGACCGTCGCCCTCGAACTCGACGGCCGCACCGTCCCGATGAAGCGCGACGACCGCACCGGCATCTGGTCCGTCACGGGGAAGAGGAGCTGGCAGGGCAAGCCCTACCGGTACGCCGTGACCGTCTGGGCCCCCACCGTCCAGAAGCTGGTGACCAACAAGGTCACCGACCCCTACTCCACCGCCCTGACCGCCGACTCCGCCCGCAGCCTCGTCATCGACCTCACCGACCCGAAGCTCGCGCCGCGCGGCTGGTCCGGCCTGGAGAAGCCCGCCGCCACCCCGCTGCGGGACGCCCGGATCCAGGAGCTGCACGTCCGGGACTTCTCCATCACGGACCGCACGGCGAAGCACCCCGGTGAATACCTCGCCTTCACCGACACCCGCTCCCAGGGCATGCGGCACCTGAAGAAGCTCGCCGACTCCGGCACCGGCTACGTCCACCTGCTGCCCGTCTTCGACATCGGGACCATCCCGGAGAAGAAGAAGGACCAGGCGACGCCCGGCTGCGACCTGACCGCCCCCGCCCCCGACTCCGAGAAGCAGCAGGAGTGCGTGAGCGAGGCCGCCGCCAAGGACGGCTTCAACTGGGGATACGACCCGCTGCACTACACCGTCCCCGAGGGCTCCTACGCCTCCGACCCGGACGGCACCCGGCGCACGGTCGAGTTCCGGCAGATGGTCCAGGGCCTCAACCGGGCCGGACTGCGCACGGTCATGGACGTCGTCTACAACCACACCGTGGCCTCCGGGCAGGACGACAAGTCGGTCCTCGACCGGATCGTGCCCGGCTACTACCAGCGGCTCCTGGAGGACGGCACCGTCGCCACCTCCACCTGCTGCGCCAACACCGCGCCCGAGAACACCATGATGGGCAAGCTCGTCGTCGACTCCGTCGTCACCTGGGCCAAGGAGTACAAGGTCGACGGCTTCCGCTTCGACCTGATGGGCCACCACCCCAAGGACAACATCCTGGAGGTCCGCAAGGCGCTGGACCGGCTCACCCTCGACAAGGACGGTGTCGACGGCAAGAAAATCATCCTCTACGGCGAGGGCTGGAACTTCGGCGAGATCGCGGACGACGCCCGCTTCGTCCAGGCCACCCAGAAGAACATGGCCGGCACCGGCATCGCCACCTTCTCCGACCGGGCCCGCGACGCCGTGCGCGGCGGCGGCCCCTTCGACGAGGACCCCGGCGTCCAGGGCTTCGCCTCCGGCCTCTACACCGACCCCAACTCCTCACCCGCCAACGGCACCCGCGCCGAGCAGAAGGCCCGCCTGCTGCACTACCAGGACCTGATCAAGGTCGGCCTCACCGGCAACCTCGCGGACTACACCTTCACCGACACCTCCGGGCGCACGGTCACGGGCGCGGACGTCGACTACAACGGGGCGCCCGCCGGCTACGCGGCCGCACCCGGTGACGCGCTCGCCTACTCCGACGCCCACGACAACGAGACCCTCTTCGACGCCCTCGCCTTCAAGCTCCCGGCCGGCACCACGGCCGCCGAGCGGGCCAGGGCCCAGGTCGTCGCCATGGCCGCCTCCGTCCTCTCCCAGGGGCCCTCGCTCTCCCAGGCCGGCAGTGACCTGCTGCGCTCCAAGTCGCTGGACCGCAACTCCTACGACAGCGGCGACTGGTTCAACGCCCTGCACTGGGACTGCCGTGACGGCAACGGCTTCGGACGGGGCCTCCCGCCCGCCGCCGACAACCGGGACAAGTGGCCCTACGCGAAGCCGCTCCTGGCCGCCGCCGGCACCATCGCCCCGAACTGCGGTCAGATCCAAGGGGCTTCGGCCGCCTACCGCGACCTGCTCACCATCCGCTCGACCGAGAAGGAGTTCTCCCTGCGCACCGCGGACCAGGTGCAGTCCGCCCTGTCCTTCCCGCTCTCCGGCAAGGACGAGACCCCCGGCGTGATCACCATGCGCCTCGGCAAGCTCGTCGTCGTCCTCAACGCCGCCCCGGACACCGCGACCCAGCGGCTCGCCGCACCGGCCGGGAAGACGTACGCGCTGCACCCGGTCCAGGCCAAGGGTGCGGACTCTACTGTCAAACGAGCCAGCTACGACGGTAAATCGGCCACTTTCACCGTACCGGGACGCACGGCGGCCGTCTTCACTCTGCGCTGACCTCCCACGGCACTACGGTGACGGCAGACGTCGGCAACGGAGCCGCGACAGCCGTCCCCGGTACCGCCCGGCCGGTCCCGCCCGCCCCCTCGGGGGGTGGGCGGGACCCGCCCGGTCCGCCCGGCGGGAATCCGCCCGGAGCGGCCGGCTCACCGACGCCCCCTGCCCCAGCGTGCGGACGGTGATGATGACCAAGGTGGGACACCTCCCCGAGGAGACGAGCAGCTTCGTCGGGAGGCGAGCCGAACTGGCGCGGCTGCACACCGCGTTGACCACCCGGCGGATGACCACCCTGATCGGCCCCGGCGGGGTCGGCAAGACCCGGCTCGCGCTCCGCGCCGCCCGCGCGGTCGCGGACCGCTATCCGGACGGCGCCTGGTGGGCCGATCTCTCCCCGCTCCACGACGACCGGCTGCTGCTCCCCACCGTCTCCGACGCGGTCGGGCTCGCCGACCACACCCTGCGGACGCCCGTCGAGGCGCTCTGCGAATGGCTCGCCGACAAGCGCCTCCTGCTGGTCCTCGACTCCGCCGAACACCTCCGCGGGCCCTGTTCCCACCTGCTGGCCGAGATCCTGACCACCTCGGCGGGCCTGACCGTCCTGGTCACCAGCAGGCAGCCGCTCGGCACCCACGGCGAGGACGTCGTCGAGGTGCCGCCGCTCCCGGTCGACGGCGCACCCGACGCCCTCCAGCTCTTCGCCGACCGGCTGCGCGCCGCCGACCCCCGGGCCGGCCTCGACGCCCCCGGGGACGAGGCGGCCGCCGCCGAGATCTGCCGCCGCCTCGACGGCATCCCGCTGGCCATCGAGCTGGCCGCCGCGGGCATCGGCCGGTACAGCGTCGCCCAGCTCGCCGGCCGGATCGGCACCCGTTTCGACGCCCCGGGCGGCCCCGCCCGCACCCCCGGCGCCTCCCGTCTCGACCTCCTGGCCGACGAGACCGTCTGGCCCCGGCGCCACCGCACCCTGCGCACCGCCATCGGCTGGTCCCACGAGCTGTGCACCCCCCTCGAACGCCTCCTGTGGGCCCGGCTCACCCCGCTGCGCACCGACTTCGACGCGGAGGTCGCCCGAGAGGTCTGCGCCGGGGGTCCGCTGACTCCCGAAGGGGTGGACCAGGCGCTCCAGGGACTCGTCGCCCAGTCCGTCGTCCAGCGCGACGGCGACCGCTACCGCATGCTCGACACCCTGCGCGAGTACGGCCGGATGTGGCTCGCCGAGCTGGGCGAGGCCCGCGCCGCCGCCGACCGGCACGCGAGGAGCTTCCTCGGCCTCGCCCGCCGCGCCCACGAGGGCTGGACCGGTCCGGACCAGGTGTCCTGGTACCACAGGGTGTCCGACACCCACCTCGACCTGTGCGTGGCCCTGGAGCACCTGCTCGCCCACGACGTCGAAGGAGCCCAGGAGATGGCGGGCCGGGTCGGCTTCTTCTGGGCCTGCTGCGGGCACCTCTCGGAGGCCCGCACCTACGCCCAGCGGGCCCTGGACGCGGGTCCCGTCGACGGGCCGCACCGGACCAGACTCCAGTGGGTCCTCGGCGTGGCGGCCCTGCTCCAGAGCGACTTCGCGACGGCCGAGAAGTACGGGGCGCTCTGCACGGCCACCGCCCTGTACGACCAGGACGACGAGGGCATGCTCGGCGCCGCCTACCTCTCCGGCATCACCCAGCTGATGACCGGGGACCCCGGGGCGGCCCTGGAGGCGGCGGAGCGGGTCCTGCGGATGACCGAGGACGTACCCGTGGACTCCGGCCACCGGCTGCGCTGCCGCCTCGTCACCGTCTTCGCCCTCACCGCGCTCGGCCGGCTCGGCGAATCGGAGGCGGCCGCCACCGCGTTGCGCCAAGCCTGTGAACGCGGCGGCGAGTTCTGGACCCGCTCCTACGCGGACTACCAGCTCGCGCTGATCGCCCTGCTCCAGGGCCGCCCGGAGGCCTCCGCCACGCACGCGCGGGCGATGCTCGCGGGCAAGCACCGGCTCCGCGACAGCTTCGGCATCGCCCTGGGGCTGGACCTGCTGGCCGCCGCCATCGCCGCCCAGGGCGCGGGCGCCCAGGCCGCCCGGGTCTACGGCACCGGACACGCGTACTGGCGGATGGTCGGCCACCCCCAGCGCGGCACGCCCGAGCTGGGCCCGGTCCGCGAGCGGTGCGAACTCCAGGCGCGGGCGGCCATCGGCGACGAGGCGTACCAGCGGGCCTTCGAGCGCGGCCAGTCGGACAACGCGGAGGTCGGTCTGGCCGCCGCCCTGCGCACCGAGCTCCAGCTCTGAGCATCCCCGCACCGAGCTCCGGCTCGGAGCGCCCCCGCGCCGGACTCCAGCTCGGAGCGCCGCCCCGCGTACGGAGCTCCAGCTCTGACCACCCCCCGGCACCGAGCCCGAGCGCCGTCCCGCGTACCGAGCGCCGGCTCGGACCAGGGCGCGAGCGCCGTCCGGTTCCCCGGGCTATCCGCATCCGCCAGCACCTAGTAAGGTTAGGCATACCTAAGTAGCTGCTTGGGTTCCGCTGACCCTCCCTGGAGAACTCGGATGCGTTTTTCCCGCCCCCGCGCCACGCAGCCGACCCGCGCCGAGCGTGTCCGGTCGATCCTGACCGTCGCCCACTCCATGACGGTGGTCAGCGACGGGCTGCACACCGAAGTCCGCCGCCTCGACGGCACGGGCGCGATGGGCCACATCCACCTGCACGCCCCCCACGACGGCCACCACGCGCCGGGCGCCGAACGCGTCCCGGCCCGCCTGGAGTTCACGGACATCGCCGCCACCCCCGTACGCGACCGGCTGCGCGCCCGCGTCACGGTCACCGGGCTGCTGCCCTCCCCCTACAGCACCGACACCGAGCGGTCCACCTGCATGGAGTTCGGCCAGGCCGTCCTGGAGGACGCCGAGGGGCGCACCTTCGTCACCCTGGAGGAGCTGGAGGAGGCGGAGACCGACCCGATCGCCGCCTGCGAGGCGGGCATGCTCACCCACCTGGTGGACGACCACGCCGAGCTGGTCCCGCTGCTCCTGCGCCTGGTCCACCCCCGCCCGGAGCGGGGCATGACCCGGGCCGTGCCGCTGGCGATGGACCGGTACGGGGTGACCCTGCGGCTCGAATACCCGGACGCGCACGAGGACGTCCGGCTGCCGTTCCCCCGCCCGGTCACCGAGATCGACCAGGCGGGCCCGCAGATCCACGCCCTGCTGGCGGCCGCCCGCCGCGTCTCGCACCGCAACGGCCTGCCCGCCTGAGCGGGTTCCGCGGCCGCTGGACCGGGGAGCCGTTCCACGGTTCAGGTGGGAGCGGGGCGAGTCGCCCTACGGGTTCGGCAGCCGCTGGGCCGGTACCGCGGGCACGTCCGGGGCGAACGCCGAGAGCCGGGCCAGCAGGTCCCCGAACGGGCCGTCCGCCGGCTCCTGGGACAGCACCCGCAGCACGATGCCCGCCATCTCCCGGTTGTACGCCGCGCTGACGGCGGCCAGCGCGGCGAAGTCGTGCACCAGCTGCAACTCCAGCTCCTCGCGCGGAATGCGCCGCCCGTCCAGCCAGATCAACGCCGTCGACTCGGCGAGCGACACCCAGGAGCGGACCACCAGCTCCAGCCGGGCGGGCGGCCCGCTCACCCCGAGGTGCGTGATGATCTGCTCGTACGCGGCCTGCCGCACCCCGTCGATCATGGCGTTCGCCTGCGAGGAGCCGGCCGCGGGCCCGCCGCGCATCAGCGCCGAGAAACCGGGGCCGTGCTCGTCGACGAAGTCGAAGAACCGCCCCATCACCCGCAACAGCCGTGCCCCCAGGGGCCCTTCGAGCGGCTCCAGGAAACGCGCCGCCAGCTCGTCGGCGGCCCGCCGCAGTGCCGCCTCGTACAGGCTCTGCTTCCCGGGGAAGTAGTGGTACACCAGCGGACGCGAGATCCCCGCCGCGGCGGCGATCTCGTCGATCGACACATCCTCGGGCGAGCGGCGGCTGAACAAGTCCAGCGCGACGCCGATCAGTTGCTGTCTGCGCTCGTCGACGCCCATCCTGCGCCGCACCCCGGTCGTCATGCGGACAGCCTATCCGGGGTGCGCACGAGGAGACCCTAGAGGTCCAGGACGAGACGCCCGCCCCGGCACCGCGAGACGCAGATCAGCATCGAGTCGCCCCGCTCGTCATCGGTCAGCAGCTCGTCCCGGTGGTCGATCTCGCCCTCCAGCACACGCTGTTGGCAGGTCCCGCAGAACCCCTGCTCGCAGGAGTACGCCACGTGGGGCAGCTCCGCGCGGACGGCGGCCAGCACCGACTGCCCGGCCGCGACCGGCACCGTGCGCCCGCTGCGGCGCAGCTCCACCTCGAACGCCTCGGAGCCTTCGCCGGAGCCCCCCGTACCGCCCGTCGCCGCCGAGAACCGCTCCAGGTGCAGCGTGCAGCCTTCCGGCAGCGCGGCGGTGGCGGCGGCCATCAGGGGCTCGGGGCCGCAGCAGTAGACCGCCGTCCCCGGGGGGAGGCCGGCCAGCGCCCCGGCCACGTCCGGGTGACCCGCCTCGTCCTGGGCGACGACCGTGACCCGGTCCCCGTCCGCGCCCAGCTTCTCGACCTCTTCCAGGAACGGCATCGACGCCCGCGACCGGCCCCCGTACAGCAGCCGCCACTCGGCCCCCGACGCGGCCAGGACCCGGAGCATCGGCAGTACCGGAGTGATGCCGATGCCGCCGACGACGAAGACGTAGGCCGGAGCCTCGGTCAGCGGGAAGCGGTTGCGCGGCCCGCGCACCTCCACCTCCAGGCCCTCCTGGAGCTGTTCGTGCACCTCCCGCGAACCGCCCCGGCCGTCCGCCACCAGCCGGGTCGCCACCGTGTACGCGCCGGAGTCCTCCGGGTCGCCGCACAGCGAGTACTGCCGCACCAGCCCGGACGGCAGCACCAGGTCCAGATGGGCGCCGGGTGACCAGGGCGGCAGGCCGGGCCCCTCCAGCCGGAGCTGGACGACCCCTTCGGCGACCTCGGTCCGCCCGGTGACCAGCAGCCTGCGGACCGCCGTCGCGCGACGCTTCGAGTGGCCCGAGACCGGCTCGGGCAGGGCGGGCAGCGGCCAGAGCGGGGACCGGGCGATCCGGCGTTTCAGGGCGCGCCGGGTGAGCAGGGCCGCACCGGAGACCAGCACGACGGTACGGAGACGGGGCAGCGCCATGGGTCAGGCCCCCTTCGCCGTGGCGGCCTCGGCGGCGAGGGCGGCGGGGGAGCGGGTCAGATACTCCACTGCCTGGGCCGTACTGCCCTCGTGCGAGGGGTGGTAGGACCGGCTGAGGTAGCTGGGGACGGAACGCAGGATCGCGCCCGTGCTCGGCAGCGTGCCCTGCTTCCCGCTCGCGTGGAACGCCGTGAAGGAGGCCTTGCCGTCCAGCAGCGTGGGGTCGTTCTCCATGAAGAACCGGGTGCCGCGCTGCCAGAGGAACACCAGCGCGGAGAACGCCGCCGCCCAGGTGCGCACACGCCGCCGGTAGCCGCCGTCCACATGCATGAAGACGTCGAAGGCCACCGACCGGTGCTCCACCTCCTCCGCCCCGTGCCAGCGCAGCAGGTCCAGCATCGTCGGATCCGCGCCCCGGCGGTCCAGGGCCTCGGCGTTGAGGATCCAGTCGCCGAGGAAGGCGGTGTAGTGCTCGATCGCCGCGATCGTCGCCACCCGCTCCATCAGCCACCACTTCGACGCCCGCCCCGGCGGCAGCGTCCGGTCCCCGAGCAGCTTCTCGAAGAACCAGTCGACCTGTGCGGTGTACGGGGTCGGATCGAGGCCCAGCTCCCGCAGGTGCGGCAGCACATCGTCGTGCGCCTGCGAGTGCACGGCCTCCTGCCCGATGAACCCGATGACGTCCTCGCGGAGCTGGTCGTCGTGGATGTACGGGAGGATCTGCCGGTAGACGTGGATGAACCAGCGTTCCCCGGCGGGGAGCAGGAGATGGAGCACGTTGATGGTGTGCGTGGTGAACGGGTCGCCCGGCACCCAGTGCAGGGGGGTCTTCTCCCAGGCGAAGGACACCCTGCGGGCCTTGAGGGGCGTCCGCTCCGACGCGACCGCCGCTGGCTGCGTGTTAGACATGCTGTCAATGTACTGACGGGTATGCGGGCGGACCAGAGGCGTGCAGGGATTTTCCCTGCGACTCCGTGAGGCGTCACGCGATGATCGCCGTATGACGAAACCCGTGCAGGCCCGGTCCTTCGACGCCATCGCCGCCGCCTACGACGCCCACCGCCCCTCCTACCCGCCCGCCCTGTTCGACGCCGTCGAGGAGCTGGCCGGGGTGGAGCTCGCCGGAGCCCGGGTCGCGGACGTCGGAGCGGGCACCGGACTCGGCACGGCCCGGCTGTACGAGCGCGGGGCCCGGGTCACCGCGGTGGAACCGGGCGACGGCATGGCCGAGCAGTTCGCCCGCAGCCTGCCGGATGTGCCCGTGGTCCGGGGTGACGGGAACAGCCTGCCCCTGCGGACCGGTTCGATGGACCTGATCACGTACGCCCAGTCCTGGCACTGGACCGACCCCGCCCGCTCGGTCCCCGAGGCCCGGCGGGTGCTGAGGCCCGGCGGGGCGCTCGCCCTGTGGTGGAACGACGGCGACCCGTCCGTGGAGTGGCTGGTCGACCAGGAGAACCGGATGCGGGTCTTCTTCGGGGCGGAGGTCCCGGCCGTCCCGAACCGCCGGGGCCGCTTCCGGGCCGCACTGCCCGACGGGCTCGGCTTCCGCACCCGGCAGGTGGCGTGGAGCCGCCGCGTACCGCTGGACGCGCATATCGCCAACATGGCCACCCACTCCGACTTCCTGATCGGCGACCCGGCGGCGGTCCGCGACTTCTTCGACCGCGAACGAGCCCTGCTGGCCGACCTGTTCCCGGACGGCCAGGTCGAGGAGGCGTATCTCGTGAGTCTTGCCACAGCCCACCCGTAGCACCGCTTCCGGGTGCAGGATGGGCCGATGGCGACAGAACCGGAAGGGCGAGGCGCGCGGCGCGTCGCAGCAACGGCGGTGGTCCTGGTGGGATGTCTGCTCCTGGCCGGGTGCAGCACGGAACCGGCCGACGACCACGGCGGCCGGCCGCGGCCCACGCCGAAGCCGGCCGCGACGGGCACGCTGGAGGAGCTGGCGCAGCAGGCCGGCTGCGACCCGAACGTACAGACCGACGCCGCCGAGCTCCGCCAGGCCAACTGCACGACCGATGAAGGCCGTTACGTCCTCACCACCTTCGCCACCGACCGCGGGCAGCGGGAGTGGATCAACGAGGCCAAGGACTACGGAGGTTCGTACCTCGTCGGGCGGCGCTGGGTGGCCGTCGGCGAACCGGACGTGGTCGCGGCGCTGCGCGGCCGGCTCGGCGGGACAGTGGAGACCGCCTCGCCTCACCACTCGGGGAACAGTGGCGGAGGGGGGAGCGAGGACGGGCACTCCGGTCACAGCACGAGCTGACCGCGCAGGTACACGGGGGCCGCGCGCCGCGTCAGCGGCAGCGGCGGCCGTCGTTGATGCACCGCACCATCTTCTTCATCAGCCGGTCGTCGAAGACGTTGATGAAGTCACCGTGATCGGTGACCGGCTTGTGCAACTGCTCGGGGAAGGAGTCCACGGCGAAGCCGGGCCCCGGCGGAACGTCGTAGACGATGCGCTGCACCAACTGCGGCACCGCCCGGAATCCTCGCGGGCACCGCCCGTCGTCCCGCGCGAACGCCACATGGGTGCGGTGGTTGGCGCTGTCGGTGTTCTGCCCGTCCCAGCAGCTCTGGAAGGCGAACGTCCGCACGACCTGACTGCCCTCGGGGCAGATCGGATACTTGTCCTTCACCTGGCGGTCCTCGAATCCGGTGCAGCTCCACGAGGCGTTGGCATTGGCGTCGCCGTTGGTGAACGCCTTCGCGTCCCCGGTGATGATCCGCAGGAAGCGCGGCATCGCGGTGACTCTGCCGACAGGCGAGCCGACGAACTTCAGCGTCACCTGGGACGGGGTCTGGATCTCGCCGACGTTCTGGTCCCGGCCGCCGCCGTCCGCGTCCACGTCGTCCTCGTTCTGCCCGTTCTGCAGACGCAGGACCGGCCAGTAGTAGGTCGACCGGTCGCCCTGGTTACGGCAGGTGGTCGCGCCGTTCGCCAGATCGTCGTCGCTCGCGAAGGCGTCGTTGGCCTGGTTGCCGATGTAATCGTGCATATGGTGCGCGCCGTTGCTCACGCCGGGCGCGACGATGACGTTGTCCGGGTTGAACTTCCCGTTCTCATTGCGGCCGCAGTCGGTGGTGAAGGTCCCCCGGGACGCCCCGCGGCGCTTGCGGGGCCGGTCCACGTTGGGCTGGACGGACCGGATGTCGACGAAATCGGCGGCCACGGGCCCGTTGCCGCCCTGGCCCTCGTCCTGTCCGGGGCCTTCGCCCCGGCCGGGATCCTGGCCCTGGTCCCGGCCGTTGTCACCGTCGCTGCGGCCGTCGTCCTGACCGCCGCCGCGACCACCGTTCCCGTCACCGGGGCCGTCGCCGCCTGCGCCGCGGCTGTCGTCGGAGCGCAGGCTGCACCCGGCGAGGCTCTCCAGCCCCGCAGGCCGCTCGCCCACGCGCCCGATCGCGATGCCGATGCGGTCGAGGCTCGCCGCCCGCTTGCTGCGCAACGGGCCGAGCAGGGCGTTCTCCGCCAGCCCGGGATCCCGGGCCATCTCCTCCTTCCGGTCCGCGAACTGCCGGTAGGCCTCGGTGATCTGGGTGTCCATCGCCGCGAGTTCGCGGTCGACCTCCCGGCGCGCCTCGTCCGGCACCTCGGGCAGTCCGTCGACGGCTTCGGGACAGTCGATGGTGGACAGCTGGCGGCCCGCGTTCTGCGTGCGGGTGGGCGGAGAAGAACCGGACGGTCCTTCTCCCGCGGAGGCGTAGACATTGACCGCGACCAGCCCGCCTCCCCCCAGGATCAGGGCTGCGGAGGCGGCGATGGCCCGGTTGGCCAGCGTGGAACGTTTCTTGCGCGATGTGCGTCGCATGGGACTCCTCTGCTTCGAGGGAGAAGCGTGACGTCCCATACGGACGCGGAGCCCGGCTCGTTCATCGTCCCCCGACTAGGCTGCAAATGCGGCTAGTTGCTCGTCCACCGGGGCTCCTGTGAGCCGGTTGGCCAGGGTTGACAGGGTGTACGCGCCGATGCCCAGCACCACTTCGAGGGCGTTCTGCCCGGTGTAGCCGTACGAGAGGAAGTCCCGCAGGTCCGCGTCGTCGACCGCACCCGCCGAGGCGAGCACCGCCAGGGCGAAACGGCGTACGGCGTCCAGATGTTCATCCGGCAGCGGGGCCTCCGTGCCGTGCCGCAGGGCGGCGATCAGTGCCGGGTCGGCGTGCAGGGCGGTCAGTTTCGCGGTGTGCATCGCCACGCAGACGTGGCAGTCGTTGCGGGTGGCCATCGTCATGACGACGATCTCGCGGGAGAGTGCGTCCAGCGTGCAGGCCTCGAAGATCGCGCTGATCTTCAGGAAGCCGTCGAGGGCGTGGGGCGAGGCGGCGAGCCGGGCGACGGCGGCGGGCCGGTAGCCGAGACGCTCCGTCACGGCCTCCATGGCGCGCCGTGATGCGGGTGGGGCGGTTTCAGGGGTGAGATCGGCAAAGGGCATGGCGAACCTCGCACAAGGATAGGGTCGACAACATGGTTGACGAAAAAAAGGTAAACCAGGTTGTCGAACACCGCAACGGCTTCGAGCTGCCGCTGCTGCTCTTCGCCGGCTTCCGCTCGGTCATCGACGCCCTGCACCGGGACCTCGCCGAGCACGGACACCCCGAGGCCCGGCCCGCGTACGGCTTCGCCCTCCAGGCGGTGGGGCGCGACGGCGCGGCCATCAGTGAGATCGGGCGGCGCCTCGGGGTCTCGAAGCAGGCGGCCGGGAAGACCGTCGAGAAGCTGGAGGCCCTCGGTTACGTGGAGCGCGCCGCGGACCCCGCCGACGGCCGGCGCACCCTGATCCGCCTCACCCCGTACGGCGTCGACCTGCTGGTCCGGTCCGCCGAGGGCTTCGACCGGCTGCGGGCGGACTGGGCCCGGACGCTGGGCGAGGACCGGCTGGACGCCCTGGAGCAGGACCTCCGCACGATGGCCCCGGGCGGCGCGTTCCGGCTGGACGCGGCGGGCTGGTTCACGGGCTGAACAGGGCCGGGAGCCCGGCCCCGTGCGGCGGATCCGTCAGCCCGGCCCCGTGCGGGGGGGCCGTGGGCCGGCCCCGTGCCGCGGAGCCGGGGGCCGCCCGCGCGTAGCGGCCCTCAGCCGCGGTCCAGATACGCGAGCACCGCCAGCACCCGGCGGTTGTCGTCGTCCGACGGGGGCAGGTCCAGCTTCCCGAAGATGTTCGACGTGTGCTTGGCGACCGCCCGTTCCGTGATGACCAGCTGCGCGGCGATGGCCGCGTTCGACCTGCCCTGTGCCACCAGCTCCATCACCTCCCGCTCGCGCGGCGTGAGGCCGCCGATCGGCCGGTCCTGCGAACGGCGCGACAGCAGCTGGGAGATGACCTGCGGATCCATCGCCGTACCGCCCGCCGCCACCCGCCGTACCGCGTCGATGAACTGGTCCGCGTCGAAGACCCGGTCCTTCAGCAGATAGCCCACCCCGCCGTTGCCGTCCGCCAGCAACTCCCGTGCGTACAGCTGCTCCACGTGCTGCGAGAGCACCAGCACCGGAAGCCCCGGCCGGGCCCGGCGGGCGGCCAGCGCGCACTGGAGCCCCTCGTCCGTGTGCGACGGCGGCAGCCGGACGTCGACGACGGCGACGTCCGGTTCCAACTCCGCCAGAGCCTTGCTCAGTTCGGGCCCGGTCTCCACAGCCGCGGCGATCTCGAAGTCGTACGCCTCCAGCATGCGCACCAGGCCGTCGCGCAGCAGGAAGAGATCTTCGGCTAGGACAACGCGCAAGGGATCTCCATGGTCACCAGGGTGGGACCGCCCGGGGGACTGCTGACGGCCAGGACGCCGTCGAATGTACCCAGTCGCCGCTCGACTCCGCTCAGACCCGAGCCCGGTCCCACCGCCGCACCGCCCCGGCCGTCGTCCGTCACGGAGATCCGCAGCATCCCCTCCGCATGGTGCAGATCCACGTACACCCGCTCCGCCTCCGCGTGCTTCACCGTGTTCGTCAGGGCCTCGCTGACCGCGAAGTACGCCGCCGACTCCACCGGGGCCTCCGCCCGGCCCGGGAGCTCCACCGTCACCTCGGAGGCGACCGGCAACCGCAGCGCCAGCGCCCGGACCGCGTCGCCGAGCCCCCGCTCCGCGAGGACCGGCGGATGGATGCCCCGGACCAGGTCGCGCAGTTCGGTGAGTGCCTCCGCCGACGACTCCCGGGCCGTCGCCAGCAGTCTCTTCGCCTGGGCCGGGTCCTTCTCGATCAGCGCCTCGATCGTGCCCAGGTTCATGCCCATCGCGACCAGCCGGGCCTGCGCCCCGTCGTGCAGGTCCCTCTCGATACGGCGCAGTTCGGCGGCGGCGGTGTCCACGGCCTCGTGCCGGGTCTCGGTCAGCCGCTCGACGCGCTGCGCCAGCTCCTCGCCCCGGACCGGGGCCAGGACCGTACGGGCCAGCAGGAAGTGCGCCCGCAGCAGCGGTCGTGAGGCCCGCTTCCCCAGGTGGAAGAGCACCACCCCCAGCGCCAGGGCCGCGATGCCCGTCGCCTGGCTGTCCACCGGCACGAATCCGTACCAGTACGGATCGTCCTGGAACACCCGCCACAGCCCCGCCGCCAGGACGAGCCCCTCCACCGGGTAGATCATCAGGCCCGCCGCCAGGACCGCCAACACCGTCCCGGCCGTCATGTCCATCAGCAGCCACTGCAGATCCCGCCAGGTCGCCGGATCCTTCAGCATCAGCGTGGTGCGCTCCACCTGGCCGGTGACACCCGGCCGCAGGTCCTTCGGGAAGGGCCGGTACGGGACCGGAATCCGCACGTCCGACCAGGTCATCGCCCACAGCCGCCGCTGGTTGGCGTGCTTGCGCACCGCCGCCAGCACCACCGGGGTGGTGAACACGCCGACGCCCAGCAGGATGAACGAGATCGAGAGCACCGCGAGCACGAACAGGGTGATGGACACCGCGAGACCGGCCACGGACAGGAACAGCCCCCGCCCCGCCGCCAGTGCCGACGGCCCCAGCCGCCCCGAGAACACCTTCATCGCGATCTCTCTCCCCTCACCCGGGCCGGGCCGATCCCCGGTCCGGATGCCAGTCTCACCCGGGCCGGCCCCGCCGCGGCAGCCGGTCCGCCACCCGAAGGGGGTGTACCTGGCACCACCCCGCATCCGCCTCCTGCGCCTCTACGACCGGGGCCGACGACGGGGGCGGACCGGCCGGTCAGGGCGCGTACTTGTAGCCGACCCGGCGGACCGTCTGGATGGAACGCCGGTGCTCCGCGCCCAACTTGCGGCGCAGCCGGGCGACATGGACGTCCACGGTGCGCCCGTCGCCCACATGGCCGTAGCCCCACACCGTCGTCACCAACTGGTCGCGGGTGTGGACCCGGTGCGGATGCGCGACCAGATGGGCCAGCAACTCGAACTCCAGATACGTGAGATCGAGGGCGACGCCGTCGACGGAGGCCGTACGCCGGTCGGCGTCGATCCGGACCGGACCCGCCGCCCCCCTCTCGGCACCGGCACCGGCGGGAGCAGGGGTGCCGGAGCCCGTGCCGGGCGGGGCCCCGGCGGCGGCCCCCGCCGGCGCGGACGCCTGGTCGGCCGGCACGAGCACCAGATAACCGATCATCGGCGGCCGGCCGGGCAGCGAGGGCAGAGTGTGCGGCGGGGCGGGCAGCAGGGTGGCCCCGGGCGGGAGGAGGTGTGCCACGTCGGCCGGGGCCGCGACATCGTCGCGGTCGACCGCGCGCAGCCGGTGCCGGTTCGGGTGAGGGGGAGTGGGGGAGGGCAGGGAACGGGCGGGGACGGAGCGGGCGGTGGGACGGGCCGCAGCGGGCGCCGGGGACGCCGCGGTGGCGGCGGATGCGGCGGAGAAGGTACGGGTGTTCGCCATGGGTCAGCTCTTTCGCGCGAGGAGTCGTCAGGGACGGACGTACGTCGTGCGCGCGGACCGAGGGCCGGGGTGAGCGGCTTCAGTGGGCCCGCGCGATCCACGCGCGGCAACACACCCGGTCGAAATCATGGTGCTGACGGGAAGGCCAGAACGGTTCGAGGTCGCTGCGACCCGACGCGATGTTCTGGAAGCTGGCCATGCCTCCCATTGAAGCAGACATCGCGACGGTGCGTCAGACTCCTCTCGCCCCTCGATACGTCCCGAGGCGTCACGTTCCTGCCCCAGGACCCGGAAGGGGCCCGCCGGTGCTCCGGCGGGCCCCTCCGTACAGACGCGGCGTCGGGATCAGACCTGGTCGGCCTTCTCCAGCGCGGTGCAGCAGGTGTCGACGATCAGCCGCGTGACGACGTACGGGTCGACGTTGGCGTTCGGCCGGCGGTCCTCGATGTACCCCTTGCGGTCCTGCTCGACCTGCCACGGGATGCGGACCGAGGCGCCGCGGTTGGAGACGCCGTAGCTGTACTCGTTCCACGGGGCGGTCTCGTGCAGACCGGTGAGGCGGTCGTCGATGCCCGCGCCGTAGTTCTTCACGTGGTCCATCGGCTTGGAGCCCTCACCCAGCGACTCGCACGCGGTGATGATCGCGTCGTAGCCCTCGCGCATCGCCCTGGTGGAGAAGTTGGTGTGCGCGCCGGCGCCGTTCCAGTCGCCCTTGACCGGCTTCGGGTCCAGCGTCGCGGAGACGTTGAAGTCCTCGGCGGTGCGGTAGAGCAGCCAACGGGCCACCCACAGCTGGTCGGATACCTCCAGCGGGGACAGCGGACCCACCTGGAACTCCCACTGGCCGGGCATCACCTCGGCGTTGATGCCGGAGATCCCGAGCCCCGCCGCGAGGCAGTTGTCGAGGTGCTTCTCCACGATCTCGCGGCCGAAGATCTCGTCCGCGCCCACCCCGCAGTAGTAACCGCCCTGCGCGGCCGGGAAACCGCCCTCGGGGAAACCGAGCGGCCGGTGGCCGTCGAAGAAGGTGTACTCCTGCTCGATACCGAAGACCGGAGCCTGGCCCGCGAACTGCTCGGCGACCGGACGCAGCGCGGCACGCGTGTTGGACTCGTGCGGCGTCATGTCGATGTTGAAGACCTCGCACAGGACGAGGACGTCGTCGCCGCCGCGGATCGGGTCCGGACAGGTGAAGACGGGCTTCAGCACCCGGTCGGACGCGTGGCCCTCGGCCTGGTTGGTGCTGGAGCCGTCGAATCCCCAGATGGGAAGATCCGCCACGTCTCCCGACGGCGCGCCGTCCATGATCTTCGTCTTGGAGCGAAGCTTGGCGGTCGGCTCGGTGCCGTCTATCCAGATGTACTCAGCCTTGAACGTCACGGACGCCATCCTTTGCGGGTGCAGCGGTCTATGCAGCGCAGCTTGGCAAGAGGCGATTTCCCGTCCGTTGCCCGTGCATGAACCCCGTGTTACCGAGGTTTCCTGCGGTTTTCCCGGGGCGGCGGAGGCACCGGAGGCCGCTTCCTCAGAGGCTGCTCCTGAGCAGAGCCGAGAACCCGGCCGCCCGTATCCGGCGCACCAGCTCCTCCCGGCTCGACCCCAGCGCGGCGGCCGCCCGGTCCAGCTCCCAGTCGGCCCCGGCCACCGTCCGCAGCAGATGGCCCCGGCGGATCTGCGCGTCGGAGAGCCGGAACGTCTTGAGATAGGCGACCTGCCCCCGGTGATCGGTGATCGTCTCCCCGATGTGCTGCCCGCCTCCGTCCCGGACGAACGGCGGCAGGAAACGCCACAGGGTGAAGGACTTCATCCGGTACACCCGGTCGAACGCGTACGACGTGTCCAGCAGCTCCCGCGCGAACAGGGTGCCGTGCGCCTCGGCCCACGCCCGCTCCTGCGCCCGCGCGGCCGACCGCAGCTCGCCGAGGTCCCGGATGTGGTCCGCGCCCCCGATCCGCACGGGAGTGTCGGCCACCGGAGCCCCGTACAGCGCGTACTGGTGCACCAGCTCCCCGTAGAGGTCCTCCACCAGCGAGGCGTGCAGCAGGCGGTAGTCGTCCGGGTGCGGCACGACGCACGCGGCGGCGAGCGCGTCGGACACGTACACCATCACGCCGCACTGGCCCGGGTGGATCTCGAAGATCCGCAGCGCGTCCGCGAGCCCGCGCACCGACCGCCCGAGGTACGCGTCCTCGGCACGCGGCGAGAGCCCGTCGCGCAGGGCCGTGCGCGACCACTCCTCCCAGGCCGTCGACGGGCCGCCGAAGTGCAGCGCCAGATACCCCTCCAACGCCAGGTGCAGCGGCAGGAACCGCAGCCGGTCGCCGGACCGCCGCTTGGCCATCCGGTGGTGCGGAACCGGCGGCAGGGGGATGGCCCGGGGCGCGTCGCCGCCACCGAACTGGGTGCCGTACGCGGCCGACTGCCGGCCCGCCCCCGGGCCCCGGCCGCCGTCTTTCTCGCCCGACCAGTCGGCGACCAGCCCGTGCGGGATGTACGAGATGTAGTGGCAGCGGGGATCCAGCTCGACGATCCCCGCGCCGAGCCCCTCGTACACCTCGCGGTGCAGCCGCAGCCCCGCCACCGGCGCCTCGCGGATCAGCGGGACGAGCCGGACACCGCCCCACACCTGCGCGGGACCGGCGGTGAGTCCGGTCAGCTCCAGCCGGTTCACAGTGTCACGTCCTCTCCGGGCGCCCGCGCGGTGCGGGCGGTCGTCGGTGCCGACTCCGTCCGCTTCACGAGGCCGCGCCCTCTCCGCTGATGAACCGGGCCACCTGCCGGTCCAGATACGCGTACAGCTCCGCGGGGCCCGTACGCCCCTCCGCGAACCGGGCGATCTCCACCAGGGCGGGCAGATCCTCCGCGTCCCGGATCCCGGCCGTCGCCACCCCCGCCGCCAGCCGGCGCACGTCGAAACCCTCGGCGTCGTATACGGGGTTGACGTGCACCACCGCCGTACGCCGCGCCGGATCCAGCCGGCGCCGCCACACCCGCAGCACCTCGCCCGCCAGGCCCGCCGGAGCGTTGTCCCAGCCGTCCGAGACGACCACCAGCCGCTCCGGAGCGGCCCCGTCGGCCCCCGGCTCCAACGCGTCCAGGATCCGCATCCCCAGCGGGGTCGGCCCCCACGGACGGACGAGCAGCGCGTCACCCGCCCCCGAGGTCCACAGCCCCCGGTACGCCCCCGGCGCGGCGAGCACCTCCAGCAGGTGGTGGCAGGCCAGCGCCACGGCGAGCGGCCGCCGCCGCTTCTGCCCCGAACCGGACGAGGAGAAGCTGTCGTCCAGCACCGCGTGCACCCGCCCCCAGCTCCCCGCGTGCGCGCCCGCCGCCCGCCGGGCCGCCGCGCGCAGGGCGCCGGTCAGCTCTGCCCGGCGCTCGGAGCGCTGCTCGAAGCCGAGCGACAGCACGTACAGCGCGAGCCGTGTCAGCGGCATCCCGGTCAGATCGACGTCCGGCCGCCGGTCGCCCGCGACCCGCTGCTCCTGGGCGCGCAGCCGCTCCAGCCGGGTCATCCGGGGCGCGGCCCCCTTCAGGAACACCTCGCGCTTCATCCCGTGCCTGGCGGCGAACCCCTCCGCCACGGTGAACGGCAGCTCGGCCACGGCCCCCTGCTCGTAGTGGGCGCGCCGCCAGGCGTCCAGCATCCCGTGCTCGTACCGGGGCAGTCGGCCCGGCCGGAACAGGAACGCCCCGACCTCGGCGAGCTGGGCGGCCCCCTCGGGGCAGGGCAGATGGACATGCCGGGCCACGGTCTTCAGCCCGGCCCGGTACTTCACCGCGTCATGGCCCAGATCCGGCCGGGCCGCCAGCCAGTCCCGAACGATCGCCCGGGTGCGGCGGTTGTTGACCTTGGCGCGGCGCAGCTCGCCGAAGAGCCGGTAGACGCGCTGCGGCGGCAGCGTCGCCAGCCGGGCCGCGATCAGCAGGCCCTCGGTCCGCCGCTCCTCGGGGGACGCCTCGTCCGAGGTCTCCAGCAGTCGGCGCACGATGAGCGCCGCGTTGTGGTGGTTGATGTCCAGCGCCAGCGAAGCCGCGTACATCCGGCGGTAGTTGACCCGTACGTAGGTATGGAGGAAGTCCAGGGAGAGCTGCTGGCCGACGGCGCGGGAGTGGAACTCGCGCTGCCCGGTCGCGGTGATCGCCGCGTTCACGAACAGGAGCACGTCCTCGGCGGCGACGAGGCCGGCGGCGCTGTCGGTGCGGTCGTCGGGTGTGTTCATGGCCGTCCCCCGGGTGGCTGGAGTGCCGGCCGGGGAATGGGGGCGCGAACAGCGAAATCATTGCTTCACAGGCAGGTCTCGGAAGTCGCACCGGAGTCCCGCGGCCGGCTCGGGAAACGTAACGGGGGAGGACGGCCGCGCGCCACCGGATTCAGGGCCGGCTTCCCCGCGGGGACCGGGGCGGGGTCGGCCGGGCCCGGGGTCTTCCGGGTCCTGGCGTCACGCGGGCCCCGGCGCCCTCCGGAGCCCTGCGTGGGCTCGCGCCCCGGCGCCCTTCGGCAGCTGACGTGATGCGGTCCCCCCGGCCCCCTGTCCGCCCGGCCGCCGCGCCCGGCACACTGGCACGCATGACGACTGCGGACACCACTCCTCTTCTGCGCATCGGCCTCCTCGGCACCGGCCCCTGGGCCCGTAACACCCAGGCGCCCGCGCTCGCCGCCCACCCCGGCGTCGAGCTGAGCGGAGTGTGGGGCCGCAGGGCCGAGGCGGCACACGCCCTCGCCGCCGTGCACGGGACCCGGGCGTACACGGGCGACGAGGGCATCGACGCGCTCCTGGAGGCGAGCGACGCGGTGGCCTTCGCACTGCCGCCGGACGTCCAGGCCCCGCTCGCGGTCCGGGCGGCGGAGGCGGGCTGCCACCTGCTGATGGACAAGCCGGTCGCCACGACGGTCGCCGGAGCCCGCGCGGTGGCCGAGGCGGCGGAGAAGGCGTCGGTGGCCTCGGTCGTCTTCTGCACGCTGCGGTTCGCGCCCGAGACCTCGGCCTGGATCGCCGAACAGGCCGCGGTGGGCGGCTGGTTCACGGCACGCGCCCAGTGGCTGGGCTCGCTCTACGCCGCCGGTTCGGCCAGCGAGTACGCGGACTCCCCGTGGCGCCGCGAGAAGGGCGGCCTGTGGGACGTCGGCCCGCACGCGCTGTCCGTGCTGATCCCGGTCCTGGGCGACGTCGAGCACCTGACGGCCGCCGCGGGACCGGCCGACACCACGCACCTGATCCTGCGCCACACCTCCGGTGCGTCCAGCACCCTGACCCTCGGGCTGAGCGCCCCGCCCGGCGCGGCGGGCGTCGAGATCGAGCTGCGGGGCGAGCGGGGCACGGCGTCGGTCCCGGGCTGGGCGGGCGCGGAGACCGCGTTCCGGGGCGCGGTGGACGCCCTGGCCGAAGCGGTGCGTACGGGAGTGCCGCACGCCTGCGACGCGCGCTTCGGCCTCCACCTCACGGAGCTGCTGGCGGCCGCGGAGGAGCAGGCACAGGCGGGCTGACCGGCGGCAGGGAACGGCACAGGGCGTCGAGCGCCTCCTGGTAGGCGGATTCGGCGGGGGTCGCGTACCCGACGACCAGCCCGTCGCGCTGGGGGACGAGGGTGTCACCGGCGGCACGAGCGCGTACGGAACCGGCCCCACCAGCGGCACCGACTCCACCGACCGCCCCGGCGCGAGGCGTACCGGGGGCACCGGGGCCCCGCCCGGCACCCGGGTGCCGATAGTCGCCCAGCCCCTCCACCGCGAGCCCCTGCCGGGCCGCGGCCCGGACCGCCGACCGCTCGGTGCCGGGCGGCAGCTCCACCACCGCGTGCAGCCCGGCCGCGATCCCGGTGACCCGGACGTGCGGGGCCCGCGCTTGCAGAGCGGCCACCAACTGGTCCCGGCGGCGCCGGTGGCGCTGGCGCATCCGGCGCACCTGCCGGTCGTACGCGCCCGACTCCACGAAGTCCGCGAGGGTGAGTTGCTCGGTGGCGCTGGAGAACTGCTCCCGCTCGCCCTTGGCCGCGACGACGGGGGCGACGAGCCGCTGGGGCAGCACCATCCACCCGATCCGCAGAGCGGGCGAAAGACTCTTGCTCACCGATCCCACCAGCACCACATGCTCGGGATCGAGCCCCTGCACGGCCCCCACGGGCTGCCGGTCGTAGCGGAACTCGCCGTCGTAGTCGTCCTCGACGACGAGCCCGCCGGTGGCCCGGGCCCAGTCGACGACGGCCGCCCGCCGCGCGGGGTGCAGCGGCCCGCCGGTGGGGAACTGGTGGGCGGGCGTGAGGAGTACGGCCCGGTCGCGGCGGGTGAGCCCGTCGACCCGGGCGCCGTCCGCGTCCACGCCGAGCGGCCGGGTGCCGACCCCGTGGGAGGCGAGCAGCTCACGGTGGAACGGCAGCCCGTACTCCTCGGCCGCCCACGAGCCGCCGACCACCTCGGCGAGCAGCCGCAACCCGTGCGCGGCTCCTGAGCACAGGACGATGCGCTCCGGCGCGGCCCGCACCCCGCGCACCCGGGCGAGATAGCCGGCCAGGGCCCGCCGCAGCTCGGGCCGCCCGTGCGGATCACCGGGCCCGAACGCGTCGTCGGGGGCGGCGGCCAGCGCGCGCCGGGCCGAGGCCAGCCAGGCGGTGCGCGGGAAGACCGACGGGTCCGGCTGACCCTGTACCAGGTCGTGGACCGGGCGGGCGGCGCGCTCGGGGGCACGGGGCCGGTGCACCGGGGTCACCGGAACGGCCCGCTCGGCGACCCGGGTCCCCGACCCCTGCCGGGCGGCCAGCCACCCTTCCGCGACCAGCTCCGCATAGGCGTCGGCGACGGTGTTGCGGGCCAGGCCCAGATCGGCGGCGAGGGAACGGTAGGGCGGCAGCCGGGTGCCCGGGGCGAGCCGCCCGCTGCGCACGGCCTCGCGCAGCGCGTCCATCAGGACGGCCCGGCGGTTACCGGTGCCGGAGAGTTCCAGGGGCAGGTCGCTGCCCAGGATCTCCGCCGAATTGACCCATGAATCCATCACAGAAGTGCACCCCACGCCCAGTCGCTTGTCGCCTTAGATTCGTACCCATGACGACGACGGAGATCAAGACGAACGACCGCACGACCGCCGGGGCCACCACCGTCCGGCCCAACCCGGCCACGGCCGCGACCACGCCCCGGCTGAACTTCGCGAAGGCGGCCCCGAAGGCGTTCCGGGCGGTGATCGGCCTGGACGCGGCGGCCCGCGAGGGCCTGGACCCGGCCCTCGTCGAACTGGTCCAGATCCGCGCCTCGCACCTGAACCGGTGCGCGTACTGCCTGCACATGCACACCACGGACGCGCGCGAGGCGGGCGAGAGCGAGGACCGCCTGCACATGGTGGCGGTGTGGCAGGAGGCGGACCACTTCTTCACGGACCGGGAACGGTCCGCCCTGGCCCTGACGGACGCGGTCACCCGGATCGGCGACGCGGGCGTGCCGGACGAGGTCTACGACCGGGCGGCGGCCCGTTTCACCGAGGAGGAGCTGGCCCACCTGCTGGCCCTGATCCTCACGATCAACACCTGGAACCGCATCGCCCTGTCCACCGCCAAGCGCGCGGGCACGGACGAACGCTGAGCCTGCACGGCACGTCCCCCGGGCTCACGTCGGCCGGCCCCGGGGGCTCACATCAGCCGGGTCCGGAGCTCCAGCCAGGCCGCCACCTCTTCCCGCAGCGCACGGTCCCGCACCCGGGGCAGCAGACCACCGGCCGCGAGGGAGAGCCGCTTGGCGGCCCGGGAGGCGTTGACCGCCATCAGGTTCTCCCGTGTGTACGAGGTCGACTCCCGGGTCGCCACGTCCGCCCGGGACACCGGGACGGCGTCCAGGCAGGCCCGTACGGCCGCGTCCGGGGCGAGCAGCCCGTACCGCACGATCTACGGTCGAGGGCCCCGGCCGCCTCGCACGAGCCGAGCAGCCAGAGCCCCAACTCCTGCCAGGCAGCGCGACCGTGACCGTACCGCCGCTCTCCGTCGCCCGGGAGGAGCTGCCTGCACGACACCCACAGGAACCACCACCGGCGCGCCGCCTCGCCCGCCTCCTCCGGCTGCCGACGCCGCGCCCAGGTCTCCCACTCCGCCGCATCGAGCCCGACCAGATGCCGGACCCGGTCGCGCCCCGCCTCCCGGGGCCACGGCGAGGGCTCGCCGCGAGGACCGGGCGCGAACCAGGCGGGTGCCGTCATCGCCAGCACCTGGCCGTTCTCCTCGTCGACCAGCACCCCGACCTGGCTGTCCGCCCGGACGAAGCGCCGGCACCCGACGCCGTCGGGCGCGACATCCACGAGGGGGAAGCCGGCCCGGTCCAGCTCTTCGGCGAGCTCGTCGAGCTGCAACGGTGGGTCGAGCCGGTGGGCCTGCACGGTGATGTACAGACCGCGCCAGGTGTCACCCTCGCGCTCCCACGCGACCTCCACCAGGTCGTAGCAGCGCAGCAGCTGCCCCCGGCCGGTGCGGCTCTCGGTGAACTCGTCGCCGAGGAGGCCGGTCACCTCCCGGGGCGCGTGCGTGGCGTCGGCGCCCCGCACGGTACCGGTGATGACGAAATCGGTGAAGAACGCCATCCCGCTGGAGACCTGCCGGGCCGCCCACGGGCCCCCGGCCTCGGGCACCACGGCTTCAGGCACCACGCCCCAGCGCGTCCCGTACCGCTTCGTCGCTCCGCGCCACCACGGCGGTGCCGTCCTCGGCCGTGATGATCGGCCGCTGGATCAGCTTCGGATGCTCGGACAGCGCGACGATCCACCGCTCCCGCGAACCGGCGTCCCGGGGCCAGTCCTTGAGACCCAGCTCCTTCGCCGCGGCCTCCTGCGTCCGGGTGATGTCCCACGGCTCCAGACCGAGCCGGCCCAGCACGGCCCGGATCTCCTCGGGCGAGGGCACGTCCTCCAGGTAACGGCGGACGGTGTAATCGGCCCCTTCGGCGTCCAGCAGAGACACCGCGCCGCGGCACTTGGAACAGGCGGGATTGATCCAGATCTCCATGGGGCCAAGGGTACGGGAGGGACTGCCGAAATGGCCTCTGGCCAGGGGCGATTGTCAGTGGGGGGCAGTAAAATGGAGGCAGTTCGTGAGGGTTCCACCACGCTGCCAGGAGGATGCCGATGGCCGTTGCCACCGCCACGACCGAGCCGCTCGACCGACAGCTCCCGATGCCCTTCCATCCGCCGCTCCCCGCGCCACCCGCCAAGAAGCGACTGCCCGCGGGCCGCCCCCGCGAGTGGTACGTCTCCCACAACCGCCGCCTCAAGGCCATGCGCCTGGCCATCGCCCTGCTCGACAGCGGGGTCTACCAGCCCTCCAGCGCCGGCAACCACCGGATACGGATCACCGCCGAGCGCATCGGCATCCACCCGCCGTCCGACACCACCTGCCGCATGGTCCGCGCCCTGATCCGCTACGGCCGCTGACCGGAGCCCGACCACTGCCCCGTCCGCTGCCCCCGGGTCCGTCGAGAGACGTGTCCGGGGGCACCCGACTGCCGGGCTCCGCCCGTACGGGACCATGGCCCCGGCCGCACAAGGACACGGGCGAGGGGGCATCACCATGGCTGCCGATCCATGGGCCTCGGTCGTCTTGCTCGCGGGTGTGGCGCTGGGCGGCGGACTGACAGCTCTCGCCCAACGCGCCGCACAACGCTCGGCGGAACGCCCGGAGGTGCGTCGCCTGACCGCGGCCACCGCAAGAGCCGCCGGGCCGAACAGATCGACGTGCTCGGGGAGTTCGTCTCCTGCGCCCAGGCCGCGGAACGGGCCGCCTACCGCCGCCCCGACCCGTGGGGCGAGGACGAGGAGGGCCGGATGACGCAGACGGGCCCGGTCATGACCGCGCTGTGGACCGCGTCCGACAACGTCACGCTGCTCTGCGACGAGGCCCTGCGGGAGCCCGTGCGGACGTACGGCCAAGCGCTGAACCGGGCTCTGCCACCGCGCGCCTCCGGCCGGAAAGGTGGCACCGGCCCGTGGACCGGCGGGAGGATGCGCTCAGGGGGCATCGACCGCCAGGGTTGGGAGGACTCGTCGGTCGGCGAGGCCCCGGTGGCTCCTCACCGCGCGCATGCGAGGGTGGCCGCTCTTGACCCGCTCCACCAGCGGTGGCAATAGTGTGTGGGCCTGAGTGAATTCGTTCACTTCTCACGCTGAAGACGGGGATTCCATGAAGAAGAACACCGGCTTACGACGCGTCAGTTCCGTGCTCCTCACGACCGCCGTCCTCCTCGGCGGAGCGACGTCGGCGGCGTCGGCGGAACCCACCCCGCCCCCCGAACCGCTGCCTCCCTGTCCGTCCACCTCCCTCTGTTTCATGCACGGCGGTGAACTCGTCGACGAGTACTACCACGTGACTCCCTGGCAGTACCTTCCCATCCCGCTGCCGGCACCGCTCCACGTCGTCAACATGCGCCAGGAATCGGCCTGGATCGGTGACACCAAGGGCGGTGCACGGTGCGTCGAGCCCGGGGAGACCGTCGCCATCTACCTGGGAACGATCGAAGCCGTGCGGGTCACCGACTCGGTGGAGTGCCGCCTCACCTGAGAGCAGGCGATCGCCCCGACGGCCGAGTGCCGCGCGCCCGCCCGGCCGGGCCGCGTCGACGGCCCGACCCTATCGACGGCCCGTGCCTGACCGTATCGACGATGCGAGCAGCACGGGCACGGACGGAACGAGCGAGGGCCGCCACCTCCCGGAGGAGGTGGCGGCCCTCGGCGTCTCGGGCGCGGGTGGGTCCGCCCCGTGGTGCGCCTAGATGTCGAAGTACAGCTCGAACTCGTGCGGGTGCGGCCGCAGCTGGATCGGGGCGATCTCGTTCGTGCGCTTGTAGTCGATCCAGGTCTCGATCAGGTCGGCCGTGAAGACGCCGCCCGCCTGGAGGTACTCGTTGTCCGCCTCCAGGGCGTCGAGCACGGCCGGGAGGGAGGTGGGGACCTGGGCGACGTTGGCGTGCTCCTCGGGAGCCAGCTCGTAGAGGTCCTTGTCGATCGGCTCGGCCGGCTCGATCTTGTTCTTCACGCCGTCCAGGCCGGCCATCAGCAGCGCGGAGAACGCGAGGTACGGGTTGGAGGACGGGTCCGGGGCGCGGAACTCGACGCGCTTGGCCTTCGGGTTCGAGCCGGTGATCGGGATGCGCATCGCGGCGGAACGGTTGCGCTGCGAGTACACCAGGTTGACCGGGGCCTCGAAGCCGGGGACCAGGCGGTGGTAGGAGTTCACCGTCGGGTTGGTGAAGGCCAGCAGCGACGGGGCGTGCTTGAGGATGCCGCCGATGTAGTAGCGGGCGGTGTCCGAGAGGCCGGCGTAGCCCTGCTCGTCGTAGAAGAGCGGCGAGCCGCCCTGCCACAGCGACTGGTGCACGTGCATGCCCGAGCCGTTGTCGCCGAAGATCGGCTTCGGCATGAAGGTCGCGGTCTTGCCGTTGCGCCAGGCGACGTTCTTCACGATGTACTTGAAGAGCATCAGGTCGTCGGCCGCGGCGAGCAGCGTGTTGAACTTGTAGTTGATCTCCGCCTGGCCGGCCGTGCCGACCTCGTGGTGCTGGCGCTCGACCTGGAGGCCGTTCTTGTCCAGCTCCAGGGAGATCTCGGCGCGCAGGTCGGCGAAGTGGTCCACCGGCGGGGCCGGGAAGTAGCCGCCCTTGTAGCGGACCTTGTAACCCCGGTTGTTCTCGACCGCACCGGTGTTCCAGGCGCCGGCCTCGGAGTCGATGTGGTAGAAGCTCTCGTTCGCCGACGTCTGGAAGCGGACGTTGTCGAAGACGTAGAACTCGGCCTCCGGGCCGAAGTACGCGGTGTCCGCGATGCCGGTCGAGGCGAGGTAGGCCTCGGCCTTCTTGGCGATGTTGCGCGGGTCACGGCTGTACTGCTCGCCCGTGATCGGGTCGTGGATGAAGAAGTTGATGTTGATGGTCTTGTCGCGGCGGAAGGGGTCCACCCGGGCCGTCGACAGGTCCGCGCGCAGCGCCATGTCCGACTCGTGGATGGCCTGGAAGCCGCGGATCGACGAACCGTCGAAGGCCAGTTCCTCGGCCGGGTCGAAGGACGCTGCCGGAATCGTGAAGTGCTGCATCACCCCGGGCAGGTCGCAGAACCGGACGTCGATGAACTTGACGTCGTTGTCCGCTACGTACTTCTGTACTTCGTCGGCGTTCTGGAACATCCAACTCCTCCTCCTCCCGACCCGGGAGGGGGCGGGGGTTGTGTAGCTCGTGGTGCGGCCAGTGCGGTGGCGCACGCTGGACCCGACCATAGGCAGGCTCGATTTCTCAAGCGTGACCCATTTGTTTCGCCCAAGTTAACCGGGGCGGTGGTGGGCGGCATCTCAGCGGCGGTCTCCGTGCGGCTGTTTCCGTGCCCCGCCCGGCCGGGCCCAAACCCGGGCGCAGTACCGTGGACGGGTGGACAACAGGCAAGCAATCGGATCGTGGCTCTCGGGCCCGCGTGCGGCCGCCGAGGAGATGGGCGCCGACTTCGGCTACCGGGGCAAGGGCCTCGGGCTGCCCGAGGAGGGGCCGGGCTCGATCGCGCCGCTCGGCCGGCGCTTCGGAGCCGTCTTCTTCGACTGGACCCTCTGCATGCTGATCGCATACGGGCTGTTCGCTCGCGGTGACCAGCAGGCAGCGGGCAACTGGGCACTCGGGATCTTCCTCGTGATGAGCCTGCTGACCGTCGGCACCATCGGCTGCACCCCCGGGAAGCGGCTGCTGAGTCTGCGGGTGGTCGCCGACGACGGCGGGCGGCTCGGGTTCGTGCGCGTGGCCGTGCGGACCGTGCTGCTGCTGCTCGTCATCCCCGCGCTGGTCTGGGACCGCGACGGGCGTGGCCTGCACGACCGGCTGTCGCGGTCCGTCCAGATCCGGATGTGAGCTCCTTTGTCCGCCGCACGTGAGTGGCCCCCCGGGGTGTGTCCGTGTGTGCGTGACGGTGAGCGCCCGCTCCCGAGGAGGGGGCTCCTCGCGGGGCACGTCCGTGTGTGCGCGTGACGGCGAGCGCCCGCTCCCGAGGAGGGGGCTTCTCCCGGGCGTGAGCGGCCTCTCCTGGTGGGCGCCGGGCCACCCCTCCGCGCGGGTGCGGGCACGAGCGGCCTCTCCCTTGCGGACAGGGGAAACGGGGCGGCCCCGGACCGGTGAAGGTCCCGGGGCCGCCCCGTTCACGTAGGTCGCGGTCAGCGCATCTTTCCGCCGCGCGGCATCCGCATGCCCTTCGGCATCGG